>NZ_CP031728.1:4567500-5167500 GCF_008806975.1 Cellvibrio sp. KY-GH-1
TGGGAAGGCTTAGACAGCTAGGAGGTTGGCTTAGAAGCAGCCACCCTTTAAAGAAAGCGTAATAGCTCACTAGTCGAGTCGGCCTGCGCGGAAGATGTAACGGGGCTAAAACTAGCAACCGAAGCTGCGGCTGCATACTTTGTATGTGGGGTAGGGGAGCGTTCTGTAAGCCGTCGAAGGTGTGTTGAGAAGCATGCTGGAGGTATCAGAAGTGCGAATGCTGACATGAGTAACGATAAAGGGGGTGAAAAACCCCCTCGCCGGAAGACCAAGGGTTCCTGTCCAACGCTAATCGGGACAGGGTTAGTCGGCCCCTAAGGCGAGGCGGAAACGCGTAGTCGATGGGAAACAGGTTAATATTCCTGTACCTCTTTTTACTGCGATGGGGGGACGGAGAAGGCTAGGCCAGCACGGCGTTGGTTGTCCGTGTTTAAGGTGGTAGGCTGAGATCTTAGGCAAATCCGGGATCTTAAGGCCGAGAACTGATGACGAGTGTTCCTCGGAACACGAAGTGGTTGATGCCATGCTTCCAAGAAAAGCCTCTAAGCTTCAGGTAAAAAGAGACCGTACTCCAAACCGACACAGGTGGTCAGGTAGAGAATACCAAGGCGCTTGAGAGAACTCGGGTGAAGGAACTAGGCAAAATGGCACCGTAACTTCGGGAGAAGGTGCACCGGTGAGGGTGAAGGACTTGCTCCGTAAGCCCATGCCGGTCGAAGATACCAGTCCCCTGCAACTGTTTATTAAAAACACAGCACTCTGCAAACACGTAAGTGGACGTATAGGGTGTGACGCCTGCCCGGTGCCGGAAGGTTAATTGATGGGGTTAGCGCAAGCGAAGCTCTTGATCGAAGCCCCGGTAAACGGCGGCCGTAACTATAACGGTCCTAAGGTAGCGAAATTCCTTGTCGGGTAAGTTCCGACCTGCACGAATGGCGTAATGATGGGGGAGCTGTCTCCACCCGAGACTCAGTGAAATTGAAATCGCGGTTAAGATGCCGTGTTCCCGCGGCTAGACGGAAAGACCCCGTGAACCTTTACTATAGCTTTGCACTGAACTTTGAACCTATCTGTGTAGGATAGGTGGGAGGCTTTGAAGTCGAGACGCTAGTTTCGATGGAGCCGTCCTTGAAATACCACCCTGGTATGTTTGAGGTTCTAACGTCGGCCCGTTATCCGGGTTACGGACAGTGTATGGTGGGTAGTTTGACTGGGGCGGTCTCCTCCCAAAGAGTAACGGAGGAGCACGAAGGTGTGCTAATCATGGTCGGAAATCATGAGGTTAGTGTAAAGGCAAAAGCACGCTTGACTGCGAGACAGACATGTCGAGCAGGTACGAAAGTAGGTCTTAGTGATCCGGTGGTTCTGTATGGAAGGGCCATCGCTCAACGGATAAAAGGTACTCCGGGGATAACAGGCTGATACCGCCCAAGAGTTCACATCGACGGCGGTGTTTGGCACCTCGATGTCGGCTCATCACATCCTGGGGCTGAAGCCGGTCCCAAGGGTATGGCTGTTCGCCATTTAAAGTGGTACGCGAGCTGGGTTTAGAACGTCGTGAGACAGTTCGGTCCCTATCTGCCGTGGGCGTTGGAGATTTGAGAAGAGTTGTTCCTAGTACGAGAGGACCGGAATGAACGCACCTCTGGTGTTCGGGTTGTCGTGCCAACGGCACTGCCCGGTAGCTATGTGCGGACGGGATAACCGCTGAAAGCATCTAAGCGGGAAGCCTCCTTCAAGATGAGATCTCCCTGGGACTTTAAGTCCCCTAAAGAGCCGTTGAAGACTACGACGTTGATAGGTTGGGTGTGGAAGCGCTGTGAGGCGTTGAGCTAACCAATACTAATTGCTCGTGCGGCTTGACCATATAACAGAATCGACTGTTAGACGGTTTAACGATTCACACAGAGAAGAAAACTCTGTTCGGACTTGTTCAGGATATACAAGCATCCAAAACACTGTAAAATATGACAAACTGGCTAATCGTTAGATAGCAAGTAGATAGATACAAAGTAAAACAGCAACGCTTTACAATCCACCACCCTATTTGAGTCAATCAAGGCTGACATAATAAATGTCATAAGACCTTCGAACTCATACAAAATTGCTTGACGACCATAGCAAGTTGGAACCACCTGATCCCATACCGAACTCAGAAGTGAAACGACTTAGCGCCGATGGTAGTGTGGGGCTTCCCCATGTGAGAGTAGGTCATCGTCAAGCTTCTAAATATAAAACGCCCGATAGATACTCTATCGGGCGTTTTTTATTTGCATCAAATTTTTGATCTTTCTCCTGCGCAAAACCGCTAGATTCTAATTTGTGGTTACACCCTTTTTGCCTTCTGATCACTGGCTTTTATTATTGAGCTCTGCTTAGATGTATTTTCTGTTCCGCACCATGGGCTCATCACGTGTTAACAATTGATCTTTCCGCTATTCAAGCTAACTGGCTCTACATTTCATCTGTTTCACAAGGGACAGCCGCAGCTGTGATAAAAGCAAATGCATACGGGTTAGGTGCCTCACGGGTTGGCCCCGCACTTTATTCCGCAGGTTGTAGAGATTTTTTTGTGGCCACTCTTGAAGAGGGGCTTTCCGCCAGAGGCTTTCTTCCTTCCGATAGTCTTATCTATGTGTTGGGTGGTCCTCGTATCTGCGAGACACAAGAATTTATCGGCGCTAAATTAATTCCTGTTCTCTGCTCGTTGTCGCAAATCAAAGATTGGGCGCAACAAAACCAAAAACAAAATTGCACATTCCCTTCTGCAGTAAAACTCAACACAGGGATGACCCGTCTTGGCTTGGATCGTTATGAGTTTAACTTTCTCTGTGAAGACGCTGATTTGATAAAAGCGATTAATCCCGTTTTACTAATGAGTCACCTTGCCTGTGCTGATGACCCCTCGCACCGATTAAACTCAGTACAACAACAGCGGTTCGCGCAAAGTGCTGCACTTATTGCAAAGATTATCCCTTCGATTCGACGAAGTCTCGCCAATTCATCGGGAATTTTTTTAGGTAGTAAATGGCATTTTGATCTGGTTAGACCTGGTGCAGCTATTTACGGAATAAATCCACAGCCCAAACAAGTTAATCCCATGATGCCGGTTGTGCGTTTGTCCTTACCGATTATTCAGGTCCGAACTTTGGACGACGATGTTACTCTTGGGTATGGGGCTGATGCCTCTCTACCAAAAGGTAAGCGAGTAGCTGTGGTTGCTGGGGGCTACGCTGATGGATTGCATAGAACGCTTGGGAAGCAGCCTGAAGGTGATTTGTGCGGATATAGAGTTCGCACAATTGGGCGTATATCTATGGATGTAACGCTCTTCGATATCTCTGACGTGTACTTGCCTAGCGACCAATTATTGGGTCAATCAATAGAAGTCATAAGTGAAAACTTCACGCTTGAATATCTGAGCAATAAAAGTCAATTGTTAGGCTACGAGGTGCTGACATCACTCGGTGGGCGCTATAAGAGGCAGTATTTATCCGAGGCGAATCATGATTGATTCACATAAGTCTGAGCTCGGAGCACTTTGGAATATCGTGACTTTGCTGGCTGATGGTGAGTTTCATTCAGGCGAGGATTTGGGTGGTATCTTAGGAGTAAGTCGTGCAGCAGTATGGAAGCATCTACAAAAACTAGAGGGGTTTGGCGTCGGCTTATCTTCAGTAAAAGGTAGAGGCTATCGTATTCAGGGGGGGCTAGATCTCCTAGATGCGGAAAAAATTAAAGCAAATTTAACCTCTAAAGAAGATCTGGATTTAAGAGTCTTTGCTCAATTGGATTCAACAAATTCTTTTCTGATGCGTGAGCAAAATCCTTCCAGAAAAATTTGTTTAGCTGAGTTTCAGTCTGCAGGGAGGGGGCGCAGAGGTCGCGTTTGGGTCAGCCCACTGGCGCAAAATATATATTGCTCAATTGGGTGGGAATTTGATGGCGGAGTAGCAGCACTGGAAGGGCTTAGCTTGGCAATAGGCGTAGCAGTTGTACGCACTTTACAAATAGCAGGCGTAAATGACGTAACACTGAAGTGGCCGAATGATGTTTTACATCAAAATAAAAAGCTCGCCGGTATTTTGATTGAGGTTATGGGTGATCCTGTCGGTTGTTGCCAGGTTGTTGTAGGAGTTGGGCTGAACGTTGCCATGCAACACAACCAAATAAATGACATTGACCAGCCATGGACGGCATTGAACTCTCTTCTAGCGAAGGAGGCAAAGTCGACCATGGAGCGAAATTATTTGGCGGCTGCAATGATCGACAATTTGATTGCGATATTAACGGATTATCATCAGACGGGTTTTGCGCGCTACCACTCTGAGTGGATGCAGAAAGCTGCGTATTTGGGGGATCGTGTTGTCTTGCGCAACGGACAGCAAACGGTGACGGGTAGGTTTTCTGGTGTTTCATCAACAGGGGCGTTGTGCCTTGAAACCGATCTCGGAGAGCAGACTTTTCATGGCGGTGAACTTTCTTTGAGGTCGTTATCGTGATTTTGGAGTTTGATCTAGGTAACTCTCGCTGTAAATGGCGATTGCGTACCGACCACGAAGTAGTGGCTCGCGGCCATTTGTTAACAGCGACGCATTTTAATGAGCTTGATATTCCCTTGGATCTGCATCGGTTAAGTATCAAAAGGGTGCTCTGCGTTAGTGTTGTCAGCGAGGCTAAGGAACGAGAAATGGTAGCGTGGTGCGAGTCTTTTTTGGGCATTACTCCTGAGTTCGCTCGCGTAGCGCCTGCATTTGGTAAAGTGGTCAATGGGTATGTAGAACCTTCTACGTTGGGGGCTGATCGCTGGGTGGGGATTGTCTGTGCCCATAATCGTTTTCATAATTCGCTAATACTTGTCTCGTTCGGGACCGCAATAACAGTGGATCTGATTTTGAGAGGTGGTCGACACCTAGGTGGCTTCATAGCTCCAGGAATTAACCTTATGCTAAGTTCTTTGGTGAACGGAACCTGTCGGGTTGCGATCGATGAATTTTTTAGCGTAGCGAGCCTACAGCCCGGCATCGCAACCAGTGGGGCAGTTCACTCTGCCGTTACTGCAATGTTAATGGGGTTAGTCGGCAATGGGATAACTCAACTTCAAAAAATGGAGCCTGAGTCGAAGATGGATATTGTTTTCACGGGAGGTGACGCAGGGAAATTCCTGTCGTTGTACCCGGAAGCTCAGTTTTTACCAGATTTGACTTTGGATGGGCTTAGTTATGTTTTCAACAATTCCAAAAATACGGAGCAATAAATGCGGGCAATATTTTTGGTGCTAGTGATTGCAAACGCTGCTTTTTTTGTTCATCAAGCATTTTTTTTGAAAGATGGTGAAGTGTTGCCGTTGGTTGATGACCGAGGTGTCGCAGAAACGAAAAATAATTTGCAATTATTATCAGAGGCCGCTGGTGAAATTGCCCCAGCAAAAAAAAATAATTTAAAGGTGACAGAAATTACGTCGAATAATAAGTCTGATGGCACTGGAGGTGGAGAGTTGTGCTCAATGATTGGTCCGTATGAGCAGTTATTGCAAGCTGAGTACGCGGTAGAACGTTTGACGGCCTTCGGCATCAGTGCTCATATAGCACCGATAGAGATTCAGGAGGGTGAGTCATTCTGGGTATATCTCAAGCCGGAAATGTCAGAGAAAGAGGCTGTTCGACGTTTATATGAGTTACAAAAGAAAAATATTGAAAGCCATATCATTACCCGGGGTGAGTTGGCCAATGGAATTTCTTTCGGGCGTTTTGCCGATTACGCTGAGGCTGAAATAAAATCGAGCGAAATAAAAGGTCACGGTTATGAAGTTGCGATAAAAGCTTTACCAAAAACAATTCTGGAGACTTGGGTGGTTCTGGATGCGGGGCTTGCTGAAAAAGTAGACGAATTGGTATGGGTGGATCTCTTAAGTAAACAATCAGGCTTAGAAAAACGACAAAATTATTGTTTAGGTGTTGCTTCTCAGTAAATGTTTCAATAGAATTCTGCCTCCACAAACAGCGGTGGTTAGAAAGCTGGCGTAGCTCAGTAGGTAGAGCAGCTGACTTGTAATCAGCCGGTCGGGGGTTCAATTCCTCTCGCCAGCTCCAATTTTAACCAGTTGTTTTGATCGTAACTCTGTGAATTTGTTAAAAAAATAGATTGACAGTTGGCGATTCAGGTCGGAAAATGCCGGCGGTTTTCGGCAGGGGTTCCCGAGTGGCCAAAGGGATCAGACTGTAAATCTGACGCGCGAGCTTCGGTGGTTCGAATCCACCCCCCTGCACCAAATTCTCTAATACAGAGAAAGGCAAAAGCAAGTGAGCTAGCAGCCAATATCTGATTAAAGCGGGTATGGTTCAATGGTAGAACCTCAGCCTTCCAAGCTGATGGCGCGGGTTCGATTCCCGCTACCCGCTCCAAACTATTAAGGTTTTAGGCTCATATAGCTCAGTTGGTAGAGCACACCCTTGGTAAGGGTGAGGTCAGCAGTTCAAATCTGCTTATGAGCTCCAAGTGCGCTGCGAGAGTTGCTCTCTCGCAGCTTTTTTATCTGTGTAAAAGTCATCTACGTCTGAGGAGGCGCTCGCAATGGCGAAGGAAAAGTTTGAACGTAACAAGCCCCACGTCAACGTGGGCACCATCGGTCACGTTGACCATGGTAAAACCACTCTGACCGCAGCTTTGACCAAAGTGTGTGCAGAGAGCTGGGGCGGTAGCTTCGTAGCTTATGACGGTATCGATAATGCACCGGAAGAAAAAGCTCGTGGTATTACCATTAACACTTCTCACGTAGAGTATGACTCTCCAACTCGCCACTACGCACACGTTGACTGCCCAGGCCACGCCGACTATGTGAAGAACATGATTACCGGTGCTGCTCAGATGGACGGTGCGATTCTGGTGTGTGGTGCGACCGATGGTCCAATGCCGCAAACCCGTGAGCACATCCTGCTGTCTCGCCAAGTGGGTGTTCCTTACATTGTGGTGTTCCTGAACAAGGCTGACCTGCTGGCTGAAGACTGCGGCGGTGTAGGCACTGACGAATACAACGAAATGCTGGAATTGGTAGAGATGGAATTGCGTGAGCTTCTGTCTACTTACGACTTCCCAGGTGACGATACTCCAATCATTGCAGGTTCTGCATTGATGGCGTTGAACGGCCAGGACGACAACGGTCTGGGTACTTCCGCTGTGCGTAAGCTGGTTGAGTCTCTGGATAGCTACATTCCAGAGCCAGTACGTGCAATCGATCAGCCATTCCTGATGCCAGTAGAAGACGTATTCTCTATCTCTGGTCGTGGTACTGTGGTAACTGGTCGTGTAGAGCGCGGCATTGTTAAAGTTGGCGAAGAGATTTCAATCGTTGGCTTGAAAGACACTCAAAAAACCACCTGTACTGGTGTTGAAATGTTCCGCAAGTTGCTCGACGAAGGTCGTGCTGGTGAGAACGTTGGTGTTCTGTTGCGCGGTACTAAGCGCGATGACGTTGAGCGTGGTCAGGTTCTGTGTAAGCCGAACTCTGTAACTCCGCACACCAAGTTTGAAGCGGAAGTGTACGTTCTGTCCAAAGAAGAAGGTGGTCGTCACACTCCATTCTTCAAGGGCTATCGTCCACAGTTCTACTTCCGTACTACTGACGTAACTGGTGCAGTAGAGTTGCCGGAAGGTGTAGAAATGGTTATGCCAGGTGACAACATCAAGATGGTTGTTACCCTGATTCACCCAATCGCGATGGAAGACGGTCTGCGTTTTGCTATCCGTGAAGGTGGTCGTACTGTTGGTGCTGGCGTTGTTGCCAAAATCATTCAGTAATTAACTTTTGTGTGGCAGCTTTATGGCTGCTGCACAAAGCTGCTTCATTTATGTTAGGCCAGTAGTTCAATTGGTAGAGCACCGGTCTCCAAAACCGGGTGTTGGGGGTTCGAGTCCCTCCTGGCCTGCCAAATTTCATGAAGGTTTCCGTGATAATGACTGCAAATACTGAAGAGAAAGTTTATCGGCTGGATGCATTAAAATGGCTTCTGGTTGCGGCTGTGGTTGCTGTTGGTGTTGTCGGAAATTCTCATTTTTCAGCTGAATCTATTCTTTATCGTGCGCTTGGCTTGATTGTGCTTGCTGCAGTTGCTGTATTTGTCGCGCTGCAAACAGCAAAAGGTTCAGCCATCGCTGATGTGGTGCGTGGCGCATTAGTTGAGTTGCGTAAGGTTGTTTGGCCTACGCGTCAGGAAACTAATCAAACAACATTAATTGTACTGGCTGTTGTTATAGTGGCCTCGATTATTTTGTGGTTGTTAGACACCCTATTTGGCTTTGTTGCTTCCAGCATCATAGGTTAAGAATTATGGCTAAACGCTGGTATGTGGTTCACGCCTACTCGGGCTATGAAAAAAAAGTTGCGTCATCATTGCGTGATCGCGTTGCGCTTTACGGTATGGAAGAGAGTTTCGGTGAAATTCTTGTTCCTACAGAAGAAGTTGTTGAAATGCGCGGTGGGCAAAAGCGTAAAAGTGAGCGTAAGTTTTTTCCTGGATATGTGTTAGTTCAAATGGAATTGAATGATGATACTTGGCATTTGGTGAAAGACACTCCGCGGGTAATGGGCTTTATTGGTGGCAAGGCTGATCAGCCTGCGCCTATTACTGAGAAAGAGGCAGAAGCAATTTTGCGTCGTGTTGACGATTCAATCGAAAAGCCTAAGCCTAAAACCATATTTGAGCCTGGTGAAATGGTTCGTGTAATTGATGGCCCATTTAATGATTTTAATGGTGTCGTTGAAGAAGTTAATTACGACAAAAATAAATTGCGAGTTGCAGTACTGATCTTTGGGCGCTCAACTCCGGTTGAATTGGAATTCGGTCAGGTAGAAAAGACCTGATAGCTAACAAGGTTTATAAGTGCCCTTCTTTGCAATGCAAAGAGGGGTTTTCGTGTCCTTGGTTTCGATCAGGGCGGGGAGCCGAAGACGTCAGGTTTTGCCAAAAACCTGATTGAGGCGCTAACACCCATAGGGGAGTAATGTCATGGCAAAAAAAGTAACCGCTTACGTTAAGCTGCAAGTTGCAGCTGGTAAAGCAAATCCAAGTCCACCAGTTGGTCCCGCATTGGGTCAGCATGGCGTGAATATTATGGAATTCTGTAAAGCGTTCAATGCCCAAACTCAGGGCATGGAAGTTGGCGCGCCTGTACCGGTAATTATCAGTGTATATAGTGATCGCAGCTTTACTTTTGTAATGAAAACACCTCCAGCATCTTTCTTATTGAAGAAGGCTGCCGGTATTACCAGTGGTAGCGGTCGTCCAAACACCAACAAGGTTGGCAAGGTAAACCGTGCGCAATTGGAAGCGATTGCTACTACAAAAATGGCAGATTTGACTGCTGCTGATATGGATGCTGCTGTGCGCACTATTGCAGGCTCTGCGCGTTCAATGGGCTTGGAAGTGGAGGGCGTATAACATGGCAAAAATCACCAAACGTCAACGTGCTATCAATGAGAAAGTTGATTCAACTAAGCAGTACTCAATTGAGGATGCTGTTGCTCTGTTGAAAGAAGTCTCTAATGTAAAATTTGCAGAAACCGTAGATGTAGCTATCAGCTTGGGTATTGACCCACGTAAATCTGATCAGTCTGTTCGCGGTGCTACCACCCTTCCTCATGGCAACGGTAAATCTGTTCGCGTTGCAGTGTTCACTCAAGGCGCAAACGCTGAAGCGGCGAAAGCTGCTGGTGCAGAGTTTGTTGGCATGGATGAGCTCGCCGCTGAAATTAAAGCTGGCAAGATGGATTTTGATGTAGTAATTGCTAGCCCCGACGCAATGCGTGTGGTTGGTCAGTTGGGTCAAGTGCTTGGTCCTCGTGGCCTGATGCCAAACCCAAAAACTGGCACAGTTACCCCAGATGTAGTGACTGCAGTAAAAAATGCTAAAGCAGGTCAAGTTCGTTTCCGTGCAGAGAAAGGCGGTATCGTTCATGGCGGGCTGGGTAAGATTTCTTTTGATGCTGTGGCTATCAAAGAAAACCTGGAAGCTTTGGTTAACGATTTGAAAAAAGCCAAGCCTGCAACTTCAAAGGGTATTTATCTGAAGAAGATTTGTTTGAGCACCACTATGGGCCCAGGTTTGGTAATCGATCAAGCATCTCTCGCAATTTAATTTGCAGATGCAAAAGAACTTTGGGGTCCGCCTGCTTTTGTAGGCGGGCTGTCAAAGACCGTAGGTGTTAAGAGTTGAGTTTTGCTCGAGACTTAATGCAATTGCCTACGCAGATGGTGAGACCCTTTTCAGTATAAAAAAGCTGAATGACATCACCAAATGATGGTTTCATTGCTTATCCTGATTTTAAATCTGGATTGCGATGGAAATTGAAGACAACGATAGATTATCTCTATCCCAACAGGAGAAATCCCGTGGCACTAGGACTTGATGGTAAGAAAGCGATTGTCGCTGAAGTCCATGAAGCTGCTAAGAGTGCGTTGTCTGCGGTGGTTGCGGATTCCCGTGGCGTAACCGTAGGTAAAATGACCGCTCTGCGCAAGCAGGCCCGTGAAGCAGGCGTTTGGATTCAAGTCGTCCGCAACACTTTGGCCCGTCGCGCTGTACAAGGCACAGCTTACGAATGTCTCATTGACACTTTCGTTGGTCCAACCTTGATCGCTTTCTCAACCGAACATCCAGGTGCGGGCGCCCGCATTCTGCAAGATTTCGCGCGTGAAAATGACAAGTTTGAATTGAAGGCTGCCGCTTTTGAAGGTGAGAAAGTAAACATCGCTATGTTGGCAACTCTGCCAACCTACGACGAAGCTGTGGCTCGCCTGCTGCGTACAATGAAAGAAGCAGCTGCTGGCAAACTGGTTCGCACCATTGCGGCCGTTCGCGACCAAAAAGAACAAGCTGCTTAATTTCGATAGCTGCTTAAATTTTTAATGATTTATGAGCGTAATGCTCTCCAAAATAGGAATTGAGTCATGTCTCTGACTAAAGAAGATATCATCAATGCCATCGCAGAAATGTCTGTTAAAGATGTAGTAGAGCTGGTTTCTGCAATGGAAGAAAAATTCGGTGTTAGCGCTGCTGCTGCTGTTGCTGTTGCTGCAGGTCCAGCTGCTGCTGCCGTAGAAGAGCAAACCGAATTCACCGTAATGTTGTCCTCTGCTGGCGACAAGAAAGTAAACGTAATTAAAGCTGTTCGCGAATTGACTGGTCTGGGCTTGAAAGAAGCTAAAGACTTGGTTGAAGCAGCACCAAAAGCAGTTAAAGAAGGTGTTTCTAAAGCTGACGCAGAAGCTGCAAAAGCAAAACTGGAAGAAGCTGGCGCTATCGTAGAATTGAAATAATTTTACGTCTGGTGCTTTCCAGGGTCCATTTTAGTTTGGACACAAGGCTGGTGGGTTTTTTACCCGCCAGCCTTTTTCTGTTTTCAGAGTAATTAACTGAAAAATGCCCATAGGGAATTTGTCAGCAGGTAATTTTTGCTGAGTGATGCGGGAAGCAATTATCGTAATGAAATGTTACGAACAATCGAACACATTGTTGAGTTAGTGGTTTTACACAAAGAAGCGCTCAGGCGTTTTCATGGCTGCGATCAAGCCCGATCCGCGAACAAGCTGGGGAATACAGATGGCTTACTCATATACTGAGAAAAAACGTATCCGCAAGGATTTTGGCAAACTGCCTCACGTAATGGATGTACCTTACCTCTTGGCGATTCAGTTAGATTCCTACAGAAAGTTTACCCAGGCAGAGACTGCACCTAATAAGCGTGACGATATGGGGTTGCACGCTGCTTTCCGTTCCGTTTTTCCAATTGTCAGTTACTCAGGTAATGCTGCGCTTGAATACGTAAGTTACAACCTGGGTAAAGCCGCATTTGATGTAAACGAATGTATTTTGCGTGGTGCTACCTACGCTGTTCCCCTGCGCGTTAAAGTGCGCTTGATTATTTATGATCGTGAGTCTTCTAACAAAGCGATCAAAGACATTAAAGAACAAGAAGTCTACATGGGCGAAATTCCGCTCATGACTGATAACGGTACGTTTGTTATCAACGGTACTGAGCGCGTCATTGTTTCTCAGCTGCACCGTTCTCCTGGCGTGTTTTTTGACCACGACAAGGGCAAAACGCATTCATCAGGCAAGCTGCTTTATTCCGCACGTATTATTCCTTACCGTGGTTCTTGGTTGGATTTTGAGTTTGATCCAAAAGATTTGCTGTATGTGCGTATCGACCGTCGTCGCAAGTTACCGGCGACTATTTTGTTGCGCGCGTTGGGCTTTAGCTCGCAAGAAATGCTGGGCATGTTCTTCGAGACCAGCAGCTTTACCTTGGGTAAAGATGGCCAGTTCAGTTACGAAGTGGTTCCATCGCGTCTGCGCGGTGATGTGGCTACATTCGATATTAAAGACGACAAAGGCAATATCATTGTTGAAGAAGGGCGTCGTATCACTGCACGTCATATTCGTCAGTTGGAAAAAGCTGGCGTTGATCAAATGGACGTTCCTTCTGAATATCTGTTGGGCCGTTCATTGGCGAAAGATATTGTTGATACCCGCACTGGTGAATTGCTGTTTGAATGCAACACCGAAATTACTGCGGATGTATTGAATAAAATTGCTGCGGCTGGCGTTGAAAAAGTAGAAACGTTGTATACCAACGAGCTGGATTGTGGCCCATTTATCTCTGAAACCTTGCGGGTTGATCCAACCCGCACGGCGCTGGAAGCGTTGGTGGAAATTTACCGCATGATGCGTCCTGGCGAGCCGCCAACCAAAGAGTCTGCTGAAGCGCTGTTCCAGAACCTGTTCTTCTCGCAAGAGCGTTACGACTTGTCTGCAGTAGGTCGTATGAAGTTCAACCGTCGTCTTGGTCGCGAAGCGGAAACCGGTGAAGGCACTTTGTCTAACGACGACATCGTTGATGTTATGAAGACGTTGATTTCTATCCGTAACGGTAAAGGCGTTGTGGATGATATCGATCACTTGGGTAACCGTCGTGTTCGCTCTGTGGGTGAAATGGCAGAAAACCAATTCCGCGTTGGTTTGGTTCGTGTAGAGCGCGCAGTGAAAGAGCGTTTGTCCATGGCGGAAAGCGAAGGTTTGATGCCACAGGATTTGATTAACGCCAAACCGGTTGCTGCTGCAGTGAAAGAATTTTTCGGTTCTTCACAATTGTCCCAGTTCATGGACCAAAACAACCCGCTTTCTGAAATTACGCACAAGCGTCGTGTTTCTGCACTTGGCCCAGGTGGTTTGACTCGCGAACGCGCAGGCTTTGAGGTGCGTGACGTACACCCGACTCACTATGGTCGTGTATGTCCAATTGAAACGCCAGAAGGTCCAAACATTGGTTTGATCAACTCTCTGGCAACCTATGCGCGCACTAACAATTACGGTTTCCTGGAGAGCCCGTACCGTAAAGTGATTGACGGCAAGGTAACTAGCGAAATCGATTTCTTATCAGCGATTAATGAATCCGAATATGTGATTGCACAGGCATCTGCAACTCTGGATGAACAAGGCAATCTGACAGAAGAGTTGGTATCTGTTCGTCATTTAAACGAATTTGCCCTCAAGCCTGCGGCTGAAGTTCAGTATATGGATGTATCTGCACGCCAGGTTGTATCGGTTGCGGCGTCATTGATTCCGTTCCTTGAGCACGACGATGCTAACCGTGCATTGATGGGATCAAACATGCAGCGCCAAGCTGTTCCAACTCTGCGTTCGCAAAAGCCGCTGGTTGGTACTGGTATGGAGCGCAATGTTGCTGCTGACTCAGGTGTGTGCGTTGTTGCCAAGCGTGGTGGCGTGATCGATAGCGTCGACGCTGGTCGTATCGTAGTAAAAGTTCACGATGCAGAAGTGCAGGCTGGCGATGCCGGTGTGGATATTTACAACCTGATCAAATACACCCGTTCTAACCAAAACACCTGTATTAACCAACGTCCAATCGTAAGCATGGGTGATGTGGTTTCTCGCGGTGACATCCTGGCTGATGGTCCATCGGTAGATATGGGTGAATTAGCGCTTGGCCAAAACATGCGTATCGCATTTATGCCGTGGAATGGTTACAACTTCGAAGACTCGATTCTGGTTTCCGAGCGTGTTGTACAGGAAGACCGCTTCACCACTATCCACATCCAGGAATTAACCTGTATCGCGCGCGACACTAAGTTGGGCAGCGAAGAAATCACAGCCGATATTCCAAACGTGGGTGAAAGTGCCCTGAGCAAACTGGATGAGTCCGGTATTGTTTACATCGGTGCTGAAGTGGTTGGTGGCGATATCCTGGTTGGCAAGGTAACGCCAAAAGGCGAAACCCAATTGACGCCGGAAGAAAAATTGCTGCGTGCAATTTTCGGTGAAAAAGCTTCTGACGTTAAAGATACTTCCCTGCGTGTGCCTTCAAGCACCAAAGGTACTGTTATCGATGTTCAGGTATTTACTCGCGATGGTCTGGAAAAAGATCAGCGCAGCCTGGAAATTGAAAAAGCACAGTTGGATGAAGTGCGTAAAGATCTCAACGAAGAATATCGTATCGTTGAAACCGCTACCTTTGAGCGTCTGCGTTCTGCATTGGTAGGCCAAATTGTTGCATCAGGCAAAAACGTGAAGAAAGGCGAAGCCATGACTCACGACATCCTGAATGGTCTTGAGAAAGACCAGTGGTTCAAGCTTCGTATGAACGAAGAAGCACTGAACGAGCAGATTGATCGTGCTGAAGAGCAGTTGGCTGAACGTCGCAAGATTCTGGACGAGCGTTTTGAAGATAAGAAACGCAAGTTGTCTACTGGCGATGACCTGGCTCCTGGCGTTCTCAAAATCGTTAAAGTGTATTTGGCAATCAAGCGTCGTATCCAGCCTGGCGACAAGATGGCAGGTCGTCACGGTAACAAAGGGGTTATCTCGGTCATTATGCCGATCGAAGATATGCCTTATGACGAAAATGGTGAGACCGTTGATATCGTACTCAACCCGCTCGGTGTACCTTCACGTATGAACGTGGGTCAGGTGTTGGAAATGCACTTGGGTATGGCCGCGAAAGGTTTGGGTGTGAAAATCAACAAGCTGGTGCAAGAGCAAAAAGCGATTGCTGATGTTCGCGCCTTCCTTGAAGACATTTACAACAAGACCGGCGATGTTGCTGCGAAAGAAGATCTGGCGTCATTCTCTGATAAAGAGATCTTGGATCTGGCTAAAAACCTGATTGACGGTGTACCGATGGCGACGCCAGTATTTGATGGTGCGAAAGAGCATGAAATCAAATCCCTGTTGCGTTTGGCTGGCTTGTCCGATTCAGGTCAAACCATTCTTTATGATGGACGTACCGGTGACCAGTTCACCCGTCCGGTAACCGTTGGCTACATGTACATGCTGAAGTTGAACCACTTGGTCGACGACAAGATGCACGCCCGTTCAACCGGTTCGTACAGTCTGGTTACCCAGCAGCCATTGGGTGGTAAAGCGCAGTTTGGTGGTCAGCGTTTCGGTGAGATGGAAGTGTGGGCACTGGAAGCATACGGTGCAGCCTACACCTTGCAAGAAATGCTTACAGTTAAGTCGGATGACGTTGCCGGTCGTACCAAGATGTATAAAAACATCGTTGATGGCGACCATCGTATGGAGCCGGGCATGCCCGAATCCTTCAACGTATTGGTCAAGGAAATCCGCTCTCTGGGTATCAATATCGAGCTGGAGCAAGAAGATTAATGCTTGCCCGTTGCCAGCTCTCCGGAGCTGGCATTAACCCGGAACCACCAAAGAATTCGCCTAGAAGTTTAATGAAAGCTCCCCGGAGCCAACAGGAGAAAGCGCCTTGAAAGACTTACTGAATTTGCTCAAGTCCCAGGGACAAGTCGAAGAGTTCGACTCTATTCGTATTAGCTTGGCATCACCTGAAATGATTCGTTCCTGGTCGTTTGGCGAAGTGAAAAAGCCAGAGACCATTAACTACCGTACCTTCAAGCCAGAGCGCGAAGGTCTATTTTGCGCCAAGATCTTTGGCCCGGTAAAAGATTACGAGTGCTTGTGCGGTAAATACAAGCGCATGAAGCATCGCGGCATTATTTGTGAAAAGTGCGGTGTGGAAGTGACCTTGGCTAAAGTGCGTCGCGAGCGCATGGGCCACATTGAACTGGCGAGCCCGGTTGCTCACATCTGGTTCCTGAAATCACTCCCGAGCCGTATCGGTTTGCTGCTGGATATGACCCTGCGTGATATCGAGCGCGTACTCTATTTTGAATCCTACGTAGTAACCGAACCGGGGATGACTACGCTGGAGCGCGGCCAATTGCTCACTGACGAGCAATACTTCGAGGCCATGGAAGAGTTTGGCGATGAGTTCGAAGCGCAAATGGGGGCTGAAGCGATTCAGACTCTGATGCGTGCTATCGATTTGGAATCAGAAATTCAACGCCTGCGCGAAGAAATTCCAAACACCACCAGTGAAACTAAAATTAAAAAGTACTCCAAGCGCTTGAAGCTGCTGGAAGCATTCTTCTTCTCCGGTAACAAACCGGAGTGGATGGTAATGGAGGTGTTGCCAGTATTGCCGCCTGACTTGCGTCCATTGGTTCCATTGGATGGCGGTCGTTTTGCGACGTCTGACCTGAACGATTTGTACCGCCGCGTGATCAACCGTAACAACCGTTTGAAGCGCCTGCTGGATTTGAATGCGCCAGACATTATCGTGCGCAACGAAAAACGTATGCTGCAAGAAGCGGTAGATGCATTGTTGGATAACGGTCGTCGTGGTCGTGCGATCACCGGATCGAACAAGCGTCCGCTGAAATCCTTGGCTGACATGATCAAAGGTAAGCAAGGTCGTTTCCGTCAAAACCTGCTCGGTAAGCGCGTTGACTACTCTGGTCGTTCGGTAATCGTAGTAGGTCCAACCCTGCGTCTGCATCAGTGCGGTCTGCCGAAGAAAATGGCTCTGGAATTGTTCAAGCCGTTTATTTTCAGCAAACTTGAATTGCGCGGCTTGGCTACCACCATTAAAGCTGCCAAGAAAATGGTAGAGCGCGAAGAAGCGGTAGTGTGGGATATCCTCGACGAAGTAATCCGTGAGCATCCAGTACTGCTGAACCGTGCACCAACACTTCACCGTCTTGGTATCCAGGCGTTTGAGCCGGTACTGATTGAAGGTAAAGCGATTCAGCTCCACCCGCTCGTTTGTTCTGCGTATAACGCGGACTTCGACGGTGACCAGATGGCAGTTCACGTTCCCCTGACTCTTGAAGCTCAGTTGGAGGCGCGTGCGCTAATGATGTCTACCAATAACATCCTGTCTCCAGCGTCAGGCGAACCAATCATCGTTCCTTCCCAAGACGTGGTATTGGGTTTGTACTGGATGACTCGCGACCGTGTTAATGCGAAAGGCGAAAACATGGTATTTGCTGATACTGCCGAGGTATCGCGCGCATACTACTCCAAGCAGGTTGATTTGCAGGCGCGTATTAAGGTGCGCCTGAGCGAAACACTTATTGGCGAAGAGGGTGAAAAAACCACTACGGTTAAATTGGTAAGCACTACCGTTGGCCGTGTACTTTTGTGGGAAATAGTACCACCAGGTATGCCGTTGGAAATGATCAACCGTCCGATGGTGAAAAAGGCTATTTCGGCTGCAATCAACTATTGCTACCGTGTTGTAGGGTTGAAGGCGACCGTTATTTTTGCTGACCGTTTGATGTACATGGGCTACGACTTCTCTACTAAGTCAGGCTCATCAATCGGCGTTAACGACTTTACTATTCCAGCTGCCAAAGCTGACATCATTGCTCGCGCTGATGCTGAAGTAAAAGAAATTGAAACCCAATACGCCTCAGGTCTGGTTACCCAAGGTGAGAAGTACAACAAAGTTATCGATATCTGGTCGCGCGCTAACGACCTGGTAGCTAAATCGATGATGGAAGGTATTTCCAAAGAAGCTGTCATAAACCGCGATGGTGTGGAAGAGCTGCAGCCTTCTTTCAACTCAGTATTTATGTATGCCGATTCAGGTGCGCGCGGTTCGCCCGCTCAGATCCGTCAGTTGGCAG
Source organism: Cellvibrio sp. KY-GH-1 (assembly GCF_008806975.1). Classification (NCBI taxonomy): domain Bacteria; kingdom Pseudomonadati; phylum Pseudomonadota; class Gammaproteobacteria; order Cellvibrionales; family Cellvibrionaceae; genus Cellvibrio; species Cellvibrio sp. KY-GH-1. Next base: position 4,585,515 of record NZ_CP031728.1, read on the forward strand.
GTATGCGTGGATTGATGGCGCGTCCAGATGGCTCGATTATCGAGACACCTATTAAGGCAAACTTCCGTGAAGGCTTGAACGTACTTCAGTACTTTATTTCTACCCACGGTGCGCGTAAAGGTTTGGCGGATACCGCCTTGAAAACCGCTAACTCAGGTTACTTGACCCGTCGTTTGGTTGACGTTGCCCAGGACCTGGTAGTTACCCTGCAGGACTGTGGTACCGATGAAGGTCTGACCATGTCGCCGGTAATTGAAGGCGGTGACGTAATCGAATCTCTGGGTGACCGTATCCTCGGTCGCGTGGTGGCGCGCGATGTCATTCGTCCGGGCAGCGATGAGATTCTGGTTCCAGCTGGCACCATGATTGATGAAGCCTGGGTTGGTCGTATTGAAGAAATGGGTATCGACGAAGTATTGGTGCGTTCACCAATTACTTGTGAAGCGCGCAGCGGTATCTGTTCTATGTGTTACGGTCGCGATTTGGCCCGTGGTCATCGCGTTAACGTGGGTGAGGCAGTTGGTGTTATCGCGGCCCAGTCAATCGGTGAGCCAGGTACCCAGCTGACCATGCGTACCTTCCATATCGGTGGTGCTGCATCGCGAGCATCCGCAGCAGATAGCGTACAAGTAAAGCAAGAAGGTACTGTGCGCTTGCTGAACGTTAAAGTGGTTAGCAATCCTGCTGGCAATCTGGTTGCTGTTTCCCGTTCCGGTGAGTTGGCGATTGCTGATGCCAGCGGTCGTGAGCGTGAGCGTTACAAGATTCCTTACGGCGCATTGATTACTGTTAAAGACGGCGAAGCCGTAAAAGGCGGTCAAGTCATTGCCAAGTGGGACCCACATACCCACCCGATCGTATCGGAAGTGGCGGGTACTGTTGCTTTCTCCGGTATGGAAGACGGCCTTTCTATTCGTCGTCAAACCGACGAGTTGACTGGTTTGAGCTCTATCGAGATTCTGGATCCGGCTGAGCGTCCATCCGCGGGTAAGGATTTGCGCCCAGCGGTAACTCTGGTTGATGCCAAAGGCAAAGAGCTGTTCCTGGCGAACACCAATGTGCCGGCGCACTACATGCTGCCTGCCAAAGCAATATTGAGTATCAATAACAGCGATAGCATCAACGTGGGTGACATTATTGCGCGTATTCCACAAGAAGGCTCCAAGACCCGTGACATCACCGGTGGTCTGCCGCGCGTTGCTGACTTGTTCGAAGCCCGCCGTCCAAAAGAGCCGTCAATTCTGGCGGAAATTAGTGGTACCGTTAGTTTTGGTAAAGAAACTAAGGGCAAGCGCCGCTTAATCATTACCCCAACAGATGGTCAGGTGTTGGACGATGGCTCAACGCATTACGAAGTGCTAATTCCAAAGCACCGCCAACTCACTGTGTTCGAGGGCGAAATGGTTGCCAAAGGTGAGGTTGTGTCTGACGGCCCGGCCAACCCACACGACATTCTGCGTTTGCAGGGTGTTGAGGCTCTGGCTCGTTACATCACTAACGAAATCCAGGACGTTTATCGCCTGCAAGGTGTGAAGATCAATGATAAGCACATTGAGACTATCGTCCGTCAAATGTTGCGCAAAGTTGAAATCACTACCATGGGTGACTCTACTTTCGTTAAAGGTGAGCAGGTTGAATACAACCAACTGTTGGAGGAGAACGAAAAACTCCGTGCAGAAGCGCGTCAACCAGCCAACTATGAACGTCAGCTGTTAGGTATTACCAAGGCGTCTTTGGCGACCGAGTCGTTCATCTCTGCTGCATCCTTCCAAGAAACAACCCGCGTACTGACCGAAGCGGCGGTAACCGGCAAGAAAGATACCCTGCGCGGCTTGAAAGAGAACGTGGTAGTGGGGCGTCTGATTCCAGCAGGCACTGGTTTGGCTTATCACTCAGACCGCAAGCGTCGCCGTGAAGAAGCTGCTAACCAGGACGTCGGTGTAAGCGCAGAAGATGTTGAAGCAGCATTAACTGAGGCATTGAAATCAAGCATTAACTAAAACTTGATCAACTGCTGAGGTGTGGGCGAGCTTTTTCGCCCAATGCAAAACCCAAGCAAGGCTGGCGTCCCCAGCCTTGCTTTTTTATCAGCCCGTGTCGATGGATAAGGCTATTAAATAAGCGGGTTTTGCCTTGACGGTGGGTGGGTGCATCTTTACAATGCGCCACCCACTTTTACCCAAGTGGGAAGCTGGTCTGTTTTTTTAAACCGCTTTCTTAAACCTGCCTTCGTGATGAAGGCGAATATCTATGGAGTTTGTTTTCATGCCAACGATCAATCAATTGATTCGTAAGCCAAGAAAACCCATCGTAGACAAGAGTGACGTTCCAGCTCTGCAAGGTAACCCGCAAAGACGCGGTGTTTGCACTCGCGTGTATACGACTACCCCTAAAAAGCCAAACTCGGCACTACGTAAAGTATGTCGCGTACGTTTAACCAATGGCTTTGAAGTGACCTCGTATATCGGCGGTGAAGGCCATAACTTGCAAGAGCACAGCGTGGTGCTGATTCGTGGTGGTCGTGTTAAAGACTTGCCAGGTGTGCGTTACCACACTGTACGCGGTTCACTGGATACTTCCGGTGTTGCCAAGCGTAAACAAGGTCGCTCCAAATACGGTGCGAAACGTCCTAAGTAATAGCTGGCGGATAGTATCCGCCGCCTGTTTTAGTTCGTTAATGTTTTCGGTTTAACCGAGTAAGGCCAAGCAAGCTGTAAGCAATAGGGTTTATAGGGTTGTCTTGGGAAATTCCTGAAGAGAGGCTTTTAAAATGCCAAGAAGACGTGTCGTCGCCAAGCGCGAAACGCTGCCGGATCCAAAGTTCGGTAACGTGACTCTGGCGAAATTCATGAACCACGTAATGATTAGTGGAAAAAAGTCGGTAGCAGAGCGCATTATTTATGGTGCTATGGATATCGTTAAAACCAAATTGAATCGTGATCCTTTGGAGGTTTTCTCTGAGGCTCTCGAAAACATCGCTCCATTGGTTGAAGTTAAATCTCGCCGTGTGGGTGGTGCTACTTATCAAGTGCCTGTCGAAGTTCGCGCATCTCGTCGCACCGCTTTGGCAATGCGCTGGTTGGTGGATTACTCGCGCAAGCGCGGTGAAAAGTCCATGCCTGCTCGTTTGGCAGGTGAGTTGATGGATGCTGCTCAAGGTAAGGGTGCTGCGGTGAAGAAGCGTGAAGACGTACACCGTATGGCTGAAGCGAACAAAGCGTTCTCTCATTTCCGCTTCTAAGTGGGAATGGCTTCGACTTATCTGGGTGAGGGTTAAAGGCAGCATGGCTGCCTTTGCCTTTTTTAAAGAATTTGTAATTGAGGAAGCACAGCCGTGGCGCGTAAAACTCCCATAGCACGCTACCGCAATATTGGTATTTGTGCGCACGTGGATGCTGGTAAAACTACCACCACTGAGCGCGTTCTTTTTTATACCGGTTTGTCGCATAAAATTGGCGAAGTGCATGATGGCGCTGCCACCACCGATTGGATGGTGCAGGAGCAGGAGCGTGGCATCACTATTACATCTGCTGCTATTACTACCTTCTGGAAAGGTATGGCCGGCCAATTCGACGAGCATCGCGTTAACGTAATTGATACTCCCGGTCACGTAGACTTCACCATTGAAGTGGAGCGCTCTTTGCGCGTGCTTGATGGGGCGGTGGTTGTGCTCTGCGGCTCTTCGGGTGTTCAGCCTCAAACTGAAACGGTCTGGCGTCAGGCCAATAAATACGAAGTTCCACGCATTGTGTTTGTTAACAAGATGGATCGCACTGGTGCGAGTTACTTGCGTGTTATCGAGCAGCTCAAAACCCGTTTGGGTGCCAATCCAGTTCCCCTGCAAATGACGATTGGTGCTGAAGACCAATTTAAGGGGGTTGTTGATCTTGTAAAAATGCAGGCCATTATTTGGAGTGAGGCTGATCAAGGAATGACTTTTGAATACCAGTCAATTCCAGCTGATTTGTTGGCGCAGTGTGAAAAAATGCGCGAACAAATAGTTGAGGCTGCGGCTGAGTCATCAGAAGAGTTGATGGAAAAGTATCTCGGTGGCGAAGAATTGTCTGAGATAGAAATAAAGGCGGGCATTCGTGCGCGTACTTTGGCTGGTGAGGTTATACCGGTTATTGGCGGCTCTGCGTTCAAGAATAAGGGTGTCCAGGCGATGCTGGATGCTGTGATTGAATACCTGCCATCCCCTACTGAGGTTAAGGCTATCGAGGGGGTGTTGGAAGATGGTGAAACGGTTGCTGAGCGTCATGCAAATGACGACGATCCATTTTCAGCGTTGGCCTTTAAGATTGCTACTGACCCTTTTGTGGGAAGCTTGACCTTTATTCGTGTTTATTCGGGCATGTTGAGTTCCGGGGATGCGGTATATAACTCGGTTAAGGGGCGTCGCGAGCGTGTTGGTCGTATGGTGCAGATGCATGCAAACCAGCGCTCGGAAATTAAAGAGGTTTTGGCGGGCGATATTGCCGCGGTTATCGGCCTGAAGGATGTGACTACAGGTGATACCCTGTGCGATCAAAACAATATTATTGTGCTGGAGCGCATGGATTTTCCGGAGCCGGTAATTCATGTTGCGGTGGAGCCAAAGACCAAGGCTGATCAAGAAAAAATGGGCGTTGCTCTGAGTAAACTGGCTCAGGAGGACCCTTCGTTTCGTGTTAAAACTGATGAAGAGACTGGTCAGACCATTATTGGCGGCATGGGTGAGTTGCACCTGGATATTATCGTCGATCGTATGCGTCGCGAATTTAGCGTTGAGGCGAATATTGGTAAGCCACAGGTGGCTTACCGCGAGGCTATTCGCAACAAGTGTGAAATCGAGGGCAAGTTTGTTCGTCAGTCGGGTGGCCGTGGTCAGTACGGTCACTGTTGGATTCGTTTCGAACCGGGTGCAGACGAAAGTGCTGAGGGCCTCGAGTTTGTAAACGAAATCGTTGGTGGTGTTGTCCCCAAAGAATATGTACCTGCTATCCAGAAGGGTATTGCCGAACAAATGCAAAATGGCGTTTTGGCCGGTTACCCGCTGCTTGGCCTGAAGGCAACTGTCTTTGATGGTTCGTACCACGACGTTGACTCGTCAGAAATGGCGTTTAAAATCGCGGCGTCTATGGCGACCAAGAAGCTGGCCCAGCAGGGTGGTGCGGTTCTGCTAGAGCCCATCATGAAAGTAGAAGTGGTTACCCCGGAAGAGAACATGGGTGATGTTGTTGGTGACTTAAATCGTCGTCGCGGCATGATCCTCGGTATGGATGAAAGTGTGAGCGGCAAGGTCGTTAATGCTGAAGTCCCGCTGGCGGAAATGTTTGGTTATGCGACCTCGTTGCGTTCAGCAACTCAGGGGCGTGCAACCTACACCATGGAATTCCTGAAGTATCAGGAGGCCTCGCGCAATGTCGCTGAAGAGATTATTGCAAAGGGCAAAATGATCCGAGATTACGAATAGTTTGATATTTCATCTTTTGGAGGAATAGAAAAGTGGCTAAAGAAAAGTTTGAACGTAACAAGCCCCACGTCAACGTGGGCACCATCGGTCACGTTGACCATGGTAAAACCACTCTGACCGCAGCTTTGACCAAAGTGTGTGCAGAGAGCTGGGGCGGTAGCTTCGTAGCTTATGACGGTATCGATAATGCACCGGAAGAAAAAGCTCGTGGTATTACCATTAACACTTCTCACGTAGAGTATGACTCTCCAACTCGCCACTACGCACACGTTGACTGCCCAGGCCACGCCGACTATGTGAAGAACATGATTACCGGTGCTGCTCAGATGGACGGTGCGATTCTGGTGTGTGGTGCGACCGATGGTCCAATGCCGCAAACCCGTGAGCACATCCTGCTGTCTCGCCAAGTGGGTGTTCCTTACATTGTGGTGTTCCTGAACAAGGCTGACCTGCTGGCTGAAGACTGCGGCGGTGTAGGCACTGACGAATACAACGAAATGCTGGAATTGGTAGAGATGGAATTGCGTGAGCTTCTGTCTACTTACGACTTCCCAGGTGACGATACTCCAATCATTGCAGGTTCTGCATTGATGGCGTTGAACGGCCAGGACGACAACGGTCTGGGTACTTCCGCTGTGCGTAAGCTGGTTGAGTCTCTGGATAGCTACATTCCAGAGCCAGTACGTGCAATCGATCAGCCATTCCTGATGCCAGTAGAAGACGTATTCTCTATCTCTGGTCGTGGTACTGTGGTAACTGGTCGTGTAGAGCGCGGCATTGTTAAAGTTGGCGAAGAGATTTCAATCGTTGGCTTGAAAGACACTCAAAAAACCACCTGTACTGGTGTTGAAATGTTCCGCAAGTTGCTCGACGAAGGTCGTGCTGGTGAGAACGTTGGTGTTCTGTTGCGCGGTACTAAGCGCGATGACGTTGAGCGTGGTCAGGTTCTGTGTAAGCCGAACTCTGTAACTCCGCACACCAAGTTTGAAGCGGAAGTGTACGTTCTGTCCAAAGAAGAAGGTGGTCGTCACACTCCATTCTTCAAGGGCTATCGTCCACAGTTCTACTTCCGTACTACTGACGTAACTGGTGCAGTAGAGTTGCCGGAAGGTGTAGAAATGGTTATGCCAGGTGACAACATCAAGATGGTTGTTACCCTGATTCACCCAATCGCGATGGAAGACGGTCTGCGTTTTGCTATCCGTGAAGGTGGTCGTACTGTTGGTGCTGGCGTTGTTGCCAAAATCATTCAGTAATTAATCTGAGTGTAAAAAAGGCGGGCATATGCCCGCCTTTTATTTTATATGAATCGGGTTGTTTTTGGTTTGATCAAAATAATCGCAGTTAATCTGTTTATTTGTTGACAGGTCAATAAGTCGCCCTTAGAATTGCGCCTCCTTTCGCCGGGGTGGTTTTATCTTGGCTTACTGGAAGTTCTTTAAACAAACAACTGGAGTTTGGTTCACATGCAGAATCAACGCATTAGAATTCGCCTGAAGGCTTTTGATCACAAGCTTATTGACGCCTCAACTCAAGAGATCGTCGAAACAGCAAAGCGTACAGGTGCTCAAGTGCGCGGTCCGATTCCGCTGCCGACTCGTAAAGAGCGCTTCACTGTATTGATTTCCCCGCACGTTAATAAAGACGCGCGTGATCAATACGAGATCCGTACACATAAGCGTTTGCTGGATATTGTTGAGCCTACTGAAAAAACTGTTGATGCACTTATGAAGCTGGATCTGGCTGCTGGTGTTGAAGTTCAAATTAGTCTCGGCTAAGTAAATGTTTAATGTTCGGGCGCAGGTGCGTTCCGGACTGTGTAACGCTCTGAAATGGGCGGCCATAGCGGGTAAAAGCCCCGTACACTAAGAGGTTAGTAAAATGACGATTGGTATTGTCGGCCGCAAAAGCGGTATGACTCGTGTATTTACCGATGATGGTGTTTCCATCCCTGTTTCTGTGATTGAGGTTGCTCCTAATCGCATTACTCAGGTTAAGAGCGTCGAAGTTGATGGTTACGCTGCTGTGCAAGTGACTGTTGGCTCTCGTCGTGCCTCCCGTGTTACCAAGTCAGAAGCTGGTCACTTTGCCAAGGCAAATGTTGAGGCTGGTCATGCTTCATATGAATTGCGTAACGATGCTCAAGAAGCATTCGAAGTAGGTGCATCGATCACTGTAGAGTCTTTCTCCGCAGGTCAAATTATCGATGTTACCGGTACCTCCAAAGGTAAAGGTTTCGCTGGTACTGTTAAGCGTTGGAACTTCGGTATGCAAGATGCCACTCACGGCAACTCTCGCTCACACCGCGTTCCTGGCTCGAATGGCCAGTGTCAATCTCCCGGTCGCGTATTCAAAAACAAGAAAATGTCTGGTCACTTGGGTGCTGAGCGTGTAACCGTCCAGAATCTCGAGATCGTTCGCGTTGATGCTGAGCGTAACCTGATTCTTGTTAAGGGTGCTATTCCTGGTGCTCCAGGTGGCGACGTTATTGTGCGTCCTGCTGTTAAAGCGCGCTCTAACGGTTAATTGTCCGGGGGAAAACGACCATGGAATTAAATATTGTTAGTCCTGGCGGCACACAGGGTACTGTTTCAGTATCTGAAGTGGCGTTCGGTAGAGAGTTTAACCAAGACTTGGTTCACCAAGCGGTAGTTGCCTATTTGGCAGGTGCTCGTCAGGGTACTAAAGCGCAAAAAACTCGCGCTGAAGTGTCTGGCGGTGGCAAAAAGCCTTGGCGTCAAAAAGGTACTGGCCGCGCTCGTGCTGGTACTATTCGCAGCCCAATCTGGCGTGGCGGTGGTGCGACTTTCGCAGCTAAGCCTCGTAATTTCGAACAAAAGCTGAACAAGAAAATGTACCGTGCTGCATTGCAGTGCATTCTGGCTGAGTTGAATCGCCAGGAGCGTTTGATTGTTGTTGAAAGCTTTGATGTTGATGCACCAAAAACTAAAGCATTGGTGCAAAAGCTGGCGCAATTTAACTTGACTGAAGCGTTGATCGTTACTGAAGAGATGAGTGAAAACCTGTTTCTTGCTTCACGCAATCTGCACAAAATCGGTGTGATTGATGTGCAAGGTGTTGACCCGGTAAGTCTGATTGGCTTCGATAAAGTTGTTGTCACTGTTCCTGCTCTGAAAAAATTTGAGGAGATCCTGGGATGAACCAAGAACGCATTTATAAAGTGTTGCTAGGTCCAGTGGTGTCTGAGAAGTCAGCAGCAGCTGGTGAGTCTGGTAATCAAGTGGTTTTCAAAGTATTGGCTGATGCTAATAAGTTGGAAATTAAAGCCGCGGTTCAAGCACTGTTCAACGCCAAAGTTGAGTCTGTACGTGTATTGAACGTTAAGGGTAAAACCAAGCGTACACGCTACGGTATCGGTAAAAGATCCGACTGGAAAAAAGCGTATGTTCGTCTTGAGCAAGGTCAAGAAATCGACTTTGCGGTAGCTGAGTAAGGGGAACGTTGATATGTCAATTGTAAAATGTAAACCAACCTCTCCTGGTCGTCGCTTTGTAGTAAAAGTTGTTAACCCTGATTTGTACAAGGGTGACCCTTACGCGCCGCTGTTGGAGAAGAAATCCAAGTCGGGTGGTCGTAATAACGCCGGTAGAATTACTACTCGACACGTTGGGGGCGGCCATAAGCAGCATTACCGTGTAGTAGATTTTCGTCGCAATAAAGACGGCATTCCTGCAACTGTTGAGCGTATTGAGTACGATCCAAATCGTACCGCTTATATTGCTCTGGTTTGCTATGCAGATGGTGAGCGTCGCTACATCATTGCGCCCAAAGGTTTGAGCGCTGGTGACAAAATTGAGTCGGGTAATGCCGCAGCTATTAAAGCGGGTAATACCTTGCCAATTCGTAACATCCCGTTGGGTAGTACAATTCACTGCGTTGAATTGAAGCCTGGTAAAGGTGCTCAGATTGCTCGCTCTGCTGGTGCTTCTGCTCAGTTGGTTGCGCGCGATGGTGCTTATGCAACTTTGCGTTTGCGCAGCGGTGAAATGCGTAAGGTCTTGAGTGATTGTCGTGCAACGCTTGGCGAAGTTTCTAACAATGAACACAACTTGCGTTCATTGGGCAAGGCTGGTGCAAAACGTTGGTTAGGCATTCGTCCTACTGTTCGCGGTGTTGCGATGAACCCGGTCGATCACCCAATGGGTGGTGGTGAAGGTCGTACTTCTGGTGGTCGTCATCCAGTATCACCATGGGGTGTTCCAACCAAGGGTTACAAAACGCGCAGTAACAAGCGCACCGATAACATGATTGTTCGTCGTCGCGACAAGAAATAAGCGCCGACTTAACAGCTGAATAGAGGAAGAGACAGTGCCACGTTCACTGAAAAAAGGTCCTTTCATCGACCTTCACCTGATTAAGAAGGTCGAAGCCGCTATCGCGAGCAATGATCGTCGTCCAATCAAGACTTGGTCTCGCCGTTCCATGATCATGCCGGAAATGGTAGGACTGACCTTGGCTGTACACAATGGTCGTCAACACGTTCCGGTTTTGGTTAACGAAGAAATGGTTGGCCACAAGCTGGGCGAATTTGCCGCAACCCGCACTTATCGTGGCCATGCCGCTGATAAGAAAGCGAAAAAACGCTAATCGAGGTATACGATGGAAGTAGCAGCAAAATTAAGCGGTGCTCGTCTGTCGGCGCAAAAAGCGCGTTTGGTTGCTGATCAAATTCGCGGTAAAGGCGTTGAAGACGCGCTTGATATTCTTGCGTTTAGCACTAAAAAAGGTGCCGCAATTATCAAGAAAGTGCTCGAATCTGCAATTGCAAATGCTGAGCATAACGAAGGCGCTGATGTTGATGAGTTGAAAGTAAAAACGATTTTTGTGGATGAGGGTGTAAGCCTGAAGCGCATTAAGCCACGTGCCAAAGGCCGTGCAGATCGTATTACCAAACGTACTTGTCATATCACCGTTAAAGTAGCCGATAAGTAAGAGAGCGCGTTATGGGTCAGAAAGTACATCCAAACGGTATTCGTCTCGGGATCATCAAAAAGCATACCTCTGTATGGTATGCCGATGGCACCGAGTACGCAGACAAACTCAACATCGACTTGAAAGTACGTGCGTACATTCAGGACAAACTTGCTAGTGCGTCAGTTAGCCGCGTTGATATTGAACGCCCCGCTAATACTGCGCGCATTACTATTCACACTGCCCGTCCAGGCATTGTGATCGGTAAAAAAGGTGAAGATGTTGATAAGTTGCGCGCTGAAGTTAGCAAGCAAATGGGCGTGCCTGTTCATATTAATATTGAAGAGATCCGCAAGCCTGATTTGGATGCAGCTTTAGTGGCACAAGGCGTGGCTCAGCAACTTGAGCGTCGTGTTATGTTCCGTCGCGCTATGAAGCGCGCGGTACAAAATGCTATGCGTCAAGGCGCTGAAGGTATCAAAATTCAAGTGGGTGGCCGCTTGGGTGGTGCCGAGATCGCTCGTAGTGAATGGTATCGCGAAGGTCGTGTGCCTCTGCACACTCTGCGTGCAGACATCGATTATGCAACTGCAGAAGCGAGCACCACCTACGGTATCATTGGTGTGAAAGTGTGGATTTTCAAAGGCGAAGTTATCGGTGATGTTGTAGAAACCGAAGCAGCGTCCAAGAAAAAAGCCGCTAAGTCCAAGTAAGGGGTACGCATCATGTTACAACCTAAGCGTACAAAGTTTCGCAAGCAGATGAAAGGCCGCAATCGCGGCTTAGCCCAACGTGGCTCCAAAGTTAGCTTTGGTGATTTCGGCTTGAAAGCAACTGGTCGCGGTCGCATTACTGCGCGTCAAATCGAAGCAGCACGTCGTGCGATGACTCGTCACGTTAAGCGTGGCGGAAAAATCTGGATCCGTGTATTCCCCGATAAGCCGATTACAGCTAAACCACTCGAAGTTCGTATGGGTAGCGGTAAAGGTGGTGTTGAATACTGGGTAGCGCAAATTCGCCCTGGCAAAGTTCTTTACGAAATGGATGGTGTAAGCGAGGAATTAGCTCGTGAAGCCTTCGCTCTTGCCGCGGCTAAATTGCCAATTACAACAACATTTGTTAAACGTTCGGTGATGTGATGAAAGCTTCAGAACTCCGCGAAAAATCCGTCGAAGAGCTGAATGGCGTCTTGTTGGAACAATTGAAAGAGCAGTTCAAATTGCGTATGCAAGCTTCTACTGGCCAGTTGAACCAATCGCACTTGCTGTCGCAAGTTCGTAAAGACATCGCTCGCATCAAAACGGCGCTTAGTCAAAAGGCAGGTAAGTAACGATGACTCAAGAAACTAAAGTGGCTCGTACACTGACTGGCAAAGTTGTCAGCGACAAGATGGATAAAACCATCACCGTGTTGATTGAGCGTCGTGTTAAGCACGAGCTTTATGGCAAGTACTCAACCAAATCATCCAAGCTTCACGCGCACGATGAAAAGAATGAGTGCAAGATAGGTGACATAGTGACTGTTTCTGAGTCGCGTCCTCTGTCAAAAACAAAGACCTGGTCTTTAGTAAAAATCGAAGAGCGCGCTTCCGAAGTCTAAGACTTCCGCGCTTTTGTAAGTCAGTTTCGGAGACGGACGATGATTCAAACAGAAAGCTACTTAGATGTTGCTGACAACAGCGGTGCCCGCCGTGTCATGTGCATCAAGGTTCTTGGCGGTTCCCACCGTCGCTATGCAGCCGTGGGTGACATCATCAAAGTAACCGTTAAGGAAGCAATTCCTCGCGGTAAGGTGAAAAAAGGCCAAGTAATGAAGGCAGTTGTTGTACGCACCAAAAAAGGCGTGCGTCGTCAAGACGGTTCATTAATCAAGTTTGACGATAATGCTGCCGTACTGCTGAACAACCAAGATGCTCCGATTGGTACCCGTATTTTCGGACCGGTAACTCGTGAGTTGCGCGGCGAGAAATTTATGAAAATCATTTCTTTGGCTCCAGAAGTGCTGTAAGGCACTCAGTCAAGTCAAAGAGTCGAGGGCAGATAAATGCGTAAAATTAAACGTGATGACGAAGTGATTGTTATCGCCGGACGTGATAAGGGCAAGCGCGGTAAAGTGGTTCGCGTATTGGCTGAAGATCGTTTGATTGTTAGCGGCGTTAACATCATCAAGAAACACCAAAAGCCAAACCCACAATTGGGTGTTGCTGGTGGAATCGTTGAAAAAGAAGCTGCGATTCACGCTTCCAATGTTGCTATTTATAATCCGGCAACTAAGAAAGCTGACCGCGTAGGTTTCAAAGTGCTTGAAAATGGCGATAAAGTTCGTGTTTTCAAATCCAATGGCGAAACCCTGGGAGCGTAATGAAACATGGCTAGGTTAAAACAACTTTACGTGAAAGAACTCGCTCCAAAACTCAAAGAAGAATTGGGTTTGGCGAACGTAATGGAAGTGCCAAAGATCACCAAGATCACCATTAACATGGGTGTTGGCGAAGCTGTTGGCGACAAAAAGATCCTGGAAAACGCCGTTAATGATCTGACAAAAATTGCTGGTCAGAAAGTGGTTGTTACCAATGCGCGTAAATCAATCGCGGGCTTTAAAATCCGTGATGGTTGGCCGATTGGTTGCAAAGTAACTCTGCGCTCAGATCGTATGTACGAATTCCTTGATCGCTTGATCACTATTGCTATTCCTCGTATTCGCGATTTCCGCGGTATCAGTCCGAAGCAATTTGATGGTCGCGGCAATTTTTCAATGGGTGTGACTGAACAAATTATCTTCCCGGAAATCGACTACGACAAAGTAGATCGTTTACGTGGTCTGGATATTTGTATCACCACAACGGCTCGCACTGACGAAGAAGGTCGTGCGTTGTTGAAAGCGTTTAACTTCCCTTTCAAAGGCTAAGGTGACGTCATGGCTAAAAAATCTATGATTGCACGCGAAGCTAAACGTGCAGAAACCGTTAAAAAATTTGCTGCCAAGCGCGCAGAATTGAAAGCACTTATCCAAAGCCCAGCTTCTTCTGAGGAGCAGGTTTGGGAAGCGCAAATCAAACTGCAAAAAATGCCTCGTGATGCCAGCGCTACTCGTCAGCGTAACCGCTGCCGCGTGACTGGCCGCCCGCACGGTGTTTATCGCAAGTTCGGCTTGTGCCGTCACAAGTTGCGTGAAGCCGCTATGCGTGGTGATGTCCCCGGTTTGGTCAAGGCCAGCTGGTAGGCCTCGGCTTAATTTTAGGAGCAGAATCTGATGAGCATGCAAGATCCAATGGCAGATATGCTGACCCGCATTCGCAATGCGCAAAATGTTGGTAAAGCTTCTGTAACCATGCCTTCTTCCAAATTGAAAGTAAGCGTGGCAAAAGTACTCTCTGATGAGGGTTATGTTAATGGTTTTTCAGTGAGCGAAGGCCCAAAGCAAGAGCTGACTGTAGAATTGAAATATTTTGAGGGCAAGCCAGTTATTGTTGAGCTTGACCGCGTAAGCCGTCCAGGTTTACGTAATTATGCTGGTAAAACCGCGCTGCCTACCGTTCGCGGTGGTTTGGGTATCGCAATTGTTTCTACCAGTAAAGGTGTAATGACTGATCGTGCTGCTCGTGCCGCTGGCGTGGGTGGTGAAGTCCTCTGCACAGTATTCTAATTTGGGAAATCGTCATGTCACGAGTTGCAAAAAGTCCGGTTGAAGTACCTGCTGCAGTGACTGTCACTCTTAACGGACAGGCTCTGTCCGTTAAAGGCAGCAAAGGTACATTGGCGCTGCAAGTCCATGCGAACGTAGAAGTCAAGCACGAAAACAACGTGCTCACTTTTGCTCCGCGCGATGGCGCCAAGCAGTCAGATGCGCTAGCAGGCACTACCCGTGCGCTAGTTAATAACATGGTAAAAGGCGTTAGCCAGGGTTTCGAAAAGAAACTAAATCTGGTTGGTGTGGGTTATCGTGTTAAAGCAGAGGGCAATACTGTAAACCTGTCTTTGGGTTTGTCGCATCCAGTTAACTACGCTCTGCCTGCAGGCGTAACTGTTGAGACCCCAAGTCAGACTGAAATAGTACTCAGAGGCGCTGACAAGCAGTTGCTTGGTCAGGTTGCTGCTGAAATTCGTTCGTTCCGCGAGCCAGAACCTTATAAGGGTAAAGGTGTTCGTTATTCGGATGAAAATGTACTGCGTAAAGAAGCTAAGAAGAAGTAGGGCTAAGATATGAGCGATAAGAAAGAAAGTCGTCTTCGCCGTGCACGTCGTGCCCGTGCCAAGATTCGTGAATTAGGTGCTGCACGTCTCACCATTCACCGTTCTCCACGCCATATCTATGCTCAGCTGATTTCTGGTGATGGTGCTCGCGTTCTCGCGAGTGCCTCCACACTGGATAAAGATTTGCGCAGTGGTAAAACTGGTAACGCTGATGCTGCCAAAGCTGTAGGTGCTCTGATTGCTGAGCGCGCAAAAGCAGCTGGTATCACTCAAGTAGCTTTCGACCGCAGTGGTTTCAAGTACCACGGTCGCGTAAAAGCTCTGGCTGATGCAGCGCGTGAAGGCGGATTGGAATTCTAAAGGTGAGATATGGCATACGCTAAGAAAGAAGAAGACAACAACGAAGGCTTGCAGGAAAAATTAGTTCAAGTTAATCGTGTTGCTAAAACTGTAAAAGGTGGTCGTATCTTCCAATTCACCGCACTAACTGTTGTTGGTGATGGTAATGGAAAAGTAGGTTTTGGCCGCGGCAAAGCACGTGAAGTGCCCATTGCGATTCAAAAAGCGATGGAAGCAGCTCGTCGTAACATGATCAGTGTTGATCTGAATGGCGACACCATTCAGTACCCAACCAAAGGAGTTCATGGCGCGTCAAAAGTTTACATGCAACCAGCGTCACAAGGTACCGGCGTAATCGCTGGCGGTGCTATGCGCGCCGTCCTCGAAATTGCAGGTATCCAGAACGTTCTTTCCAAGTGCTACGGTTCAACCAACCCGGTAAACGTAGTTCGTGCAACGTTTAACGCGCTGAAAGAGATGACTTCACCTGAAGCAGTTGCTGCAAAACGCGGTAAGACTGTTGAAGATATTCTGAACTAATCGATTAGTTCGATTATTAGATGGCGGAATTCACCATGTCTAAGAAAATGATTAAAGTGACCCAGATCAAGAGCACAGCTCACCGTCTGGCGAACCATAAAGCTTGCGTACGCGGCTTGGGTTTACGTCGCATCGGTCACTCTGTGGAAGTTGAAGATACTCCTTCAGTTCGCGGCATGATCAATGTTGTCAACTATCTGGTTAAGGTAGAAGGGGAATAAGATGCGTCTGAATACTCTGAGTCCGGCACCTGGTCGTGTGCATGCTAAAAAGCGTGTAGGCCGTGGTATCGGTAGCGGCTTGGGTAAAACTGCAGGTCGTGGTCACAAAGGTTTGAAATCTCGTTCAGGTGGCTCAGTAAGACCAGGTTTTGAAGGCGGTCAAATGCCTTTGCAAATCCGTTTACCTAAATACGGTTTTACTTCCCGTATCGGTATGGTTACTGCTGAGATTCGTTTGTCGGAATTGAATGCTGTTGAAGGTTCAATTGTTGATATCGAAACCTTGAAGCAAGCAGGTTTGATTAGCTCGGTTATCAAGCGTGCGAAAATTTTCGCTTCTGGTGAAGTGAAAAAAGCTGTCACTGTTAAAGGCCTGGCTGTAACTAAAGGTGCTAAAGCAGCGATTGAAGCCGCTGGCGGAAAAGTAGAAGAGTAACGAGGCGCGGATGGCAACTTCAGGTAATCTGCCATTAGCAAATCAAAGAGGCTTGGGCGAGCTTTGGGCTCGTCTTCGCTTTTTGTTTCTGGCAATCGTGATTTATCGTATTGGTACTCACATACCAGTGCCAGGTTTAGACCCAGAGCGCATTGCGAATCTGTTCAATCAAAATCAAGGCACCATTCTTGGCATGTTTAACATGTTCTCAGGTGGTGCTTTAGAACGCATGAGCATTCTTGCTTTGGGTATCATGCCTTACATTTCTGCATCGATTATTATGCAGTTGCTAACGGCAGTTACTCCGTCTTTGGAGCAATTGAAAAAGGAAGGTGATGCTGGTCGTCGGAAGATCAATCAGTACACTCGCTACTTCACTGTAGTCCTGGCAACAGTTCAAGCGCTGGCAATGGCAGTAAGTTTTTCTGCTTATGCATTTGGTGGTGAACCTAGCTTCTCCTATTACTTCATTGCGGTTGTGTCATTAGTGACAGGCGCGGTATTTATGATGTGGCTGGGGGAGCAAGTAACTGAGCGCGGTATTGGTAATGGCATTTCGATGCTCATTTTCGCCGGTATTGTTGCTGGTATGCCAAGCGCTATTGGTCAAGCATTCGAGAGTGCGAGACAAGGTGACTTACACATTATTGCGTTGCTAATTGTTAGTATTTTGGCAATTGCAATAATCTGGTTAGTGGTTCGTATCGAGCGCGGCCAGCGCCGGATTACTGTTAACTATGCCAAGCGTCAGCAAGGTCGTCAGGGATATGCCGCGCAAAGTAGCCACCTTCCGTTAAAGATTAATATGTCAGGTGTAATCCCTGCCATTTTCGCCAGTAGTATTCTGCTATTCCCAGCGTCAATAGCGCAGTGGTTTGGGCAGGGAGGTGAAGGTGTTGTAAACGAATTTTTACAAGAGTTGGCTTTGGCTATAGGTCCCGGACAGCCTTTGTACATTATTCTGTTTGCAGGTCTGATTACGTTTTTCTGTTTCTTCTACACGGCTTTGATGTTTAACCCGAAGGAAGTGGCAGATAACCTGAAGAAATCTGGTGCCTATATCCCCGGTATTCGTCCGGGAGAACACTCAGCGAAGTATATTGATAGCGTGTTAACTCGTTTAACCGTAGTTGGCGCAATCTATATGTCTGCTGTTTGCTTGTTGCCAGAGTTTCTCGTAGTGGCTACTGGTGTTCCATTTTACCTTGGTGGAACTTCTCTGCTAATTGTAGTAGTAGTTGTGATGGATTTTATGTCACAGGTCCAGGCCCACTTGATGTCCCATCAGTATGAGTCGCTGATGAAGAAATCAAATTTAAAAGGGTATGGCAGCGGCAACGCTCGCTAATCCAAGTATTGAGGTTGAATCATGAAAGTTCGTGCTTCTGTTAAAAAGATTTGTCGCAATTGTAAGATGGTTCGTCGTAACGGTGTTTTGCGTGTAATTTGCGCCGTTGAGCCACGCCACAAGCAGCGTCAAGGCTAATAGCTAAGATTGCTCCGGTAAACTCAGGCAGGTCATATACCTGCCTGAGTTTTTTATCGGAGCAAATGTGGCTGTTGTCGTCGGGGGCGTTGACTGTCGTCAAGTGAGAAATCGCTTGGCTATTGCTTTATGGTGTACTAGCAGTTATCCTGCGCGCCTTTTGTTCAGGGGCGGGGTGGCTATTATGCTGTCAACGCTACAATTTAGGTGTTATTGGAGTAATTTGAATGGCTCGTATAGCTGGTGTAAACATACCAGATAACAAACATGCCGTTATCTCGTTGACCTATGTTTATGGTATTGGTCGTACCACTGCCAAGCAGATCTGTGCTGCTACCGGTATTGCTGAAGAGACTAAGATTGGCACTCTGTCTGAAGAGCAGATGGACGCAATCCGTGCTGAAGTAGGCAAGCACACCGTAGAAGGTGATTTGCGTCGTGAAATTAACATGAACATCAAGCGCTTGATGGATCTGGGCTGCTATCGCGGTCTGCGTCATCGTCGTGGCTTGCCTCTGCGTGGTCAGCGTACCAAAACTAACGCTCGCACTCGTAAAGGCCCACGTAAGCCAATCAAGAAATAAGCCTTGATCGCGAATCTCATTCACATACGGTAAAAATTAGTAGGAAGAATTGCTATGGCTAAGCCAGGTAATAAAACCACAGCCAAGAAAAAAGTTAAAAAGACGGTAGTTGATGGCGTTGCGCACATCCACGCTTCTTTTAACAACACCATCGTTACCATTACTGATCGTCAAGGCAATGCCTTGGCATGGGCAACTTCTGGTGGTTCTGGTTTCCGTGGTTCACGTAAAAGTACTCCTTTTGCTGCTCAGGTTGCTGCAGAGCGCGCTGGTGAAGCGGCAAAAGAATATGGTTTGAAGAACCTTGACGTAGAAGTTAAAGGCCCGGGCCCAGGCCGCGAATCAGCGGTGCGTGCCTTGAATAATGTTGGCTATAAAATTACCAACATCACTGACGTTACGCCGATTCCACACAACGGCTGCCGTCCGCCGAAAAAACGTCGCGTTTAAGGGGGAGCATAGAGAATGGCTCGTTATATTGGACCAACTTGTAAACTGTCTCGCCGTGAAGGAACTGACCTGTTCCTGAAAAGCGGTGCGCGCGCACTGGATTCAAAGTGCAAAATTGAAACTGCACCTGGTCAACATGGCCAACGTCGCGGTCGTCTGTCTGACTATGGTGTACAGCTGCGTGAAAAGCAAAAAGTACGTCGTATCTACGGTATTCTTGAAAAGCAATTCCGCGGTTATTACAAAGAAGCTGCGCGTCGTAAAGGCGCTACTGGTGAGAACCTGTTGAAATTGTTAGAAGCTCGTTTGGATAACGTTGTTTATCGTATGGGCTTCGGTTCTACACGCGCAGAGTCTCGTCAACTTGTTTCTCATAAAGCAATTAGCGTTAACGGTAAAACCGTAAATGTTGCTTCTTATCAAGTTGCTGCTGGTGATGTGGTTTCTGTGCGTGAGAAGGCCAAAAAGCAATTGCGTATTCAAAACGCAATGAATTTGGCTGGCCAACGCAGCAACGTCGAGTGGGTTGACGTAAACAGCGAGAAGAAAGAAGGCGTTTTCAAACGCGTTCCAGATCGTATTGATTTACCTGCTGACATCAATGAGAACCTCATCGTCGAGCTTTACTCCAAGTAAGGGACGATCCGCTAACAGGTGTGGCTATGCAGACTGCAGTAAACGAATTTTTAACTCCGCGTCATATCGATGTAACAGAAAATGGCCCAACACGCGCGCGCGTCGTATTGGAACCATTAGAACGTGGTTTCGGACATACTTTAGGCAATGCATTGCGTCGTATTCTGCTTTCTTCAATGGCCGGTTGCGCCATTGTTGAAGCGGAAATCGAAGGTGTGCTGCATGAGTACAGTGCTATTGAAGGTGTACGTGAGGATGTAATTGAAATCCTGCTGAACCTCAAAGGTGTTGCAGTTATCATGCACGGTAAGGATCATGCTGTTCTTACCTTGACCAAAAAAGGTCCAGGTGTTGTTACCGCTGCTGATATTCAGGTTGATCACGATGTGGAAATCAAAAATCCAGATCACGTGATTGCTAATATCACTGGCAACACCGAATTGAAAATGCGTTTAACCATTGCTCGCGGTCGTGGCTATCAGCCTGCTGACAGTCGTCGTCGCGATGATGATGAGAGCCGTGCAATTGGACGTTTGCAACTGGATGCGTCCTTCAGCCCAGTTAAGCGCTTGGCTTACAGTGTTGAAAGTGCTCGTGTAGAGCAACGCACTGACTTGGATAAGCTTATTCTTGATCTCGAGACCAACGGCACTATTGATCCTGAAGAGGCTATCCGTCGTGCGGCCACCATTCTGCAACAGCAATTGGCGGTGTTTGTTGATCTTGAAGGTGAGAAGCAATCTGCTCCTGAGCAAAAAGAAGAGGCTATTGACCCGATTCTGTTGCGTCCGGTAGATGATTTGGAGCTTACTGTTCGCTCAGCAAACTGCCTGAAAGCAGAGAATATTTATTACATTGGTGATCTAATTCAGCGCACTGAAGTGGAGCTGTTAAAGACACCAAACCTAGGTAAAAAATCATTGACCGAAATTAAAGATGTTCTCGCGTCACGTGGTTTGTCTTTAGGTATGCGTTTGGAAAACTGGCCTCCAGCTAGTTTGAGAAACGACTAAAAAAAGCAACGAAGCCTTGAGTGATTGCATTTTTTGCGATTGCTCAAGGTTTTATTATTAGTTCGCCTGTAACTCACTTCGGTGCAGGTGATTAACGAGATTGCGTAAAGCAGTCCATTTTGAAGGAATTTTGATATGCGTCACCGTCTCTCTGGTCGTCAATTAGGCCGCAATGCTTCTCATCGTAAGGCTATGTTTCGTAACATGAGTGCTTCTTTGGTTGAGCATGAGTTGATTAAAACCACTCTGCCTAAAGCAAAAGAGCTTCGCCGTGTGATCGAGCCTTTGATTACTATCGCTAAAGTTGATTCAGTTGCTAACCGCCGTTTGGTTTCTGCGCGCATTCAGAGCAAATCTGCTGTGGGTAAGCTGTTCAGCGATTTGGGCAAGCGTTATGCTACCCGCCCAGGTGGTTATGTGCGTATTCTTAAGTGCGGTTTCCGCGCTGGCGATAAAGCGCCGATGGCGTACGTAGAGTTGGTAGATCGTCCAGCTAAAGCGCTGGAGTCTGCAGTAGAAGCTGAGTAGTTCTACAAAAACAGTTCGAACAAGAGGCTGGACAGAAATGTCCGGCCTTTTTTATTTTTGGTTCACTCATTTTCTTTAATCACAGTAATTTAAAGTTTGTATTTCCTTGGGCGTTGAGCTTCATAGAACGGTGCTCGGAGGTGTTACATTTGTTGGTCTTTGAGTCGTCAATCTATGAAAGTTTGAGTTACTACTCTTCGTGGTGGGGGTTCTTGTAGTCAATGTCTCACAAGTAATTCCGATTTTGTCCGCTATCTAAGGTGCTTCAAAAGCGTAAAATAGCAATGACAGGACGTTGATCAACGTAGGATGTGTTGAGAAAAGGAGTTAGGTTGCAGGATGTAACCACACAGGGATTATGAGGAATCAGGCTGGATGCCGATGCGGTCAAGATGATCGTTGACCCACGCAGGATGCAACGGGGCTTGCGGTTTGCAACGCCCCTTTTTCTTTTTTCGATTAATAAATCAAGTTTTCGTTTTGGTTGCCTTCGCGGGTTTCTTTTTAGCTTCCAATAATTTCAACATAGGTTTAAGGAATCGACCTGTGTGAGAGTATTCGAGTTGGGCGACCTCTTCCGGTGTTCCGGTGGCAATGATTTGACCTCCACCGCTACCGCCTTCTGGCCCCAAATCAACGATCCAATCCGCTGTTTTAATTACGTCAAGATTGTGCTCGATCACAACTACAGTATTACCGTGATCACGAAG
Organism: Cellvibrio sp. KY-GH-1; assembly: GCF_008806975.1. Classification (NCBI taxonomy): domain Bacteria; kingdom Pseudomonadati; phylum Pseudomonadota; class Gammaproteobacteria; order Cellvibrionales; family Cellvibrionaceae; genus Cellvibrio; species Cellvibrio sp. KY-GH-1. The sequence goes on from NZ_CP031728.1 coordinate 4,607,038, forward strand.
CCTATGAAGAACGTTTAATAATTGCTGGATATCGTAAAAGTGCAGACCCGTAGTAGGTTCATCCAGAATATAAAGTGTCTTGCCTGTATCGCGTTTTGATAATTCCTTCGCTAGTTTTACCCGCTGCGCTTCACCACCGGATAATGTAGTAGCTGATTGCCCTAAACGAATATACGACAAACCTACGTCCATTAATGTTTGTAGTTTGTTGGCAATGGATGGGACTGCATCAAAAAAATCGCGCGCATCTTCGACTGTCATGTCGAGCACTTCATTAATGTTTTTGTTTTTGTATTTTACATCCAGGGTTTCGCGGTTGTACCGTTTGCCTTTGCATACATCGCAGGGTACATACACATCGGGCAGAAAGTGCATTTCAACTTTGGTGACGCCATCGCCTTGGCAAGCTTCACAGCGGCCCCCCTTCACGTTAAAGCTAAAGCGGCCGGGTTGATAGCCGCGTGAGCGAGATTCCTGAGTGCCCGCAAATAACTCGCGAATGGGTGTGAATATTCCGGTGTAGGTTGCCGGATTCGAACGTGGTGTGCGGCCAATTGGGCTTTGGTCGATATCCACGCATTTATCAAATAAATCCAGCCCTTGAATCTCTTCATATTCAGCTGGATCAAGTGTGGTTGCGCCATTAAGTTCTGTAGCCGCTAGCGGATGCAATGTTGCATTGATCAGTGTTGATTTTCCCGAGCCAGATACGCCGGTTACGCAGGTCATTAATCCGACAGGAATTTCCAGGGTAACATTCTGTAAGTTGTTTCCTTTAGCTCCAATCAAGCGCAACATTTCTTTTGGGTTAACTGGATTGCGTTTAGCCGGGACGGCAATTTCTTTGGTGCCACTGAGATATTGGCCAGTGATCGAATGCTTATTCGCCATAATGGCCTTAACATTACCCTGGGCGATCACCTGGCCGCCGTGCACGCCAGCACCTGGGCCAATATCAATCACGTGATCTGCAAGGCGAATTGCATCTTCATCATGCTCGACGACGATTACTGTGTTGCCGATATCGCGCAAGTGGGTAAGTGTTTTCAGCAAGCGCTCGTTATCGCGCTGATGTAAACCAATCGAAGGTTCATCGAGAATATACATAACGCCCACAAGACCCGCACCGATTTGACTGGCAAGTCGAATACGCTGCGCTTCGCCACCGGATAATGTTTCAGCGCTGCGATTAAGTGTGAGGTAATTCAGGCCTACGTCTACCAGGAAGCGAAAACGATCGCGCAACTCTTTAAGAATTTTATCGGCGATGCCCGCTTTACGACCTTTAAAGCTTAGCTTCATGTAATAGTCGTAAGCATCAGCTACCGGCATTTCGGTGATTTTGGGTAATGGGCGTTCATCGATAAACACATTGCGCGCTTCAATGCGTAGGCGCGTGCCTTCACATTCGGGGCACGGCTGGGTGGAGAGAAATTTAATTAAATCGTCGCGCACTGAACTGGATTCAGTATCGCGATAGCGCCGCTCCATGTTGGGCAGCACACCTTCAAAGGTATGGCTGCGTTTATACACATCACCGCGGTCATTGATGTAATTAAATTCAATCACTTCTTCGCCTGAGCCATAGAGCACGGCTTCGCGTTGCTTGGCTTTGAGTTTCGACCAAGGTGTCTCCACGTTAAAGGCATAGTGCTTGGCAAGCGACGCCAGCATATGGAAATAGTAAACGTTGCGTTTGTCCCAACCGCGGATGGCCCCTTCAGAAAGGCTGAGAGCAGTGTCCTGAATGACTTTATCTTCATCAAAAAACTGATGCACACCCAAGCCGTCACACGTTGGGCAGGCACCGGCGGGATTGTTAAACGAGAACAGGCGTGGCTCGAGTTCGCTCAGGCTGTAATCGCAGATAGGGCAGGCGTGTTTGGAGGAGAAAAGGCGATCCGGCGCTTCGCCATCCATATAGTTAATGCAGGCAATACCTTCTGATAAATTCAACGCAGTTTCAAACGATTCGGCGAGGCGCAGTTTTAAATCCTCGCGCACTTTAAAACGGTCGATGACCACTTCAACGGTGTGTTTCTTTTTCTTGTCGAGCTTGGGCGTGTCGTCAAGATCACACAGGATGCCATCGATGCGCGCACGGATAAAACCATCGCGCTTCAACTGCTCAAACACATGCAGGTGCTCGCCTTTGCGATCGCGAATGATTGGTGCCAGTAGCATCAGCTTGGTGCCTTCGGGCATTGCCAGAACGGTATCCACCATCTCACTAATGGTTTGTGCTGTTAGCGGGGCACCGTGCTCCGGACAGCGCGGCTCGCCCACACGGGCGTAGAGTAAACGCAAGTAATCGTAGATCTCGGTAATGGTGCCCACGGTAGAACGAGGGTTGTGCGAGGTGGATTTCTGCTCGATCGAGATGGCCGGGCTCAAACCTTCTACATGATCGACATCCGGTTTTTCCATCATTGATAGGAACTGGCGGGCGTAAGTCGAGAGCGACTCCACATAGCGTCGTTGACCTTCAGCATACAGAGTGTCGAACGCGAGTGAGGACTTGCCCGAACCGGACGGACCGGTAATCACGACAAGCTTGTCGCGCGGAATATCCAGGTCGATATTTTTGAGGTTGTGGGTACGTGCGCCCCTGACAATAATTTTGTCCATCTACTGCGTTCCACCAAGGTTGATTGGTCAAAATAGGAGATTATACGTAAATGCGTTGCCAGTAGATGTCAGGAGTTCGTAAGTCTTGGTAAATAGCTGGCGGGCAATTTCAGCAAACTTGTGCGGGATTTATGGTGAGGCGCCGGCGGCATTGGTACACTGTCGCCCTTTTTCGATAATAAGCTGCTAGATCCTCTCGCCATGCAACCTACTGATCCGATTTCTGCTGCCGTACCATTTGAGCGCAAAGTGGTTTACTCCCTGGCCGCGCTCTACACCTTCCGTATGCTCGGCCTGTTCATGCTGTTACCGGTATTGGCGGTTTACGGCACTGAATATGCCCATCACAGCCCATTTTTATTAGGTGTGGCGCTGGGCGCTTATGGCTTTAGTCAGGCTTTATTGCAAATTCCCTTTGGTGTGATGTCGGACCGTATTGGCCGCAAGCCTTTAATTTTGATCGGCTTGATTATCTTCACGCTCGGCAGCGTGGTCGCGGCATTAGCGGATTCCGTTTATGGCCTGATTATCGGTCGTTTCCTGCAGGGCGGCGGAGCTATTTCAGCAGTGGTGATGGCGTTGCTTACCGACCTGACCTCCGACGAAAATCGCACCAAGGCCATGGCGACTATAGGTGCGTCCATCGGCGTCTCTTTCTCTGTTGCCATGACGGTGGGACCGCTATTAGCAAGTTGGGGTGGGGTGGGTGCGATTTTCTGGCTGACCGCCGCGCTGGGTTTGGTTGGGGTTTATATCCTTCTGAAACTGGTTCCCGATGTCGCTAAAACTGCTGTGCCTAAGCGGGAGGCTGTTGCTGTGCCCAATCTGCTTTGGGACACGCTCAAGCATCCCCAATTATTGCGTTTGAATGTTGGCATTTTTGTCCTGCATTTTGTGTTGATGTCCAGCTTTGTAGTGCTGCCATTGGTGTTGCAAAACCAGTTGCAGATTACGCGCGAATACCATGGTCTTGTTTATTTCCCGCTGCTCGCTCTGGCGTTTATGTTGATGCTGCCATTTGTGATCATTGCGGAAAAGCGGCGCAAAATTAAAAGCGTGTTTTTGATTGCTGTTGGACTGCTGTTGGTCTCCGAATTGGCGCTGATGTTGGTAGGCACCCATCTGATATTTGCTCTGCTGGTTCTCTTTGTATTCTTTATCGCTTTCAATGTGCTCGAGGCTACCCAGCCCTCCATGGTGAGCAAAATTGCCCCTGCAGGGGCCAAGGGTACTGCGACGGGAATCTATTCAACCTGCCAAGTTTTAGGAGTATTTGGCGGTGGCGCCCTGGGTGGATGGCTGTTACAGCATCAGGGGATTAACTCGGTATTTTTGCTCAATAGCCTGCTGGTGTTGGTCTGGTTGGCGGTGGCTTGGTCGATGAAACCGCCACATTTCCTCGCCAGCGTTCTGATTCCTTTGCGTGGTAGAGATCATCAGTTGATTGCAGAAAAAATGCGCGCGGTGGATGGGGTGGCGGAGGTGGTGATAGTGGCCTCGGAGGATACCGCCTATCTGAAAGTAGATCAGCGTCGCGTCGATCGCAAAACGCTGGCGGCGATAGTCGAGCAGGTGTAAAGTGCAAAGCCCCTTTGCGGGGATAAATCATTAATCTGAAAGCCGCCGAAGTACAAACAACAGAAGGCGGATACACGGTAAATCAAGAGGAATTTCTTATGGCTCGCGGTATTAACAAAGTTATTTTGATCGGCAATATCGGACAGGACCCGGAAGTGAAATATATGCCCTCCGGCGGCGCGGTGACCAATGTCAGCGTAGCAACGTCAGAGACATGGAAGGACAAAAATACCGGTCAGCCGCAAGAGCGTACTGAATGGCACCGTGTGGTATTTTTTAACCGTCTTGGTGAGATCGCTGGCGAATACTTGCGCAAAGGCAGTAAGGTGTATATCGAAGGTTCATTGCGTACACGCAAGTGGCAAGCGCAAGATGGTTCAGATCGCTACACCACAGAAATTGTCGCCAGCGAAATGCAAATGCTCGATGGTCGTGGTGAAAATGCCGGCATGGGCGCGGGCATGGGTGCCGCCGCCGCTATGGGGGCTTTTGATCAAACTCCCCAGTACAACAATGGCCCACAGGGTATGGCGCCACAAAATAACGGCCCACAAGGCGGCGGTTACAATCAAGGGTATAACCAGTCAGCACAAGGTGGATATGCGCAGCAGCAACCACCGGCAAGTCGCCCGCAACAGCCGCAACACAATCAACAGCCCGCACAATACAATGCGCCACCACAGGCGAGTGGTTTTGATTCTTTCGATGACGATATTCCGTTCTGACAAGCGTTTATTCATCGACTACTTTTACCAAGGCGTACACAAATTGTGTGCGCCTTTTTTATTGGTCGCGGGAAAAATAATTTATCGATCCGCGACCAGCACCATCGCAAACACAACAACAAATTTCAGGGGGATACCTGTGAAAATCACCAAACACTACCGCGTTTTAGTCGCCGGTTTATTTCTATTAAGTGGCGTTGCGAACGCAAGTTCCACCGCTCCCGACCGGACGCTGCCAGTTGCAGTGAAGCTCTGGAACGGCAATAAAACCACATCGCGTCAGGAGTATGAGCGCGATATTCTCACTGCGGTTTTAACGGCGACTGAGCGGGCACAAGGCGCATATAAAATTGAAGAGAGTCGTGTGGACTATCCGCTCGCGGAAGATGAGGCCAGTGTATTTCGCAGCAAGGGCTTTGATATTTTTGGCACAGTGGCTGGTAACCAAAAGTTGGCGCACGAGCAAAAAATAATAATTCCGTCGCCGTTGATGAAAGGAATTTTGGGCTACCGAATTTTAATTATCCGTAAAGCGGACGCACAAAAATTTGCGGCAATTAAATCGGCGGCGGAATTAAAAAAATTGCGCATGGGAATTCCCGCGACCTGGGCTGATGCAGGTCTATTTCGTCATAACGGCTACCCGGTGGAAGAGAAAGGCAGTTTTGATGATCTATTCCAACGTTTGGAAAATAACGAATTTGATTATGTGACCTTTGGTGCGAATGAAGTGACAGGTGTATTTACCGAGCGAGCGGCAAAATCCGGTAAATTAATGATCGAACCGTCGTTGCTGGTTTACTACCCGTTTCCGCTGGTGTTTTATGTGAACCCGAAGCAACCCGCGTTGGCGGAGCGAGTAACCACGGGATTGAAGGCGATCATCAGCAATGGAGAGCTGGATAAAATTTTTAATCGCTACTACGGCGGTCTCCTGGGGCCTTTACAGCTAACTCAACGCACGCGTATTACCCTTGAAAATCCTATCCTGCCGAAAGAAATGGCCGGATTTAAGCCCGGCATTTAACTATTGAACCTGCGCAAAGCGTTCAATTAGCTGCTTGCTGATAATTGTCATACCAACTCCATGACAATCGTGGTTTTACTGATACACCGCCGCCCCCTTATTCTGTCTTTCAGGATGTCGCAGGGGCGCGGCGATCTGATCCCCGCGTGGGGACAACATTGCACTGAAACTGCTAGGCTCTGGCCTGAGTCTTGCGTGATAATGCGGCACTCGGATAGAGCTCCAAATAAGAAACCACAAGATTAAGGGCAAGTGCACTGTGACTAATAAAGACGAACTTTTATCGCAACTTCGCATCAATCGCGATCAGCAACCGGCAGGTGAAAGTAAAACTCACTTGTGGGTTGGTGGCGGTGTTGCGTTGTTGTTGTTAACCCTGGGTGTCAGTTACTTCAACAATCCTGCGCCAGTTAAGGTGCAGGTGGAAATGGCGCGCATGGCGGTGCCGGACTCATCCTCTGCAACAGTGCTGGATGCCACCGGTTATGTAGTGGCGCGTCGCATCTCTACGGTTTCATCCAAAGTGACCGGGCGTGTGGCGGAAATTTTTATTGAAGAAGGTCAGCAGGTTGAGAAGGATCAGGTGGTTGCACGATTGGACGATTCCAATACCGCCAAGGCGGTGGAGTTAAGCAGAGCAGAGTGGCGCTCCGCAAAAACCCTGGTAACTGAAACCCAAGCGCGTTTGACCGAAGCTAAATTAACATTGGAGCGCACGACCGAATTGGCGCGGACCCAGTTAGTGAGTGCCGCGGCCTTGGATAAAGCGCGTGCCGACTTTGATTCACTGCGTGCGCAATTGGACGCGCGCAATGCGGAAGTTGACGTGAGTCAAAAACGCTTGGCGCTTCAGCAACAAAATCTCGATGATTTAACCTTGCGCGCGCCCTTTGCCGGGGTAGTTATCAGCAAAGATTCACAGCCCGGCGAAATGATTTCGCCTATGTCTGCGGGTGGTGGTTTTACCCGTACCGGTATTTGTACTTTGGTGGATATGGCGTCGCTGGAAATTGAAGTGGATGTTAACGAATCCTACATTCAGCGCGTGCGCAATGAACAATTTGTACAGGCTGTGCTGGAAGCTTATCCCGAGTGGAAAATTCCCGCAAAAGTCATCGCAATTATTCCCGCCGCAGATCGCCAGAAGGCCACGGTAAAAGTGCGCATTGGCTTCCAGGTGAGTGACCCGCGCATACTGCCGGACATGGGGGTTAAAGTAGCGTTTCTGAACGCCGAGCCAGTCGTAGACGAAAAACCCAAAGAACCTTTGGGTGTGCGAGTGCCCATCAGTGCGGTGCGCAATGACGGCGAAAATAAATTTATTTTTGTGGTGAAAGATGGTGTCGCAGAGTTGCGTAAAGTGACGCTCAATGCCAGCTATGGCACCGACATCTACATTGGTAGCGGCTTGCGCCCAGGCGAAGATTTTGTGGTGGAAGTAACACCGGAATTGAAAGATGGTGCCAAAGTCGAGTTGCAATAAACGTTTTAATGAATTCGATTTTCTAAAATCTCCTGCCTGTAGGTGGCAGGAGATTACATAAAAATAACAATACCTCTGTTTTATGTTTTTTTAGCGCGCCATTAAATTTTCTTTAAATGGCTGATATTACCAAGCAGCGTTCTCAGTACCCATTTCATTTGCGCAGCTGATTTTTTCAATTTTGTGTATACGCTTTTTTCTTATCAAAAATTTCATATTTTAACGCTGGTCTAACTTCCCGGAGGATCTATGACTGCGCTCGAGTCCCAAGTCGCGACTGAAGAATTACTGGTGCAACTAAAAGGCATTAGCAAGGCATATAAAAAAGGCAAGGAACAGGTAAAAGTACTTGCGGACCTGGATCTGGATATTTATCGAGGTGACTTTCTTGCGCTTATGGGGCCTTCTGGCTCGGGTAAAACCACGCTGTTGAATTTATTAGGTGGGTTGGATACGGCTACCTCGGGTGAACTAATAATCGGTGGACAGCGGTTGGATCAAATGTCCTCATCGCAACTCACCAAATGGCGAGCGCGCCATGTGGGTTTTATTTTCCAGTTTTATAATTTGATGCCGGTGTTAACGGCAGAAAAAAATGTCGAGTTGCCGCTGTTGCTCACCAACTTGAGCAGCAAACAGCGCAAACACCATGTGGCAGCGGCGCTGGAGTTGGTGGGGCTGTCTAATCGCGCCAAGCACTACCCAAGTGAATTGTCTGGTGGACAGGAGCAGCGCGTAGCGATTGCCCGCGCGCTGGTAAGTGATCCGGATTTACTCTTGTGTGACGAACCTACCGGTGATCTGGATCGCGCCACGGCGGATGAAATTCTTTCGCTCCTGCAAACGCTCAATCGTCAACAGAAAAAAACCATCATCATGGTAACGCACGACCCGCGCGCTGCTGACCATGCCAATCACATCTGGCATATGGACAAAGGTTCGCTTGTGACCAATGGCAATGCCGGAGGTCACTAATCATGTATTACCTGCAATTTTTATTAAGTAACCTCGGGCGCAGAAAAGCGCGCACTATTTTGACTTTGTTGTCGATTATGGTGGCCTTTTTATTGTTTGGTTTGTTGCGGAGCCTTGCGGCGGCATTTGATCAGGGCGCTGAAATTGCTGGCGAAGATAGGCTAATCAGCATCAATAAAATTTCCCTGATACAACCGCTACCAGAAGCCTACCTGGGCAAGGTTCAGGGGCTTGAGGGGGTTGATAAGGCCACATCAGCCAACTGGTTTGGTGGATACTATCAAGAAGCCAAAAACCAATTCCCGCAATTCCCGGTTATCGCGGATGATTATTTTGATATCTATAAAGAGATGATCAGCTTACCAGAAGAGCAAATGCAAGCCTGGAAGAAAAATCGTGTTGGTGTGGTAATTGGAAAAGCGTTGGTGGATAGATTTAAGTGGAAAATTGGCGATCGCATTCCTTTGATCGGATTGTTCCCGCGTGAAGATGGCAGTACTACCTGGGAATTTGTAATCGAAGGTATTTACGAAGCAAAAAGTAAAAGCGCAGATACCAATACCATGTTGATGCACTACGAATATTTTGATGAGGCGCGCCAATATGCCAAGGGAACTTTGGGTTGGTTGATTATTCGGGTGAAAGATCCTAAACAGGCAGCGCAAGTGGCCAGCGCGGTTGATGCGCTCTTTGCTAACTCGCCTGCAGAGACAAAAACCAGTAGCGAAAAAGAGTTTGCGAAATCATTTGCTAAACAGTTTGGCGATATAGGTTTAATCACCACATTGATTCTGGGGGCGGTGTTTTTCACTATGTTGCTGGTGGCGGGTAATACCATGGCGCAATCATTCCGCGAGCGAATTCCCGAATTGGCAATTTTAAAAACGCTCGGCTTTTCCGATATTGCCGTGATGTTGTTGGTGTTGGCTGAAGCGGTGGTAATTTCGTTAATTGGTGGCCTAGTCGGATTATTGTTGGCTAAATTTGTTATCTCGGGTGCAGCGACTGCCATGGCTTCCACACTACCCGGATTAAGTTTGTCCACCAGTATGATGTTGTTGGGAATAGGGTTGATGTTTGTGTTTGGTGTCCTCACTGGCATTATCCCCGCGCTGCAAGGTTTGCAGCTGAATATCGTGACCGCATTGCGGAGGCGCTAATTATGTTTAACAGCATCGCACAAATTTTTATTATCACGCTTATGAACTTACGCAATTTGCCGCAGCGCTTGGGTACCTCATCAGTTGCTGTGTTTGGTGTCGCTTGCGTCGTGGGTGTATTTATTGGCGTGCTTTCAATGTCGAGCGGTTTTCAACGTACGATGGTTAACGCCGGCTCGGATGATGTCCTTATGTTGATGCGTTCAGGGGCCACTACCGAGATGAACAGCGGTTTAGGATACGACCAAAGCCAGCTGATAGCGAATATTCCCGGTGTCGCAAAACTGGATGGCAAACCGCTCAGCTCGCCCGAGTTATTTGTTATCGTGGATGTGCCTATGCGTAATAAAGACGCCAGTGCTAACGCGCCCTTGCGCGGCGTTGAACCTATGGCATTTTCGGTGCGCAAGCAATTCACTATTATTGAAGGCAGAAATTTTGAGCCGGGAAAAAATGAATTGATTGTTGGGCGCGGCGCACAAAAGCAATTTGCCAATTTGAACGTAGGTTCGGTAGTGAAATTTGGCCAAACAGAGTGGAATGTGGTTGGTGTGTTTGAATCAGGTGGTGGCTTGGCGGAATCGGAAATATGGTGCGACGCTAAAATATTGCAAAATGCCTATCGCCGTGGCAATAGCTACCAAATTGTACGGATTAAACTTGAAGACAAAAACGGCTTGGCAGCGTTTAAAGAGGCAGTTGCAGCCGATCCAAAATTAAACATGGATGTGAAGCGCGAAACCGACTATCTCGCTGAGCAGTCTGAGCCGTTGAGTAAGTTTATTAAAATGATTGGTTATCCGCTGGCAATGCTCATGGCGTTGGGTGCAATTTTCGGTGCAGTCAATACTATGTATACTTCGGTATCCAATCGTACTCGTGAAATCGCCACTTTGCGTGCTTTGGGCTTTGGCGCGACTCCGGTCGCTATATCAACCTTGGTGGAGTCGCTAGTGCTGGCTGTTATCGGCGGTCTTATCGGTTCAATTGTGGTGTATTTTGTCTTTAACGGATATACCGTTTCCACGTTGAATTTTGCGAGTTTTAGCCAAGTCGTGTTTGATTTTGCAGTGACACCGGATTTATTAATTCAGGGTGTTATTTTTGCTACGGTGATTGGTTTTATTGGTGGATTTTTTCCCGCGATACGCGCCGCGCGCTTGCCCGTGGCTACGGCGTTGCGTGAAGTGTAATACATGTATAAAAACGACTTTAATGGAGTGTTATGAAAAGGTTAATTTCACTTGTGGTAGCTTCTATGGTAGCTGGCTGTGCTTCACACCCAGCTACTGAAACCCTGGCGGTAAATTCCATAGAAAAATCGGAATTGAGATATATAGAAGCAGATAAAATCGATAAGGTTGTTGTTAAGAATGCGGAGGCATTCAGGCAGTTTGATAAAGTTCTTCTATTTGCCACTCAGTTTGATAAATTGCGGATCACTGAAGCAACTGATAAACGCCTTGCTGAAAGTTGGAATGAATCTAGTTGGAAAGAAATGGATAGAATTTGTCAGCACATGGACGATTTTGCCCAAAAAATATTTCGTGAAGGTGGCGAATTTACGCCGACGAAACAAGGTGGGACTGATGTTTTAGCGATTCAGTTTAACTTAGTCGACTATATGCCCAGCTCGAAACGTTATAAAGATTCGGGAATGGATACCGTTGGCGTACAAAGTAATCAGTCTGGGCTTGGTGTGGTGACTGTGCGAGGAACACTTGCCAATGCCAAAACGGGGGAATTGGTTGCCATGATCGAAGACACAATGGAAATCAACGCAAGAACGGCTACTTTTGGCAACCTCGCAACGATGCACGATAGCAACAGTAAGGCAGCCCAGAATCTTGCGTGGCGGAACAGCTTTCGCCGGTTCTTGGATAATTTGCACGCGGAATTAACGCGGTTAAAGCACGCTAAAATAACGGATGCCAAGTAATACTCGCGAAATGAATTATCTGTATAAAAGAGGTCAATGGAGAAATTACATTTGACACGAAGAGCCGCTGATGACCCAGCGGCTTTTTTTCGTAAATTTTTTGACTAAATTATCTCATGGCGTCTGCGAAACTGTTTTTGCTCTGCTGCGTTGGTTATATTGGTGATGTAGAGTGATTCGAAAACTATCATGGACGAATCAGGATCTACAGTAAATTTCATGGGCTATAAGGAGTAAGTTATGAAATTAATCACCAAATCTATTTTAGGTGTAGTCTGTTCGAGTGCGTTGAGTTTTTCGGCGATGGCGGGAATTATTCGTCACGATACGCCTGATTCCTGGTATACGAATTTTGCTAAAGATCCCGCTTTCTCCGGTGTTGGTTTAATTGCGTTTGATACCGAAGATTCTTCTTACACCTGCAGTGGCACCGTTATCCATAAAAATTGGGTGCTTACTGCTGGACACTGCGTGAATGACGCAAAAGCCATGTCATTTTATTTGCCCGACGAAACCGGTTGGCGTTTCTACGATTCCGATTCCTGGGTTGCGCACGAAAAATTTTCCGATACCGGTTTACTTGATGGTTGGGATATTGGATTAATGCACTTTGAAGCTGATTTGGACGTGGCTCCTGCGCAACTTTATCGCGGTAATACTGAGTTGCTTAGCCCGTTGGCCAGTGTTGGTTTTGGTGTAACGGGCGATGGTTACACGGGCTTTGATCACATCGATTATACCCGTCGCGCGGGCACCAATTTTATAGATGATCTTTGGTCGTTAGGCGGCAATGGGGACCAAATTATTTGGGCCGATTTCGATCATCCTGATGATCCCTCTTACAATTTATTCGATTATCCGGGGTTCGCGTTTGATGATCTTGCCAGTGTGCTGGAAATCATGGCTGCACCCGGGGACTCAGGTGGCGGCGTTTTTATTGAAGAGGCAGGTGGGGTTTATCTCGCCGGAGTTCACTCCTTCGGCGGCGACTACAACGGCGATGGCATTTGGGGCTACGGAGATTTTTATGGTTCAACGCGGGTCAGCAGCTTTTTAGGTTGGATCGACAGCAAGATTAACGTGAATGTCCCTGAACCGGCGGGCATGTTTTTAATGTTGATGGGTGTTGGTGCGTTGTTGCTGCGCAGAAAATTGGCGTTAGTAACTTTTTCTCGTACAAACGCATTGTCGTAAAAATAGGCTATCAGGGTTGTGAAATGTTGTGCCCTATTGGCTTGGCGCGAGTATGCACCAATATTTTTTTTCAGCCGGTAAAACGATAGTTAAAATTCATTTCATCGTATGAGTGCCGCTACGCGACTAGCGGCATTTTTTTGAAACTCTCACAGCGGACGTATGGCGGTGTCAGTAGTTTGGGGGCACATCACCAGTGGTTGTTTGCGAGATATCCATCGGTCAAATCAGGTATGCGTTTAGATGTTTGGTATTGACTGCCCGTAATCCTTTTGTAATTTCATTTATTTGATTCGGCTAATTTTACAAATTGCTATAACCGTAGTGATGGTTGCTCGCATTTGGGAATACATGCGCGAGGCAAAATTTCCTGTCTGCATCTTTCTGCAAACCCTTTCACATGAATGGCATAAGATTAGCAATAAAATTAACCGTTGGTCGGCCATGTTTCATAAATAAAAACCTGAGCTATCCACTGGCTGTGTATTTAGCTATATTTTGTAACATTAACTCGTTCGAGTAACGGCCTGGGAAGTGTGGATTAGAGGCTCATTGCAAATATAGGGAATTGATTATGAAAAGAGTACTAAGTGTATTGCTGGCAATCCTAAGTTTTCCTGCTTTTGCGGGGCTTATCCGCCATGACACTCCTGATTCGCTCTACACCGAGTTCGCTGCCAATCCGCTGTTCAGCGCAGTGGGGCTCATTCAATTTGAAACATCTGCTGGGGCGGATGCATGTAGTGGAACGGTAATTCATAAAAATTGGGTGTTAACGGCCGCCCACTGCGTTAGCGACTCCAGTGCGATGACTTTCTCTCTGCCCACGGCGAGCGGTTTGCAAGTTTATAACGCGGATAGTTGGATAGCACATGAAAACTTTAGCTCAGTCAGTGTGTATGGCGGCTGGGATCTGGGGTTAATGCATATAACTTCAGATATTGATGTGGCTCCTGTCGCACTCTATTCCGGCTCATCAGAGCTGTTTAAAACGGTCTATAGCGTTGGATATGGGTGGACCGGTACGGGCTACACGGGCGCAGACACTTATGATGCTCTTCGCCGGGCGGGAACCAACAGCATAGATGCAATATTTTCAACGGAAGGGAATGGGCAACAAATTTTGTTTGCTGATTTTGATCATCCTGATGATAGGTCTTACAACGCACTTTCATTAGGCGATAGGGAGACGGATGATTTTGCAACTACGCTGGAAATAATGGCGTCTTATGGGGATTCCGGAGGCGGGCTTTTTTTTGAAGACAATGGAAAGTTATATCTCGCCGGTGTCCACTCTTTTGTAGATGATCGCGATGGCGATGCCTCCTGGCGTTATGGCGATGTGTTTGGTTCGACCCGGGTAAGTAGTTTTATCGATTGGATCAGCAATAAAATTAATCCTGTGGTTGTGCCGGAGCCCAGCGCTCTCTGGCTAATGCTGATGGGGTTGATAATTCTTGGATGGCAGCGCGCCACACTGAAAGGCAATTAACTGGTTGGTTTGATCCCGCTGTACGTGAAATAGGGGGTGATGTAGTATCGCCTCCTATTACATACAACTATCGCAAAATAAGAATTACAACAAAAATACGATTAGAGCGAGGGTCAAGCAGGTGAAAGACGATAAACCCACATCCTTTGATATTGCCTATAAAGCTGGCGTATCCCAGTCCACTGTATCGCGCGCGCTGCGCAACAGCCCGTTGGTAAATGAAGAAACGCGCCTGAAAGTGCAACAAATTGCCCGCGAACTGAATTACAAGGTGGATAAAAACGCGAGCAGCCTTCGTTCCCAACAAACCAAAACTATTGCGCTCTTGTTATGTGAAGACCAAGGCACCGGTAATTCGCTGATCAATCCATTTTTCCTTTCCATGCTCGGCAGCATTACTCGCGCTACCGCAAATCGCGGGTTCGATTTATTAATATCCTTTCAACAATTTAGTGAAGACTGGCATGCGGACTATGAGGATGCCAACCGCGCCGATGGCATTATTTTTTTAGGCTATGGCGACTACGAAAGCTTCGTAAAAAAACTTACCTATCTCACAGAAGTTGGTGCGCACTTTATTACCTGGGGGCCAGTGCTGGAAGGGCAACCCGGCGTATCGATTGGCTGCGATAATTTTAATAGTGCCTATATGGCCGCAAAGCATATGCTCGCGCTCGGCCGAAAGAATATTGCATTTCTCGGTGATGTTTCCGAGCACAGCCCCGAGTTTGCCGATCGTTATCACGGCTTCTGCAAGGCCTTGCAGGAAGTGGGTATAGAACCTAACCCCCAGTTGCAGGTTGCTGCTGAGACATCGGAAGAAGAAGGCTACAAAGCAACGTTAAAGTTACTGCAGCGCCGCATCGGGTTTGATGCCATATTTGGTGCGAGTGATTTAATCGCAATTGGTGCTATGAAAGCACTTGAAGAAGCTGAGCTGCGTATTCCACAAGAAGTCGCTGTAATGGGCTTTGATGATATTCCCATGGCGTCCTACACTCATCCGCCGCTTTCAACCGTGCAGCAAGATACATTGCTCGCCGGTGAACTGCTGGTGGAAAATTTATTAAAGCTTGTTGCCGGCGAAAAACCGGAATCCATGTTACTCCCCGCAAAATTAATGGTGCGCGGCTCTTGTGGTGCCCATTCGTTAAAGTGTTAGCCCCTTCCGTTAACGGGGCCGGCCGACAGGTGATTAGCTTTGTTCAGTATCCTTCACAAACATCACTGAAACCGCCCCCAGCACCATGCACACACCTGCAAGCACGATGATATAAATCGCTTCGTTATTAAATACATATTTCAAAATCTGGCCTGCCACCAAGCCGGAAACAATTTGCGGTGCGGCTATGGTGAAGTTAAATATTCCCATGTAAACGCCAGTTTTATCGGCCGGTAATGAGCTGGATAAAATCGCGTAGGGCATGGCGAGGATCGCAGCCCAAGCGATGCCCACGCCAATCATCGGAATAATTAAATCCAGTGCGCCTTGCGGTACAGTGACTTCAGTAATTAATAAATCGACATGGACCATATCCGAGTTTTGAAAGAGCAGGAAGCTCATATAGCCCAAGCCACCTGCCAATAGTGATAGCGAGTAAGTTAATTTGCGTCCGAAACGATTGGCAATGCGCGTGAGGAAGATGGAAAAAATCGCCGCAAACAATGAGTAGGCAGCAAAAATAATTCCTACCCAATCACCTGCTGCGCCCTTGGCGGCCGCAATTTCTGGCGGAATGACAGCGAGCGAATGTAAATAATCGGCATCAAACCATTTGGCTTCAATGCCCCAAATATATTGGGTAATCGCAGGTGTGGTGTAGACCCACATAATGAATAATGAAAACCAGGAAAAAAATTGCACCAGTGCAAGTTGGCGCATAGTTTTCGGCATATTGATAAATAATTGCCAAAAATTTCCCAGGCGTACAGTGATTGATTGTTTTTTGGTAGGTGCAGCTGCGGTTAACCCTTTGTAGCGATTGTAATCGTCGGGTGCGTATTCTTTAGTTCGAATCACAGTCCAAAGCACCGTGCCCAATAACGCGGTTGCGCCAATATAAAACGCCCAGGTAACGGTTGGAGCGACTTCGCCTTTGGGGGCAGTGTTATCAAGCCCAATTACATTGGTCAGCAGGAAAGGCAAGATGGAGCCGATTACTGCCCCAATATTAATTAGCAGTGCTTGAATGGAGTAACCGAGGGTGCGCTGATCATTGGGCACCATGTCGGCCACCAGCGCGCGAAAAGGCTGCATGGTCACGTTAAAGGCGCCGTCCATCAGTGCAAGCATCAACCCACCAAATAACATGGGAACCATAAACGAAACAAACAGCGGTGCATTGGGCATCAGTAACATGCCGGCCGCAGCGGCGAGGGCGCCGCCTAAAATAAACGGACGACGACGCCCCAACCGATTCCAAGTGCGATCTGAGGCGGCACCGACAATTGGCTGCACCAGCAATCCCATAATGGGGGCAGCCAGCCAAAATAGTGAAAGCGAGTGCAAGTCGGCGCCCAAGTCGGAAAGCACGCGGCTGACGTTGGCGTTTTGCAAAGCAAAGCCCAATTGGACTCCCAGGAAACCAAAGCTGACATTCCATACTTGCCAGAAGGGGAGTGAAGGTTGTTTCATCGTATAGCGCCTTTATTGTTAGCGTTAGTTGTTCGTCATTTAGGTTGATCTGTATTGCGGTAAAATTTTTCTGCAAATTATTAACAACAAATCCCGCGTTCAACATGACATTGAACGCGGGATGTTGTTTGCGCACTGCCCTTATTTCAGGTAGCGCGCTTCAGTACTGGCATTTCTGTCCCACACTTTTTCATCGCTCAGGCTGCGTAATAATTTTACGTACTCGGCATGAGTCCACGCGAGCGGTGTAGCGGAATTAGTACCTTCACCGAGTGGATAATTAAAGGCACTGTTACCGCCTACGCCATCCCATACTTGTTCTGGTAGCATCATGCCGTCGTTGGCAAATAACTCCATGGCTTTCACATAAGTATTGCGCAGCTTTTCTGTGTCGAGTGCGTTGTTGGCTTTCGCTAATTGCAATTCATAGTGGCCGCGCTCGCCGGTAAAGATAGGCCAAACACGCCCGCGCCCGGCAGTTGAGTTATTGGCTTCTACATAGCCGTTGCCAGTTTGCGAATCTTCGCCATAGCCATCGATGCCGTAGCGACGCCAGCCGGGAAATTTTCCTGCTACGCCGGGGAAGGTGAACTCGTATTTGGTGCGCAATAAATCCGGCAATTGTTGATTGTCATATTCAGGAATTGTTTCCAGGATATGCGCGTCAGTTGCGGCGCGCACACCGTAGCGCACCAATTCCAAAAAGCCGCCATCAATCACCAGGGATTCATCATTGATCACTTGCGCATTGCTGGTGCCCAGTGCGGAGTGATCATTCGGATCTTCATTGGCATTGATACGTAAATAATAATTGCCGTTGCCTTGTTCGCCCGTTAAGGAGCCGGCGGTGGTGTAAGTCAGTGTTTCTAATTCGGTAGAATATTTATCCGCTGCGGAAAAATATTTTTCTGCATTGACGGTATCCCCGGCTTGCGTCGCTATGTCGCCCGCAGAAACCAAACCGGCGATAATTGCTGCTGTCGTCGAGGGTGAGTAACCCTTTTGTTCTTCCCAGCGCTCTTGCTGCGTGTAGGGCGGTTTAATGTCGGTGTCATTCCACAGTATTTTTACATGGCCGCCATTAGCGAGAAAATCCGCGGCAGGTTTTAACATCTTGTGATACCACGCGGTGATTTCACTATCGCTCAGTACGCCTTCTTTCCACAAGCGCCAGCCGAGCATAATTGGCATGCCGGTTTGATCCAGTTGCACGCCCACCCATTCAGGCTCGCCATCTACGTGGGTCTTCTGTAGGAACCATCCGGGCGTGCCTGTGTAGCCAGCAATTTTTTCGCTCGCTTGAACTTGTTGCAAATATTCAAATGCGATGCGCGGTGATTGCGTGTCTCCGAGCGCTAGCATGGCCATGGCGACTTGATAAAAATCACGCGGCCACACGGCTTTGTATCCGGTGGCAAATTTTTCGGCGGATTTGGTATCGCCCCAAGGGTTGGAGAGCGACGCGATAAACGCGCCGGCGTGCGTTTTATCTTCCTGGGCTTTTAATACCATGGCGCTGGTGTACAACAATTTTCCACCATCGGTGGCGGTGGCAGACAGTTTTTCCAGCGCGGGCAGCGATTGTAAAAAGTCTTGCCAGCCAATCGCATCGCCTTCACCGTTGTAGTGGGCGAGAACCTTGTCATAACCCTTCGCCAGAGTTTGCTCGGCGACTAATTGGCTTTCCGCAGGAGTCTCGCCAAAACCCAACACAAAATCCCACTGTGCCGTTTCATCTTTTTTCAACGAATTGAATTGCAACGTAAAGGCGACATTACCTTTGCTGTCGCCAGTGGATGAATAGAGATTTGTGAGCTCACCGGTTTGTTTTACCTCGGAGATGCCATCGGAAACACCTTCAAAGCCCACACTGCCTTTCGCGGCATTTGCGGTAGTTTTTAAACTCATACTGACGCTGCCCTCACTGGCAGTCCAGGTGTTATTGGCAACACTGGCAGAGTCACCGCCGCCGGTATTGGCGATTGACGGGTTTACAAAAAGATAAGGTGTTATCCCATCGGCCAGTGCGCGAAATTGCACGCGCATCATTAACGCTTGCGAATCCGGGTCGGTAAAAATATGTTTTTCAATTTCATATTTTCCGTCTTTATCGCGATTTACAATTTTGTAGGCGAGGGAAGTTGGGCGGCCCTGTGTATCGGTGCTCAAATAGCTGATAGTGGAGAGCGTATCGCTTTTCTCTTCATCCAATTTTTTGGGGTCGAGCGGATCGCTTCCTTGAATAAAAAATTGTAGTTCTTGCAGTTGTGCTTCGTGAATCATGCCGAACATGGTTTCGGTCAGTACGCCCTGGGCAATGGAGAACCAGACCTTGGAGATGGTGCCGGACGCACCGGCATCGCTGTACTTGCCTTGGGTGTAGGTTTCATAGGCGGTGCCAATGCCGGTTTTACCCGAATAGGACCAGAACGACGACTGGCCCGGTGCGCCGGGTGCGATGGAGTTTTCACTCGTCGTCGATTGTTTATCGGAGCAGCCGGCCAGCAAACCCAAGCTGCCAATCACCAAGGTCAGAAGCGATTTTTTCATGCGAATATCTCTCGTGTAATACAGTTTGCGTGCATAGTTGACGTGCAATTAATCGCAGTCTGCTTTTGTTATTCGACATTTTCGCTATATGCTGGTTTTGCCATAGCACAAATGACTATTTTGCCACCTTAGGCTTTGACTAGACTCAACTCAAGCAGGTGCATACGTATTCAGGCTGCATACGTATGCATTAAAGCGTAGTTCATAAAATTTCAACGTGATTCCATAAAGGCGGGCAGCAAGTAAAAACTGCTGTGCTTATGCATACGTATTCTATGGTTTTTTTTTAGGCTAAAAATCCGCGGATAGATGTGCATACGTATGTAGTCACTTGGCGAAAAAAAATGGCTCGCGTAGGCTGTGATCATGAAGTGCGAACGGGTGTGACAATGGTCGGCTCGTTCATGAGATCAATAAAAAGTTAGAGATTCCCGCAATGACAACGACTCCCTGGTGGCGCGGTGCCGTGGTATATCAGGTTTATCCACGCAGCATGATGGACGCCAACAATGACGGCATAGGTGATATCCCCGGCATTATCAGCAAGCTCGATTACCTCGAAAGCCTGGGGGTGGATGCAATCTGGGTATCGCCGTTTTTCAAATCGCCGATGAAAGATTTTGGTTACGACATCAGCGACTACCGCGCGATAGATCCCATCTTCGGCTCGCTGGCGGATTTCGATGAGTTGATTGAAAAGGCTCATGCGCGCGGCATCAAAATTATTATCGATCAGGTGTTGAGTCACACCTCGGATATGCACGGCTGGTTTCAGGAGAGCCGCGAGTCGCGCGATAACGACAAAGCCGATTGGTACGTATGGGCCGACCCTAAACCCGATGGCACACCGCCCAATAACTGGCTGGCGATTTTTGGTGGTTCCGCGTGGGAGTGGGAGCCGCGCCGCTGTCAATATTATCTGCACAACTTTTTAAAAACCCAGCCCGATTTGAATTACCACTGCGCGGCGGTGCAACAACAAATTCTGGATGAAGTGGAATTCTGGTTGAAGCGCGGCGTGGATGGTTTGCGTCTGGATGCCATTATTTTTTGCTTTCACGATAAATTGTTGCGCGATAATCCCGCGAAACCCGAAGCCGAGCGCAGAGGGCGCGGCTTCCGTGAAGATAACCCCTACGCCTTCCAGCGGCATGTGTATGACTGCGACCGCCCGGAGAATTTGCAGTTTTTAGAATCGTTACGCGCCTTGATGGATCGCTACCCGGGCACAGTGACCCTGGGAGAAATAGCCTCGGAAGATTCGCTCAAAACCATGGCGGAATACACCGCGGGCAATTCGCGTTTGCACATGGCCTACAGTTTTGAATTATTGGTCGATCAACTTTCTGGCTCCTACATTCGCGAAACCGTTGAAACACTGGAGCAAAAATTATTGGAAGGCTGGCCCTGCTGGTCTATTGGCAATCACGATGTGGTGCGTGTCATGTCGCGCTGGGGCGGCAAAGACCAATCACCGCAGTTGGCGAAAACATTGAATGCCATGTTGTTATCACTGCGCGGCAGTGTGTGCTCTTATCAAGGTGAAGAATTGGGTTTAACCGAAGTGGATATTCCCTTTGAGCAATTGCAAGACCCTTACGGCATTACCTTCTGGCCGCGCTTTAAAGGGCGCGATGGTTGCCGCACACCCATGCCCTGGAATCACGCCGACCAACACGCTGGCTTTTCACAAACCAGCGGCTGGTTACCCGTTGCTGCTGAACACAAAGCAGCGGCGGTAAGTCTGCAAGATGACAATCGCGACTCCGTTCTCAACGCCTATCGCACCTTTATGCACTGGCGCAAGCAGCAACCGGCGTTGCGGCTGGGCGATATAAAATTTGTTGCCGATGCTGAAGATTACCTGGTGTTTACCCGCGAGTATCAAGGCGAAAAATTATTGTGCGCATTTAATTTTTCGGCGCAGCCCGTCGCTATTCCATTGAATACGGATTACACATTAATTGCTGTTGATGGCCATGGTTGCTGCACCGCGAACACCAGTGGCCAACAGTTGGATATTCCCGCCTATTCCGCATTTATTGCACGTGTTCAATAAATGCACCGCTAGTAATTGCTGTCCTTGTTGTTAGTTATGTCTTTGAGGGCCTTGTGCCCTCTTTTTTATTTTTTCCGCCATTGATCTTCATTTTTTACTGAATCAAAAACCTGTTTCCCCTATTCGTTTTGCAGTGAGCAAATGAATTGGTTCCGCTAATTCCTGTGATTGCATACGTATGCGGTGGTTTGAATACGTATGCATTCTATTGTGGATGCCACTCCCTAAGGCCTACCATCTTTTCAACGACAGAACCATTCTGTTTACGCAGTTGCGTACAAAGGAATGTCGTTAACGCAGCACGCTAACAATAAAAGCTATACCTCCGCGGAGAGAAAAAAACCATGAGAAAACCCACGTTTAACCATATGCTCGCCCTGGCTACTACCATGACCATGGTGGCTGGTTCACAAGTTGTTTATGCACAGCAAAACACTAAAAGTGCAGAGAAAGAAGTAGAGGAAGTTGTTGTTACCGGCTTCCGCAGTTCTATCCTTAATTCTGTAGAAGCAAAACGCAATGCGGATCAGGTTGTTGAAGTAATTGATGCTGGTGATCTCGGTTCATTACCCGATGTGTCTATTGCCGATGCGCTGGGTCGTATGCCGGGTGTAACTACAGTGCGCGATTCTGGGCAGTCGTCGCAATTGAATATTCGTGGTATGAACGGTGATTTTGTTCAAACCAGTTTGAATGGTCGTGAGCAAGCCAGTACGTCTGGTTATACAGCGGGTAGTCGCTGGATTTCATTTGACCAATATCCCTCTGAATTAATTACCCAGGCAGCCATTTACAAATCGCCGAAAGCTTCGTTGATTGAAGGTGGTGTAGCGGGTACTGTTGAGCTTAAAACAGCGAACCCGCTGGAAGCAAAAAATCAACATAATTTCCAGGCAAACGTGCGCGGTTCTTTCAATGATGCCGCTTCAAATGTTGGTGCTGATGAATATGGCAGTCGTGTAAGTTTTTCTTATCAAGGAAAATTTGCGGATGACACGCTTGGTGTCGGCCTAGGGTATGCGCGTTTGGATCAGCCAAATAATGCAGAAGAGGCGATTACCTTCCCTTACGGTAGCCCGCGCGATGTAGATGGTGATGGCACTGCAGAAAGAGTAATGAATGGCTTTCAATTTCGCGCGGGTTCAGGAACCGATACTCGTAATGGTTTAATGGGCACCCTGGTGTTTGAGCCGAGTGAAAACTTGAATTTCCAATTTGATTATTTCAAATCAGACTTTGAGTCACAGGATGAAAAATATGGTTTAACCCTGGAAGGGTTGCACCGCAATGCAAATACTTACAGTTTGACCGATGCTACTGTCGAGAATGGCTTCGTTGTGGGCGGTACTGTATTGCAGAGTGGTTTGGTAGGTCCGTGGACCGAAATGCGTAGCGAAGACCAATCTACGGAATCGGATAGTGAAAGCTTTGGCTTGAAAACTGAGTGGCAAATTAATGACAAAGCATCCATGGTGTTTGACATTGCCCGCAGTACTGGCGACAAAAGCCGTATGGATCGCATTGCTACTGTTCATGCCTATGAATACGGCACCGGCACTTTAACTGATGGCACCGTAGTGCAAACTTGGAAAGAGAAAACCGGTCAGGGTTATACCTTTATGAATAATGCAGGCAAAGGCCCTGCGATTGATTTTACCACCGACTACACTGATTTGAGTTACATGCGTTTGTCTGAGTGGGAACAATTTCCACATAAATACACTGATGAACTCGATAGTGCGAAGGTAGATTTTAAATACGATGTCGAGGCTGCTGGCATTGCATCTATTGAAGCGGGTTTCCGTTGGTCTGATCGTACTTTTACTGACGATCGCGGCACTTTCCGCTACGGGCAACGTGAAGGCCAAAGTCGTCAGGTAATCAATGGCGCTATCGTTGATCAGTCTTGTGAATTTAATACCAGTGGTGTGCCTTGTACTCCACACGAAATTGATGGGTTTGTCACAGTAGAAAATTTTGGTGGCTCACTAGCCCAATATGGCAGCTATCTGAAATTGGATATGGTGGGAATTGCGAATGAAATTTTCGGTAACCCGGATGTTTATGCGGCCAAGAAAACCTGGAATCACAACTGGACGCTGATTGAAAGCGGTGCCGTGGAAGAAGAGGTATTTGCTTATTATTTGATGGCGAACCTTGATACCGAAATCGGTGGCATTCCGGTAACAGGTAATGTTGGTGTGCGCGTTGTAGAAACTGATACCAAGTCGATCGGTATTCAGCAGGTGCGTGCCGGTGAAGGTGATGCGATTGCAGATGATGATGGTGTAGTACGCAACGATTACAAGCACATTAAATACGGCCCAGAGTATCGCGATGTATTGCCTTCTATTAACTTGAATTTTGCAATTACTGATACGGATCAGGTTCGCTTTGCTGCTGCTCAGGTAATGGGGCGTCCACCGGTGTATCAATTGCGCGGTGGTGCTGGTTCCTGGATCGATATCGCAAACGATGGCGTAAGTCCTCGCTATAACGTTTGGTCTAAAGGAAATCCGAACCTGGATCCATTCCGCGCAGATCAATTTGATTTATCTTACGAGCATTATTTTGACAATGGTGGTGCTGCGACTGTTGCTGTTTTCTATAAAGACATCGAATCGCTGATTGAAAGCATTACTTACAACGAAGGTGAAATTGCCTGGTCTGAAATTGGTATTGAAGCTCCGGCTGGAACAGTTGAAGGTCAATACCAAACTGTACGTAACAATGATCAAGGTGGGTATATCCGCGGTCTGGAATTGGCTTATACACAAACCTTTGATCAGTTGCCTGGTGTGTTCTCTGGCCTTGGATTGACTGCTAGCTACGCGTTTACTGAAAGTGAAACCTCAGTTGATGGTGGGCAAAATTTTGAAGACTTAAGTTTGCCATTGCCTGGCTTATCCGAAAATGTGTGGAGCACCACTTTGTTCTGGGATATTGGCAGCTTCAGTGCAAACGTGAATGCCCGTTATCGCGATGAATACACCTATGCAGGTGCAACACCTGGCGGTACATCATTCCAGATTGCGGATGCTTATACCGTAGTGGACGCACAAGTCTCTTATGCCTTTGATAATGGTGTAGACCTCTATCTGCAAGTGAATAACCTGACAGATGAGCCTAACACCAGCAACTATGGCACAGACAATGCGGTTGGCGAGGTGAAATACTTTGGTCGTCAATACTTCTTCGGTGTTGGCTACAAGTTCTAATCGCTAGTAATCCGAGTCGGCAGTAAAGCCGGCTTGTAAAAAAGCCGCTGCAAAAAATTGTCAGCGGCTTTTTTATTCCAGGCAAGCTCGTTTGCAAATGCAATCTATACTGCTTGGCAGTGCAGAACATAATGAAATCCAAAGAGATAAATAATGATGAATCCTGGCGCCCCGGCGAGAAAGAAAATTGTAATCATTGGCGGTGGTACTGCGGGTTGGATGGCTGCAAACCTGATGATTGCTCGCTGGGGAAAATTAGGTTTCGATATTCACCTGGTGGAGTCACCGCAAATTGGCATTATTGGTGTGGGTGAGGGTTCCACTCCCCAGTTAAAGGGTTTTATGGATTCGCTTGGTATTGAAGAATCTGAATGGATGCCGGAATGCAATGCCACTTATAAAGTGGGTATTAGCTTTCGCAATTGGTCTGTAATTCCCGGGTTCACGAGTTATTTTCATCCCTTTCCTGCTCAGCCGGATGACTATACGGCACCTGGCTTTTTTCATAATAGTTTTGTGCGTCGCAAAGGCATTGATGTTGAAGGTCATCCAGATCATTTTTTTCTTGCTAGTTATTTGGCACAACAAAAGCTTGCGCCTGTAGCTGCTGAACATTTTCCGTTTGAAATTAACTATGGTTATCACTTTGACTCTTCGTCGCTAGGGAAATTTTTAGGGCGTAAAGCGGTAGCGCGTGGTGCGGTGCACAAAGAAGCCACTATTAATCAGGTAAATTTGAGCGAAAACGGTGATATTGCCAGTGTAACGACTGACACCGGTGAAACTATTGCCGGCGATATTTTTATTGATTGTTCCGGTTTTTCCGGATTGCTGATTCAAAAGACCTTAAAGGTATCGTTCAAATCATTTGGTGAAAATTTATTTAATACCTCGGCGGTGGTGATGCCAACACCTATCGGTGAGCAGATTGAATCGCAAACGATTTCTACTGCGCTGAAATATGGTTGGGCATGGTCAATACCGCTGACATCGCGCATTGGTAACGGCTATGTTTACAGTTCTCATTTTTGTTCCAAAGATGATGCGGAAACTGAATTGCGCGCACATCTCGGCTTGCTGGATTCCGATGTGCAAGCGCGCCATTTGCAAATGAATGTGGGAAGGGTGGAACAGCATTGGGCAAAAAACTGTGTCGCAGTGGGCTTATCGCAAGGCTTTATTGAGCCGCTAGAAGCCACGGCATTACATTTGGTGCAGGAAACGGTTCAAGAGTTTATTAATTGTTTTGAATCTGGGCAGTTCACCGATAAAAAGCGCGATGAGTTTAACTTCAGCATTAATAAGCGTTTTGAGGCCGTGCGTGACTATATCGTTTGTCACTATCGTGTTAATTCGCGCAAGGATACGGATTATTGGGTTGAAAATGGCCGCAACGAAAAAGTATCCGATTCGTTACGCGCTGTTTTGCATGCCTGGGTAAGTGGGAATAATTTAAGCGATGAACTGGATCGTCAAAAAATAGATAACTATTATCCCAGCATTTCCTGGCATTGTCTGCTCGCTGGCTACGGAATATATCCAACTCCAGCGCAATTAAAACCGGGCAATGAGTTTGCAAATAAATACAACCTGGAAAAAATCAGCAATTTCATTCAGCGCTGCGGCATGAATTTTAAACCCCATCGGC
This sequence comes from Cellvibrio sp. KY-GH-1, assembly GCF_008806975.1. Lineage (NCBI taxonomy): Bacteria > Pseudomonadati > Pseudomonadota > Gammaproteobacteria > Cellvibrionales > Cellvibrionaceae > Cellvibrio > Cellvibrio sp. KY-GH-1. Next base: position 4,633,349 of record NZ_CP031728.1, read on the forward strand.
AACAGTTGGCGAGTTGGTCATCGACGGTAGTTAAGCCTGCGCCTGTTTAGCGTTTTAATAGAACTATAAATTTATCACCGAGGTTATTTATGAGCACTCCTCATCTGCGCAATGTTTTGCAAGGAATTTGTCTCTGCCTGTTGTTCCCATTACCCGCCTTGGGGCAGGACTATCAGGTTAAGCATCTTGAGCCTGCCAATTGGTGGGTGGGCATGAAGTACAACCAAATTGAGTTGCTGGTGCATGGCGACAATATTGGCGCTGCGCAAGCGGTGATTGATTACCCGGGCGTTGGTGTTGTAAATACTGAAACGGCCGATAGCGCGAACTATTTATTCGTCACGCTAAAAATCGATGCCAACGCCAAACCGGGAAGATTTCCTATTCGCTTTGTGGTTGGCAATGAAGAAAAAAGTCAGTTTAACTTCGAGTTGCTGACGCGTGAAAAAAACTCCGCGCAGCGCCAAGGTTTTAGTGCGAAGGACGCTATTTACTTAATAACGCCTGATCGCTTTGCCAATGGCAATTCCGCCAACGATGCCATGCCCGGCTTAACCGAACAGCCAAAGCGCGAATTTAACGGTGGTCGTCACGGTGGTGATATTGCGGGCATGACTCAGCATTTGGACTATATTGCGAAAATGGGTTTTACCCAAATCTGGCCCAATCCCTTAACCGAAAATAACCAACCCGAATATTCCTATCACGGTTACGCGGCAACCAATTTGTATTTGATCGATGCGCGTTACGGTACAAATGAAGAGTTCAAAGCCTTCGTTAAAAAAGCCAAACAAAAAGGCCTGGGTGTGATTCAGGATATAGTGCTCAATCACATAGGTTCCAAACACTGGTGGATGACGGATTTGCCAGAAAAAGATTGGATAAATTTTCCTGAAAAATATACCGAGACTAGTCACCGTCGTACCACAGTGCAAGACCCTTACGCTGCGCCCGCAGATAAGGAATTATTTGTCAGCGGATGGTTTGTGCCCAGCATGCCGGATGTAAACCAGCGCAATCCGCACCTCGCCAATTACCTGATTCAAAATACGCTCTGGTGGATTGAGTACGCGGGTTTAAGTGGTGTGCGTGAAGACACCTATGGTTATGCCGATGAAAAATTTCTCTCGCGCTGGGCTCAAACAGTGATGGAGGAATACCCGAACTTTACTATTGTGGGTGAAGAGTGGAGTAGCAATCCTGCCATTGTGGCGCACTGGCAACGAGGAAAAATCAATAAAAGTGGCCACACCCCTTATATGCCGAGCGTGATGGATTTTCCGCTTCACGATGCGTTGCGCGCGGCGCTGAGTGAAGAGGAGTCATGGGGCACAGGTGTCATTCGTTTGTACGAAGCCCTCGCGAATGATTTTCTCTATCCCGATCCATTTAATTTGGTGATCTTTCCGGAAAACCACGATACCTCGCGCATTTATTCGGTGCTAAATGAAGATGTGGATTTATTCAAAATGGCCATGGTGTATATGGCGACCATGCGCGGGATTCCGCAATTTTACTACGGCTCGGAAGTGTTAATGACCAGCCCCAAAGAGCGCGATGACGGTGCGGTGCGCGCCGATATGCCCGGTGGTTGGAACGGAGATGATAAAAATGCCTTTAGTGGAAAAGGCCTATCTGCCAAAGAAAAAGACGCACAGCAATTTATTAAATCCTTATTGGGCTGGCGGAAAAAGTCTGATGTTATTCATCACGGAAAATTAATGCATTTTGCGCCAGTTGATGGTGTCTATGTGTACTTCCGTTATTTGGATGATAAAAAAATTATGGTGGTGCTCAACAAAAATAAACAAGAAAAAACACTGGCTTTACAGCGCTTTGATTCATTATTGGCAGGCACCAATAGCGCGCGCGATGTGCTGGGAAATAAAAAGGTTGCACTGGAGGGGCAGTTGCAGTTGCCCGCAAAATCGTCGCTGGTGCTTGAGTTGCAATAACACAACCCTACACCACTGGCGCCAAATAAATAGGCTATGGTTATAGCCAAACAGTTGAGAACCAAGCCGCCAATGAACCAATGAGAGAACCAATAACAATGAATAGATCGCCAATTAAATTCCCTATCAACCTGCGCCTTGCATTTTCGTTAGCGCTTATCCCTCTGTTTGGCAGCGTACCACTTTATGCCGCGAGCCTTACCCAACGCTCGCCCGATGGAAACATTAAATTTACCCTCACTGACGATAAAGGTGTTCCCACTTATTCAGTGAGTTATCGGGGGCAGGAAGTGATTCAGCCTTCACGCCTGGGGCTGGAATTCAAAGACGTGGATGGCTTTGTGCGGGATTTAAAAATTGCCGACAGCGCTACCGCGAGCAGCGACAGCACCTGGGAACAACCCTGGGGCGAGCAGCGCTTAATGCGCGATCATCACAATGAATTGTTGGTGACTTTTACCGGGGTGAATAACACCAAAAAAACCATGCAATTGCGTGTGCGTTTATTCGATGATGGTTTGGGGTTTCGCTACGAAGTTCCGCAGCAAAAAAAGCTGGCGCCGCGCAAAGATAACAAGATAGAAATTATCGATGAGAAAACAGAATTTATTATTCCTGCACCCGATAAAACCATCGCTTGGTGGATTCCTGGTCGCGCCTGGAATCGGTACGAGTTTTTGTATAACACCACTCCACTTAAAGCCATGGATCGCGCGCACACGCCGATGACTTTTAAATTGCCCTCGGGTGTGCACCTGAGTATTCATGAGGCGGCGCTGACGGATTATGCCGCCATGGTATTGGATCAGCAGCGCGACGGTGTGCTCAAGGCCGATTTAACGCCCTGGTCTGACGGCGTAAAAGTAAAGACACAATTGGGTTTTAAATCTTCCTGGCGGACCATTCAAATTGCCGACAATGCGGCGGGTTTAATTAACTCCAGTTTGATTTTGAATTTAAACGAGCCAAATAAGTTGGGCGATGTCAGTTGGGTAAAACCGGGAAAATATGTTGGCATCTGGTGGGGTATGCATGTGGGCACCAACACCTGGGGCTCGGGGGAAAAACATGGCGCAACCACTGCAAATACCAAACACTATATGGATTTTGCAGCGCAATATGGATTTGATGGTGTATTGGTAGAGGGGTGGAATGAAGGCTGGGACGGTGATTGGTACAACAACGGTGATATTTTCAGTTTTACCAAACCCCATAAAGATTTTGATATCGCTGAAATCACCCGTTACGGTTTAAGCAAAGGGGTACGTTTGATTGGTCATCACGAAACGTCCGGTGCAGTGACCAATTACAAGATTCAAATGGATGATGCGTTTGACCTGTATAAAAAATACGGAGTGACACAAGTAAAAACTGGTTACGTTGCCGATGGTGGCAAGGCCGAGCGCATCGATGAAAATGGCATTGCGCGCAACGAGTGGCACGATGGCCAGTTTATGATTGGCGAGTACCTGCGCTCGGTCACTAAAGCCGCCGAGCGACACATCAGCATTAATACCCATGAACCTATTAAAGATACCGGTTTACGTCGCACCTATCCCAACTGGATTGCGCGCGAAGGTGCACGTGGCCAGGAATACAACGCGTGGGGTTCACCACCGAATCCGCCCGAACACACCGTCATGTTGCCCTTTACTCGCATGCTCGCCGGGCCTATGGATTATACGCCGGGTATTTTTAATCTCGCGCCCTATGGATTGGATGCGGAAAACCGCGTGCAATCCACACTTGCAAAAGAATTGGCGCTCTACGTGATTATCTACAGTCCAATTCAAATGGCGGCTGATTTAATTGAAAATTATTACGAGAAAGATGGAAAAACCCTCAAGCCCGCGTTTCAATTTATTCGTGATATACCCACCGATTGGGAAGTCTCTAAAGCGATTGGCGGCGAAGTAGGCGATTACGCGATCATCGCGCGCCAGCAGCGTAATAGTGAAGATTGGTTTGTGGGCGCCATTACTGATGAGTCTGCACGCAACGTAAATATCCCCTTAAATTTCCTTAAAGCCGGCAAGCGCTACGAAGCGCAAATTTATCGCGATGGCGACAAAGCTGAATGGAAAACCAATCCCTATGACCTGGTGATTGAAACGAAAATCGTTACCGCCAGTGATAATTTGAAATTCAAGCTGGGCACCAGCGGCGGTGTCGCTATTCATCTTAAAGCGCTGCCTTGATTAATCTCCCCCGGCCCCTCTGGCTACGCGCCCCGTTTAAAGAGGGGAGTATTGCCCCCTCCCTTTGAGCGGGGCGCGTAGCCAAGCGAGGTTGGGAGGGATTTAAGCAGCATTGAGGCATGCCGTGGCTTTTTTCCAGGAAAAATTCTATGAAAAGAAAAATACTGATTGGCAGTACGCTATTGGTTTGTTCATTAGTCGCTGCCTGCACCTCAAATAAAAATTCAAATTCTGTTAGCGCGCAGCCAGTGGCGGCTACCCAGGGGGCGAGTGTGCAGGCTAAACCCGTGGTCTACCAAATTTTCACCCGCTTATACGGCAATAAAAATACCACTAATAAATCCTGGGGGACGATTGAGCAAAATGGGGTGGGGAAATTTAATGATATCGATGCGGTTGCGTTGAAATCTATTAAAGAATTGGGCGTAACTCATGTGTGGTATACCGGTGTGCCGCACCATGCAGTGATTCGCGGTTACACCGCTTATGGCATTAGCAATGACGACCCGGATGTAGTGAAAGGCCGCGCGGGTTCACCCTATGCGGTAAAAGATTATTACAACGTAAATCCGGATTTGGCGGTAAACCCGGCCAACCGCCTGCAAGAATTTGAAGCACTAATTGCGCGCACCCATGCGCAGGGGATGAAGGTCATTATCGATATAGTGCCTAACCATGTTGCCCGTGCTTATCACTCGCTGAGTAAACCGGCGGGTATTGAGGACTTTGGAGCGGAGGATAACAAGTCGGTTGAGTATGCACGCAACAATAATTTTTATTATGTGGTGGGTGAACACTTTAAGGTGCCCGATTTTAATACCGGGAACGCGCAAAAAAATTATCGCCCGCTCGGTGGTGAAGTTCATCCCCTTAGCGATGGAAAGTTTGATGAAAAGCCGGCGAAGTGGACGGGTAATGGCTCTCGCTTGGCGCAGCCGAAGTTTGATGACTGGTATGAAACAGTAAAAATAAATTACGGTGTTCGCCCTGATGGTAGCAAGGATTTTCCGGAATTACCTGCTGGTTTTGCACAGCAATCGGTGCAAAAGCATTATGAATTTTGGCAAGGGAAATCCGTGCCTGATTCCTGGATTAAATTTCGACAAATTGCAGAATACTGGTTAGCAAAGGGTGTCGATGGTTTCCGTTTCGATATGGCGGAAATGGTTCCAGTGGAATTCTGGAGTTATTTAAACTCCTCCATCAAACATAAAAATCCCGACGCGTTTTTATTAGCGGAAGTTTACAACCCGGCGGAGTATCGCAATTACTTGCGGCTTGGGAAGATGGATTATCTTTACGACAAAGTAGAAATGTATGACGGCCTGAAAGCGATTATGCAGGGTAAAGCCGAAACGGATGTGATCGCCACCGTGCAAGCCGGCATGAATGATATTGAAAGCCATATGCTGCACTTTTTGGAGAACCACGATGAGCAACGTATTGCCAGCCCGGAATTTGCTGGCAGCGCGGAAAAAGCCAAACCGGCGATGGTGGTTTCAACATTAATCAGTCGCTCACCCACCATGGTATATTTCGGTCAGGAAGTAGGTGAGGCGGGGGCACTGGATTCCGGTTTTGGCGACCCATCGCGCACCAGCATTTTTGATTACGCCGGCGTGCCTGCGCACCAGCGCTTTATGAATGGCGGAAAATTCGATGGTGGTCAGTCCACGCCTGCAGAAAAAAATCTGCGCGAGTTTTATCGCCAATTATTAAATTTATCGGTAAGAGAATCCGGCTTTAACGGAAATTATCAGGAACTACACAGCGTTAATCGTACCCAAACCTCGGGCTATGACGGCAAGGTGTTTGCGTTCGCGCGTTGGGACTCTCACCAACGCTGGTTGGTGGTGAGTAATTTCAGTGACACTGAAGCGCGCGAATTTTCCTTGCAGTTACCGACGTCATTAGTTCAGCAATGGCAACTCTCCCATGGTGGTTATTCGTTAATTCCTCATCTGGGTGAGGGCAATAAACCTGTTGTGTTGGATGTTAAAAATCAACACGCCAGCGTGAGATTAACATTGGCGCCACTGGAATCGCAGGTTTTACTCCTCAAATATTAAATGCCTCTAAGTATATATCTGGTAATGTTTTTTCATTACCAGATATTTTGATATTGCTAACTGAATTAACAAGTTGGCGTTAATTTTTTCTCATCTATAAAAGTGTTACTTTTTCCTACCTTTCTCCCGTTGCATACGTATGCAATGCCTGTTGTTTTATCTGCCGTTTTTTTGCATACGTATGTAGTTTGCGCGTGGATTTTTACAAACTTAGACTAAGCTTTGATCATTCAATTTATCGTTTTTAATAGCTATAACATCAAGCATCGCCGGGAAAATTCTGGCTAATTTGGCGCCGCTTCCGGTAGTGATCATTTGAATCCCAACACCTTTGTATTTGTGCATTAAAAAATAATTGGCTCATTCGGTGTGGGTATATGGCTTGGCGGAATTCTGTTTTCATTTTTTTTTGTAAAAAATAATTATCCGGGAGAAAGAACATGAACCTTAGCTCGCGAAATAAAACCCTGCGGATTTTGCACAGCGCAATTCCGCTGCTGTTTGCGATCTTCGCGCTTGCAGGATGCGGCGGCGGTAGCGGCACTGATAACGCCAAGCCTGAATTGACCACCTGTCGCGATCCGCAAGTCATTTTAGATAATGGCACCTGCGGTGATCCGCGTCCGCCGTTTGAATTACCTGCCTGCCCGGATGGGCAAGTGCGCAATGGTTCCGAGTGCGTGGTGCCGGATTTTCCTACACCGGAAAGAAAACCTGGTCCGAATGAAGTTGTGATTTATGTAAACCTGGACACTACCGACAAGCTAAGCGCTTTTGCCGGTTACAACCTCCACTTGTGGCAGGATTGTGGCAATGGATGGGGGGCATCTGCCACCGACAGAACCGGTGCCACTTACACTATTCCCACCACCTGGCCTAATGGCCCGGGCGTAACCAGTAAAGATTCTGGTGCAGCCGGAGAGCGGCACGATCCTTACTACGGTGCGTTCTTTGTCATCCCCACCAGTCAGTTGGGAACCTGCGGTAATTTCATTATCAAAACACCGGGCGGTGCTGCGCAAACCGGTGACTTGCAGGTGAGTATCAAGCGCGATGGCGGTGAGTTTGATCGCATGGCCTGGGTGATTGTGAATACCGACAACATGCGCAATAGTCGCACCAGTACCATTCCAATTTGTATTAACGATGTGTGCTCACTTGACCGTCCATTGTTGACAATTACCGATGTGGAAGCGCACTGGATTAGCCCGCGCACCATTATTTGGAACCGCGCATTTGCCGCCAATAAAAAAGTGGAGTTGTATCGCTCAACCGCAGGTGGCATGAGTGCGGCGAAAGATGGCAGCCTGCAAGGTGGTCAGTTGTTGGCATCCTTGGCGGCGGCGCGCCCAATGACAGCGGAAGAGCAAGCGCTGGTACCGCACTTGTCCAATTACCTCGCCTATGATTTGCCATCTTCCGTTTCTACCGACACGATTAAATCGGCATTGAAAGATGAGTTGTTAATTCTCGGTCGTTACGATTCGGTGGAAGAAAATGATGCCGGTGCAACGGTCACGGTTGAACGCGGGCGCGCAACGCGCATTCAAATTCCCCATGTTCTGGATGCGCTTTACACCAACAATGCCAGCGATGCGGACGAAGCAAAACTGGGTGTCGATTACAGCAATGGCGTAGGCGTTTCGGTGTGGGCACCCAGTGCGCAAAAAATGGAGTTGCGTATTTATGACGGTGAGCCTTTGCGGGTAGCAGACACTAAGGAAATGCAGTGGGATGCGAATTCCGGTATCTGGAGTTACAAAGGCACTGCGTCAGAATTGGATCGAAAATATTATCGCTTCCGTGTCACGGCTTATAGCGCGCGCGACAAAGCCGTTCAACGTTTGGAAGTCACAGACCCTTACTCTGTTTCTCTGTCGACGAATGGTCGCCATTCGCAATTTGTAAATTTAAATGATGCAGATGTAAAACCGGCCGGTTGGGATAATCACGCCGTGCCCACAGTGGCTGCACCGGAAGCGGCAACCATTTACGAAGGGCATGTGCGCGATTTTAGTATCAATGATCAGAGCACTCCGACGGCGTTCCGTGGCAAATATCTCGCCTTTGCGCAAACCAATACGGCGCCGGTTGAACATTTGCGTTCGTTAGTGGATGCCGGTTTAACACATATCCATTTATTGCCGAGTAACGACAGTTCGTCGATAAATGAAGATGCAACGACACAAGTGAACCTCGATAGTTTTATTTTTGAATTGTGTGCGAAGGTCGCCAATAAAAATTCGGTGAGCGTGTGCGATGGTTCGGTAAGCAACGGGGCAACAATACGCAGTGTGTTGCAGGGTTTTGATCCGCAATCCGATAAGGCGCGTTCGTTAACGGCGGCTATTGCTGATTTGGATGGATTTAACTGGGGTTACGATCCACAACATTTCAACGCGCCCGAAGGCAGTTATGCCACCAATCCGCAAGGTGTAACACGCGTAAAAGAAATGCGCGAAATGAATATGGCTTTGCATCAACTGGGTTTGCGGGTAGTGATGGATGTGGTTTACCCGCACACGATTTCATCCGGTTCTGAGGCAGCTAATTCGGTCTTCGATAAAGTCGTGCCCGGTTATTACTATCGCGCTAACCCGGCTACCGGCGAGCCGGAAACCGGTACCTTCGCCGGCCCGGATACGGCCACTGAACATCGCATGATGGGCAAGTTTGTTGCTGATTCAGTCGTGCAGTGGGCGCAGCAATACAAGGTGGATGGGTTCCGCTTTGACCAATCCGGCTATATGCCCAAGTCAGTGTTGGTGGATGCCTACAACGCGGTGAAAGCGGTGGATGCGGATAACTATTTCTACGCGGAAGCCTGGACTCCAGCGGGCGGCACCTCGGGGGATCGTATTGTTGAGCGTTCGACACAGGCGGCGTTGGCGGGTACCGGTATAGGAACTTTCAATGATCGCATCCGCAATCCGCTACAGCGTATGGCGCTGATTCGCGGTGAGAATGTGGATGCGATTCGTGCGGGCCTGGCGGGCAACTTAAGTGCGTTCAAACTTAAAACCAAATCCGGTGCGGTGATTAACGCTGAAACTGTGGGCGCCTACAACCTGGACCCGCAAGAGGCGATTAACTATGTGGACAAGCACGATAACGAAACCCTGTGGGATTGGATTCACCGGCCTGGGGCAATTCCCGAGGCTACCAGCATCGCCAATCGCGTACGTATCAGCAGCCTGACCAGTTCCATTCCTTTGCTCAGCCAGGGTGTGCCTTTCATCCATATGGGTAACGACCTGCTGCGTTCCAAATCCATGTCGCCCAACAGCTATAACGCCGGTGATTGGTTTAACGCTGTCGATTTCACCAAACAATCCAACAATTGGGCAGTGGGTTTGCCGCCTGAGTTGCGTGATGGTGTGACTGATCCATTGGTAACTGCCCTGTTTGCGAACCCGAATACCAAACCAACCGCTAACCATATCGCCCAGGCATCGGCGGTGTTTGACGAGTTCCTGTCAATTGCCTCTGGCAGCCCGCTGTTCAGTTTGCAAACCGCGACCGAGGTGATGGATCGGGTGGGTTTTCACGATGGCGGTAAATCGCAAGTGGCTGGTTTGATTGTGATGAGTATCGATGATGGTATGGGAATGGTGGACGGCACCTCGACTGCCCGTGCCGACCTTGATCCAACGGTTAATGCCGTCGTCGTGGTTATCAACGGCACGGCCTCGGCACAAAATGCCATGGTGAAAACTGCCAGCGGTTTTGTGCTGCACAGCACCCAGCTAAATTCGGCGGATTCCGTGGTGCGCACCGCCAGCTTCGCCGCAGAGGATGGTGGCGGCACTTTCAGTGTGCCCGCTTACACCACAGCCGTATTTGTGAAACCGCAAAGCGGCGCACAAGGCGAGGGCTTATCGGCCAAGGCGACTATAGGTTCCAGTACCGCTGTGCCCTATGGCGATACAGCGCTCTACGTGCGCGGCGATGTCTCTGCTGCCGGTTGGGATGCGACAGCGGCGAACCGCATGACCTATGAAGGCGATGGCATCTACACCGCGTTGCTGACGGTGACTGCCGGCACCCATAACTTCAAGGTGGCTGAATCCAATTGGAGCAATCCAAACCTGGGCTCCAATCAAACCATCACTGTGGGTGGTTCCATCACCCTGACCCAAGGCAGTAACGACAACATCACCATCACTGTAGCGACTACGGGTCAATACCGCTTCGAGCTGGACGCGTCGTCCAGCACCACGGCGCCGACCCTGCGTGTGACCGACCCGGAAACCTGGAAAGGCACACCCGTGTACCTGCGCGGCACTGTGACGGCGACCGGGTGGGATGCCAATGCTGGCAACCTGCTGGCCTACGAGGGCAACAGCGTTTATGCAATTAGCGTTGCGATGACCGCAGGGGATTACATGTTCAAAGTGGCTTCCAGCGATTGGAGCACGGTGAATATGGGGGCCGGTGCGAGTGTGGTTCTGGGTGAGTCAATCACGCTGGAGCAGGGCAGTAATAGCAATATTAACTTTACCGTTACGGCGGCGGCGACCTATCGCTTTGAAGTGGATGCACGCAACCCCGATGCGCCAACCATCAAGGTTTACCGTGAGGACCTGTTTGCTGCAACGCCGATTTACTTGCGTGGCGAAGTGACCTCGGCAGGTTGGGGTGACACTAATGCAACCAACAATCTCGTTTATCAGGGCAAGGGCCTCTACGCCATTACCGTCAGCATGGCGGCGGGAACCTACCAGTTCAAAGTGGCTGAAGCCAATTGGAGTAATCCCAACCTCGGCGGCTCGGCGGTAGTTCTTGGCGAGCCGGGGGAATTGATTCAGGGCTCTAACGACAACCTCTCAATCACCATTGCCAGTGCCGGGAACTATCGCTTTACGGTGGATACCACCAGCCCCGGAGCCATCACCCTCACGGTGGTAGCGGCTGACTAACCCAGAGCTGGCTCCCGCCTGCTGCGCGGGAGCCCTATGCGATAGCTAACGGACAAGAAGAGATGAGAAAAATGAAAAAATTCCCGGTAAAGCCCCTGGCGCTGATTGTTTCAACCCTGACCCTTGCGCCCTGGTCATTAAACCTGACGGCGCAGCAAGCCCAAACTGACGACGATTCAGCGAAAGATGTGCAGGTCGAAGAAGTAATGGTGACCGGCTATGCCCGCTCTCTGCAAAACGCCATTGAAACCAAACGCAATGCCGATACGGTGGTGCAGGCAATTTCCGCGGCTGATCTGGGTGGATTGCCCGATGTTTCCATCGCCGATGCCCTGGGCCGTGTGCCCGGTATTACCGTGACTCGCTCTGGCGGTCAGGCGGGTACCATTCAAGTGCGCGGTATGGGTGAAGGCTTTGTGTTTTCTACCCTGAACGGCCGCGAGCAGGTATCGCCCAACGGTACTCGCGCCATGGAGTTCAGCCAGTTTCCCTCCGAGTTAATTCAATCGGTGGAAGTCTATATGTCTCCCAAGGCGTCGCTGATTGAAGGTGGAGTGGCGGGTTCGGTGGAATTAAAAACCGCGAATGCACTGGAAATGGCGGACGATCAAAAAGTTGTGATAGGTGTGCGCGGCAGCTTTAACGATCAGGCAGATGATATCTACGGTGCTGACCCTTACGGGCAACGGCTGTCAATTTCCTTCCAGAAAAAATTGCTCGACGACAAGTTGGGCGTTTCCCTGGGGTATGCGCGTTTAGTGCAGCCGCGCTCGGCGACACGGTTTGAACAATACAATTACGAAGCCAATCCCTTTGCCATTGTCGATCCTGATGGCACCAGCGACATCAGCATAGTGGATGAAAATTTTAATCTGCTGCCGACAACAAATCGTCCTACTGCCGTATTTATGGCGGAAGGTTTTGAAGTGTTTCAAACCGGTGGTGAAGAGACGCGCGATGGTTATGTTGGCTCCTTGCAATTTGAGCCTACTGAAAATTTGTCGATTCAATCGGATATTTTCTATTCCAAATTTGAGTCCGACAGTTACTCGCGCGGTTTCCGTATCCAGCCACTGCGCAATGCGGAAATTACCAATTTGGTGCTGTGGGAAAATGCCGCGGTGGTCGGTGGTGAATTTAAAGTAAGCGATACCAGCCCCACTGCATTTAACTTGCAAATTAATAGCAACGACGTAACCCAAACCAACGAACTCTTATCCGGTGGTTTGAACCTGAAATGGAAACAGGATGAACTCACTGCGTCGCTCGACTTATCGCATTCCGATGCTTCCGGTGTGCAGGCGGATGGTGTGGTGCGTGCACACTTGTATCGCCCCAAATCCGCCTCCGCGCCCAAGACAGATCCTTTCGAACGCGACCCGGATCAATCGGTGACTTATTTGCTTGATGGCATCAATGTCCCCAGCGTGAATTTGAGCCGTGATTACACCTGGTACGACAGCAATGGCGTCAGCAATTTACGCATGACCAACTACGAGCGCTATCCGCGAATTAATGACGATGTGATTGATGCGGCGCGCTTTGATGTGAAATATGAATTGGAATTGCCCATCATTAATTCGATTGAAGCCGGTGCGCGTTATTCCGAGCGTAACCACAAGGACCGCCGCCAGGTATTTGTTTACGGCGATGGTGCGGCCGGTACCATCACTAGCGATTGGTCTTTACCCATTACGACAGATAATTCCGATGTCGTGAATTGGAAAGGGGAGTTTAAAAATTTTCCGTCGTTCCTCGCGATTGACGGCGACGAAATTATCCAGCAAGCCTATGCGGATGGTTTGGTGTTAGGTCCTGTACCTGCAGCCACAGCACAAAATCCCAACCCCGTTGCCAGCACCCGTTCGATTGAGCCTGCAGCACGTTGGGGTGAAGGGCGTGATTGGTCGATGAAACAGCGTTCGAATATTGATGAAAATGTATCGGCGTTTTATCTGCAAGCCAATCTTTCCACCACATTATTTAATCGCGATTTAGTAGGCAATATAGGTGTGCGCCATGTGCGTACCGACCAATCCAGTGTGGCTTTGGTCAACGTGAATGGCGATGAAAGTAAGGGCGCAATGGAAATTTGCGATGAAACGGGCGAGTGCAGGTCGCAATTTGCGTATCAAACTCTGGGTGCTAAATACGATCACAATTTGCCATCGCTCAATTTAAATTACTCCCTGGCCGATGACGATCATTTGCGTATTGCACTGGCGCGCGTGCTATCGCGCCCGCCCATCAATCGCCTTGCTGCACCGGATTCCGAAGGGTCAGTGTCCATTGAAGGTAATGTTCCTTATTTCAATTTCGGCAGCAATACCTCGCCCTTCTTAACGCCATTTATTGCCGATCAAATTGATATTTCGTACGAACACTATATGCCAGACACCAACGGCGCATTTGTGATTGCGGTTTATCATCGCGATATCAAATCCTTTATTCAGGATATTACCTACGAAAATTTTGATTTCCGTGCAGCGGGCTTTGATGTGCCGGATAGCTGGGACGTTGTTGAGGGTGGATTAATTGTTGAAGCCGATGTGCAAAATGGCGATTACTCCACGGCAATTAACAACCGCGAAGGTGGATTTATTCGCGGACTGGAAATTTCCTACACTCAAACGTTTAATTTCTTGCCCGGAATTTGGGAGGGCTTGGGGGTGAGTGCAGCTTACTCGCTCACTGACAGTGAAATCAGTGTGGTAAACCCGGTGGAAAGCGTGCAGGGCAGCAACAATTTACCGTTCCCCGGCCTGGTAGAAAAATCGGCGAATTTTACGCTGTTTTATAGCCTGGGTTCATTTGAAACGCGTCTCTCGACGACTTATCAGGATTCGTTTGTGGGCGAGACGCGCAATATCAATTTGCAGCCAATTATCTATGCCCCGGAAACGCTGCTGGATTATCAGGCGGCTTACAAATTTGATAACGGTGTGGATGTCATCTTTTCAATTAGCAACCTGACCAACGAGCCCAATAGAAGCTACATGTTCAATGAAGAATTGACGCGTACCCTGCAGTGGTTTGGCCGCACTTTCTATATCGGTGCTAATTACACTTTCTAAACCTCGTAACTTTGAAGCTTGTGCCGCGCATTGCTATGCGCGGCTTTTTTATTTACGGCGTTTCATTACCCTTTTATCTTACCGGGCATGACCGGGTTCCTTGAGTTACTTCCTGCTATCGCCTAGTCTGAATTCCATCGTGATTAACAATGAAGGACGTAAGCCGTGCGCATAGATTATGTTTCGGTAATAGGGATTGGTTTTATAAGTATTAATGCTATTTGGACTGCGCCTGTATTCGCCCATGCCGAGCACGACAAGGCTCGCTATGTTGCGGAAACAGGTAAGGATGAAGGGCGTTGTGATTTAACTGAATCGCCCTGCCAAACCATTGTCTATGCCGCCAAGCAGGCGGGTAAGGGCGACCGCATTCTCGTGGCAGAAGGCCGCTATGACATTACTGATGTCGATTCCATTTTTTATCTCAGCTCCAGCGCGGTGCCGGTGACGGGCGGGCATCAAAAAAATACTTTCCAGAAAACATCGGCCAGTATTGGCAAGAGCATTTTGATCGGGGTGCCGCCGGAATTTGCCGAAGGACTAGCGGAAAAAGGTTTTACGGTTATCACAGACACCAAAGGCCTTAATCGCGAACAGCAGCAATACCTCGACGCCAAACAATCGCAGTTAGCGGCGATGAATAGTGCCCAGACCAATGTGCCCTGTGCGCAGGGAAAAGCCGGTGAATTTAGTTGCAATCAATTGGATCTGCTCGCGCATGTGCCTTTGTCGATCCTGGGCAATAGTGCATCCCATGGCAATGATATTTGGGGTCATTACGACTTAAACGATGGCCGTGAATACGCACTGGTAGGCTTAACCAATGGCGTTAGTATTGTGGAGGTGACCGATCCGCTGAACCCTCGTGTGGTGAGTTTTATTGCTAGCCAAAATACCATCTGGCGCGATTTAAAAACCTACCAGTTTTTTGATGCAAATTTGCGTCGCTGGCGCAGCTATGCCTATGTGACAGCGGACGCTGCGAGTGTTGGCACCATGATTCTGGATTTAAACCAGTTGCCGAAAAATGTGGTGGTGGCGGCGAGCGAAACGACTGATACGAGCGCGCACAATATTTATATCAGCAACGTGGATTACTCAACCGGCGTCGCGTTGACCGGAAAAACTGCTTACATGCATGTGGCGGGTAGCGATAAACAAGGCGGTGCCTTTAACTCCTATTCATTGGCAAATCCAATTAACCCAGCAGCCGTTTATAAAAATCCGTTCAATTCGCGCAACTGGTACAGTCATGATGTGTCGTCGCTCTGGATTACCGATACTCGCCGTGAACAGTGCGTCGATAAAAATAATGATTGCGATCTGTTGTTGGATTACAACGAAAATGAAATTTTATTGTGGGACAAAACCAATAACGCAACACCGGAAAATTTATCGCGCACCCAATATCAATATGTATCCTATGTGCATTCCGGTTGGTGGACAGAAGATAAGCAATTTATTTCCGTGCACGATGAGTTGGATGAGCAGCGATATAGTTTGAACACGCGCGTGCGGTTTTTTTCCATCAGTAATTTGCGCGCGCCGGAATTGGCGGGGGAGTATATCGGGCCGACATCGGCGATAGATCACAACGGTTATACGCGCGGCAATCGCTATTATATTTCCAATTACGAGCGCGGTCTGGTGGTGCTGGATATTTCTGATCCACGCACGCCCAAAGAGGCGGGCTTTTTTGATACCTATCCAATTACTGATTCGGCGTCGTTTAATGGTGCCTGGGGGACATATCCGTTTTTACCCAGCGGCAATATTTTGGTCAATGACATCAACAGTGGTTTGTATGTTATTCGCGATAACACCGCTAGCGAACAGGGGCGCACCGCATTTGCCAGTGCGCGTATTAGTGCAAAAGAAGGTGAAACCGTGACGGTCGTTGTGCAGCGGCGCGATGGCAGCAAGAGCGCGGTAGAAATTTTTTATGAAACCCAGGCAGGCAATGCGCGTGAAGGTGAGGATTATATCGCTGCGCGCGGGAGTGTTCATTGGGCCGAGGGTGATGTTGCCGACAAATTGATTGAAATTCCAATCGCGTCAGACAGCCCCAACGACGAATTTTCCGAGCACTTTTTTGTGCGTCTGTTCAACCCGCGCAAGGGTTTGGCTTTAGGAGCACCCAATTTATTGCAGGTGACTATTACCGATAAACCGGATGAACCGGTCGTGATAATTTCATCTTCCTCAACTGCCAGCACTGCAGTCGCGACAAGTTCGGTTGCGAGCAACACAGCAACTGCAAAATCCGGTGGTGGTGGATCACCGGGATACTGGATAATTGCGCTTTTGTTGTTAATCCTGATCAAAGGACAAAGCCCATGGCGATTGAAATTGAACGCAAATTCCTGGTTACCGGCGATGCGTGGCGCGACGCCCCGGCAATCTACTACTCACAAGGTTATTTGAATCGCGCCAAAGAGCGCACAGTTCGTGTACGCATTGCCGGTGAGGAGGCTTTTCTAACCATCAAAGGGACGTCTGCGGGGGCCAGTCGTGCGGAATTTGAGTACCCGATTCCGCTGTGGGATGCGCGCGACCTGCTTGGGTTATGTGAGCAGCCGCTCATTGAAAAATATCGCCGCAAAATTCTGTTTGAAGGCTTTATTTGGGAGGTGGATGAATTCCTTGGGGAAAACCAAGGGCTGGTAGTCGCAGAGATTGAACTGCCTGCTGAAGACACTCAGTTTGCCTTTCCGTCCTGGATCGGGGAGGAGGTAACCAGCGATGCGCGTTACTTCAACTCAAACCTGTCCTCCGTGCCCTTTAGTCGTTGGCAGAAAGTGCCATAGGTAATTGCTATCAGGTTGGTTTGTTTAATTTTCTTTGATAATGAATATCGCCTGCTTATGATGACTCCATTGCTGATCTCCGATCAGCTACCAGATTCCAGCTCAGGTGAGGATTTAATCATGGCCAAAACAGCGACTTTCGCGGTAGTACATTTTAGCGTTGCGTTCACGGTTGGTTACGCGGTAACGGGTAGTATTTTAGTGGGTAGTGCGCTGGCGCTAATTGAGCCGGCCGTCAATACAGTTGCGTTCTACTTTCATGAGTTGGGGTGGCAGAAGTTTGAAGCCCACAAGGCAACCCTGGCGGAGGCTTTTGCCAATCGGGTTTAGTGGCAGGATGAATGCCTGCTAAAACGGCGGTCTGGAACAAACTGGCCGAAAATCCCAAAGACGGAAAAACAAAAGGCCAGCAATTGCTGGCCTTTTGTTTGGGCGAATTTTTTTACTTTGTTTCGTCTTGTTCGTTGTGTTGCTCTTCCGCTTCGCGTCGCTCCAAGCTGCGTCGTTTCATCAACTTGCCAAAAAACAAGCCGGATTCGAACAGCATCCACATGGGTACGGCGAGCAAAGTTTGCGAGAAAACATCGGGTGGTGTTAAGAGCATTCCCACCACAAAGCATCCCACCACTATGTAGCGACGCTTTTCCGCCAAGCCCTCTGGAGTGGCAACGCCAGCGAGGATTAACAACACGGTGGCGACCGGAATTTCAAAGGCAATCCCGAAAGCCAGGAACATGTGCAACACCAAATCCAGATACTTGGTGATGTCGGTCATAGTCGCGACACCCTCCAACTGGATACCCATGGTAAAACCAAAGAGCATTGGTAGGACCAGGAAGTACGCAAATGCCATACCGGCGAAAAATAGCACCACGCTGGATATCATCAGCGGTGCAGCCAGCTCTCGTTCATGCTTATACAGGCCTGGTGCGATAAAGCTCCAGATCTGAATCAGAATGAATGGGATTGCAATATAGAGCGAAAGGTAAAAGGTTAACTTTAGCGGTGTTAAAAAGGGTGAAATGACATCGGTGGCGATCATGCTGGTGCCTTTAGGCAACACCGCTTGTAGAGGCGCGGAGATAATCGCGTAGATATCCGTGGCAAATGGAAACAGGCACAAGAATACGGCCAGTAAAAAATACACCACATAGAGCAAGCGATTGCGCAACTCGATCAGGTGTTGCACTAAGGGTTGTTCTTTATCGTCTTGGACTGTCTGATTCATGAAGCTCTAACTGACCTATACCGCCTGTTGGCCGGAGCCTGTTTTAGGATCCGTTTGCACCTGCGCCACATCGGCAGGAGCCACTGTAGGTGAGGCTGCCGCGGGTGCCGGGTGTTGTTGGTTATTATTCTGCGTCGGCGCTGCAACCTGGCTCGCGCTATTGGCTGCCGCAGTTACTGCTGCAGTTGGTTTACTCGGCTGATTAGCACCGGTTGTGGCTGGATGGGAGTTGTCATGGCTGACACTGTTGTGGCTGGTGTCATGCTCAATACCGTGGGAATGGTCGGGCAATTCCTCGGGTGGGCCATAATCAGCGGCGCTGCGAGCCTGTTCTGCGGCTGCGCTTTCCTGTTCGGCGCGTTCTGTGTGTTCCCGAATGCTGGCCTCAATTTGCAGGCGTGTTTCCTCGATATTGCGCAGAATTTCTTCATTGTGCAGTTGGCGACGAATATCATCTGCGCCAATTTGCCGCTCGATCTCGGTACGGGTTTCCGCCAGGCTACGCTTCAGCCGGCCTATCCACAAAGCAACGGTGCGTACCGTGCCGGGTAGCTGCTCGGGGCCAATTACCACTAAAGCGACGACCAGGCACAGCAGAAGCTCGGTAAAACCAATATCAAACACGGATTAAACCTTAGTGTTGTTTTGGTCTACTTTCTCGGCAGTAGTTTGTGTTGCTGCCGCTTTTTGCTGTTGCTCCAGATTCTTTTGCTCTTCCTCGGCCTTTGCGGCTTCTTCGTTGCTCATGGAGCTTTTGAAGCCCTTAATCATGCTGCCCAAATCACTGCCCAGCGTGCGCAGGCGTTTGGTGCCGAACAACATAACCACGATCGCCAACACGATCAGTAATTGCCAAATACTAATGCCGCCAAGACCCATGATGATTTCCTCGCAAAAAAATGACGTAAATGATTATTCTTGTGGGCGCGATGCTTTTTCATCGTGTCCAGATACATTAAAGCGCCGCGCCAGTTCATTCAATACTGCATCGGCGTTTTCGCCGAGGTGAGACAGCATAACCAGGCTATGGAACCAGAGATCAGCTGTTTCGTAGATCAAATCTGAATTGTCGCCACTGGCTTGGGCATCCTTGGCGGCCAGAATGGTTTCGGTGCATTCCTCACCGACTTTCTCCAAAATCTTATTGAGCCCTTTTTTGTGCAGGCTGGCAACGTAGGAGCCTTCAGCGTCTGCATTATTTTTGCGCGCTTCAAGGATTTCTGTGAGTTGCTTGAGAATATCGTTGCTCATGAACTATCTGCTTACTGCGTAAAATCGATTAATAAATCTCGGAAGGATCTTTGAGTACCGGGTCGACACTGTGCCACTGGCCGTCTTTTAGCACCCGGTAGAAACAGGACTCCCTCCCTGTGTGACACGCAATTCCCCCCAGTTGTTCAACCTGCAACACAATAACGTCTTCGTCGCAGTCCAGGCGAATTTCATGCAGCTTCTGAATATGGCCGGAGGTCTCGCCTTTGTGCCAAAGCTTGTTGCGCGAACGCGACCAATATACCGCCTCGCCGCGTTCTGCGGAGAGTTGCAGCGATTCGCGGTTCATCCAGGCCATCATCAGGATTCGACCGGTTTTGGCGTCCTGGGCAATCGCCGGAACCAGCCCGTCGCTGTTCCAGGAAACGGCATCTAACCAATTGCTCATAATTTACTCTGTAGAATCTCACGCCAGCTTTTGTGCGCGCAATGCTTTTATAAGGTTATCGCGCAAATGTTGCAAATTGACGGTGCCAAGAATGGCGCTGGTAACGCCCGGGTGGGAATAGGCGAAATCCAGGGCGGCCTGTACCGGGTCGCCAGTGGGTGGCGCATCATGGCAGATATGTCCGCTGCCGAGAACCTTTTTTAACAAAACTGCCACATCTTGTTGCGCAGATTTTGCAATCGCCGGAGCTTCGTCCGGGTAATCGGCGGTGTGGACTAGCATGATGGCATCGCACAGATCGGCTGCCAAAAGGCTGCCTTCAAGCGTTTTGCTGGAGATACCAAAGGCGCGAATCCAACCCTCCTGCTTGAGTTGTTGCAAGGTTTGAATGATCGGTGTTTGGGTAAGGATCGGCAGATCCTTGCCATCCGAGTGGACCAGTACCAGATCCAGATAATCCGTACGCAGGCGGCGCAGGGAGCGCTCGATACTCAAGCGGGTGTGCTTCGCGCCGTAATCGAAGTGGGATTGGCCTTCGCCAGTATGTTTGTTGGCGACAAACTCTTCGCCGACCTTGGTGGAGATAATCCAATCCTTGCGCGCTTTTTTCAGCAGGTCGCCAATTCGTTCCTCGCTGTAACCATAAGCCGGCGCGGTATCCAGTAGGTTGACCCCAAAGTCACGCGCGCAGGCGAGTAAATCGCGCAACTGCTCATCGCTCGGCAACTCAAAGGTCCCGGGGTATTTCAGGCTTTGGTTGCGACCAAATTTCACGGTGCCCAAGCCAAAAGTACTAATGCTTATGTCTGTGCGCCCCAGGCGCTTGCGCGGCATCATGCGTCGTTCTCGTCGGATTCTTTAAACCGCAAGGCAAGCGCTTCTTCTGCGCTCATCTTGGGTGGGAAGGCGATTTCCCAAGGTGTTTTGCCTGTTACTGCATAAGGCAAGTAGCTATGCAGCATTGGATAGTCTGGTTTGATGGTGGAGGGATGAATTTCGTCTTCGCGCAAAAACTCCAGCATCTGGTTGGCCAGATTGGGTACCAGGGTGAGCTTGGTGGGCCAACCCACCATCAGATTGGCACCGGCGACCCGCTCGGCAAAGGCGTTATCGGGGCGTGCTAATCCGGGTTGCAAAGGTTCTGCTCGCTCGATTGATAAAGTCGCCCATGCAGAGCCCTGTAGATTGATCCAGGGAATGAGGTTGCGCAGCTCGTGCTCGGCCAGTGCGATCAATTCATCGGCGGCCATGGTGGCCCCTTTTTCCGCCAAATTGCCGCCCAAGTACCATACGTGGCTGCCATCAGGCAGACGATGGCTGGAGATGGTCAACCGTGGGGTGGTGTCTGTGCCCAGACAGTGCCCGTAAAAGTCGAAAGGATGATGGTGCTTGACCATTACCTGCTGTAGTGGTCGCAGCTGCATAGCGGGTTGGCATTTGCCGATTTTGGCGAGCAACCCCGCGTTGCCTTTACCTGCTGTAAAGATAAAACGCTGCGCGCGGATCTGTAGATCTTGGTCCGGATTTTTTATCTCCAGAAAAAGTTGCCCGTCAGCATCTTGGTGTAACTCGGTTCGACTCCAGTCTAGTTTGAAACAGTGGCCCTCAATGTTATGGGCCAGGTTGGCCACCAGACTGTGCGCATCGATTACGAGATCTTCCAGACGATAGAGGCTGCCGTTAAAGAGCGGGTGGCGCAGCAGGGGCGGGCGGCGATCAGGGTGCACTGGCTCCACGCGGCCACGGGTAATTTTGCTGGCAAGGAAGCTGGTGAGCTTGCTGCCCAAGTCATCTCCAGACCACATAAAAAAGTGATCGCTGAGTATTCGGGTGTGGTGCAGGTCCACATCACCCTCGCCGCACAGGCATTCGCGCCAATGCCTCGGCATATCGGCGATCGCTTCGGATGCACCAGTGAGCGCGCCAGCGAGGGTATATTTCATTCCCCCATGGATCATGCCCTGAGATGCCAGGGTTTGGCCGCCACCCAAATCTCCAGATTCAAACACGGCCACTGAGTAGCCGGCACTTTTGGCGCGATTGGCGAGCCATAACCCAGCGACCCCTCCGCCGATAATGGCGAGGTCGAAAACAACGGTCGTTGGTGCTTGGGTCATAGTCAATCGGTAATCCACAAAGATGAATTCAGCATCGCCAGGCAGGCAAAGGGCCCGCAGTATAAGTGTTTCTCCTGCTAATTGCCCTTACCGCAGCAACGGGTTCTGCTGCTAATATGCAGAAAAATTTTACGGGTTAGTCGATCAGCATGTCATTTACCTTGTTGTTAACGGATGTAATTTCCCCTCTGGGCAAGGCCCTTGAGCACGAGCTTGAGCGCGAGCCATTTAAAGTCCTGGCTCCAGGTCCTGAATTGGACTGGTCTGATCCAGTGAGTTGCTCGAACTATCTCAGTCAGCACAAAGTGGATCTGGTGTTGAACTGCCGTGGTTGGGAGGAAGCTTTTCATGCGGGCGGTCAACTGACTCTGGTCCAAACAGTTCGTGCATTGTCGAGTAGTTGTGCATCGGCAAATGTCCCGCTGATTCATTTTTCCAGCTATTGCGTATTTGGTGCTGATCCAAAGGGCACCCACAGTGAAAAGGATACAGTCGCGCCAATTAATGACTCCGGGCGAGCATTTGCGCAGGCAGAAGAATTAATTCTCGGCCAATTGCCTCGCCATATCATTCTGCGCTTGAGCTGGGTGATTGGTGCCTACGGCGATAATTTGCTGACCCGTTTGCTAAGCGCCTATCTCGCCGGAGCATCGGTGAGTGTAAACCGGCGTTTACGTGGGGCACCGACCGCTCTGTCCGATGCGGCGCGAGTGGCAGTGGCATTGATCAAACAAATTAGTTGTGGTGCAGAAAATTGGGGCGTGATGCATTACTGTAGCGGTGATGCTTGTACACAGGATGAGTTTGCCGAGCAATTATTGCAGCTGTTGATCCAACAGCAACTGCTCACTGCGGAACCCAGCTTATCGCTAATCGACGAGGAACCGGACGATGAACCTCTGAGCGCCATTCTCGGTTGCCGTCGTGTGCGCGATTATTTTGGTGTACAAACACGTTCATGGCGACCCAGTTTGTTGCCGTTGGTGAAACAGTGGTTGCACAATCGTGAACAAATAAAAGCAGCGCAATGATTTATTGCGCTGTGCGCTATCAAGATAATTTTTCAATCGCCGACTTCTGTTTACGAATTTCTTCGCCTAACTGCATCCCCTTAAGTTCGATCTCGCGGTAACTCAGAATTGCAATTGCCAGGCTGATAACAATGCTGGAGATTACAAAGGCGAGCGCTCCAGCTGTAGATGCGCCCAACAAATATACGCACGCGTTCAGCAGCAAAATCAGCAACAGCGAATGAGTGAGGTATAGACTGTAGGATATGTCGCCCAGAAATTTAAATACCGGTTTGGCGAGAAAAGTAAAACGTGCCGGTGAGTAATAAATTATAGCGATCAACAGCGCCACCAGAATGCTTTCGCAATATACAATCCACAAGTCGCCGTATCCTGCCCCGCTCATTAGCCGCACTAAATAAAATGCCGTAAATAGTCCACCAACCAGCAGCCAGAATAGGCTCGTGGGTAGGTGCGCAATGGCCAATGCTGCTGGCTTGCCCCACCACAACACACTGAGGCCCAAATAAAAACTGATCATGTAAAAATTCCAGTAATGCTGAAACTCAAAAGGCAGAAGCGAGAGCGCAATACATGTAATTAATGTGAGCACCATCAGCCGGATGCTTTTTCCACTTAATATCATTAACGGAATCAATGCTGACGCAACCAGTTCCACAAAGATGGACCATGTGGGGGGATTAGCTTTTAGTGAGTAGCCTACATAACCGGCGACAAATTTAGCCAGACTAAAATCGCCGTACGATTTGGGGTTGAGAGAAAAGGCCAGATGCGGATCGAGATAGAGCAAATAGAGTCCACCAAGCGTAACGGTGACTAGCATTAGTGGCATTATCCTGAATACCCGGCGATGCGCGTAGATCAGTGTTGAATTAGCGGTAATCCCATTTTTTGCAAGCGATGCGCCAACGACCAGACCACTAAGCACAAAGAAAAACGTAACGGCCGCGCTGCCGTTAAAAACGTGGGTAAAAGAAAATTGCGGAAAACCCTCGTCAATTCGCGCTTGTATATGGCACAGCAGCACAATGAGTGCGGCGATGCCGCGCAATGCATGCAAGGGCATGGAGAAGCGTTGCTGCTTTGCTGATTCGACAAAAATATTCATCCTGGATTTCCTCGACGCAAATACGAGTAGAATTTATGGCGAGTAACTTTGCAGCTGCCGGTTGCCAGTGCGTAGATTCTCGCCGAGCTTAATGCCATTGAGTTCAATTTTGTAATAGGAAATGTAAGCAACAATAAAGCTAACGATGAGCGACACCGATGAGAAAGTAATTGCACTGAGCGTACTTGTGCCCATCAGGGACGTTACACAATTCAACGCGAGCACTAATAAAATCCAATGGGTTAGGTAAAGGCTGTAAGAAATATCGCCCAAGAATATAAAAGGTCGTTTATTCAAGAGTGAAAATTTCTCAGGTAAATAAAAGATCAGGGCCACTAATGGCGTTACCGTGAAGGTTTCCCAATACACAATCCACAGATCGCCGTAGGTTGGTGTTGTAAATATCCGGGCACAATAAAAAGCCATGAAACAGCTAAATACGATCCCCCAGAATGCCGCAGCCGGTAATGACGAGGCCCAGCGCGCAAAATGTTTTCCCCATATGAGTATGCTTAATCCCATATAGAAACTGAACATGTAAAAATTCCAGTGATGTTTTAGCTCAAACGGAATTAATGAAAAGGCTATGCACAAGAACGCGCAGGCGACTACATTGCGAACACGTGTACCGGTAAGGATCATTAAAGGGATTAGCAATGAAGCAATAATTTCAATATAGATAGACCATATGGGTTGGTTCGGCTTTAGCGAATAACCAATATAGGCGGCGAGGAATTTAGCAAACGAAAAGTCTCCATAGGCGTCGTCATACAGGGAGTAGGTCATCGAATCATTAAACAGTACTAGATAGAGTCCGCCGATAGTTACGGTAACAAATAGCAATGGAATGATCCGGAAAAAGCGCCTGTGCAAATATGTGCTGACCCGATCAAGGGTTAATTGCTGTTTGGCCAGCGCGGTACCTACCACCAGACCGCTTAGGACGAAAAAGAAAATAACGGCACCGCTACCATTAAAAATGGGCGGAAGCGCCCAATCGCCGTAAGCTTCTTTGATGCGCATGTGAATATGGCTGAGCAGGACGATGACGGCGGCTACTCCACGCAACGCGTGCAAAGGGTAAGAGAAGTTGCGCTGACGAGCTTCGTCGACAAACAAATTCATGGGGCGCTCCCTGGGTTTGAAACTGCAGCTTATCGTTATGCAGGCTCTGTGCCAGTCAGGTGCTTGTATGAATCGACGCTAAAAAAGGTTTTTTTTGAAAAGCGATGGATGATCCCAGTGTCAAATTGTCAAATTTACTTTGGTGGGATGCAAAAATTATCATTTTTACGTGGGGCGGCTGTGCGGTGCGGGAGTGAAATTGAGAGCGCGTTAAGTGACTGTGCCTTAATCCGGTGCAAAAAATGAACGTGAGCGCATAAAAAACGCGAGCATTTGGCTCGCGTTTTTGTGCTGCGTCATTCTCGCAATATTTAGACTTTTTGAAACACCAGCGTCGCGTTGGTACCGCCAAAGCCAAAGCTATTGGACATCACGCGAGTTAACTTCACATCGTCTTGGCGCTTGAGCACAATAGGCATGCCTTCCGCTTCTGGATCCAGGGTTTCGATATTGGCGGACGCGCAGATAAAGTCGTTTTCCATCATCAGCAGACTGTAGATGGCTTCCTGCACGCCGGTAGCGCCCAAGCTGTGGCCGGTAAGCGACTTGGTTGAACTAATGGGTGGAATTTTACTGCCAAAGGTTTCTTTAACCGCGCGCAATTCAGCTAGGTCACCGACTGGCGTCGAGGTGCCGTGGGAGTTGATGTAGTCGATCTCACCGTTCACGGTGGTCAGCGCCTGCTTCATGCACCGCACCGCACCCTCGCCCGAGGGGGCAACCATGTCGTAGCCATCGGAAGTAGCGCCGTAGCCAACGACTTCCGCGTAAATTTTCGCACCGCGGGCCTTGGCATGCTCATATTCTTCCAGTACCAGACAACCCCCACCTCCGGCAATCACAAAGCCATCGCGGTTGGCGTCATAGGCCCGTGATGCTTGTTCCGGGCTTTCGTTGTATTTGGTAGAGAGTGCGCCCATGGCATCGAAAAGTGCCGTCAGAGTCCAATGCTCTTCTTCACCGCCGCCGGCAAAAACGACATCCTGCTTGCCCAGTTGGATCAATTCCATGGCGTTGCCAACGCAGTGGGCGCTGGTCGCGCAGGCTGAAGAGATTGAGTAGTTAACCCCTTTGATTTTGAAGGGGGTGGCCAAACAGGCAGATGTAGTGGAGCCCATGGTTTGGGTTACACGATAAGGGCCAACGCGTTTCAAGCCCTTTTCGCGCAGGATATCGGCCGCCTCCACGAGATTCATGGACGAGGCGCCGCCGGAGCCCATGATGATACCGGTGCGTTCGTTAGAGACTTGTTCTTCCGTCAAGCCTGAGTCGGCAATTGCCTGCTGCATGGAGAGATACGCAAACGCCGCTGCATCGCCCATAAAGCGCAGGATCTTACGATCGATTAATTCGGACAGGTTGATATCAATGGAACCGGCAACATGGCTACGAAAGCCCATCTCTTTGTAGGTTTCTTGAAATTTGATACCGGAACGGCCAGCGCGCAATGCGTCCAACACGGCATTTTTATCATTGCCCAGACAGGACACGATTCCCATACCGGTTACAACAACGCGTTTCATAGGCTACCTCTCACTCTATTTTGCTTTAGCGCCTGAACAGCAGGTTTGCGCAGGATTCTGGCGTAATGATCTGACGGATTTTAAACGGCGAGTATTATGCCACAGGAGTTTGGGCGCTCGCCGCTTATCGTTATTTTTAAAGCTTAGAAGCTGTCAGTGTTTTGGAACAGGCCAACGCGCAGGTCGTTTGCGAAATAGATGTCCTTGCCGTCACAGGAGACGCGCCCGTCGGCGATGCCCATAATGAGTTTGCGTTCGATTACGCGCTTCAGGTTGATGTGATAAGTGATTTTTTTTGCAGTTGGCAGGATTTGACCGGTGAATTTCACCTCTCCACAGCCAAGTGCACGGCCGCGCCCCGGGTTGCCTTTCCAGCCCAAAAAGAAGCCAACCAGTTGCCACATGGCGTCCAACCCCAGGCAGCCTGGCATTACCGGGTCGCCAGGGAAGTGGCAGTCAAAGAACCAGAGGTCCGGAGTGATATCCAGTTCTGCCACAATTTCGCCTTTCCCAAATTCGCCACCGGTTTGGCTGATGTGCACGATACGGTCGAGCATCAGCATGTTGGGCTTGGGTAACTGAGCATTGCCCGGGCCGAACAACTTGCCATCGCCGCACAGGAGCAGGTCATCGCGACTATAGGAGCTTTTGGGTTCAAAAGGGGTCATGGGCTTTTCTCGTTCTGATTTTACGTACTAATTGGGTAGTCGCGCCGGGCTGGCCCAGCGCAAAGGTGCGCCATTCTAACCACTGTGGCTCAGTTGTCCAGTTAAGGTGGCGCCAGCCACCTTAACGGGAACAAACAATAGCGGTTTAGAAACTGCGTGCCAGCGAGAATTCCGCCAACTGTTTCATGGCTTGGGTAAAGCGGTTATCCGGCAAAAGTGCGAGCTGGGCGATGGCCTCCTCGACCTGCTGTTTGGCGCAATCCAAGGTATAAGTCATACCGCCGGTGGCTTGTACAATTTCCAGAATTGCTGGGAGTTGGCTGGCATCGCCATTGCGGATGGCGTTAGCGACCAGCTCGGCTTGCGCCGGGGTGCCGGTCCGCATCGCGTGAATTAACGGGAGCGTGGGTTTACCTTCAGCGAGATCATCGCCCACGTTTTTGCCCAGGGTGGCGGCATCGCCGGTGTAATCAAGCGCATCGTCAACCAGTTGGAAGGCGACACCTAGTTTTCGCCCGTAAACACTCAATGCCTTGCGCTGGGATTCACTGGCGCCACAGGCAACCGCGGCGACTTCACACGCGGAGGCAAAAAGAATTGCGGTTTTCTTATCGATAACGCGGAAGTAGTTTTCTTCGTTTACGTTTGGATCTTTGGCGTTTACCAGCTGTTGCACTTCGCCTTCGGCGATGATGTTGGTGGTATCACTTAGAATTGCCATTACATCCATATTGCCGATCGCCACCATCATCTGGAACGCGCGTGAATAGAGGAAGTCACCTACCAGTACACTGGGCGCATTGCCCCATTGGGCGTTGGCCGTCGGGCGGCCGCGGCGCAGGCTGGACATATCCACTACATCGTCGTGCAACAGGGTGGCGGTGTGGATAAATTCAATAATCGCCGCCAGCGACAAATGGTCCTTGCCTTGGTAGCCCAGCGCATTGGCGGTAAGAAGCACCAGTAGAGGGCGAAGACGCTTGCCACCAGCTTCTACCAGATAATGGCCGATGTTCTCTACCAAGCCTACATCAGAGTGGAGTTTGTCGATAATGAGTTGGTTTACCGCAGTGAAATCGTCTTTCACCGCCTCGTGGAATGGCAGCATGGAATCTTCTTATTGATTGACGGTACAGGAATGGCGGCCATGCTAGCAGTGAGGCCCTTGGAGTCAAGTAAAAAGAGTCAAGTAAAGCCGTGGCACGCCTTGGCTCAGGCGAGCACTGCCAGGGGGGCAAACCAGTGCGGGTAAAGTAATTCGGGGCAGGCGGCGGCCAATGCGCAATAGTTGCCATCGCCCAGCTGCCATTGATGAAATTGCCATTTATCGGTAACTGATTGCTGTTGCAACACGGGTGAGAGTTTGACCGAGATGCCGTCGTCCAGACTGAAGTTAAGATTCTCTAACCCGGCGGATATGCCCACACCCAGCGCCTTCAACAGTGCCTCTTTTAACGTCCAGAGTTGATAGAAGTAGTACGCCTGTGCGTCACCTGATAGTTGCTGCAACCGGGCAAACTCGTCCGGGTGGTAATAGCTTTCCGCAATACGGAGCAAATCACGGGAAACTTTTATTTGCTCAATATCGACGCCCAGTTCCATCTCTTTTGCCACAGCTAACAATGCCCAGTGACCACTGTGGCTCAAATTAAATTGCAGTGCACGATTGGCGAAATAGGGCTTGCCTTTTTCGGTGCGACTAAACACCAGCGATTCGGGCGCTTGCTGCAAATAAGCGCCTAGCACCTCACGCAATAGCCAGCGACTGGCGATGTATTCCTCTTTACCGCGAATAAATTTTTGTGCCCGCTCGCGCTCATCGCTGCTCATTATCGCGAGCGCTTCTTCTGCTAACTGATTGCGGAATTCGCGAATATCCAGCAGCCACAAATGCACCTGACCGCTTTGCAAAGGTTGTCGTGTGGTTTGGAGTTCGGGCAATGCGATCATGAGTGAATCCTTGAAGTGGCTGTTCATGATACGCAATCCCGCCTGGTGCTTGCACGCAAAAAAAATGCCTATCGCTTGCGGCGGTAAGTCGCACTTTTCTCCGCTGTGAGCAAGCGCGCAAATTGGTTTGATGTTTGTGATATGGCGTCGTTTTTGCGCGCCAGGTTTGCTTCGTTCACCGCAGTCGAACGTCGAAATGCCCGTTCGTTGTGTCGGTACGAACGCTATTTATTTTTTTGCGCTCACACTAGCGCGGTTGTTCAGTCCTGCTCGCTGTTGTTGTGCGAGAAGGTTTATATCAAACGCTCGAATAACCCTTATCAGACTAATAAAAAGCTGAGGCAAAATCACATGACAAACATCAACCCAATACAGACGTTGCAGCGCCTGCTGATGGTGGGGGCGGCCTTCGTCTGTACCTTGCCATTTACAACTACTGCACTGGCACAAACCAATCTCGCGTTAAATAAACCGGTATCCGCGAGCAGCGAACTACGCGCCGCTAAAGATGCAGTGGATGGATCGAGTTACAGTCGCTGGGAATCCACTCACGGCGTCAGCCCCAGTTGGATTGCGGTGGATCTCGGCACCGCATCTAACCTGACTCAGGTGGTCGTGGAGTGGGAGGCGGCCAACCCGGAAATCTATCAGGTGCAGGGCTCCAACAATAATTCCACTTGGACTAACCTGGCGCAAAAAACCGGCGGCACTTTTGGTAATCGCACGGACACTTTTGCGGTGAGTGGCAGCTATCGCTATGTGCGCATAAATGCAACCAAGCCAGCGCCGGGTAATGCCTGGGGCTATTCGATCTTTGAGTTAAAAGTATTTGGCAGTGGGGGCAATGCCAGCAGCAATTCCTCCTCATCACGCTCGTCGGTAGTAAGTTCCGCTTCATCAAGCCGTGCAGCGCCTATAGGTTATGTGCCTTTATTTCCCGAGGGGACGCAAGTCACTGAGCAAATCCAATATCGTGAGCCAGATGGCACTCTCGTGACTTTAATCGGCATGCGCTCCACCGAGCGCCATGCGCGTGAACGCGGTGAGGCGTGGTTATCGCCCAATGAAGCTGATGGACGCTACTTCACTTATCCGCCGTTCTATTTTCAGAACCGCTCCTTCGGCTTGAAAGTGCGCGATACCATCCCGGCTGGCGGTAAAAATATCCGCATTACCATGCTGATCAATGAAGGGACTTTTTTTGGCACTACGTTTAGTTTATTTCGCAACTCCAGCGACCCGACGGTGACTGAATTTGGCTGGGCGTTGAATTACGGTTTCAACAATTTAAAAGAAGGTAATTTGCCGCGCTGTTTTGATGGTGGCAACGAAGACTGTTATTTGGATGTTGATTCCTACTGGAATACCGGCCCCAATCCGCATCGCCCGTTGGTAATGGGCGATCGCATCGAACTCGCGCCAGCGCCTCGCCTGGTGGAGATGAGTGAAAGCGACAATCGCGCGCGCGTCGATGGCGGTGGTTCGCGCTATTACTCTTTCGAACAGTTGTATGTAGTGGGCGAGGGAGTGCGCCCCTGGTTTGGCGTGGCGCCTAATCTGGATTCAGTGCCTGTGCCTGGCGACGCCCTGCTCGGTGGCGAGACCAGTGTGTCCTACAACTATTCCGAAGAGCCTTACCGCGTGTTCCAGCAAATGGCGAACAATATTGGTATTGCCAATACCGATCGCTTCCTCAAAGGGCGCCGTTTATTTCACACCTCTTTTGCAACGGGGCAGCACTCCGAGTTTCCAACCCAGAATCCCATCTTTACCGCACACCTGAATCAATTAGGCAGCAACTTTAACGATGAGCGTTGTATCGCCTGCCACCAGTTAAATGGTCGCAGTAAACCGGCGGTGGTGGGTACAGCGCTGGATACACTATCGGTATTAACCGGAGCGCCCGGCAATTTACCCGACCCAACCTACGGCTTTAACGTCCTGCAAAAAGGAGCGGTCAATAACGCGGTGAAATTGCAGCGCTACGATGTGACGCCGCGTTTCCTTAATGACGGCTCGCGCGTGGATATGCATAAACCTGTGTATGAATTTTCCAGCGCAGTGCCGCAACTTTATTCGGTGCGTCAGGCGCCGCAAGTAATTGGCGTTGGGTTGTTGGAAGCGATTGATGAAGAAACCATTCTCGCTAATGTGGATGCGAACGATGTAAATGGCGATGGTGTTCGTGGCAAAGCCAATTTTGTAAAAAATCCGGAAACCGGCGTAACCCAGGTTGGTCGCTTCGGCTGGAAGGCGGCGAAGGTCAGTGTGCGTCATCAGGCCGCGGAAGCTTTTGTGCAGGATATGGGGGTGACCTCGCCGGTGTATCCACTGCGTTCCTGTCAAAAGTCCGATACCAATTGCCATCAAACCGGTGTGACAACTCACGTATCCGAACTTGAGCTGACGCGTCTGACCAACTACCTGCAATTGCTCGGTGTGCCAGCGCAGCGCAGTTATCGCAGCGGCTACCCGAACGGAATGCGCGTATCAGTGGAGCACGATGTGAATCCTGGGCAAATCGCGCTGGGTAAAACAGTATTTGAAACTGCCAACTGTGTAGCCTGTCATAAGTCGACCCTGCAAACGGGCAATACCCATCCGTTTGCTGAATTACGCAACCAAACCATTCGTCCTTATACCGACTTGTTGTTGCACGATATGGGGCCGGACCTCGCCGATACACTCCCCCAAGATAGCGCATCCGCCGCCATGTGGCGTACTGCACCGCTCTGGGGGCTGGGCAGTTTGAAATATGTGCAGAGCGGCACTTCAACCGGAAATGATGCCAGTGTGCGTTACCTGCACGATGGTCGTGCCCACTCTCTGGATGAAGCCATTCTGTGGCACGGAGGCGAAGCGAATAACAGCCGCTTGCAATACGAGGCGCTATCGACGGCGGATCGCACTGCATTAAAAGTGTTTTTAAATTCCTTGTGATTCCTTGGTAAATCGATGTTCCCTCTCCTTTGCCCGCGTCATGCGGGCTTTTTTGTTTGCCCCAAATCAGCGACAATCCGCGCCCTCAAAAAAACGAAACCTATTTTTGGAGTCAACATGCAAATCACTGCCGACAAAGTTGTTAGCTTCCATTACCGCCTGAGTGAAACTGGTGGTACGCAACTGGAATCTTCCTATGAAGCGGAACCCAACCTCTACCTGCACGGCCACAACAATCTGCTTCCTGCACTGGAAGCCGCGTTGGATGGCAAGGCCAAAGGCGATAAAGTGACGGTAAGCATTACCCCTGAGCAGGGTTATGGCGAGCGCAAAGAAGGCGCCATCCAGCGCGTACCTATCAAACATCTGATCGACCATGAAAAAATCAAAAACAAATTAAAGCCAGGAATGAAAGTGGTTGTTAACACGCAGCAAGGTGGCTGGGAAGCGATTGTAGTGAAAGCGGGCAAATTCAATGTGGATATCGATAGCAATCATCCATTGGCCGGGAAAAACCTGGACTTCGAACTGGAAGTTGTCGATGTACGCGATGCCAGCGAAGAAGAAGTTGCCCATGGTCACGCGCACGGCGTAGGTGGGCATCACCACGATTAAGATCGTTCGCTTGGTCAGAAGAAGCCGCCTAAAAGCGGCTTTTTTTTGGCTTTTTTTTCCAGCTTTCGCGTTTTCTGTAGGGAAGTGTAAAAAATAAGGCAACGTTGTCATAAGTGCTTGCGGCCGTAGCTTAGGCTCCGCTATTGTTTTCCGGTTTTTATAACTCTTATAAATTTTTAATCGGGCAAACACCATGAATTCACCATCGTTAACCGCTAATAAGGCGCACTCCAATCACGCACTACCTAATCGTGTTTTATCCATCGATGTGTTTCGCGGCATCACCATTTTTGTCATGGTGTTTGTAAACGAGCTCGCCGGCGTTACCAATATTCCCCAGTGGATGAAACACCTTCCTGCTAATGTGGACGGCATGACGTTTGTTGATCTGGTGTTTCCGGCATTTCTATTTATTGTGGGTATGTCGGTTCCCTTTGCAATTCAGGCGCGCGTTAAAAAAGGTGATTCAACGCTGGAAATATTTAAACACATAGCACTGCGGAGCCTGGGCTTGATGGTGATTGGTGTGTTTATGGTAAATACCGAATCGGGTTTTGATGAGGCGTCAATGGCGATATCCATGCCGCTCTGGACGTTACTAATGTTTATCTATGTGTTGCTCATCTGGTCGAACTATTCCAAAACAATTTCACCCGCAATTACCTTGGGGGCAAAGCTGATTGGTGTGGCTGGCCTGGTAGTGCTGTGGTGGTTATATAAAGGGCCGGAAAACACCGGCATGACTACCCAGTGGTGGGGAATTCTCGGCTTAATTGGCTGGGCTTATTTAATTGCCGGCAGTGTCTTTTTAGTGTGTCGCAATATTGCGGCAGCATCCCAACAAGTTATTGCGCTTGCCGTTATTGCGTTGGTGTTACTCGGTGTGTTTCTCGCACTGGATAAACTGGAGGCTGCTGGTGTTGCAGTACCTGGTTTATTAAGTGATCTGAATAGCAACAATACCCACGCGGCGATTGTATTAGCCGGAGTGATATTGTCGCAGTTATTTTATTTGCCGCAATTTTCTGCACAAAAAGCTAAATACTACTGGCTGTTTACTGCAGTAGTTGGTTTGCTGGCATTAGCGAGCTGGCAGGTATCTCCAATCTCTAAAATTTGGGCCACACCGAGCTGGGCGCTATTCAGTATATTTTTTTGCTGCGTAATTTTCGGTGCAGTTTATTGGCTGGTGGATGTAAAACAGCAACGCGCATGGACCAAATTCTTTGAGCCATCAGCAACCAATCCGCTCCTGGTTTACATATTGCCCTACATATTACTGGCGGTTAGCGGAATTGTTGGCTTCTATCTGCGCCCTGATTTTTGCAGCAGCGGTATCGCGGGAATTATCTGGAGCTTGTTTTTCTCTTGCGTAATTATGTTGATCGGTGCCGGGCTTACGCGGGTGGGGTTAAGGGTTAAGTTGTAGTGCCAGCCTAAACTCAATAATAAAATTTATTGGTTTTCTTTCGCGGCGTTGCTAACGGTACCAATAAAAAAGGCAGCTATTTCGAGCTGCCTTTTCAGAAAATTTCTAATTATCAACCTTTGCACGGCCAGGTCGGTTTTGCGCTAAACCAGAATTCCGGTTTTAGGCCAATCAGCCGATAAATGGCGGTGGGTAAATCACTTCTTACATTATCGATATTGCGTGTAACGCGGGCGTGGGTAATTAACCCTTGTACGTATTGCTGCATTAAGCGCGCGGTTTGTTCGATATCTTTTTGTTCTGTTAAATAATTTCCGCTCAACAAACTGCGCACCAACGCCTGATTGTATTTGGCGCCGCGTTCGGTCATGAGTTGCAGGGTTTCGGTAATGCGCGGCTCGCAGCAGCCGGCTTGCATTCCGGCGCTAAAAAACGCGCAGCCGGGAACGTTGTCTTTGTCTTCACCGACTTTGTTGACGTAAATAAATTGCAGCCAGTTTTCCAATTGCTCAAGCGGTGTGTTGATGGGCGAGAGCATGCAATCCATGTCCTGGCGAATTTGCTCCCAGTGGTGGTTGGTGGCTTCGCAGAAGAGTTCGGCTTTGGATTCGAAATGGTGATAGAAGCTTCCCTTGGTCACGCCCGCTTGCTTGCAGATTTCGTTAACGCCCACAGCGCTGTAGTTGCTGTTCCAAATCAGGTCCAGTGCGGTTTCCAATAGCAGTGTGCGTGTATCGGGGGAGTTCATAAACAGGTTGCTCGTCGATAAAGAAGTACAAACGTTAGGGTTATTATGATACCGGGCGGTATGTTTTTCAATCGGCTAAAGTAACGCTAAACCCGGGGTATGACCAAGATACCGACTTGCGCAAAATGGTGCAACTCCGGAAATCCCTTGATTTTATTGGGGTTTTAACCCCGCACCCCATGCGAGGCGCCTAGGCCAAAACACACAATAAAAAAATCCTGTTGACCGACATACCAACCGGTATGTATAGTTTTCCGAAATGTCCGGTTCATCTCTCCGCGTTTGTATTCCCAAGGGAGCTTAACTCGCCATTGATTTGCTAAAGAGCAACAGGAGCCCATCATGACTAGCACAATCTTTTCTCGCAAAATCGTTACTTATGCAGCGTTGGCCATACTGACAGGTATTGCCAGTGTTCATTACATCTCCGGTGTTGATGCGGCTACCCCGGCTGCCGTACCACCCGCCCCGGCGGTAGATGTAGTGGTTTTACAGCCGCAAGAAATCCGTACCTGGGCCGGCTTTTCCGGTCGTCTGGCACCGGTAGAGAGCGCAGCCATCAAGCCATTGGTGAGCGGCACTATCCAGCAGGTGCTGTTTACTGAAGGCCAGCAAGTGAAAAAAGGCCAGCCCTTGTTTGTGATTGATCCGCGCCCGCACCAGGCCTCTGTGCAACGCGCCCAGGCACAACTGGCCACCGCACAGTCGCGCGCAACGCTGGCAAAGGATGAACTCACCCGCGCAGAACAATTAATCGGTGCGAAGCTGGTATCGCAAAGTGTTTACGATGCTGCCCTGAGTGCTCATCAGGTTGCCCAAGCGGATGTGAAGCAAGCCGATGCCGCGCTAAACCAAGCGAAGCTGGATCTGGAATACGCCCATATCAGTGCGCCCATTTCCGGTCGTGTTGGGCGCGCAGAGCTTACGGTGGGTAACGTGGTTGATGCGGGTGTAAACGCACCGGTGCTCACGCAAATTGTTGCTAACGATAAACTCTATGCCGAATTTAATGTGGATGAGGCGGCCTATGTGCAGTTGGTGCGCAACACGAAT
Organism: Cellvibrio sp. KY-GH-1; assembly: GCF_008806975.1. Taxonomy (NCBI): domain Bacteria; kingdom Pseudomonadati; phylum Pseudomonadota; class Gammaproteobacteria; order Cellvibrionales; family Cellvibrionaceae; genus Cellvibrio; species Cellvibrio sp. KY-GH-1. Next base: position 4,669,566 of record NZ_CP031728.1, read on the forward strand.
GATGTGCAAGCAATGCCGGTGGAGTTAAGTCTTGCGGGCGATACGGCAGCGACTTACGAAGGTCACATTTATGCATTTGATAACCGTTTGGATACCGCGAGCGGTACCATTCGCGCCCGCGCCATTTTTGACAACAAAGACGGTGCCTTAACGGCGGGGATGTTTGCGAATGTGCGGTTAGGCTCAGCAGAAAAAGTGCAAGCGCTGTTAGTGCCTGAGCGCGCAATCGGCACCAACCAAAGCAAAAAATATGTGATGGTGGTCGATGAAAACAACACCGCAAATTATCGCGAAGTAACTTTGGGTGATCATTACCAGGGGCAGCGTGTTGTACAAGTCGGCGTTAATGCTGGCGAAAAAGTGATTGTAAATGGCCTTTCCCATGTGCGACCGAAAAGTGTCGTAAGTCCTACCCTGGCAGTAACCGAACAAGCGGAAGATGAAGATACGCAGGTTGCGTCAATTCATTAAGCAGATTCCGATAATCCTAATTTAATTTTTAAAGAGCATCAGTAGCACCGGTAAATTTTACCGGTGCTCTCCAAACTCATCCTGTTGAAATTCAGGTATGAACAAGCCTTGGCAGGTACAACTATGAATATCTCCAAATTTTTTGTGGATCGCCCCATCTTTGCCGGTGTGATTTCACTGCTGATTTTTATCGGCGGATTTATCGCCATGTTTCAATTGCCTATTTCGGAATACCCCGAAGTGTCGCCGCCCTCAGTGGTCGTGAATGCCTCCTATCCCGGTGCAAACCCAAAGGTCATTGCGGAAACTGTTGCAACACCTTTGGAAGAGCAGCTCGCGGGTACTGAAAATATGTTGTACATGTTTTCGCAAGCCACGACTGATGGACGCTTAACCTTAACGGTTACGTTTAGAATCGGAACAGATCCGGACCTTGCCCAGCAAATGGTGCAAAACCGTATTTCGCAAGCCTTGCCACGCTTGCCCGATGTCACTCGTCAGCGCGGTGTAACCGTCGTAAAAAGCTCACCGGATTTAACCATGGTGGTGCATTTAATTTCGCCCGATAAAAGTTACGACGAGCTTTATCTGCGCAACTATGCATTGATGAATATTAAAGATGAGTTGGCCAAGGTTCCCGGTGTGGGCATGGTGCGGTTGTTCGGTTCAGGCGATTACGCTATGCGCATTTGGCTGAACCCGGAAAAAATTGCCGAGAAAAATCTCACGGCTAACGAAGTGGTTGCCGCGGTGCGCGAGCAAAATGTGCAGGTAGCAGCCGGTATTATCGGCGGCGCGCCAGTGACTGATCTGGTGGATGTGCAATTGCCGGTTAATGCCAAAGGCCGTTTGGAAAACCCGGAAGAGTTCGGCGAAATTATTATTCGTGCAGGCAGTAATGGGGAAATTACCCGCTTGAAAGATGTGGCGCGCGTAGAAATGGGCGCATCGGAATTTGCCTTGAATTCCATGCTCGATAGCCAGCCTGCCGTTGCTATTCCGATTTTCCAGGCGCCGGGCGCTAACGCGATTCAAATTTCTGACAATGTTCGCTCGACCATGGCGGAACTGAAAAAACGTTTTCCGCAGGGTGTGGATTATCACGTGGTTTATGACCCGACTATTTTCGTGAAAAGTTCGATCAAAGCGGTAATTAAAACTCTGCTTGAAGCGCTCGCACTGGTTGTTGTAGTGGTAATCCTGTTTTTGCAAACCTGGCGCGCCTCGATTATTCCGTTGCTGGCAGTGCCTGTATCCATTATCGGTACCTTTGCATTGATGTGGGCCTTCGGGTTTTCTATTAACACGCTCTCGCTGTTTGGCTTGGTGTTAGCCATTGGAATTGTGGTCGACGATGCAATTGTCGTGGTGGAAAACGTTGAGCGAAATATTGAAGAAGGTCTAACACCGATTGCGGCAACCTATAAAGCGATGCAGGAAGTGAGTGGGCCGATTATTGCGATTTCATTAACCTTGATTGCGGTGTTTGTACCTATCGCCTTTGTGAGTGGTTTGACTGGCCAGTTTTACAAACAATTTGCCTTGACCATTGCGATTTCAACCGTGATTTCGGCGATTAACTCGCTGACCTTAAGCCCGGCATTGGCCGCGCTTTTGTTAAAAGGTCATCACGAACCAAAAGATCGTTTAACCATTGGTATGGATAAAATATTCGGTCGCTTCTTTGCCTGGTTCAATCGCAGCTTTGCGCGCGCTTCCGGAAACTATTCCACCAAAGTGGGAAAAATCCTTGGTCGTAAAATGGCTGCGGTGGGTGTGTACGCGGTTTTGTTAGGTATTGCGGTGGTGGGTTTTAATATTATTCCCAAAGGTTTTGTGCCCGCGCAGGATAAACAATATTTAATTGCCTTCGCGCAATTACCGGATGGTGCAACCTTGGATCGCACTGAAAAAGTGATTCGCGAAATGGGCGAAATTGGTTTGGCGGAAGCGGGTGTGGAAAATGCCGTGCAATTCCCTGGTTTGAGTATTAATGGTTTTACCAATAGCTCCAGCGCCGGCATTGTATTTTTTCCGTTGAAAGATTTTGACCAACGTACCAGCAAAGAACTTTCAGCCGCGGCGATTTCACAAAAACTGCAAATGAAATTCGCTGGTATTGAAGAAGCTTTTATTGCGATTTTCCCTCCACCGCCGGTACGTGGTTTGGGTACTACTGGTGGCTTTAAATTGCAAATTGAAGATCGCGCTGGTTTAGGCTACGAAAAGCTGGCCGAAGTAGTAGCGCAGGTGCAACAAAAGGCTATGCAGCGCCCTGAGTTGGCAAGTGTGTTTTCCAACTACAAAATCAATGTGCCGCAATTATATGCGGATGTAGATCGCACCAAAGCCAAGCAACTCGGCCTGAATGTGAAAGAAATTTTTGACACTATGCAGGTTTATTTGGGCTCGCTGTATATCAATGACTTCAACCAGTTTGGTCGCACCTATCAAGTGATTGCACAAGCCGATGCGCCGTATCGCAATACGCCTGAAGATGCGCTCAATTTAAAAGTGCGCAATACGCAAGGCGATATGGTTCCCCTGGGTGCAGTGCTGAGTATGAAAGAAAGTTATGGTCCGGAAAGTGCGGCGCATTACAACGGTTATCTGGCGGCGGATATTAACGGCAACGCGGCCCCCGGTTATTCAAGCGGACAAGCGCAAGATGCTATCGCAGAAATTCTGGATGAAGTATTGCCTGCCGGGATTGTGTACGAATGGACTGATTTGACCTTTCAGGAAGTGCTTGCAGGCAATACCGCGATTTATATTTTGCCACTGTGTTTGCTGTTAGTGTTTTTGGTGTTGGCGGCGCAGTACGAGAGCTTGGCGCTGCCTCTGGTGGTAGTCACCATTGTGCCACTGTCGATATTGTCAGCGCTCTTTGGTGTATGGGTAAGTAAAGGTGACAACAATATCTTTACGCAAATCAGTTTGTTCGTGCTTGCCGGCCTTGCCAGTAAGAACGCGATTTTAATTGTGGAGTTTGCGCGCGAATTGGAAATGCGCGGTATGCAAACTTATCAGGCCGCGATTACTGCAAGCGGTATGCGTTTGCGCCCAATATTGATGACGTCCTTCGCGTTTATTATGGGTGTTTTGCCAATGGTGTTTTCAACTGGTGCAGGAGCAGAAATGCGCAGCGTGATGGGTATTGCGGTTTTCTCCGGTATGTTGGGTGTGACTTTCTTTGGTTTGTTCTTCACTCCGATGTTTTATGTGTTGTTGCGCAAGCTGGAAGGCAACCGAAAATATCATCAGGGTGATGCAGCCGAACAACCTGGGGTTCTTGAAGAAAATAAAACCGGAAATCATTTTTCGCACGCAGCAGGTCTGGAGCAGCATGAGGTGAAAGTATGAATCGACGCATCGTAATGAAAGCATTTGGTCTTGCACTATTGCCGTTGATGATTAGCGCGTGCAGTGGTTTTAAATCGGTAGAAAACGCACAACAACTTGCGCAAATCCCAACAACCCCGGCGGCATTTACCTTGCCGCAAGGGGCGAGTGCAGAAAAGCCGGTAGCCGATTGGTGGGCGCAATTGCAGGATGCGCAGTTAAACCAGTTAATTACCGATTCACTGCAGCATAACCATAGCATTCGTATCGCACAGGCATCGCTGCAGGAATCGCGCGCGTATTTGCGCAACAGCAAATTGGATCGCTACCCAACAGTAGAGGCGAGTGCGAGTGGCACGCGTCAACGCCAGAGTGTGGATATTAGCGGTGCCGTTGCTTCACCTGGTTCAACCAGAGGGCCCATCACTGAAACGTTTCAGGCTGGTTTTGATGCAAGCTGGGAGTTGGATATTTTTGGCCGCGTGCGCAATGGCGTGAAGTTATCCAAAGCGCAGGTGGCGGCGCGCGCGGCAGATTTACAGGCGGCGCAAGTGAGTGTCGCGGCAGAAGTCGCCAGCGCTTACATCAGTTTGCGTGGCAATCAATATTTATTGGATGTGGCGGAGCGCAATGCAAAAAACCAGCAGGAATCCTTGCAGTTGACGCAGCGCTTTGAAGAAGTTGGGCGCGGCGATAAATTGGATGTGGCACGCGCTGAAGCGCAACTCGAATTAACACGCGCAACCATTCCCGCGCTGCAAGCTCAGGTCAACACGGCGTTGAATCGGTTAGGTGTGTTAACGGGTACGCCGAATGAATCATTAACGCTAACCTTATCTGCGGTAAAAGCGCTGCCGGCGATTCCGGTTTCATTCGCGGTGGGCAATCCAGCCGATTTATTAAAACGGCGGCCCGATGTTCGCCGTGCCGAGCAGGCGTTGGCAGGCGCGGTGGCGGAATACAATATTCAGGTGGCGGATTTATATCCAGGAATTAGCTTTACCGGTAGCTTGGGGTATCTGTCGACTGATTGGAATCGGTTGGGTAATGACGAAACCGAAACATTTTCTATTACTCCGCGTATCCATTGGGCTGCATTTAATCTCGCGCGGGTAAATGCGCAAATTGATGCGGCTGATGCGCGCACTCAACAGCGTGTTGCTGAATTTGAGCAGCGTGTGTTAGTCGCACTGGAAGAAACCGACAATGCACTGCAAAATTTTTCACGCGAGGAGGAGCGGCGCACGGGTTTGCAACGGGCCTTAGCGGCCAGCAATCAGGCTGCATTTTTTGCGCGCAAAAAGTTTGAAGTGGGTAGTAGCGATTTTTTAACGGTATTGGATGCAGAGCGCTCGCAGCTAACGGTAAGTGCGCAATTGGCGCAGAGCGATATGCAGGTGCTGTTAAATCTGATTGCAGTTTACAAAGCCTTGGGGGGCGGTTGGGAGTTGCAACAGCAAGCCGTTGCTGGCAACCCCTAAATAGCTGACGTTGCTCGTTGTTGATTGGAAACCGACTCTTTAAGCCCTTGCAGCCAGTTGCTGTAATAAAGAGTTGCTCTTTGCCCGCCGTGTCGCTCCTGCCCCTTGGGGTTTTGCACGCGCGGGCTTTTTTATGTGGCGTGACCATTGTTTTATTTTTTGTGGCAGCTTGAAGTCTGATAAGCTGAACCCAGTTTATTTGAAAGATGTGTTTGTTTGAAATTAGCCCTTGTTTGGAAAACCTATGAGTAGCGTACAAATTAATTGTCCCCACTGCTTTGCCACTAACCGTTTGCCGGGTGAGCGCCTGGAAGATAAGCCCAATTGCGGCAAGTGCAAACGCCCTTTGTTTAGCGGTAAGCCGATGGAATTAAATCCCGGTAATGTGGCGAATACGCTGGAGCATAATGACATTCCGGTATTGGTGGATTGCTGGGCGCCTTGGTGCGGCCCCTGCCAAAGTTTTGCGCCGGTATTTGAAGAAGCCGCCGCGCGTTTGGAGCCACATCTTCGCTTTGCCAAATTAAATACCGAAGCTGTGCCCAGTATTGGTCAGCGGTGGAATATTCGCAGTATTCCCACCTTGATTTTATTTCATCACGGCAAAGAAGTGCAGCGCGTGTCCGGTGCTCTACCTATGCCACAGTTAATGAAGTGGTTGCATGAATCGGGGTTATTTGGTTGATATTTTTAATCTCCCCCGGCCCCTCTTTTACAAAGAGGGGGGAGTAAGCCCCTCTCTTTGTAAAAGGGAGGTTGGGAGGGATTTTTGGCAGAGAGGGATTTACCAATAACGCGGCAGCGGCTTTTTAATTTCAATATAGCCCGAGCACTGCTCGATATATTCGCCAATTAATAATTGTTTCATGATTCTGCTCACCATCTCGCGCGATGAGCCGACCATATTGGCGATATCCTGATGGGTGACTTTGGGGTTGTGGATGCGCTTATTTTCGTCGCTGAGTTTTTCCAACGCGGCGCTAACGCGGCCATACACATCCAGCAGTGCCATATCTTTTACGCTGTCGGTCAGGTCGCGCACACGGCGAGTGACTTCACACAGCAAGCTCATCGCAAACTCAGGATGCTTGTGCATTAAATCTTGCACGCTGGCGCGCGATACTAACAAAATCTCGCAGTCGCTAATGGTCATTACCGAGGCAGATCGCGGCTTGCCATCAATAAGCGACAGCTCACCAAAATAATCGCCCTCGTGCATGTAATTCAAATTGACCTGACGGCCATCTTCATTATTTAAAAATGCACTCACCGTACCCTTGCGGATGATGTACATATGAGTAGATTCGTCGCCTTCCGTGACCAATACAGTGTTCTTGGGGTACTTGCGCATCACACTGAGTTTTTCCAGTTCCGCCAAATAATGGGGCGGAACATCGGCAAATAAGCTGACGTTCTCTAACATGGTGTTGGCTTCTTGTAGGTTGATTGGCGATTTGAATCATAACCTCAGCAGCGAGGCTCCGCCTAATTTTGGCGCTGAATTCCTCAAAAACTTGTGGATCACCTCACGAATCACACAATCCTAATGCGATTGCTTGTTATTGTCGCCTGGCTCCACAATAATCACGCGCTTCGATCAAGCCATTTTTTGCGGCAAGGATCATAATTCGATTATTCATTAACCATTTAACGCTATCGCACGGAGAGCCGACTGCACTATGGGCGTCGATTCGACTCAACACTGTGAACAAACGCTGATGTTCACCGACATCGTCGGCTACTCACGCCTTATGGGGCGCAATGAGTCGCTGGCGGTGGAAATGTTGGGCGACTACCGCAAAATTTTGCTCTCGCACATTGAAGCGCAAGGCGGACATTTAGTGGAGTTTGTGGGCGATGCGATTTTTGCGCGCTTCGATACCGCGACAGCCGCTGTCGCTGCCGCGATCGCCATTCAGCAACATCTATTAGCGTTTAATGAAGCGCGCGATAAAAAATTACCCAGGCTGCAAACTCGCATTGGTCTGAATAAAGGCGAAGTCATGCTGCGCGAAGGCGCGGTATTTGGCGATGCAGTCAATATCGCCGCGCGTCTTGAGCCGCTCGCCGTCGCCGATGGTATTTGCATTTCCCAAAGCGTATACGATGAGGTGCGTTTTTCGCTCTCATCGCCAGCAAAACGCTTAGGCGTGCAACCGCTGAAAAATATCCAGCAAAAAATTCGTGTCTATTTTATTAAGCCGGCGGGCATCGGCTGGCGTGATCACCTGCATTATTTCCTGCGCGGCCTCAACCGAAAAATAGTCGCCTGCCGCTACCCAATCGCCGTTTCAGTATTGGCATTAATTGCCGCCGGGTTTTATTTTATTCCGCGCTGGTTAGTGCCCGGGTATGCCGCCAACTATGTAGAAATCGCCGACTTCAAAAACCTCATGAATGAAAAAGGCGATGCGGACTATTTCTCCGCCGGAATCACCGAAGCCGTCCGCTCCCAACTTGCCGATATGCGCGACGTCTACATAGTCGATGCCAAAGAAGGCATTCACGCTCCCATACGTTTGGAAGGCAGCGTCCAAAAACTCGGCGACAACCTCCGCATCGCCTACCGTTTATTCCGCCGCAAAGACAACGTACAAATCGCCGGCGGAAAGTTAGATGGAACCTATCAGGATATTTTTATTCTGCAGGATCGTTTGGTGGGTGAGATCGCGCGCTACCTCGCGGATGAATTTCAATTGCAGAACTTCAGGCCCGCGCCGTTACGGTTGACGAATGATATTACGGCTTATGATTATTATTTGAAGGGGTTGGATTATCTTGAGTTGCCTGCTACACAAGATAATGCGGATCAAGCTATTAAAAACTTTAATACTGCTTTGATTCATGATAATAAATTTTCGCTTGCAAATGTTGGGGTTTGTAACGCCTATTGGAAGAAATTCGAAATTACACGAGTGGCGTCATGGTTAAAAAGTGCGGAAAATTTTTGTCTTGCTGCTCTTGCACAAGATCCTATGTCCGCTAAGGCGTATAAAGCTATGGGGGCTATATATAGGGATTTTGGGCAATATAGAAGTGCGATCAAGTACCTTGAAAGAGGTCGTGAAATAGATAGATACGATGTTACGCTGTCGCTTACATTGGCAGCGGTATACAACTTAACTGATGAAAAAAGTCAAGCAGAAAAAATATACTTGGATCTTATAAAGCAGGCGCCAAAAAATTGGCGAGTGTATAGTGGTTATGCGAATTTTCTGATGCGTAATGGTCGGCATGATGAGGCTATTGGTTTTTATGATATGGTTTTGGATATAGATCCGAATCATGCTCTTGCACTGAATAATATGGCAATAAACTATGTGTATAAAAATGATTTTCAGAAAGCGGCTAGGTTTTTTGAGCGATCGGCTAATGTTGAGCCAAATAGTTCGGTTTTTGTAAATACGGGAAATATGTATTATTCAGTAGGCGATTTTGAAAAAGCCGTTGAGTTTTACGATAAGGCTCTCAGGTTGCAGCCTGAGAGTTATCAGTTGATGGTTAATTTGGCTGATGCCTATAAGTTCATGCCGGAGAAAAAATTACTCGCAGAAGAGTATTTTAAAAACGCTATCAGGTTGTCAGAGAAAGAAATTGCTGCCAATAAAAATATGGCTCTAGCATATCAATACTTGGCGAGATCTTATGCTTTTTTTGGCAGGCTCAATGAGGCAAGTGAAATAATGAAAATTGCTAATGAGCTAGATTCCAGTAGTGCTGAATCTTGTTATACCAACTTAAGGTTGGCGGTTTTAAAAGGAGGTGACCATGATATAAAAAAATACGTAGATTGTTTGCGAAAAACTGAATATTCAGTTGAATTATTGTTATCTGATCCGGATTTTTCTATTTTAAAAGAGAGTCGTTTCAAAGGGTGGTTTTTAAACTAATGTTGGGAGGGTATATGAAGTTTTTTAAGTTTATAGTCGTGTGTGCAATGATTGTATCTATTAATGCGTGTTCAGCTAGTCAGACATCAACAAGCAGGCTTCCTTCTGCTTTTGCGTTGAAAGGGACAAGTACTGCTGTTGTTGGAATTGCAATAGATAAAAAAGGATTTCCACTGGAGACCATTAAGGAGGTTGTTCTAAAGCCGGGACAAAAAGTTGTTTTTGCTGGGCCGGATAGATTCTTAATTTCATTTAAAAATAAAAAATCCCCTGAGAAGTTAAGATACGAATCAGGTAATGGAGTAGTTGTTGTTGTGATACCAAAAGATATTCTTCAGCAATCAGAATATGCAGAGGAATATCGAAAAAATGGATACCTGCGATTTGATTACGCAATTAGTATTAATGGGAGAGAACTTGATCCGCCAATGATTATTAGAAATGACGATTAAATTTTTTAATGTAATTTTTTATTTTAAAGGACTAATGTATGAAGTACGTATGTTTGGTGATTATGTTTTTGTGCGTAAGTGCATTTGCAGCTGAACCTTGCACCAAGAAAAAATGCAAAGCAATATCTGGCACAAACACCATAGTAATAACCATATCTCTCGATGAGGAGGGTAATCCTCTCCCCAGTGTTATGGAGTTGCTCGAATTAAAACCCGGGCAGCGTATTGTGTTCACGGGGCCTGAAGAGTTTAGTATTTTCTTTAAGGATCAAAAAACACCTTTTAAGAAATCTGAATTCAAGTCGAAAGACGGGGTTGTAACCATAAAAATTCCAGAGAAAATCTTTGAAGATAAACGGTTCTTCGAAGAAGGTTATCAAAACGCTGGAATTGAATTTAATTATGGTGTCCGCGTGAACGGCAAGGAATTAGACCCTCCTCTTATTGTAAGAGATGATTTTTAATTAGTTATTTGGCAAGGATGCCATCGTGAATAATTCACACCCTCCTTTTACAAAAACTCACATCTTCATATTTCCTTATCCGTTACCTTATCTCTCAGTAGCAGGGCGTCTGCAAGGATACGCGAGCGGATTGGTTTCCGTCATTCAGGGATAAGACGCAGCAAGCAACAGAATCCAAAGTGGCAAGGACGCAGTCAGGCATTAAGCCTCCCCCAATCGCTTTGGGTTTATGTGCAGCTATACGCCACGCGGCAGGGCGCCCGGCTACAATTTTCTCTTCGTTTTTCGCCATGGCGACATTCAATTGAAGGATTAACACGCGGTTCTTACTGAGTAAAAAGGAGTTATGCGAATGACACTTCAATCTTCGGTTGTGCCTTAGCAAATCCCATTTTTCTTTTCGAGTAGCTCGCTGAGTTGCTCGCCGAATTCTTTTCGTGCGCGAAATGAATCGGGTGCTTATGGATTGGATAAGCGCCCGCGCTTTAACCACAGTGATGTTATTTTTTAAACGAGTTAAGGAGAATTGTTATGCAAGCGTTTATAAAAAACTATCGGGTTTTGGTGTCAGCGGGACTGTTGTTGTGTGGGTTTATGTTCTCCAATATTGCGTCGGCGGGCCAATGCATTGTGCCCAAGGAGGCGGGCACCTGGGTGAACAGCGACCCTAATACCAACGGTGTAACAAAAGTAGTCATTGAAATGGTGTGTGAAAGCACGCCAATTTATAACTGTAGTGGCAATATTTGTTCGGTCACTTATTCAGTTACGCCGCGCTACTATGTAAAGGTCTGGGGTAAGTGTTCGCCCACCGATTGCTATTGGGGAAGAGTGGAAGGCACGCGTACTTCAGCCAATTGGCAATACTTTTTCTATAATCAGGGTTTTGCAACGCGCGATGTCTGGGCGCAGATTTGGTCGGGCTCCGATGCCTGGCTGCGTGTCATCATTGATACCCATTTTACCGACGGTTCCGGCCGTGCGGATTATCGTATTGATAATTGGTTTAGACGTTTGTAAGTGAGAGCGGGGGCAGCAAATGCCCCCTTTGCGGACTACGAAATTTTCAGGGGAGAAGATGATGAGCGAACAACTGTTAACGCCCAAAATTGCATTGGCGATCATTGGATTGCTAATTTTTCTGGCGTGGTATTTGGCGGGACTGTCGTCGTCCGATGATCTTGCTCTGCAAGAAAAATCATTCGCGAACGAGCAATTGCCGGTTTCCAAGAAACTACAAATTCCAGCGTTAGCCGAGACATCGACGGCGGATAAAAAATCAGCCGCTCAGCAACAACAAGCACAGCTGCGCGACGGAATTTATCCCAGCGCCGATAAAACCCGCGTGAGTATTCATGTGCAACACATGCAACGTTTATTGCTGGTGCAGCGTTTGGCAGAGACGCTGGAATTTGCGTTTAGTTTGCCCAATGATTCGGTGGATTACTGGACCCAACCTATCACCGTAAATATGGATGATGTACCCCTGCTGCACGCATTATCAGGTGTGATTGGCACTAAACAATTTGCCCTGGAAATGGCTTATCAAGCCGCGACTAATACTCACACCATTGCCGCGCTGTTTTTGGTGGCGGAAAAATCGAGTGCGCAATTATCTGCGCCGCCAACGATAAAACCTGCACTGTCGCAAATGCATGAACGCGGCGCTGCACCAGCGACGAATGCGATGGCGAACGATGAGCAGCAAATAAAACGCGATATTTTTTTCACGGCGGATGACCAAACTCGCATGACGATATTGCAGGAAATGTCACCCGTTGGAGAGGATTTGCATTACATCATTACCAGTTTGAAGCGCGATAAAAACGCCCAGGTGCGTGCACTGGCGGCGCAGCGTTTATCCTTCAGTGATAACTACATGGCCACGCACAGTTTATTGGACGCGCTTGCGGACCCTGACCCGGGTGTCGTGCAAATGGCAGTGGAGTCATTGGTGTCCTTAGGGGACAGTTCGGTGATTGGCGCGATAGAAACACGGTTAAACGGTAGTGAGAATGGCAGGGCGATAGCGCAGGATGCGGCGCGCCGGATTCAGTCACGCTTTACTCTGGCAGCGGACGCGCCTGAGTAATGGCACCATCGGTCGGGCTGATGTGCCGCACGTGAATATTTCACAGCTGTAGAGATTTAAACTGGTTAAGCTGGCCCCCGTATCAAACGTTGGTTGATTGGCGTCACCTTCGGCATTGGTATCAAGGACACAGATCTAGCGGTTAATCATGGTTGAAGAAATGGAGTTACGCGAATGATCACTCACTCTTTCATTGTCGGCGCGTTGCTCGCTGTTTCTCTCTCTGCTCAGGCGGGTGCTATTGCGATGGATGGGATTTCTATCGAAGCAAATCCGGCTGATGCAGGGACCACTTCAAGCGCGGTCTTGCACAGGGATGTGGGGCTTCGTCAAGGAGGAGGTAATGGCAAGGATGTCACGGAAGCTCCTACTACAGAGGGTCAATGCGCCGCATCACCCGGTTGCGCTATTATTCCTCGCGTCGAAACCCTTCAGGATTTGTTGGTCGTCAATCGGAACGCATCGGGATTGGGGCCATTCATTTTGTTGTTATTATTTGTGTTGACGGCCATTGTGGTTTTATTCCGTCGCTCTCCCTCTACTAAATAAACGCTGATTGGTGTTGCACTGCATCACCGACTATCTATCGATTTCTCCGTTGTTATTTCATGAGCTCTTTTGCCCTGTTGTAAATCAGCAGGGCTTTTTTTTTGCAATTTTTTCAGCGCGGTTAAAGGTGAATAGTTCACCCCGGTACCGGGGTTAATTCACTGTCACTTAAATTTTCCAGTGTCAGACTGTTTCTATCCAGCTAAGGGCAGGAACCTCGCTGGATTTTCTATTCCATTTCTTTTAAGAAGGATCGCACTATGAAAACTTCACGCAACGCTTTTCATTTCGTTAAACCCCTCACTCACGCGATTTTAATTGCCATGGCGGCAGGCGCAGCAACCAGCTATGCCGATTCAGATCGCAAAACCGAATTGCCCAAAGCAGATGCCGTAGTCCGCATAGATCCAATGTTGGAGCGCCTTGCGGCCCAGCAAACCAGCTTGCCGGTGATAATTATCTTTGGCGAACAACCGCAGCGTAAAATCGCACGCGCTCTAAATGAAAAATATGAACCGCAAATCGATGCACTGGCGGCGCGTGTGCGAGGAATCTACGATAAATATTTGCCCAGGGATAACCAGGACACCGAAGATAAGGAAATCGAACACAGCAAAAAGCTCAGTCAATATGTGACTGATGCAGATAAAAAAGAAATCCGCGCGTTGAATGAAGAACGCGAAAAATTGATGCGCGAACTGCGCCAACAAATTGCGCGGGAATCTGCGGCGGCGGTCGCGGAAGTGCAAAAAGTGTATGCCGGCCGCATTAGCAGCCTGGGAGCAAAAATTCAGGAGAACTACGCGACCCTGAACGCCATCAGTGCAGAAATTCCGGTCGCGGCCCTGAAAGAAATTGCCAGCCTGAGCGGTGTGGCTGAAATCGTTTATAACAACCCGGGTAAAGCAGAGCTGAGCAATCAAGTGCAATCGCTGGGCGCGGATACCTGGTGGGCATCGGGCTTTGATGGCGGCGTGTGGGACGTGGGTGTGTTGGATGAGGGTGTACTCGAAACCCATGACGCACTCAAGAGCCATACCTTTTATGAAAACTATGCCACCAATGGCAACCACGGCACCGGCGTGGCCTGTATGTATGCCAGCACCAACGCAACACACAAAGGTCTCGCGTTTGGGTTAAATGCGATTCTGGTGGATAACGCGGGCGATGATGCTACCACTATGGCTGGCGCTGATTGGATGCTGCGCTTCGCGGGCGACGACCCGGAAGTTATTAACTATTCCTGGGGCAATGGCGATGCCACCGGTAGCGATTGGCATTCACTGTCCCGCTTTGTGGATGGTGTGGTATTTGATTACGCCACTAACTGGGCAAAATCAGCGGGTAATCAGGGCGCTGGCACCAACACCATGACCATTCCCGCCAATAACTACAACGGTCTTACCGTAACCAATATGTACGACAACAACACCATCACCCGCACAGACGATGTGATCTGGAATACCAGCAGCCGTGGTCCCACAGTTGATGGGCGCAAAAAGCCTGACTTGAGCGCGCCTGGCCATGAGACCATGACCTGTAACAACAGTGGCGGCTATTCAAATCTTGGTGGCACCAGTTCGGCAGCGCCGAAAGTGGGCGCTGCATCGCTGTTATTAATGGACGGTGGTAACTGGGACCCGCGTGCGATTAAAGCCGTGTTAATTAACACCGCCGATTCCTGGGAAGACAACAATACGGATACGTCTGCGGATGACGGTGCAAAAACTGGCAAAGAGTGGAATAAAACTTACGGTTGGGGCTATCTGGATTTGTGGCATGCACATTTCCATCGCAACGATTATTTCTCCAGCAGTGTAAAACCCAAAGGCCAAACCGGCAGTTTTAAACTCTATAAAGGGCAAATGTATAACGGCGATAAAGCGACTCTGGTGTGGGAGCGCGACGTGGATTACAACAACGCCGCAACGCCTACCAGCTATCGCAGCCTTTCGGACCTGGATTTAAAACTCTACGCAGAAACCACAAATACCCAATTGGATTCTGACACCACAGTGAAAGACAACGTGCATCAAGTTGCTGCCAGTGCAAGTCAGGCGGCGGTGGTAAAAGTTTATGCCTACAGTTCATCGTTTGATGGTGCGGCAACGGAGCCTTACACCCTGGCGACAGAAGAAAATTTTGCGTTGGCAACGGGGCCGGTGTTCACCAACACCATTACCGCCCCGGCAAGTGTCTATCGCGGGTTTAATTTCACCTACACGGTGGCAGTAAAAAATACCGGTGATTTGGATGCGCACAACGTGAATGTCAGCATCAACCTGCCAGCGGGTTTTGTATTGGCTTCTGGTACGGCAACGCAAAATGTTGGCAGCATCGCCGATGGTGGAACCAAAACGGTAAGTTGGACGGTGACAGCGCCTAATTACGTCACCACTGCAAGCATTGGTATGACCGCCAAGAGCGTTTCTTACGGTGAAACATTTAGCGCAACGGCGGCTAAATCGATAAGCGTTAAGAATTTGATTTTGACCTTGCCATAAGTGGTTGTTCTTTTAGCGCAATAAAAAAATCCCGCTGCAGTCGCTGCAGCGGGATTTTTTTTGACAGTGTTGCTAAACAGTTTCAGTTCCACAACGGTTAGAAAAACCGGTTTTCGCTAAACCACGTTTAACAAGACAACTGTAAGGAGAGAAAAAAATTCCATTATTTTTTGTACGAGCACTTGTTCGGGTTGCCCGCTGGATCAGATCCGAACGCGGCAACGGTACAGGCAATTGAACCGGGTACAGAAACTTTCTTGGTAACCCACTTGCCTTTGCGGCCAAATGCAACCCAACCATCGCCAGAAGTGACTGAGCAGGTCTCGCCCAGGTCAGCACACTTGGAGAAACCATCCGGATAATCACCTGTGCCAGTCAATACGGGTGCATTGCTGACTGAGCTGGACGATTTGCTGGATGAAACCGCAACAGAGCTGGACGATTTGCTAGACGATGTTGCTGCAATTGAACTGGATGATTTGCTCGATGACACCACGGCAACCGAACTGGACGATTTACTGGATGGTGCAACAGAACTCGCCACAGAGCTCGTAGTACCACCGCACACAGCAGACGTTAACGTTGCGCCGTTTTTACCTACACCCGCCACGGTTCCCAACTTGTCTTTTACGCACTGTGGCGTAACGGGCGAGTAGCTGTAGGGAATGCTAATCGGGAAAGGTGCAGTGGTAGTCCAATTAGTTGCGTCGATGGTGCCGCCGCTGGTCCAGGTAATGTTGTAAGTCGCAAAATCTGCGGGCGATTTTACGTTGTTGTTGCGCAAATCCCAGAAACCGCAGTTGCTGCTGTCATAGCGACAGGTCACCGGGTTGTTGGCATTTTGGAACCAGTTGCTTTCAATTAATGAGTAGCCTGCTTGACGCACGTTAATACCGGAATCGGTAATGCCATCGTAGAAGTTGTTGTACATGTGCGTCCAACCACCGCGTTGCAACGGTAAGCGCGCATTCACATTTCTGTAAATATTGTGGTGGAACGTAATTTCGCGACCACCTGCAATATCGCTACTACTGGAGCCGTCGAGGCCAACTTTTTTACTGTCGTGAATATAGTTGTATGACACGGTGATGTTGTGCGAATCTTTTTTAATGTCGATTGCACTTTCAAAGGTCAGGTCACCGTCGGGTGAGCCATTACATTCATTGTTCACCGCGAATAATTCGTTGTGATCAACGTGCACATTGGTGCCGCTGTCGATACGAATCATATCGGCATCATTGTTGGCACCGGCAAGTGCACCAATTTTCATATTGCGAATAACAACGTTGCTGGATTTATTCACCACTACGCCGAAGTTGGCGGAAGAGCCGTTGGCGCCGATGATGGTAATACCCTTGGTAAATTCTTTAATTTCTACGAAGCGGTAGGCGTCGTTCCAGCGCGGATTCGGGCAATTGCCTGCGGAATCCTTGGTGTGGTTTTTGATCATCTGGTTGATCAGTGCATCTTCGTTGCCGGTGTAGGTAATAATCAGTGGATAAGCACCGCCAGTGACTTTACTGCCATTCGCATCGAGTTTGGCGTTGGCAATAATAGTGTTGATTTGCTCGTAGGTTGACGCGGTGAACGATTGCGCACCACTGACGTTACCGCCATCGGTAGTGGAGAAACCGCCGGTTGCTGCTGCAAATGCTGAAGAGCCTGCGAGCATGGCAATAACTGCCGCTGTGGTTTTGAGGGTAAATACTTTGGTGTTTTTGGCTGATTGTAGTTGTTGCACAGTAAACATAATTTCAATCTCGTCTTAATTATTAAAGTTAGACGGATTGACCGAAACCAAGCTGGGTAGCGAGGGTAATTCCGATAAAGATAACGCTATTATTTTTATAATTGCCCGGAGACATCTCTCCAAACCGGCGATAACTCTTTTCCGGGTGCAAAACTCCTGAGCGAGCTAATTACATTACGTTAGCCCTGTGATGCATGGCAAGAATTTTCTGTTTTATCTGATTGTTGCTGGGTCTTTTGTGATTTTTCCGGAATTGGTCGTTTCCAATCGTTACAGTCCTGTGACCAATTCCGGTGTATTTGATAGGTGTATCTGGAGGAGTAAATAGGTGCGCGCGGGGAATTAAATTCGCTTCCCCATCACCTCGCCCATTTTGGTTGGGGTGGTTGCCATGAATTTTTGGTCCCACTGCATTTTGTCTTTGGCAAATAAAATGATCGCTGTCGACCCCAGTTTAAAGCGGCCCATTTCATCGCCCTTGGCTAACTGGATATTCTGATAAGGGTAATTGGACGTTGCAATGTCGCGGCTGGCGAAAGGTGCTATCTGGCCATCCCATACCGTTTCTATGCCCGCTACAATCATGGCGCCAACAAGTATCACAGCCATGGGGCCAATGTCGGTATCAAAAATGGCCACGGCGCGCTCGTTGCGTGAAAAAAGGCGCGGGACATTTTCGGCCGTTACGGTATTCACTGAAAATAATTCGCCCGGCACGCTGACCATGGTGCGCAACTTGCCGCCGTAGGGCATGTGTACGCGGTGGTAATCGCGCGGCGATAAATACACAGTGGCAAAGTTGCCATCGGTAAATTCCGCCGCGAGTGCTTCATCGCCACCAAGCAGTTCCAGCGCCGTGTAGTCCTGGCCTTTCGCTTGAAAAATTTTGCCGTCGATAATCTTGCCCAGTTGGCTGATGGCGCCATCAGCGGGGCACACAATGCTGTCGCTGGCCGAGTCAATTGGACGGGCACCGGGTTTGAGTGCCCGGGTGAAAAAATCATTAAAGCAGGCATAGGCGGTTGGATTTTCTTCTGCCGCCAGGCTCATATCAACCTGGTAACGTTTTACAAACCATTTAATAAAGGTGTTCTTAATAAAAGGTGTTTGGGTGCTGGCCAACCAACCGGCGGCGCGGGAGAGCGCATGCTGGGGAACCAGGTGTTGTAAACCAATAAAAATACGTGGGTTCATTCGACAGAATATTTCCTTTGGGGCGATCGGGTTGTTGGATGCTGGCCGCAAAACAGGCCAGCAGTGTAGCAAACTCTGTGGGGTGCGCGCGAAACTTGCCAAATTTGTACTGTTAATTCCTGCGGGGCTCTGGTCGAATAGTTATTGAGCAGTTTGCATGGTGTGTCTGATGATGAATTGTTTTAGTGGTCGTTTCCTACTGGTGATTTCTTGCAAATAAAAATAACGAGGAGAAAATAATGAAAAGGCAGTTGATAAACATAGTGTTGTTCCGGGTATTTCTGATCAGCTTTTTGTGGAGCCAGTTTGCACTGGCACATGAGGGGCATGAGCATGCGCCAGTGTCGATCAAATCTGCACTGGAGATAGGCGTGAAGACGGCAAAAAATTACGCTGCTTCCTCTTCGCCATTTGCCGTTGGTAAGTTGCCTGCATCCTGGGCTTCACTGACAGACGCAGACGTTAGCATTTATGAAAATGGGCGTGGATATTACGTGGTAGCGGTTAACAATGTGCAGGAGGCTAAAACGCTGTATCTGAAAATCCTCTTGGATGGCGCCATTGCCGGCGCAAATTACACAGGTAATTTTGCGGCCTCGTCGTCCGTGTCTTCGATTTCCGCATCATCTGGCGGATAAATTTTCACAGTTGTCCTCTTAATCGACGCATTCATTTAATTGATCGAGGGCATTGTTTTTAACAATTTGACAGCGCTGTCTGCTGCGCAGAGACTTTCGCCTGCGCAGTTGTCCACTTGCATACCGGAGGCGTTTTTTGATCCGGCCAAGATTAGAACAATAACGATAAAAACCCGAAAGTACCTGTGCTCTCTCCTATGATTTTGCAGTTCATAAGCACTCGATGGACGTCTGCATGTCTCTCCGGCAATACCTGTTGCGGTTGTATTTCGCGGATAAGTAGCGCTTTGGTGTGCGGCGAAAGGCCGGGCTCAGAGCGGGTGGTCACTTGTAGTTTCCCAAGGCGGGTTGTCCGGGGGTTTTGATTCCGACAGGAATCGTTTCTCTTATCCGGTTAAGTGAAGGAGTGTGAATAATGAATAAGAAATTAATCCAACGAAGCGGTTTGGGTGCGGTATTACTGGCTTTTTCTGCGGTGACGTTTGGTCACGGTTTTGTCGATAGCCCGGGCGCACGCAACTATTTTTGCGGCAAGGTCACCAAGCCCGATGAGGTGGCTAACGGGACAGCTAAATACCCGGTGTGCGGCGATGCTTTTGCGAGCGACTTTAACGGCGGCTACTCCTATATGAGCGTGCTCAATCACCATCAAGGGCGCAAGGTTCTGGGGCCGGTTTCAAAAAATGTGTGCGGTTTTGACAGCGAAACCTGGAAAGGCGGTAAAACGCCTTGGGACAATTCCATCAATTGGCCGGTAAACAATATCAATTCCGGCAGTTTGGTGTTTTCCTGGGATATCAGTAATGGCCCACATTTCGATGACACCTCGGACTTCCGTTATTGGATCACCAAACCGGGCTTCGTTTATCAAGTCGGTAAGGAGTTAACCTGGGCAGATTTTGAAGACCAACCCTTCTGCGATTTACCTTATAACGACGACAACCCCGGCGCTTACCCCAATGTTCGTGCAGATAAGGGCAACGCGCATATCCACACCACTTGTACAGTTCCTTCGCGCACTGGTCGCCATGTGATATACGCTGAGTGGGGCCGCGAACCGCCAACCTACGAGCGCTTCCACGGTTGTATTGATGTGCAAATCGGTGGCGGAGGTAATACCAGTTCGGTGCCGGCGAGCTCCCGTTCCAGTATCGCGCCCAGCTCTTCCAGCCGTTCCAGCGCGCTACCGAGTTCTTCAAGCCGTTCCAGCCTGGTGCCAAGTTCATCAAGTCGTTCCAGCTTGGCTCCCAGCTCGTCCAGCCGCTCCAGTAGTTCGTCGAGCCGTTCGAGTGTGGCGCCGGTCTCGTCCAGTCGCGCCGCCTCATCAACAGGTTCGACCGCCTACTGTAATTGGTATGGCTGGATGGTGCCCATCTGTAAAACGCAAACCACCGGGTGGCACAACGAGAACAGTCAGACTTGTGTCGGTCAGCTGACTTGCGACGCACCGCGATAAGGGTTTTATCCCTGGCGGTACGCCGCCAGGGTTCAGTTTGAAGGAGGTATTCGAGTGAATATTCAGATAGTTAAGACGCGCTTGCCGGTTTGGGGGGGCGCATTGGTGCTGCCGATTTTGGCGTTGGGGTTTTATCTCGATCAGCAGCGGCCACGGGGCGTTGATACGTTTACCCGGCATCAACTGACCGTTCCGGGTGCCAAGGCTCCGGAAAAAGAAATCCCTGTTGCAGTTGCCGGGCAACCCCCCGTCGCTGTGTTGCCATCAACGGGTTATGGAACCTTGGCAGAGGAGGAGCCTGCAGTTTTACTTTCCCCGGAGGAGGCGCGCAAGGCGGTATTTGGTAAAGAGAATGCGGTCTATGAGAAGGCCACTAATTTGTTTGAAGCGGAAGCAATTGATGTGGATTGGGCGATGACCTATGAGCAGTCGCTGCGCGCAATGTTTGCCAGTCATTCGGGGTTGATGCGCGTCAGTGTCAATTCCATCAGTTGTCACACCAGCATGTGTCGTATCGAAGTTTTTACGCCGCGCGATACCGATGCGGATTATTTCACTGCCATGTTTTACAACGCGCTGGATAACTTCCGTGAAGGCGCACTCAAGGCGGAGGCTTCCATTGCCAGACGCATGGAGCAGGGGCTGACATCAGTCTACATTGCGCGTAAAGGGTATACCCTGGGGTTTTACTAATCAGAAGAAACCTGCTGCGTCGAGTAAGTCTATCTGGCTGTGGTATTGTGTCGGCCTCGAACAACGCGAGGTTCCATAGTGCTGCATTACCAGATTATTCCCGTTACTCATTACCAACAAAATTGCACCTTGCTCTGGTGCGATCAAACCCGTGATGCGGCGGTGGTTGACCCAGGTGGTGATGTCGAGCGAATTCTGGCCGAGGCCGCGGCTCTTGATGTGAAGCTCTCGCAAATCCTGCTTACTCACGGCCATCTGGATCACGTGGGTGCCACGGCCGCGCTGGTGAAGCGCCTTGGGCTTCCAGTAATCGGTCCACATGCGGACGATCTTTTCTGGATCAACCTGCTGCCACAGCAGGCGCAGATGATGGGCTTTGTGCCTGTTGAGGGTTTTGTGCCAACGCGCCTGTTAAATCACAACGATAGGGTCAAGGTCGGAAATACCGAGCTAAAGGTATTGCATTGCCCTGGACACACTCCCGGTCACGTTATTTTCTTTGATCCCGAGTCGCGTCTCGCGCAAGTGGGCGACGTGCTCTTCAAAGGCTCCATTGGCAGAACCGATTTTCCTCGCGGCAATCACCAGGATCTACTTAACTCGATTCGCGAGCGGGTATTTCCCTTGGGTGATGATGTGCGTTTTATTCCCGGCCACGGCCCCATGTCCACGTTTGGCCATGAACGGGCCACAAATCCTTTTGTTGCCGATAAAAACTT
Source organism: Cellvibrio sp. KY-GH-1 (assembly GCF_008806975.1). Classification (NCBI taxonomy): domain Bacteria; kingdom Pseudomonadati; phylum Pseudomonadota; class Gammaproteobacteria; order Cellvibrionales; family Cellvibrionaceae; genus Cellvibrio; species Cellvibrio sp. KY-GH-1. The sequence continues at coordinate 4,691,261 of NZ_CP031728.1, forward strand.
TGGTTGATGTGCATGGATGAAATAATCGGGCTAAAAAAATCCCCGCCGCCCGCTGAGTTTGGGTTTGAGTTTTCCATCGCTCGCTCCGCACGGCGACGCACGGTAAGTATTGAAGTGCGCGCTGCCAAAGTAGTTGTCCGCGCACCCCTCAACACGGCGAAATCCTTTTTAATGGCGTTCCTACAGCAAAAAGCCGCTTGGGTCAGGGCCAAAATTGCCGAGCAGCAAGTGACTATGGCGGCGCGGCCAGAGGCCGCAGTCTATGGGCAAGGCAGTGAGCTAGCGTTTATGAATGAGCGCTTGCGTTTGGTGATAGGGCGCGGTTCCCGGGCCGCGATTGCGCGCGTAGGGCAGGAGCTGCATCTGTTGTTGTCAGCGCGGGTGCGCATGAGTGAGCAGGAACAAATTCGCGCCTTGTTGGCGCGTTGGTACCAGCAGCAAGCGCTGCAAATCCTTACGCGCAAAACGGCCGATCTGTGCGCACGCGCGGGGCTCGTCTGTACGTCCGTAAAAGTGCGGGCAACTCGTTCAAAGTGGGGGCATTGCACGAGCAAAGGTGCAATCCAATATAACTGGCAGATACTGCTGGCCCCGGAAGCTATAGTCGATTATCTTGTCGCCCACGAAGTCAGCCACCTGCGCCACCAAAACCACAGTGCCGAGTTTTGGGCCTTGGTAGCTAACCTCTGCCCCTCGTGCAAGGCTGATCGCGTCTGGTTAAAAGCCAACGGCGCAAGGCTCTGTTTATAAACCTCGAAAAGGCAATCCGCATGAACGATACAGTGACTATTGAACCATTAGGTGATGATCCCGCCGAAAATCTCGACCGTTTTATTGTGGAGGCTATGGAATTAGGCTGTGTATGGGGCTTGCAAGGGCCGGATGGTTGGGCGCTCAGCGCTTCTGAAGATCATGACGATGTGGACGTAATGCCTTTCTGGTCGCAAGAGTCCTTTGCGCGCGCCCATTGTGTGGATGATTGGGCCGGTTATCAGCCAGTACCGGTAGACCTTGAAGAGTTTTTGGAAGATTGGCTGCCTGGAATGCATGAGGATGTCTTGCTGGTGGGCATAAATTGGAACGAAGAGCTTGAAGGTGAAGAGATGGAACCGCTGGATTTACTCGAAGAGTTCGAAGCTGAGATGAGTGACTAGCGGCGTTTGCGCAGGCCTTTTAATTTAATAAAAGGCCTCTTTGGGTAGATCCTGATCGCTGTCGAGATCGCCAATTAAATGCATATGCAGCAAGTCAATTTCAAAGGTTTTGCAATAGTCCTCAAGCTGTTTCAAGCTTTCAGTGCCGGGTGACAGGCTGTACCAATAACACGCATCATCGTCGCGCAATGCCAGCACAAACTCCAAAGAGCTGGGCACCATCTTGTGCGATAAATGGCTGAAAATTTTGCGCTGTAATTGCAAGACAGAAAAATTAAAATCTGCGCACAGGCGCATTAGCTGCGGGTAATGGGATTCGCGCCTATCCTGAAAGCGAATTTCGCGGCTGCCAAATAAATCATCCGGGTTAATGAGTTGTTTTTGCGGTGAGTTCAACATATTGAGTCAGTCAGGGCTGTAACACTGAAGAGCTGACCATCACTGGTAAAAATATTGCAGTGGCAAATCCGGCGACTGCCCCGATAATAAGGGTCGTAAACATCGATATCATTATTCTATGGCGTTTATCTGACCAACCAAAAGATGAATAGCCAGTTAAAAGCCTGTGGATTAGATCACAGAGTTGTTAGGCGGCGGGAGCAGCCAGATCACAGTTTTCATTTTTCCCGAGCGCGCAGTGTGCGTTTATAGATCAGGATACCGACAGAAATGGCTAAAATTTCCGCAAAAATAATATTTGGTTGCAATAAGTTTTTTTTAATAACCGTTTGTATGTTGCTGGCAAGTTGTGCCAGTTTGCAGCCAAAGCTTGAGCAGCCGGGCGTGAAAGTGGCCGGATTGCAGTTGTTGCCCACACAAGGGTTTAGTCAGCCCATCGAAGTTAGCTTATTAATCTCCAATCCCAATGATCGCGATTTATCCTTGCGTGGAATTTCCTATACCATCGGCATTGAGAATTTTGACTTGCTCAGCGGAGTGAGCAACGAATTGCCAGTACTGACTGCCTATAAGGAAACACCGGTAAAAGTCGTGGTGACCGCCAATGTGCTGCAGCTGGTGAAATTGCTGGAGCATTTTGGCCGCAATGGGATACGTGAAGAAGTGAATTACAATTTTGCAGCCAAGCTGGATTTTAGTGCCTGGTTGCCGGCCTTGCGTGTCAATGAAAAAGGGGCCATTCCCTTGGTGCAAAAACGTAAATAATGCACGCGCCTGGTTGGTGTAAAGACACGTTGGTGTAAATTCCGTTTATGTAACAGCAATTGATGTAAAAGCAGTCGAAGTAAAAATCAGTTTGTAAAACCACCAATCAATTCTTGATGATTTTTAGTCTTAGCAGTTCAGGATGTTAAATGAGTGACGAAATAACCCTGCCCGAAGCCGATGAGCGTATCGCGCTCAAGGACTATACCGAGAAAGCGTATCTCGACTATTCCATGTATGTAATTCTCGACCGCGCCCTGCCACATATTGGTGACGGTCTTAAACCGGTTCAGCGCCGCATTGTTTATGCGATGAGCGAGTTGGGCCTGAGTGCGAGTGCGAAATATAAAAAATCAGCGCGCACCGTGGGCGATGTAATCGGTAAATTCCACCCGCACGGCGACTCCGCGTCTTACGAAGCCATGGTGTTAATGGCTCAGCCATTTTCCTATCGCTACACGCTGGTCGATGGTCAGGGCAACTGGGGCTCGCCGGATGACCCCAAGTCTTTCGCGGCTATGCGTTACACGGAATCGCGCCTCACCAAATACAGCGAAGTATTGTTGGAAGAGTTGGGGCAGGGCACAGTGGATTGGCAGCCCAACTTCGACGGTACCTTGGAAGAACCTGCGGTGTTGCCGGCGCGTGTACCCAACGTGTTGCTAAACGGAACTACCGGTATTGCGGTAGGTATGGCGACCGATATTCCACCGCACAATTTGCGCGAAGTGGTTAATGCATGTGTGCATGTGCTCGATAATCCTGGCGCGACGGTTGCGGAACTCTGTCAGCATATTCTCGGCCCCGATATGCCGACGGAAGCGGAAATTATTTCCTCGCGCGACGACATCATTAAAATGTATGAAACCGGGCGCGGCAGTATTCGCATGCGCGCGGTTTGGCAAAAAGACGAAGAGTCGGGCGATATTATTATTACCGCGCTGCCGCATCAGGTCAGTGGTGCAAAAATTCTCGAGCAAATTGCCGCGCAAATGCAGGCAAAAAAATTGCCGATGGTTGCTGACTTGCGCGATGAGTCCGATCACGAAAATCCAACCCGTCTGGTAATTGTTCCGCGTTCCAATCGCGTGGATCTCGAACAAATCATGCAGCACTTATTTGCGACGACTGAGCTGGAACGCACCTATCGTGTCAATATGAACATGATTGGTATCGATGGCAAACCCGCCGTTAAACCGCTCAATAAAATTTTGAGCGAGTGGCTAAGTTTCCGCACCGTAACAACCCGTCGCCGTTTGCAATATCGGTTGGAAAAAGTTGAGGAACGTTTGCTGCGTTTGGCGGCCTTGATGATTGTGTTCCTCAATGTGGATGAAGTTATCCGCATTATTCGTGAGGAGGAACATCCAAAGCCGGTATTGATTAAGCGATTTAATTTAGTCGAAATGCAGGCGGAATATATTCTTGAAACCAAATTGCGCCAGTTAGCGCGTTTGGAAGAAATGAAAATCCGTCAGGAGCAAGACGACCTGATGAAAGAGCGCGATGGCTTGCAAAAAATTCTTGATTCCGCTGTGAAATTAAAAAATCTGGTGCGCAAAGAATTGCTGCAGGTTGCAGAGAAGTTTGGCGATGAGCGCCGCTCGCCAATCGTCGAGCGTGCTGAAGCGCAGGCACTCAGTGAAACCGAATTGGTGAGTGCGGAAGCCATTACCGTTGTAATTTCCGATAAAGGCTGGATTCGCGCCGCCAAAGGTCACGATGTTGATGCGGCAGGCCTAAGCTACAAAGCCGGAGATAGCTTCAAATTTGCAGTGCAGGGAAAGAGCAACCAGAGTGTAATTTTGGTGGATTCCACCGGCCGCAGCTATGCCGTTCCCGCGCACAACTTGCCCTCGGCGCGTGGTCAGGGCGAGCCGTTAAGTGGTCGCATTAGCCCGCCGAGTGGAGCTACCTTTGAAGGGGCCCTGATGGGTGCCGATACTCAGCGTGTGCTCATCGCTTCCGATGCCGGTTATGGTTTTGTGGCCAAACTGGAGGACCTGGCAAGTAAGAACAAAGCGGGTAAAGCGCTGCTCACCTTGCCTGAAGGTGCCTTGGTGTTACCACCGCAACTAATCACTAACCCTGAGCAGGCGCAACTGGCTGCCGTTAGCAATGACGGTCGTCTATTGGTTTTCCCGGTGACCGAGCTGCCAGAGCTGGCCAAAGGTAAAGGCAATAAGATCATGAATATCCCGGGGGCCAAGGTGATTAGCCGCGAGGAGTTTGTGGTTTCCTTAAATGTCATCAGCCCTGGTCAGGTGTTGACGCTCTATTCCGGCAAGCGCCATATCACCTTGAAGGCGTCGGATCTTGAGCATTACAAAGGCGAGCGTGGCCGCCGCGGAAACAAATTACCGCGTGGATTCCAAAAAGTGGATAAGGCAGAAGTAAGCGACAAGTGATATTCTGTACATATTCTGTCCAGCGCCTCGCCGGTTAAGTTCAGGCGAGGCATTGCTCGGGCAGGCTTCGGCAGAGTTTTACAAGTAAAAAAATAACAGGTAGACACATGTCTAAAGAAAAACGAAAACACATCCGCACCCCTTTTGCTTGCCGCATTAAAATAGTTCACGATAGTATTGGCGAGTTGCTAGTAAAAACTCGCGATATTTCCGATGGTGGTGTATTTGTCGTTCTTGAGCCCGAGCAGATTCCTCCGGTGGGAACTGTTGTTGCTGGTCAAGTTCAGGGCCTAATGGATGATGCGCCCGTGTTGCAAATGGAAGTGGTGCGCGTAGAGCCTGTTGGCGTAGGTCTGCGCTTTGTGCACGACGATTGATACCCGTCAAACCCTCAATTAGTAATTTTCCGATAATACCGCTGCAAAGCGCTTCCATTTTGGTGCTTTCAGATTTCTGCCCTCTGTATAACCTGAATAATATCGGGGCAGCTCACTGAAAACTGCAGGAGTTCTTGTGTACAAACTCACCTACAAGGGCCAATTTGTCGATGGATTCGATGCAGACCAGGTAGTTGGCAACCTGGCTCAGCTATTGAACCTCAAGCCCAAGGCTGTGCGTCTGGCATTTTTGTCAGAGCGCCCCAGCGTTATAAAAATGCTCGACTCTGCAAGTGAAGTGGAGCGCTGGTGCGCAGCCTTTCAAGAAGCCGGGGTTTATCTGGATGTGATGGGTGTGGATTCACCCGATGAAGAAAGTATTGCCGATCAAATCGAGTTAGAGCTGGAGCTGCACGCCTTGGATCTGGGCGATGAGGAGGAGCCAGACGAGCGTCAATATCTGATTCGTAAAGTGATCAGCCCTGATTTTGATAGTGACCCGCAAACGTTTGCCAATCAACCCTTGGCCACCCGCGCTCTGAGTGAATATCCAATAGACGTTATTCCTGCTGCAAAGCCAATGCCGCCGGTGAATGGCAATGCCATTAACGGTCACGCGGTCAACGGTGCGGCTGCAAATGAAACGGCGGTAAACGGCCACGCAGTAAATGGTCGTGCCCAACAAACGGGTAAAAATGGTGCTCACCCAAATGGCACCCATAAGTCGGTGGTGGCCGCCGCAGATCCAATTGAGGTTACTCCTGCTAACGTTCAGACTGCTGCGTTAACAAAAAAGACGGTTAACACCGCGAAACCCCAGACTCCAGCGAAAGTTGCTGCCGAAAAACCTGCACCGGCGGCCGAACCTATTCCTGTCGCCACGCCTGCGCCTCAGGTGGATGTGGTTGAAGTTGATGCTGTAAGCGCACCTGAATTGCATGAGCTGTCAGTCGCTAAGATTGATGCGCTGGCGGCGCAGCAGCAATTGGATGAGACGGCGGCAAGTATTGTTTCATCCGGTGAGGTGCCACCCGAAACCGTTGCCGACGAGCGTGCAGCCCCTGCGCCGCAAGTCCCTGTTGCTGCCCAGCCGGCCGAAGGGAAAAAAGCGGCTGCTATGGCGAGCCTTGCCCCGACCGCATTAATTGCGGAAACACCCGCGCGTTTTGATCACGGTGATATCGAGGCGCTCGCCGAAGTACCGCTGCTTGATGATGGATTAATTACCGATGATCAACTTACCGATGAGGAGCTTGATCTGGGCGATGAGCAGTTGGATGAGGACTTCGATGAGGATGTCTATGAGGAAGTCAATTTCCATAAGTCCCATTTTGTTTGGGGTATGCTCGTCATCCTGCTGGCGATTATTGCAACGGCCGGCACCATTCTCTGGTTAAAGCGTTCCACCTGGACCCCGGTGACAGTAGCGCCTCAGGAGCAAAAAATTACCGAGGCCATAGCGTCCTCAACCTTGTTCGGCATGGTTCACGCCGACGTGGATCGACTGCAATTGTTGTCGCCATCCACGGATGTTTTTGCCCAATTGACGGAACCCAAAGCGGGCTTCTGGAGTGGCCTGAGCGGTGCCGGGATAGATATCAAACACGAGGTAGATGATCTCTGGGTCGGGGTCTATGGACAAAATAATCAAACCAAGGTGCTTTGGGTGTTGCAGGGAAATTTTTCCGCCGCAGCCTGGGGTGATTGGTTGAAGAAAAATTACACCATTGATAGCGATACGCCAGACGCGCTGATTTTTTCCAGCATGGATGAATTTAGCTGCGAGAAGTCGCCGGTGATGAGTGCCAGCATCAGCAACAACCAAATTGTGCTGGGCGCTCCGGAGTTGGTTGCGGCCTTTAATGGTCGTATGCAGGCGGGTGCTGCTCCTGAAAAAAATCTTGAAACCTGGGCTAAAGGATATAATACCCAAATGGTATCCGCAGTCCTGTTTCACCCAGGGCAACTGCCGGAGGGATCTGCCGCAATGGCGCTGGGAAAGTTGTCGCTCCCGGCAGAGCCTATTCAGGGAATTTATCTCGGGCTTGAGCCAAAAATGTTTCCACCGGCGGTGAAGTTTGATGCGCTTATCGCCAGTGACAATCAACAATTTCTTACCGATGCCTCTGCGAAATTAACGGCGGCGACCAGCCTTGCAAAAACCAGTATGGCTACTGATTGGCCAGAGACGCTCGCACTCTATGAGCGGATAAAGTTGGTGCAAGAGCCCAATCAGCTGCACGCCAGCCTTAATCTGGATAATCAGGCTCCGCAGCAAATTCAGACGTGGGTTTCCTCACTATTGACGCGGGCCTTTGGTTTGGCGAGTGCACCAGTGCCGGTGGCAGAAGAGCGCCTCGATCCTAACCCCGCCCAATTTACCAGTTTGACCGCGGCGGAATTGCCTCCCTTTGCCAGCAATCAACAGCTTAATGAGACCTTTGTTGCCCAGGCTTCCACGGGACCGTTTGGTTTGGGGGTACGTACCCTGGAGGAAGGTGCGCAGGGGCTTGAGATCAATCTGGATGTTAACGCGTTTAACCTACCCAACCTGAGTAAAGAAAACGACAGCGTTATGCTGCGCATTACCGACATTGTGGATCACCAGGATAAATCCTTATTGGCCGATGTTGGTGGTTGTGCAGGCGGTATTAAGCAGCCGGCCAATATCAATATGGTTTATCAAGGCAATGCCATGGCCAATGGCCAGATGATTAGTTTTACCGGTTTGCAGGGCACTAAAAAAATCCTGTTACCCGCCGGTGTGGCACTGACGTCAGTGGGTGCGATCAAGGGGGTTATCAGCCAGCAATTGCCGGTAGAGGTTGAGCGGGTAAACCTCAATGGTCCCTTGGCAGGTAAAACACTGGATTTACACGGTGTTCAGTTACGCTTTTTGTCGGCCGAATCCAATCGTTTGTATTTTCAAGTGAGCGGAAATACCTCTGCGTTATTGCAGGTTAATGCGCTGAATGAGGATGGCAAGGTGCTAGCCACTACTAACAGTATGCGCGGCGATAATTTTTTTGATAATGGCAAAACAATCAGCATTGATTACCAGGGAAAAATTGCGGCCGCGGAAGTGGTCGTTGCCAGCAAGCTCGAACCCAAAAATTACGACTTTAGCATTGCGCGGCTTTTTCCACCGGCCAAACCTTTCCTGATTGAAAAGTCGGATGGATCACCTTTGGCGGCAACGAGCTTGTCGGCGCTCGAGAAAGAATCACCACCTAATGATGTGATCTATCCCTACCAATCGCCCAAACAAACCATCGCAGCCGGGCCTGCGTTAATCGCACTCAATGAACTGAATCTCAACGGGCAACAATTTTCGCTGCTGGCGGATATCTATACCCGCAACACCCATCCGCTGGCAGGGCAGTTGAGTGCGGTGCGCATGGTGATCAGCGAAATAGAAGATTCTTCCGGAAATTTGCACGAGGTTAATCATCAAGCGCCAATTGCGATGGAGCATATGGGTGGCGGTTGGGTGAATGGCAAATTCGAGCCAGATCCAAACAAGCCCTGGCTGCGCGGACAACTCGAATTGCGCGAGCGCCCGCTGGAACAAGCGGATGCGGTGGCGCTTTGGGGTAAGCTGGTGTTTTTGGCGGCGGAAGATCCGATCTCGGTCAAGGTGCCATTTCAATTCGGCATGCAGTGGAATAGTAATGACGGCAACTTAAAACTACGTCGTTGGGAAGCTGGGCGATTGGTTTTTGATGTCGAAGGCAATTTCCCGGAGCTTATGTCGGTAAAAGCGCTGGATGATATGGGGCTGGTGGTGAGCCAGCCTGCGGAAGTGCGAACCAGCTTTGGCAAAAATACGATTGAGCTGGACATAAAACAAATTCCGGAAACAATTGAGTTCAATATTCCTCGCACACAAAATCGCAAAGAGTTCCCATTGGAAATTCGAGTATTGCAATAAGTGTGTGATATCAGGGTTAACGGAGTCGTGTGCGCGTGAACATTCGCTGGTGGTTATTGTTTGCAGCTTGTTGGTGTTTACCAGCAAATGCTGCGGTCGTTGTGCTTTACCACCACGTGAGCAATAACACACCCAAATCCACCAGCATTAGCCCAGCGGCGTTTGAAGCGCAGATGGATTACTTGGCCGACAACAATTTCACTATAGTTCCTTTACCAGAGCTGGTTGAAAAACTGCGCAAGGGCGAGCCACTGCCGGATAAAACTGTCGCCATCAGTTTTGATGATTCCTACGCAAGCGTTTATGAATCTGCATATCCCCGCTTAAAAAAACGCGGCTGGCCATTTACCTTTTTTGTGAATACCGATTCTGTCGGTGAATCCAAACTATTTGTCAGCTGGGATCAGTTGCGTGAAATGGCTAAGCACGGTGCTACTATTGCCAATCACACCAGCACTCACACTCATTTACCGCGCAACAATCCCGGCGAAAGCAAAAGCGATTATCGCGCGCGTATTCGCGCTGATATTGAAAAAGCCCAACAAAAAATCAAACAGGAAATTGGCGATGCCCCCATGATGCTCGCCTATCCCTTTGGTGAATATGATGTTGAGGTGCAGCAGATCGCAAAAAAAATGGGCTATATCGCATTTGGCCAGCAATCCGGGGTGCTTTACGAACAAGGCGATTTGCAAGCCGTACCGCGTTTCCCTTTCGGCGGTAGCTTTACCGAGCTGGACGATTTTATTATGAAGGTCAACACCAAGCCCATGCCCACCAGCGCGGTCAGTTTTTTTGCCAACAAACAGGATGAGTTGGAAAATCTGACGGTGCGTGCAGGTGATAGACCCTGGTTGGTATTGAAATTGAGTGATGCGAGTTTGCTGAAAAAAATAAATTGTTTTGCAACCGGTCAAGGCCCAATTACTGTAGAAGTAATTGATCAGCAAGTCTGGGCACAGGCAAAACAACCGCTGAGCACCGGGCGCACCCGTTATAACTGCACCGCGTATTCAGGAGAAAAAGGCCGCTTTTATTGGTACACGCAACAATGGCTGGCGACAGATAAAAATGGTAACTGGACTTACAAGGATTAAGCGTCCACCTTTGCGTCAGGTTTTTGGTCCCGGTTCCAGCCACTCAATAATCTCTTGCCATTGCTGTAAATCTTTTTGCACGTGACGTGTCGGTAAATCAAAAATCGAAATTCCATTCTCCATCGCACGAATATAATTTTGTGAATCGCGCAGGGTTCCAATCAAGGGAATTTGTACGCGCTGTAAAAAATCCATCAGCTCCTGATGAAACCGTAAATGTGCGCGAGTGCGGTTGGCGATCATGCCGGCGCGAACGTTTTTGTCTAACAGTCCCGAGCGATAAAGTTGCATTAAAAAACGCAGTCCTGCTTTGATGTCGACGGGCGACGGCAAAATAGGAATCAGTAATTGGCTGGTTTTATCCGCGCGAAATAAACGCGAGTCTGCGTTAGGTTGCCAGCCGGCCGGCATATCTTGAATCACCACCGTATCGGTGATATCTGCTTGAAATTCTTCCTCGGTGTTCAATGTGATTAATTCAATCACAGCGCAATTCGCCGGGCGGGATGCATGCCAGTCAGCGGCAGATTTTTGCGGGTCGCGATCAATTAGTACAGTAGGAATTTGACGGTTGGCGTAATGGCAGGCAATGCTGGTCGCGATAGTGGTTTTACCACAACCGCCTTTGGGATTTACTACCAGAATACTAGGCATGGTGAGGTTAGTTCCTCCGTGGTAGTCAAAGTTTTTGTTGGCTGGTAAATCGGCTAACAGGATTATGCAAGGCAAATGTAAAAAAACCGCACTGGGTGCGGTTTTTAGGTGATGGCATTTTACAGAAAAATCACGGGCTAATGGTTAACTGAATGCTGTCTTTCAGTTCGGATCCATCAGTGCCGATAATAGTTTTGTTGTTTTTATCAAAGAGTCGGGTATTCAGTGTAATGATGGTACTGGTGGTCAATGTCAGCGAGTCTTTTACTTCGACTGTGACCTCACCATTTGCATTGACCGTAGCAGCCAGGTTATTTGCGTCAATGCCTGTGGGTAGGTTGGTGAAAGTCCACTCGCTATTGGTACCCTTATAAACCTCGGGGTCCAAATTGGTAGTGGTTGGATAAGTCACTTTAATGCGTGGGTTAATTTTACTTCCAACGGATATCGAGAGCGATTCGGTTGCGTTAGTGTTGGCGCTACTGATAATTTCAATTTTTTGTATGTCGGGCTTGGTGACTTTCACCACCAGCGTTTTGGTAATGCCATCACAGTCTGCTGTGAGGGTGACATCTGTCCCCTCGGCGCTCCCATCTGCAGCAGTAATTTCACCGGTGGTTGAATTAACCGTGAGGGCACTGGTGTTGCTGCTGGTGAGAGAGGCATTTTTGGTAATGTCGGCAGTGGAGGTATCACGATATGTGCCGGTGACTTTAATGGTTTTCTTTTGGCCCTGACGCAGTTCAAACGATTCACTGGGCGTGAGATCTACACTGGCAAGGTTGGCCGCGATTGTGAATTGAAATTCAGGAGAGCTGATTTCCTTTTTGTCGTTGTCCAACCCAGTGGCTGTGACATTAATAACGCCATTTTTTTTGGTGCTAAGTGTAGAGCTGTTAACATCGGGAAAGCTGGCGATATTAACTGGCGTGCTGCCAGTGATTTTCCAAGTCAAAGGAAATTCGTAGGACTTGCCGTCATCAAAGGTCGAGGTTGCTTTAAATGAAGTGTTTTTGCAAACGTCGACACTGGCATTGGCGCTGTCGTGACTAACGGCAACGCTTTTTAAATTGGCGTCGGTGAGTGTTACCATGGTCTCATCGGTAATGCCGGCGTAGGAGACCAGCAGTTTTACTTCGCCGGTATCACCTTTGGTATTTTTGCCCTCAAACAAACCATTTTTAATAGTGCCCAGCTTTTTATCTGATAGCTCCCAACTGGCTTTGCTGGTCAGGTCGGCAATAATTTTGCCCTCAGCGTTCAACCCATTCACTTTGAATTGGTGAGTGCCTTGTACATGCACGGTAATGTTGTCTTCGGTCAATGCAATTTGAGTGACGGTATTTTTCGTGGCATCGACTGTTTGCGAAAAACGTGCGCTGTCACCATCGCCACCGCCGCAGCCCGTCAGCGTAATCAGTCCAACGCTGGCTATTAGTGCCAATGACAAATGAAATCCTTTAGAACGCATAGCTAACTCCCAGGCCGCAGCCATCTACTCGTAAATCATCATCGTTGTAAGAGCGAACACAATCCAGTGTCCACGAATAAGGCTTTCCTTCAATAATCGGATCTTGCAGGGAAAAGCCGAAGCTAAAACCGGAAAAGGTATCGCTATGCGGTTCTGTACTAACACGTGGCAGGTGATATTCAAGCTCAGTTGATGCGTAGCCTAGCAGTACACTGATTTTTAAATCACTCGGCTCATGCTCAGGATTTGTCAGTGTGATATAGGCTCCGGTTTGCTCGGTGATCTCTACGGTCATCCCGTTCTTTTCGTCATCGCTCATAGGAACCCCTACAACACCTTGCAGGCCGATACCATCCAAAATGCCGTCGGTAAATTCCAAGCCGCCTTTAAATTGGAATACGGTCGGAGAGAAGCGGCTGTGGGTCAGGTTATCGGATTTGCTGGACACCTGGGTGTAGACTGCTTGGCCGGAAACGTGAAAATCCAGCGGAATGTCTGCATTTGCGCCGGTGCTGGCAAGAGCGCCTAACAGCAGTGCGCTCAGGGGAGTAACCAGTTGTTTACACATAAGTATTCCTTGCTGTGTTATCAATGAGGTGTGTAGGTAGTACTAAATTACATTTGAACGTTTATTTGAAATTGTTACTCAAGATCGTTACTGCGGATCACTGTGCGCAATTCGTGGATATAGGCACTGCCGCGTCCGGAATATTTGCCCAGTTCTGCCACCATTGCATGGCCGGTAAAGGCCGCTGGCTGGTCGCGCAACTGTGCGCGCAGTTGGCGCCAGGGGCGATAGGCATTGTGGGTATTTATGTTGTTGAAGTATGCCGTAAGCGATTCTTCCACATTGTTAAACTTTTTAACTTCGTGCTTGGCGTGTGTCGAGCGCTTGCTCGGCACTATGCCGCAGCCGGGTTTATAACACCAGTGACCAAATAAATTGTGGGCTTCTTCCGCAAAACGCGAGGTGCCCCAACCGGATTCCACCGCCGCTTGCGCCAGTACCATCGCGGAGGGAATGCTATCCACGCGCAGCAATAAAATATCAACCGCTTTCGCATCATCCGGATAGGTTTCATAAGTCACATGAAATTTTTCGCGTAGCTTTTCCAAATTGCGTTTGTTCACGCCGCTAATAGTTTGTGAACTGTCCCGCTCGGCTTTGATTTTTAATAAACGCTCGCGCGATTGTAATAACTTGGTATTTTTTTCTTCTACCAAGGGGCGCAACATAGCCAGGAATTGTTCCTTGCGCTCCGGCGTTTGGTCGATAGCGGCAAAGTCAGGCAAAAGGGTGCTGCTGGTAAGTTCATCCTCGTCCATAAAGACTTGCTGTAGGGGTGTACTCATCAGCCCTATGACCAGTACCAGTGTCGCCAGTGGGAAGGCGATAAGCGAAAGACCGAGAAACCATTGTGAAGCGTGTTTGTTCATTGCGTGAATTTACCTGGGTGTTGCGGTTGATTGAAAACGTAAAAATTAAATATCCAGTTGTTTGCGCAGCTCTTCCATGCGCTTGAGATTCTCTTCGCGGCTGAGCGGAGTTTCGATTGTTTGCGGCAGTGCCGGCGCATTGGGTGCCGGTAATTGCTCGCCGTTCATAACTCGCTCGCAAATCTTTAAGTAGTGGCGCTCGTAAATCGGGAAGGCAATTTTTTCCGCATTGCTTGCTAAAAAATACCAATCGCTGGCACAACCGGCGTGATACACCGCCGGATGGCTCCAGTGGTAAGCCGCTTTAGGGCTGGAAGCGCGGCAGGCCTCTACATAGGCAGCGTGAGCGTCGATCAAGCCGAACTTTTCCGGCTCGCCCTGACAGGCGCGAATCATACGGTGCAATGTAGGTAAATACTCTGACTCTTCTATCACTTTGCGTGCGCCGCGCAAAATAGTTTCCGGCGCAAACTGCGCGAGCGAATTTAGCCAGAGGCGGCGCGCTTGGTTGAGCAGTTCATTGTCTTTAAACGCGCTGTAATACTGGTTGTGATAATTAATGCGGAACAGGGCAAACACCTGATTAATCGCATCGATATGTGCATCGGTAGGTGCGCTGTTCTGCTCGCGTTGCGCACGCGCTGAATCAGCTGGCCCAGCTGCGGTCGTTGAGCTGTTCTGCGAGGCTGCTATCTCTTGTGCGACCTGATGAATGAGGGATTTGCTGTCCTGCATGGTTAACCTGCTGCGAGTTGACGGTGGTTAATGCGTGTTGTTTGGCCCAGTGATATTTCACGTGCTGCAAAAATTTGGTGTTCCAACTGGCGTAGACCTGATTGCTGTCGCGCCAGAAAAGCACGAACTCGGCGACCTGCTGCTGCGCGAATTTCAAATCGATATTGGCCAGCTTTAACACGTCATAGACATCTTTACCCGGCTGCCAGTTCTCGGGAATGCGTTTTGGTTCGGTATCGTGTTCCAGCGCCGAGTTGTAACGGAGCCATTGGCGTTTTACATGCTGGATAAATTTGCTGTTCCAGGTGCGGCCTACTTCGCCGCGCTCTTGCCAATAAACGACAAATTCCGGAATCGAATCTTCCACAAACGCGAGGCTGATGCCAGCGTGCTTCACCAGCACTTCCAGCGCATCGCGCGTGGGGCGCCATTGGCTGTGCATGGCAGTTTCCAGATCGCGCTTTAAAAACTCGGCATCGCGCTCGCGCACTTGTCGCTCTTTATCTTCGCGTTGCTGACGTGCGTTCAGGGTTTCGTAGTTGCGCCACTTGTGCAGCACATCCTTTAAAAATTTCGCGCCCCAGCTGTGGCTGGTTTCCCCGCGCTCGCGCCAGTAGGTCACAAACTCGGGCAACTGTTGCCACACAAATTCCGGTGGGATCGCGTACTGGGCGATTTGCTTGAGCAATTCCTGGTCCGGCTGCCAGTGAGGTGGAATCAGGTTGGCGCCCGGTGTGATTTGCGGCGCGACAGAAACCGCAGCGGCAACGCCCGGAATCGGTTGCGATGTTTGTGTCGGCGCACTATCGAGCGATAAGGTCAGGCGACGGCTCTCTGCAAAGGGGGCAGATACCAGTTGGATTACACCTTTGTCGTGCAGGCTGCGGCTGATGCGCTGGATGTCATAGTCAGTCCAGAAGGGCAACATCCGCTCGGCCCAATCGCCACCCACGTCCAGCCACTGGCGGCCATTGGCCTGGGTTAGCGGGAGAAAGCAAGCCAGCTCCGCCAAAACCCCCAGCATGCAGGCCTCCTCCAGGCCGATAGTAGCGGCAAGGGAAGGCGAAATCAGCAGTGGGCGTTCGGGAATCAGGGGTGACGTCATGGCAATAACAGGGCCAAAGCCCAAAAAATTCTAGGTCGGGAATTGTAGGCTGATAGGGTAAAGGATGCCAGTGGCACCAGTAGGTTATATCCGCATCGTATGTAGGATTTTAACTACAAGTCCAATGTTTGAGATCGGTTACATGAATCTTGATGTTGGCGTTTAAGTGTGTAGATGAGTGTGGTTATGAGAGCTACCATTCACTGCCTTTTCGCGAAAGGGAAACAATATTCACAATAGGAGAAGCTTATGTTTTGGGTTAACTTGGGATTGCGTTGTAAAAAATATGGTTCGTGCTCATCATTGCTTTTAAAGGGCGTGAGTTATTTATTGCCCGCAATGGTTGTTTTTTGTGTGCTGCCGACAAATGCTGCCTATGTCTGTCAACAATATGAGTCATGTGCAATGATAAATAAGGGCTATTATTGGGAAAGAGTTTGCAAGCCTGCGCAAAATTGTACTTGGGTGCCTGATGCTCCATCCTCGCCACCATCACCATCACCATCACCATCACCATCACCACAAGCGCAACCTCCAGTACAACCACCACCACCGCAATCGCCCTCCAAGGAATGCTTGTTACTAGAGGCTCAAATTGAACACTACTATTTACAATGTACAGCTGATGCAAAAAGGAAGTTTGTTGAAAATTCTGCATTGTGTCCGCCTAGCACATCAAACACTGTTGAGGGTGGAGTTAATGGTCCTGTGTCTGGTAGCGCTTCAAATACTACTAGTCCAAATAGTACATGTGTTAGTGGTCATATGCGTGTACAAGGTGCTGACATGGGGCAATGTGCGGCTAATAGGTCTGCGCTAAATATTAACTATGTTAATCAATGTAAATAATTTGCTTATGAAGCTATTAAAG
The DNA here is from genome assembly GCF_008806975.1 of Cellvibrio sp. KY-GH-1. Taxonomy (NCBI): domain Bacteria; kingdom Pseudomonadati; phylum Pseudomonadota; class Gammaproteobacteria; order Cellvibrionales; family Cellvibrionaceae; genus Cellvibrio; species Cellvibrio sp. KY-GH-1. The sequence continues at coordinate 4,707,665 of NZ_CP031728.1, forward strand.
GACGGTGTCGTGCAAATACCTAAATTCAAATTACTTGTTCTTTCATTGTTGTTAATTAGTTGTTGTATTGGGATGTTTTGGTTTTTTTTGGAGCACACTGATCAAGCTAAATTAGCAGAGAGCGAAAGTGGGGAAGGATTGGCGTTAGCCCAAACTACTTCCTCTGATTCTACGAGTCCTTATGCAGCTTCTGTTGCATTGCCCTTAGTCAAGAAAAATGGAGATGCCTTGCGTGGATTTATGGGAACTCCTGCAGAAACAGCTGAAGTAAAAAAATGGTTTGCCCAACATGGTGAATTATTTAGTGAAGAAGATCTTGAATATCAAAGTTATGATGAGAGTACGCTCAGGCAATTGGGAAATGATGGTGATATTCGTGCATTACACCGCTTGGCTAAGATGTGTGTTGATAAAGACCATTATATGCTCGAAGGGTATGGGGGCGCAGTAGCAGAGGAGTATCTTTGGAGGGCTGCTGTCTTGGGGTCATCAAAAGCACTAGCTGATTTGGCTTTAATGTATGATGCTCGTGTTTTTGGAACACCAGGCATATCAGCTACCGAAAAGCGCTTGGCTGTCATTGAGGTTTTGGCTAGATATGATGCAGCCTCTTATCGAGGTAACAGATATCCAAATATAAATGACGCAAGTGTTTTTAAAGAAACCTATCAAATCAATTTGTCGACAGAAGAACAATTAAAGGTGAATAACCGAGCGCAAGAAATTTACGATAGCTTATCGAAGAGGCGCAGTGAGTTAGGGTTGGATGAATTTGATAACTCAGTTCCCGACTCGGTAGAAAAATTTTTTGAGGTTCAGGAGTCAATTTTCAAAGAGAATTTATAGTTAATATTTTTTTGATTTGAATGTTTGCCGGGCCGTTGTCCGGCTTTTTGTTTATAGGTAAACGTTTAGGTCTGGGGGTAAGTTTAATAAATTAAACCACCCTATTGTTGGGAATGTTTTTTGGGGATGCTTATTAAAAAACTGGCCCCCTGAGACTGATCCTCACCCAGAATAATCTCTCCCCCCAATTTCTGCGTTACCAGATTGTAAACAATCGATAGCCCCAAGCCTGAGCCGCCGGTGCGGCGGGCGGTGGTGAAAAAGGGTTCGAAGATTTTGTGGCGAATTTCATTGGCGATGCCACAGCCATTGTCGCGGTAGTGGATGGTGATTTTTTCAGGTGACTCGGATAATTCGATACGGATTTTTTTCTCCGCGATGTTGGCGTAAGCGTGGTGGATGGAGTTGGTGATCAAGTTGGTAATGATTTGAGCAATTGCTCCCGGGTGGCTATTGATTTGGATGTTATTGCCCGGCTCAAGTTGGCAGTTCACCTGATGTTTTTTCAACAGTGGTTGCAGGCTTTTCAACGTTAAATCGATACAGGCACGCAGTTCAAATTGTTCTTCTTCATGCGCCGTGTGAATAGCGCCGGAAAGCTTAAAGTTTTGCACCAGAGTGGCAGCGCGATTGAGGTTGTTATTAATTAAACCCAGGCCGTCGTCAATGCCTCCCAGAAATTGGGCAAACTCCTCTTCGTTTAATTGTTCATCGCGATAGAGCTTTTGTACTCGCTTTAATTCGTTGGCGCAGTGGCTGGCAGATGTCACGGCGATGCCGAGCGGGGTATTGATTTCGTGGGCAAGGCCGGAGACCAGGCGGCCGAGAGAGGCGAGTTTTTCGCTTTCAATCAGTTTTGCCTGAGTGTGATTTAAATTACGCAGCGCCGTTTGCAATGTATCGGTGCGCTCAGTCACTTTTTGTTCCAACTGTTCGTTAATTTCCTTGAGCTGTTGCTCGTACTCATTGCGCTGGGCGGCGCTGATCGCGCGGCCGTAGGTGTCAGCCAACGCGCTGGCAAAGGCAATTTCTTCGTTGCTCCAGGTGCGCATAGGGCCCTGGTGCTCGCAGCAAATAATGCCGAGCATATGCCCTCTGTGGCGAATGGGCGCATCCAGCATAGAGGTAATGCCAAAAGGAATTAAATAGGCCTCGCGAAATTCGACGGTGCTGGAATGTTGCTGTGCATCATTAGCAACGATGGCGCGCTCGTTGTCCAGGCTGGTGAAATAATGGGGGAAGTTGGTGCGTGCCAACTCCAGTGTGCCATCGATTGTGCAGTCATCCCCATCAATTAACATGCGACAGCGAATGGCCTGTTTGTCATCATTAAAAATCCAAATGCCCACGCGATTAATTTGCAAACCATGCAGTGCTGCGGTGAGAATTAATAATCCTGCAGCCTGTAGGTCGCCGTCATCGACCATGCTCGATTTGGAAACATCGTGCAGAATATCGTACAGCGTTCGTTGCATAGGGATTGTTCTACTCGTAGGGGAAATTAATGTGTTGGGTGATCGGGAAAGTTTGCGCGAATTTCACGGAAATTATCAAACAGTGAAAGTGCAGCCTCCACCATGCCGGGATCGAATTGTTTGCCACTGCGCTCGGTAATGTATTGGATAATATCGTTTTCTTGCCAGGGTTTTTTGTAGGCGCGCTCTGAACCCAGCGCATCTATCACATCGATAATCGCCACTATGCGCCCTTCCAGTGGAATGGCATTACCTGACAACCCCAGCGGATAGCCGCTACCATCCCAATATTCGTGATGACTGAGCGCAATGCGTGCACCCATTTTGGCAATGGTGCGCGTGGAATCTTTTAATAACTCATAACCGATTTGCGCGTGGGTTTTCATGGTCTCCCATTCGCTATCCGTCAGTTTTCCTGGTTTGTGCAGAATACTTTCCGGTATGCCAATTTTGCCAATGTCATGTAGTGGCGATGCGTGTTTTAGCAATTCCGCAAACTCGCTGCTCTGGCCGAGTTTGAGTGCCATCAATTCACACATTAGCGCAACGCGGCGCACGTGAGTGCCGGTTTCTTTGGAGCGTTGTTCAATTGCGTCGCCCAGAACCAGCAGCAATTCTTTCTGGGTTTCCTGAATATGTTCGCGGCTGTGCAGGTTCTGAAAAATTAGAGTGATATTGGCTGCGAACAATTTGAGAATTTCATTATGGGCCGGATCGTGCCCATCATGAAAGCGGGTGTAGAGTACGCTTTGACTGTTATCGTTGGTGTGGTAGTAGCCGACAAATACGTTGTCGCTGACAAAAGACTGCTGACGGTCAAGTGTATCCAGTACCGCAGCCTTGATTTCGGGCGGAATAATATCGGTGTCCCACTGGGTGTTGAGTTGAACCTGATCACCGGTGGCGGCGAGCAGAATTAACTCTGCATCACCAAATAAATCCACCTGCTGACTTACCAAATACATCTCTGCGGTTTTTATATTCAGCAATTGTAAGGTGTGATTGAGCACTGCATTGCCGAATTGATAGAGGGTTTGGCTGCGCAACACCGAATCTGAAGCCGCGATAACCTTTTGCATGCCGCGCTTGCTGGATTCAATCGTACAAATATCGCGATATGAACGAATAGCAGAATAAACACAGGTTTTTAATTTTGTATCGGTAAGTTCGGTTTTGCTTTTGTAATCGTTGATATCGTAAGTGCGGATGATAGTTTCTTCCGGCGCTGTACCCGGCTGGCCCGTGCGCAGCACGATGCGAGTGGAATGATTGTTTAGCTCATTGCGAATGTTGTGGATTAGCTCCAAGCCGGCATTGTCGGTTTCCATAATCACGTCGACAAATGCCAAGGCAATGTCCGGGTGCTCCTTAAATAAACTCAGCCCTTCTGCAGCGCTAAACGCATTTAAAAACATCAGGGGTTGTTCATCAATTTTGGTGTTCTTCAATACCATCTGGGTAACGGCGTGAACCTGTTCTTCGTCATCAATAATCGCCACCTTCCAGGGGAGCGCCTGTGCTTGGGGGCTGGCATAAGGTTGCAGTGAAGAGGGCGTGTTGCTTGCTTGACTGGTCGCTTTCAAAAATTTCATAGCTATCATCCCGGGATCTTGCGGTAAGTATAGGCAGGGCTACCGGATTGAACTTTGGTTGGTTAGAACGTTTTTGAAACGCACTTTCCGCTCAAGGAATTATTGGCAATAAACGACAGCGTTTGTTACAGATTGATACAGACCCATGCTCCCTGTTACAGCCATTGTGCGAACTGGCGGTTAGGCTGCGAACCCTCTCCAGCCCTCTTCACTAAAAGGAAACTGCCATGTACTTGCCCTCGCGTCGCGCACTCATGCCTCTGCTTCTGTTTGTCCCTGCCGCCCCTGTCTTTGCTGCGGATACAGGCGTTGATCCCGCGGTGGAGGAGACCCTCGTCCAAGGTCGCACAAGTGATTATTCGGTGATTACTGAAAACGCGCAGAAAATTATCGATGTTCCCGGTTCTCTGGGTGACCCCTTAATGGCGGTGTTTAGTTTGCCTGGTGTAATCAGTGAGGGCGATGGTGGCGGTGCACCGGCGGTGCGTGGCTCATCGCCCAGTGACAATCGCTATTTGGTTGATGGTGCGCCCGCTGGTTATGTTTTTCACGCGTTTTCCACCTCGATTTTTAACGAAAATATAATTCAGGATTTTCAATTGTTCTCCGCTGGTTTTGGTCCGCAATACAGCAATGCCATCGGGGGAGTGTTTGATATTAAATTGCGCGATCCACGCCAGCAGGATTTTTCCACCAAGGTGGATTTGTCGCTGCTGCGCGCGGGCGTGTTTAGCGAAGGGCAGGTGACTGAAAATTCCGCGCTTTATTTTTCCGGGCGCGCCAGTTTGATTCAGTATTTTTTTGACGAGGATGAAGCGGAAAAGGAAGATGGCATCCGTGTGCAGGACGCACCGGAAGATACGGATTACCAGTTTAAATATCAGTATCGCCTGGGCGACAATCACAAATTAACCCTGAGTGCAAATGGCGCCAGCGATCTGGCCGCAGCGGAATTTACCGAGCTGTCCACCGAGGTGATGGAAGAGCCGGATTTTGCTGGTAACGCCAAAATTGAAAATACATTTAACAACCAGAATTTGCGTTGGCAATATGCAGGCGAACAGGGCTCCGCGCTCGATGTACAAGTTGGCCACTATGAAAATAATCAGGACACCTTTTGGGGCGGCGATAAATATTTTTTTGATATGACCACTGCCGATAATTACGCGCTGATTAATTTTTCACTCATTGTCGGTAGTAATCACAATGTGACGCTCGGCGGTGAATATCACTCTACGGATTACAGCTACGATGCGCGCTTTATTAATTATGTTTGCACGGAGTTTGATCCGGATTGCGAATTGCGGCGTGGTGAATTGGTGGATGCTGACGATAAAATTCGCATTAAAGAATCATCTGTTTATGTGAATGACCACTGGCAAATGACGGAAGGGTTTGCTCTGGATCTGGGCGTGCAAAGCCATTACAACGATTACACCGAAGAAACCTTTACCCATCCGCGTCTGGCAATGAGTTGGGAGTTTATCGACAACTGGACCCTAACCTCATCCGCAGGTTCGTACAATCGCTTGCCGGATATTGATAAAACCTTCCCGGACATTGGCAACACCGAACTGGATTCGGCAACATCCGACCATTTTACCCTCGGGATCAAGCAGGAATTGGCCAATGAGTGGAGCTGGTCAGTAACAACCTATTACAAAACCATGGATGACTTGCCGCTCGCCAGCGATCTGAATGATTCGAGCAAGCCGTTATATACCAATAACGTGGAAGGCGAGGCCTATGGAGTGGATTTGTTCATCAGCAAAGAGCGCACTGACCGTTGGTACGGCTGGCTGGCGATTAGCGCGTCGCACAGCTCGCGCACCAATAAGTTAACCGACATAGAGCGGGATTATTATCTGGATACGCCGCTAGTGTTGAATTGGGTGATGAATTATCAGTTAAACGATTTGTGGACCTTTGGCGGACGTTTTACCGCGCAATCCGGGCGTGCGATCACGCCAATTGTTGGGGTGCAAAAAAATCCCTGGTTTGAAAACCGCATATTGCCGGTGTACGGTGAGGCCTATTCTGATCGCCTGCCGGTGTATACGCGACTGGATTTGCGCTTTCAGCGCGAAATGACGCTTTGGGGTTATCCCGGTACTTACAATATTGATATTCTTAACGCCCTCAACCGGCGCAATATTACCGACCGCAATTTGGATTATAAACGCACCACGTCCCCGCACGATTTCAAGCTGGAAGATGAAGTGGGTATGGGCATAATTCCGGCGGTGGGAATGTCGCTGACTTTTTAGTAACAGGTTAGGTTTTTATGTGGAACACGTGCGTGCGCACAGCGGCGACTCTGAGTGGTTTTTTATTAGCACTGATGGCGGTGTCTGTGTGCGCCGGCGATTTGTCCAGTGAGGTGCGTAAAGGCACCTCCGCGCCCGATAATCGCAATGGAGGCTATTTTGAAATTGGTCTGGGTGCGGTTAGTTATACCAATCCCCTAGTGGGCATGCCTGAAGGCAATAAAAAAGGTGAGGTGCACACCGAAGCGTTTCTCGATATCAGTGCGCGCTACCAATATCACTGTTTGTTTGCAGAATTATTTTCGCAAAGTTTGGAGCAATTTACCCTCGGCTGCAATTTTTATAATGGTGACAACTGGTCGCTGGACTGGGTGGGTCTGGCCCAGCATGATGAAATGAGTGAGGATAAGACCAATGATTACCGCGGGCTAAAAAAACGTCGTGGTGATTTTATGTCTGGCCCACGCGCAACAGCGTATTTTGGTAACTATATTGTGCAGCTGCATGCACTTGCGGATATTAGCAATACTCATCATGGACAATTGTACTCGCTCAAGCTGGCGCGTCATTGGCAGTATCGCAATTGGACAATGCACGGGATAGTTGGCGCTACCTATCGTTCGCAACAAATTACGGATTATTATTTTTCGATTGATGCCGATGAAGCCTCGGAAAAATATCCCGAGAGCCGTGTGCCTGCAGGTATGGCTTATGTGGTCGAGGTGGGAGCGACTTATCCTCTCAGTGAAAAGTGGGTTTTCCGCTGTTTTTTCCGGCGTATCGATTTAGTGTCGGATGCCATGAAAAGTCCATTGATATTGGATGATCATGGCGAAGCTATCGCAACCTCAGTCAGTTACGTGTTTTAGCTGCAATGATTACGCTCAGGCAAATGCAAGGATTCTGGATCGCACTGTTGCTGATTACAGTGGCAATGGCGCATGCCGATGGCCCTTCAAGTGCTGCTGATATGTCCGCTGGGCGCGACCCCAGTAGTTTGCTACTGACGCCGGCGCGGTGTGTGGCCTTACACCAGGGGCAGGTGTGTTATCAGCGTGTACAAGTTTCCTGGAGCAGCTACCTGCAAGGAAATTACTGTTTGTATCAAGCGGGAAAAACGCAACCCTTGCAGTGTTGGCAAGAACAAACCCAGGGCGCATTGATGTTTGAATTCGCCAGTGATGCAACGGGCGTGTTGCAACTAAAAAACGGGCAACAACAGGTAGTCGCGGAAGCGACTATGGAAGTGGCCTGGGTATACAAGGCCAATACCCGTCGTAAAACCCATTGGCGATTATTTTAATGACCAGCATTCATCAAGCTACTGATCCCGTTCACGATAAATCCACTGCCTCGATTTTATTGGTTGAGGACGACGCGTCGCTCGCTGAGTGGATTCAGCAATATTTGCAAGGGCATGAATACCATCTACGTCATGTGGCGCGAGGGGATCTTGTGGTGGCAGACGTACAACAACGAAAACCGGATCTGATTATTCTGGATGTGATGTTGCCGGGTAAAAACGGCTTTGATGTGTGCCGCGAGTTGCGCACTTTTTTTAATGGGCCAATTTTAATGCTCACTGCGCTCAATGAAGAAACTGATGAAGTCTTAGGGTTGGAATTGGGCGCGAATGATTACCTCAATAAACCTATTCGTCCGCGCGTCTTGCTTGCGCGCATCAAGGCACTGTTGCGGCGTGAACCGCTGGAGCAAACACAAGAACTACCTGACGGTCAGTTGAAGTTTGGTCAATTAAAAATTTTACGCGATGCCAAGGCAGTCTTCTATCGCGAACAAGCGGTACCACTCACCGCCAACGAATTTGATGTGCTTTGGTTATTGGCGAGCCAGGCGGGGCAGGTCCTCAGTCGAGATCAATTGGTTAGCCAGTTGCGCGGATTTGAATACGATGGCTTTGATCGGTCGATCGATATTCGCATTTCACGCTTGCGCAAAAAATTGCTCGATAACACCGAGCAACCCTACCGCATAAAAACCGTGTGGGCACGTGGTTATTTATTTTCACCCGAGGCGTGGGATTAATTCGTGAGGCGGTTAACTCTCTCGCTGCTTATTGTGGTGGTGTCGGCTGTGATTGGTTTGGGTTGGGGAATTGATCAGTGGTACAGCCAGCAGCAACCTGCACTGGAAGATTCTGCGCTCAATGCGTATAAGAATGTTGGCCGCGATCTGGCTATTTTAATTGATCAGCAAGGCGTGCAGGTTGAATGGGATGATTGGTTTGCCTTCTCTAATTTGCACCCGCAAGTGATTCCCTACGCAGAATTTCCCCTGCCAGAAAATTTGAAAGCAAGTTTTGAGAAGGGCGAGGCCTTGTTGCTTGAGTCAGGCGATCAGCTGAGCCTGAATTATTATCTCGCCAGTCAGGATCAGGTATTGTCCTTAATGTTACCCGATGAGTTGCGCCAGGAATCCGGTAGCTGGATTAATTGGCTGCTCACGTTCTTATTTTATGCCGGCGTGATTTTAATGGTACTGGTGTGGTTGTATCCGCTGTTGCGGCGCCTGGCGTTATTGCGCCGCACCGCACAGGAATTTGGTGCAGGCAATTTGCAAGCGCGCATTGCCATCGATAAAAACTCCTACATCAATTCCATTGAAGTGGAATTCAACCGCATGGCGCAGCGCATCGAACAATTAATTGCGGACAATAAATTATTATCGCGTGGGCTTTCTCACGATTTGCGTACGCCGCTGGCGCGTTTGCGTTTCGGGTTGGATGTATTGGGTGAGGCAGATTTGCCGCCCCTGCAACAGCGCCAACTGGCGCATTTAAATCGTGACATGGTCGCGATGGAAGGATTGGTAGAGGCGCTTCTGAATTATGCGCGCCTGGAGCAAGCACAAATTTCATTTCGCCCTGCACCCACCGTTATTGCGGATTTTGTGCAGACTTTGCACGGGGAGTTTTATCGCGAGCAAGTTGAATTGCTGGTTGCTCCAGCGGCGATACGTGGTTGTTGCAGGGTAGATACCGAATATATAGCCATGCTGCTACATAATTTGCTGCAAAATGCCTTGCGCTATGGTGGCGGGAAGGTGCGCCTGAGTCTGGATTTACATGCGCAAGAGATGCTGTTGGTTGTGGAAGACAATGGTTCAGGCGTTGCACCGGAAGAGCGGGATAAAGTACTTAAACCTTTTTATCGCAGTAGTCATTTGGAGGCGACCGATACGCGTCGGGGTCATGGTTTGGGATTGGCAATTGTCGAGCGTATCGCCCAGTGGCACGAGGCCGGGTTAGATCTTGGCGAATCTGAAACCTTGGGGGGCTTAAAAGTTGTACTTAGTTTTCAGCTTTGTCGCTAGGTATCTGCTGCAAATCCCACTGCTCCATAACCACTCCTGAAGCCGTTTTATCGCAAGACAACGTTGTCGAAAGCTTTTACACTTGGCGCTTCGCTGATCTCTCGTCTGTGATGCAAATCACTGTTTTCATTGGGTGTTCCCAAAATGGTGCAGATATTGCTGATTCACGCGCAACCCTAATGACCACTACTTCCAAAAAAGAACTCCTTTACATACAAATCTTATAAATACAGTAAAAGCAGGGTTAAACCACTCATTAGGTCAAATCAACCAAAGGAAACCTCCGTGATTAAACAATTCATCAAATTAGCCACAGCGACCCTCGCTTTGGCATCTGCCCAGGTATTTGCGCTACCGGTGGATTTGGGTAACGCCAGCAATTACACCTTGCTCTCGCACGGCACCAATATCTGGTACGGCCAACCGCTGTACGGCAACCTGGAATTGGGGTCAGAAGCTGAGATCTACGGTAATGTGGGGGTGCGCAACACGCTTAATATGGCTCACGGTTCAGTGATTCACGGCGATGCAGATTTCGGCTCGCTCACACAGAACCCCGGTGCCAGTATTGATGGCGAAAAAACCGTTCAGGGCGCTGGCTTTTGGGATGCGCTTTACGCCGATCTTAAAGGTGCATCGCAAACTGCCAAGGCGCTTGCTGGTGTGAATGCCGGTTATATTAACACTACGCAAACCTTTAATCGTCAGGGCGACGTATCGGTATTTAACATTCTCGGATTGAATTTGAGTGCGGGCAAAAGCCTGACGCTGAAAGGCAACGCCGATGATGTGTTTATTGTAAACGTGGATTTTTTTGGTTTTATTCTCGGCGGTGGTGCCGCAATTATTCTCGATGGTATTTCAGCGGATAATGTTTTGTTCAACGTGCACGGCGTATTGAATAGCGGCCACGTAAATGTCGCTGCTGGCAGTATGCAAGGCACATACATCGCACCGGATGGTTATTTCCAATTGGGTGACGGTTTAACCCTAAATGGCGTGCGCTTTTTAGGGGCCGGTATTTCCGGTAATTTGCAAACTGTACACGGCATTACTCCTCCGCAACCACCTGTTACCGTGCCAGAACCTTCGGCGTTATTGTTGTTGGGTTTGGGTTTGCTCGGCCTGGGTGTGGCGCGTCGTCGCAAGTTAGGTTAACTCTTCTCGCCTGCGGCGGTAAGCGCCGCAGGCAGATGTTTTGGAAGTTTGATAAAAAACTCAGTTCCCTTGCCGGTTTCGCTAAAGAACTCCACCTTGCCTCCGTGTGCTTGAACGATCATTTGAACGATATTAAGGCCGAGCCCAGTGCCGCCTTTTTCGCGTGCATCAGTGCTATCCGCTTGCGCAAATCGCTGAAACATCTTTGCTCTAAACTCTTCGGGAATTCCTCGCCCAAAATCTTTGACACTAAACTGATGATATTGCGGATTTTCTTGCAGCGATAAAATCACTGATTGTCCGTCAGCCGAAAATTTAATGGCATTGGATAGTAAATTAAACAAAACCTGCAAGATTCTCGTTTTGTCCACCTCGGCGAATTGTTGTATGTTCTGTGCGTTGAAATGCAATTTGATACCGTGTTTTTCCGCGTAGGGTTCAATACTGGTAATCGCTTCCCGGGCTAGTTGGCAAAGGTTCGAATCCTCCATGGTAAATGTCATTTTTCCGCTGGCCATTTTTTCCAGATCGAGTAAATCATTAATTAGCCTCGCTAGCTGCTCCGCATTTCTATCGGCGGTGGCAAGCAGTTCTTTGATTTTCGGATCTAGCGTTTGTGCAAAGGCGCCTAGCACTAAACCCAGTGCACCGCGAATTGATGTGAGCGGGGTGCGCAGCTCATGACTTACGGTAGATACGAATTGCGTTTTAAGTTCATCTACCTGGTCCGTTGCTAGAAAAAGTTCATTGAGTGATTGCGATATCGCGCTAATTTCATTTTCTCCCTTTACAGGGCAGAGAATTTTTTCATTGTTTTTTCGGCGGTCCAGGGTTTGTAGCAAGGCTTTTTGGGGAGTCAAAATAAGTCGTTGTAGTAAGTAGAGTGTACATACCAGAATAACCGCCAGAATTGTGAGCATAACTAATATCAGCGTGCTTGAAACAAAACGTTTTGCAGATCGATAATGTTGCGGTTTCATCTCCAGCACTACCGCGCCAGCGCCGAGCGGCAACCCATTTTCGGAAACACCGAGTATCAAGACACTACTGCCATACAAAAATTGATTGTCCTGAAATCTATGGTGTGGGGTTTGTCTGAGTTCATAGCTTAATTTGAGTATTTCTGCTTTTGGTGAATTCTTAAATGCGGACAAAGGTTTGTTAACTTCATTCATTTGGCTGGATGCAACAATTCTAAGTGGGTTCCCCGCCATCACCGTCACTGAACGAAACTCATCCTCCGCGGCCAGGGCAGAAACAAAACGCTGCATGGTGCCCAGCGTGTTTGCAGATTCGACGGCAAACTGTGCGCTATCTGCAGCGATATGCGCACGCTCAACAAGTTGTTCGCGCAAACTAATTTCTACCGATGCGTTAATGGCCGTTCCGCCGATAATCGCCATTAATAAAAATATGCTTAGCAACGGCAATAGAATTTGCAATGCCAGGCGGCGATTAATGCGTTGTGTAAACGAGGTAAATGATGTCATTTTAGCGGGATACTAAAATCCTTGGCGGTGGCAGGGTTCGCAAGCCATCCGTGTGTATGTAGCACGTCTATCGTGTATTGAATGGCCTTTTCAGTTTTTGGACTTTGCAATGCGGCGAGCTGTTCGTTGGCCGTGAAAATGTGCATCGAATTTATGGCTTCTATAAATTCGTCGGCGGTAATTCCTTCGCGTTGCGCCATAATTTGGGCCGACTCTTGTGGATGTTGAAAATAGTAATCGACAGCTTGAAAAAAGGCCCTTAAAAACGCTTGCAGATCCTCATTGCGTTCGTTGATTAACGATTGCTTTACCGACAAGACATCGAAGATTTCATCAGGTATTTGTTGTGTATCAAACAGTACGTGGAAACCGGGGGTGTCTAAAAGCTTGGTGGCGTAGGGAGGATAGGTTTGGATCGCATCAATTTCGCCAGCGTGAATTTTGGCGATCAAATCATCCTGAGAGGCGAATTCAAATGTAGTGCTCTGCATGTCGAGATTCGCGTAGCGCATTGCGGCGGCGACGACGAGGGTATCTACCGTGCCCGGCTCTGCGCCAACACGCTTGCCGCGCAAGTCTGCCAGGCTAGTGATTGATGTGGTGCTGATTAACTTGTCTGCACCCTTGGAAGCATCAGTAATCGCAATAGGGGCAAGCTTGTGACCGCTGCTTTCTGCTGCGATGACCAGCTCCACCAAGGTGCTGGCCATAATGTCGATCTGTCCTCGTTCGAATGCGCGGCGAACATCGCCCAGAGAATTCAACTCTACCAGCTTCACGTCAACACCCGCTTGCTCGTAGAACCCCTTGACCTGCGCTAAGTAAATAAATTCATAGCCAGGCCAGGTGTTAAAACCTACTTTCAATGGTGGATGTTTTTGTTCCGCGCAGCCAGCGGCAAAAGCAAGCATACTGACCAGCAACAGGAGCCTGGCTACCATAGTAAAGTCCTCCAGGGAGATGACTTTTACTCTAGTAGAGCCGGCGCGATTTAACCACTCGCTGGGTCAGGGTCAGGTGGATTCAACCTGGGCTTCGCTCGTTATTACCGGTGTGGTTGGGTGATTGCCCCATTCGGCCCATGAACCATGGTAGCCGCGAATATTTAATCCCACTGCTTTACCCACTAAATAGGTAAACCCGGAGCGATGGTGGCTCTGGCAGTGGGTGATAATCCGTTTGTCGGCGGTAAAGCCGAGGTTCGCTAAATAATCGCGCGCGTCAGTGCGAATTCGCAGTGAATTGTTGCGATCCATTAAATTAATCCAATCGCAATTAATGGCACCTGGCATGTGGCCATTTTTCTGTGCCGTAATTTTTTCGCCGGCGTATTCCTGTGGGCTGCGCGCGTCCCAAACGACAAAATCCGCGCGATCCATTTCGCCAATAATATCGGGAATTTCAATCACCACGTTCGGGTCAATTTTTACTTCCACCTTGGATGGAGTAACGACCGGAATTTCTTGCGTTACCGATTGCCCTGATGCCAACCAGGCATGCAATCCGCCGTTTAAATAGGAATAATGTTTATGGCCTATCGCATCCAGCGTCCAGATCATTCTGCCGGCCCAGCCGCCGCCTTCATCGTCATAAACCACAACGTGGGTTTCAGGCGTTAAACCCAAAAACGAAAACACGCGGTTTAATTTTTCTACTGAGGCAATTTTTCCGGGGATGGGAGGCTCAGCGGCGAGAATTTTTGCGGGCGGAACATGAATAGCGCCGTCGATATGGCCTTGCAGGTACGTTTGCTCAGCGCACATATCGATAATTAATAATTTGCTATTAATTGGTTGTGCTAGCAGTGCCGCGAGTTGTGTCGGTTCTATAACAAAAGGGAGTGCCATATTATTACTCCTTAGTTTTCATTTAATGTACGCAAAATATAACGATAAGAACTCATGCGCGTTTCGCTGATTTTGCCTTCATCCTGCGCTTTCAAAATCGCGCAGCCGGGTTCGTGGCGGTGCGAGCAATCGCGAAATTTGCAATGACCGATAAAGGGTTTAAATTCAATAAAACCGTCCAGCACTTCATCTTCATCCATGTGCCACAAGCCGAATTCACGAATGCCGGGCGAATCGATTAAGTGGCCGCCGGCGGGAAAATGCAACAGCATGGCGCTGGTGGTGGTGTGAGTGCCTTGTTGTCGTTCAGACAAGTCGCCCACGCGCAAGTTCGAATCCGGCAGGAGCGCGTTAATCAGCGATGATTTACCAACGCCCGATTGGCCCACAAATACACTGGTGTAATCTTTTAAATAATCGCGCAGCGAATCCAGCCCGTGATCGGTTTTGGTGGAAACCATCAACACGGTGTAACCCAAATCACGATAGGTATTTTCCAGGTAAGTAACTTTTTCGCGCGTTGCATCGTCAATGCGGTCGATTTTGTTAATAACTAACACAGGTTCCATGTCAATTGCGTTAGCAGCAACCAGGTAGCGATCAATTAAATTCGCGTGGGGTTCCGGATAGGGCGCGACCACAATCATGATGCGATCGATATTGGCGGCGACGGTTTTCATATCGCCATGGGGGTCAGGGCGCTGCAGCGCTGAATCGCGCGGCATTACAGCGACCACAACGCCGGTGGGGTTGCCTGCGCGCCACACTACGCGATCGCCGGTGACCAGCGAGCCCAGATTGCTGCGGAAATGGCAACGCTGGTGCTGACCTGCATTTTCGCCTTCCGTGGATTCCACCACTACCTGGGTGCCAAAGTGAGTAATGATTAGGCCGAGTTGTTCCGGTCCCAATTCAGTATCGTTGAGTTGTTCATCGGCGATTTGGTCGCGTTTCGCGGCGCGGGCGCTGCGTTCTTCCTGAATTTTCTCAATGCGCCATTGCTGGCGACGGGTCAGTTTGCGTTTGGACATGCGTGGTTTTTCGGGTCCTGAATTGGCTAGCGGGCGATTTATGGTTTAGTCTGGCAAGCATTGTGCCTGATTTGCGAGGAATAACCTATGACAACACCCGTCCCCAACGAAAACAACCTTATCTGGATTGATCTGGAAATGACCGGGCTCAACCCGGACGCCGACGTGATCATCGAAATTGCCACCATCGTCACCGACGCCAACCTCAATATTCTCGCGGAAGGCCCGGTGTTTGCGGTTCATCAACCCGACAGCGTCATGCTCGGCATGGATGAATGGAACACCAACCAACACGGCAAATCCGGCCTTACCCAGCGCGTGCGCGAGAGTAAAATCAGCGCAGAGCGAGCGGAAGCTGAAACCATTAAATTCCTGGAGCAATGGGTCCCTAAAGGTAAATCGCCCATTTGCGGCAACTCCATCTGCCAGGACCGCCGCTTCCTGGTGCGCGGCATGCCCAAACTGGAAGATTACTTTCACTACCGCAATTTGGATGTAAGCACCATCAAAGAACTCGCCCGCCGCTGGCGCCCGGATGTCATCGCCGGCGTAAAAAAATCCGGCGCACATTTAGCATTGGATGACATCCGCGATTCAATCGCTGAATTGGTTCACTACCGCGAAACGTTTTTTAAGATGGAGTGAGTTTTTTTCTAGATAAAACAAAGGCGCCGATTGGCGCCTTTGTAGTTTTAGATTTATACCGTATCAGAGAGCACTTAAAAGTTAAGAGAATCACTGCTTTCGAAAATCATTCAAATCAAATTCTTTGGGAGGATTGGGAAAAACAAAAATGCAGAGGATGTAGGCAAGTATTAGTGTGCCGCCGGTGAAAATCGTGATTAATGCCCACAGCCAGCGCACTTTACTCGCTGGCCAATCGAGAAACTCAGCAATGCCACCGCATATGCCGGAAATAACTTTGTTATTTGATTTGGTGAGCTGCTTGTTGTTCATAAATTTCCTTGTTTTTAGTAGGAACGAGTTGAAATACTAGGATTGCAATGCCCTCAAAACAGCCTGCGGCTCTTTCGCTACCACATTTAATAACACCAACGCCGGCCCATGTGGTGAGCGATCCCCTCTTTCCCAGTGGCGTAATGTTGCTACGCTAATGCCAAAAGCCGATGCAAATTCATTTTGTGACATGCCAATTTTATTGCGCAGGTTTTTTACATCAATTGCGTTGAATTCGTGCACAACGGCTTTGTTGGTATTGCCTTTGGAAAACTCAATAGCTTCTTCTAGTCCCAGTTTGATACTGGAAAATGCGTTACTCATGATTTGCCCCATAGTGCTTGCGTAACAGGTTAGTTAATTTGGCCAATTCATTGCGTTCAGCGGGCGAGATATTGGCTTTTTCGTTTTTGCCGAAAGCCGTCAGTAAAAACAGTGGAATGCTTTCATTGTGGTAGTAGTAAATAATTCTTGCCCCGCCACTTTTGCCTCTAGCTTGCATGGCCCAGCGCAGCTTTCTGATTCCGCCGGTTCCCTGAATCACATCTCCCGCTTGGGGATGGGTAGCTAAATAGTTGATAAGGCTGCGCTTCTCATCTTCAGCAAACAGCCCCTGTGACTGGCGAATAAACTCGGGTAGTTCAACGATAGTGTGCATAAAGACAATCCTAATCCATTGGATTACAGTGTTCAATCCTTGTTTGGGTAAAAAGCGGATCTTGCCGTTAAGTTAAATGCTATTGCAAGCGGCGAATAGACAAGTCTAACCCGCAAACACCTGAAACCCGCTCTTGCCATTTTTTTTCACTTTATACATGGCTTCATCGGCGTGTTGTAGTAATTGGGTGAGGTCGTTGCCGTGGCTGGGGTAGATGCTTACGCCGAGGCTTGCGCCTAAGTGGTAGATGTGTTGGTCGACGATGATGTCGGCGCAGCATTGTTCGAGAATTTTATTGGCAATTTGTTTGGCGTGCTCGGCACTTTCCAATTGCGTGGCGATGACCACAAATTCATCGCCGCCGACGCGCGCGCAAATATCTGTGCTGCGGGTGTGATCCAATAAGCGTTTGGCGATAATTTTTAAAACCTCATCGCCGACCGAGTGACCGGCTGTGTCATTAATGGGTTTGAAATTATCCAGATCAATATAAATCAGTGCGAGTAATTGATGGGGCCGCATGGCGAGCACCAGCGCTTGCTCAAACAAAGTATTCATATAGCGCTTGTTGTTTAGCCCGGTGAGTGGGTCGTGGTAGGCCATGTCGAGTGCATTTTGTTCCGCATCCAGCAAACGTTTTTGAAATTGCATTAGCACTGCCGACGTGAGTGTTAAATACAGCAACAACACCAGCGTGGTACCAATAATAAAGCCAGGTACCGCCCAGCCAGTGTACAAATGCAGCGCCGGGTAAGTTAACCAGTGACCGGCAAACAAAAAACAGATGATCGCGGTCGCTAACAAAATTGGGTGGCTTACCAGGTGGCGTTCACGGTAAGCGATAATGGCAAATAATAGTAAAATGCTGCTGTTAAAAATGCCGTATCCCACCGCAAATTGAATGCGGTCAATAATATTTAGCCAATAGCAGACGATCCACATGACTCCGGCGAGAATAAACAATGAAAATGGTCGGGAATAGTGTTCTCTGTTGAGGAACTTAAACGCGCCCAGCAGCAAAAAATATTTTTCGAGCGCGATAATACCGGCATAAATAATTTCAGTGCTTTGCGAATTTGTGATCGGCCCCAAAGCCAGGAGTGCAATGCGGCCGCAAAAGCCGAGAAAAATTGCAAGCGCCCAAAAGCCGGCGCCGGGGTTAGTACGAGGGGTGCGGCTAAGCCATGCCAGCAGAACCGCAAGCACAAAATATACGGTGGAACCTATGGTGTGAATCGTGTCGAAAAGCGCCATAATCAATCCATGCAAGTAAGGGCTGGCCAAAGTCGTGGTGTCTTCTCGAGCTCATCCTGCCGGGGTCCTGCGCTGGCATTCAGATAAACGAAGATCTCAAAAGTATAGTGCGCCTGAATCATCTTCGTTTATATCCTCCTGTCATTGAACCTGTTCTTTTCAGACGTAAATAGCCTGTAGTGTTGAATTGAGTGCCTGCTAGGATTATGTATAGGTTTGCTCCGGAGGGGCCGGATGTATTTATTGATCAGATGTAGATTGCTGTTGCTGCTATTGGCCGCCTTCGCGGGTTGGGCTGAGGGTGGCGCTGCGCCTGTGCGATCGACCCCGGCTGAGCCGCAACTCGTAAAGTACCTAGGCAACAATTCCGCCATCCGTGAAGATTATTATCTGGTTTTGATAACGGCGGCGCTGCGGGTTACCGAAAGCGATTATGGCCCCTATCGCGTGGTTTATTCCCAAGAGGCGTTGGCGTCCGAGCGCAAGCATGAATTATTAATCAGTGGCGAGAAATTAAATATTGATCGCTTGGTGGGCTTTCCGGTGCAGGGTGGGCCGCGCCAGGGATTGCTGCGCGTTGATGTTCCTATTCTTAACGGCATTATGGGGTATCGCATTTTGTTAATCCGCAAGGAAAATCAAACGCGCTTTTCATCCATTGATTCGCTCGCGGATTTGCGTTATTTGCCCATGGGTTTTGGCAAAGGTTGGGAGGGGCATGTGTATAAATACAATGGTTTTTCGGTGATCGAGACCATTAACTTGTCAATAATGTTGAAAATGTTAGCGGGCAAACGCTATGCCTTTGTTCCGTTAAGCGCGATTGAAATTGATGATGCCTATGAAATAGATGGCATGGCGGTGGACTATCTGGTGCCGGAAAAATCCCTGCTGTTGTACATGCCTTTACCGGTTTATTTTTATGTTAGTCCCACTGAGCCGTTGTTGGCCGAGCGCTTAACCAAAGGGTTGCGCGAGCTTAAGGCGTCGGGTGAGATGGATCGTATTTTTAGCGAACACTTTGGTGAGCGACTGAAACGCTTGAATTTAGCGCAGCGCACAATTATCGAGCTGGAAAATCCGGATGATGACGGCAGCTTGGGTAAACCCAATCATCAGCAACTTAATGCTTTTTAGTGCTCATTTCAGCGTGCGTTAGTTGCATTTGTCATGGCGCTGTTTAGTTTTGTAAACCATACTTCCTTTCCCCCTTAATCGGATTATTCTGGTGCCTTTCCACAAGGAAGCTGTTATGTCCTTCCATAATTCCAATCACTTTTTTAACTTGCTCGCCCGCTGGTTACCGTTAAAAGATTCTGCCAATTGGGTGCTGGGGGCCGTGATCAACACGCGCGGTTCTGTGTATCGTAAAACCGGCGCGCTCATGTTGTTGAGTGATGCAGGTCATCAATTCGGTTTATTAAGCGGTGGCTGTATAGAATCAGATCTACTATTGCAGGCGCGCAAGGTGATTGCGCTGGGTAAATCGCGCCGAGTCGTTTATGACGCAACCGATGAAGATAACATTGCCTGGCGTTTGGGAATTGGCTGTGGCGGTGCCGCGGAAATTCTGCTGCATCCCTGCAATGCGGAAAATAGCTATTTACACTTAATGGAAGTGTTTGAGTGTTTGCAACAACATCGAGCGTGCGAATTTTCGCTCGACCTGGATTCTGCAACAGCGCGCGCTATTCCTTGTGCGCGCGATTTTACGTTGCGTCAATGCGGACATTTGTCGACTGATGGTCGCACGCAATTAACCACATTGATTAATCCTTTACCGCATTTGTTGGTGTTGGGTAATGGGGTGGATATGATCCCGTTATGCCATCTGGCACTGGCGATGGGTTGGCAAGTTTCTGTGGCCGATGCGCGCCTTACGCCGCAAAAGTGCGACAATTTTCCCGATGGAGTTTCGGTCGTTGTTCAGTCGGTTGTTGATATCCCCGTTGAGTATTTACAAGGGGTGGATGCTGTCGTTATCGCCCATCACAATATGCCATTGGATGCAGCGGCCATTGCTCATTTGCAAACCTGTGACTTAATGAATCCCTATATTGGGTTGCTGGGGCCGGCGCAGCGTAAAGCGGAGGTGCTTGCGCTCGCCGGTTTAACTGAAATGCAATTGTGTTATCCCGTGGCTGGCCCCATGGGTTTGGCGCTGGGCGGTGACTTGCCGGAGAGTATTGCGCTTTCGGTATTGGCGGAATGCCACGCGCGTTTATTTGGCAGCAGCGCGCTGCCCTTGAGTATGTTTGCCGGGCAGCAAATATCTGTGATCACGCACAGTCTTGCGAACAGCTAGTTTTTCGGAGTGGTTATGGCAATTGACTGCGTTATTTTAGCCGCAGGCGCCGCAACGCGGTTTGGTAGTTGCAAATTGCTGGCGGATTATCTCGGCCAGCCGCTGATCGCTCATATACTGGATGCGGCGCACGCGGTTACGCCGGCACGCATTGTTCTGGTAACTGGTGCCAGTCACGCCAAGTTGACCGATTACTGTGCGACATTGGCAGTGAGCAAGTTGGAAATCGCCTATTGTGATGACTGGCAGCTGGGCATGGGGCATTCATTAGCTCATGGTGTTGCGCAAGTAAATAATGATAATCCGGTACTCGTTCTACTGGGTGATCAGCCTCAAGTCAGTGCCGCAGATTTATTGCGGTTATATCGCTGTTGGAAATCAAGCCCAACACAAATTGTCTGCGCCAGTTTTGCCGATACGCTGGGTGTACCAGCGATATTTCCCGCAGAATTTAAAGCGCATTTATTGGCGTGCTCCGGTGATCGGGGCGCAAAACAATTATTGTTTCAGCAGGCAGAACATGTGTTGGCAATTCCTATGCCGTCGGCAGAGTTTGATATAGATACTCCGGCCGATATGGAGCGGGAGTTTCCGTTTAACTAATCCGTTTTAAAACAATTCAGTTTGCAAATTAAATGCATCGCCAATAAAGGAGCCCTTTATGATTTCGCTTACGATTAACGGGAAAAAGCATGAGTTAACGCTGGATCCAGATACACCTTTGCTGTGGGTATTGCGCGATGAATTAAAAATGACCGGCACCAAGTTAGGCTGCGGTATCGCCATGTGCGGTGCCTGCACTGTGCATATGAACGGCACGCCGATTCGCTCTTGCAGTATGCCTATCTCCGCGTTAGCGGGTGCCAATATCCAGACAATTGATGGGATCAACTCACCGGAATTCAACGCTGTGCAACAGGCGTGGCGACAGTTGGATGTGGTTCAGTGTGGCTACTGCCAATCAGGACAAATAATGTCGGCAACGGCGTTACTGCAGACCAATCCAAAACCAACAGATGAACAAATCGATTCAGCGATGTCCGGTAATTTGTGCCGCTGCGCTACCTATCACCGTATTCGCGGCGCTATTCATTTGGCGGTAGATGCAATGGCAAAATCACCCAAAGCAGCGGGAGGAAATGTGTAATGAATTTCCTCGATAAACAATGTGCACTGCGTGAACAAAAAAAATCACTCGAGTTATCGCGCCGTCAATTTTTACAAGCGACCGCAGTGAGCAGCGGCTTACTGATCGGTTGCGGTTCAATTAGCCTTTCACCTTCTGCGCTGGCGGCAGAAGCATCGCCGGTGTTTAATGCGTTTGTAAAAATTACTGCCGATAACAAAGTGGTTGTAGCCATCAAACACATGGATATGGGGCAGGGCGTGAGCACTGGGCTTGCCACTGTGATTGCTGAAGAAGTGGGTGCGCGTTGGGAACAAGTAGAATTTGAATTTGCACCGGCCGATGCTCAACGTTACAACAATGTTTTTTGGGGCCCAATGCAAGGTACCGGTGGCTCGTCGTCAATTGCTAACTCATGGCAACAATTGCGCTCAGCGGGTGCCGCCGCGCGTGAAATGCTGCAATCCGCGGCCGCTTCTGAATGGAAAGTACCGCCAGCGGAAGTAAAAATTGCAAATGGCATTATCAGCCATGGCAAGCATTCCAGCGAGTTGGGTGCATTTGCAGCTAAAGCTGCGGCGCTGGCAACTCCACAGCAGCCGGCGTTGAAAGATCCAAAGGATTTTCAATTAATCGGCAAATCCATTCCGCGTAAAGACAGTCATGCCAAAACCAATGGCACAGCGGTTTATACCCAGGACATTCAGTTGCCCGGCATGCTGACCGCATTGGTCGCCTATCCGCCGCAATATTTTGGCAAGGTGAAAAAACTTGATGCCAGTAAAGCCAAAGCGTCCCCCGGCGTGGTTGCAGTAGTGGAAATTCCGCGTGGAGTAGCGGTGATAGCGGAAAATTTCTGGGCTGCTAATAAAGCGCGTAAATTGTTGGCGATCGATTGGGATTTGTCGGCCTGTGAAACACGCGGTAGCGATCTGCTCTACAGTGAAAGTCACGCGCAAGCGGATAAAGCAGGTCATGTGGTAAAAAACACTGGTGACGCACCGGCAAGTTTAAAATCTGCAAAAAATATTATCGAGGCAAAATATGAATTGCCTTATTTAGCACACTCACCGATAGAGCCGATGAATTGTGTTATTAAAATGGATAAAACCCAGGTGGAAATTTGGGCGGCAAGCCAAATGCCCACTATTGATCAAAATGAAGTGGCTGCCGTTGCCGGAGTAAAACCCGAGCAAGTAAAAATCACCAGCGTATTTGCGGGCGGCAGTTTTGGTCGTCGGGCTTGCGCTAGTGATTACGTGGTGGACGCAGCGCATATCGCCAAACAAATTCCGGGGCGCGCGGTGAAAATGGTATGGACGCGTGAAGATGAATTTTTAAATGCGCGTTTCCGCCCCATGGCGGTACACCATATTCGCGGCGCTGTGGCGGATGATGGCGCACTGGTGTGGCAACACCATGCGGTGGCACCGTCCATATTACGCGGTACCCCTTTTGAAGGTATGGTTAAAGGCCCGGTGGACGGCACTGTGGTGGAGGGCATAGAAGACATGCATTACGCCATAAATCATTTGCAAGTGCAGGGCTCCGAGTTGGCGGTAAAACTCCCTACGCTCTGGTGGCGTTCAGTGGGGCACTCTGGCAATGCGTTTGTGGTAGAAACCTTTGTTGATCAATTGGCCAAAGCCGCGAAAAAAGATCCAGTGATATTTCGCCGCCAATTACTCGCGAGCGAGCCGCGTGCACTAGGCGTATTGAATTTGGTGGCGGAAAAAGCCGAGTGGAAAAAATCTCTGCCTGCGGGCGTCACGCGTGGAATTTCCGTGCATAAATCCTTCGGTACCTGGGTGGCACAGGTCGCGGAAGTACGCGTAAATGCGGATAAAAGTTTTAAAGTGGAACGCGTAGTCTGCGCGGTAGATTGCGGTGTAGCAGTCAACCCGGATGTAATTCGCGCGCAAATGGAAGGCGGTATAGGTATGGGTTTGAGTGCAGCACTGGGCGAAGCTGTCACGCTGAAAAATGGTGTGGTGGAGCAAACCAATTTGCATCAATACCAATTGATGCGCATCGCCAGCATGCCCAAGGTGGAAGTGCATATTGTTCCATCGGCGGAAGCTCCCTCTGGCGTGGGCGAACCCGGCTTGCCTCCCATTGCCGGCGCAGTAGCTAACGCATTATTTGCAGCGACTGGAAAGCCGGTCACCAAATTACCACTGGGGAATAAGGTTTAGTTATACTTGGTGGTAAAAAACGCCGCTAGTTTGCGGCGTTTTTACACTAATCTGAGACTATTTTTGTCATGGGGCGCATAATAATAACTTGTGTTTTATTGCAGTTGCTGCATTGAATGTTGAGCGCCTCTTCAAATTTGAGGCCTTTGAATATATTTGTTGGGATTTCATGTTTTTGGCCACAGGATTTGCAATCCACTACAAAAACTCTTCTTGAATAGAAGAGTTCTTTTGTTTTGCTATCTTCTTCAATTAAATAACTTTCCTTGCACTTTGGGTTTATGCAATGAATTATTTTTTTGCGGCCTATTGATTTTATTGTTTTTTTAATTTCTATCCTGCATGAATCACAAGAAAAGTTGTAAGTTTTCTCTTTGGTGCCGCCTAGTATCATATTGCCTGTCTGTAAATCTGATAGGAAATCAATTACATCTTGAACTTTAGATTTTATTTTATCTAGTTGGCCATAAATGCTCATGGCTTCAGTGCTGATTGTAGGTATGGGTATGTGCAATGCAGTATTTGAAACTCCATGCCAAAGACTATGCAGCTTGCCTAGTTTTAGTTCTGCCTGAGTTCCTATCGGTATGTAATCTAAAGATTCATACTCTTCTAATGTGGATGGTGGAGTCCCAGTAATTGGTTGTTTACTTATATGTAATGTAACTTGATCACAAACTGTGTCGTTTACATCTGCTGCCACCTGTCGAACGACATCTCTTGGCGACCATCCTTCAAGTTCTTTTGGTGATAAATAGGCATACGACGCTTTAAATCTTTCGTATGCAATGTATTCGATAGTGAGTCGACACTCTAACGCTGCATATGTCAAACTGCATTCCGAATCTTGGCTAACTAATTTTTTTATCACTTCTATTCTTTCTTTTATGTCAAGCATTGCCATTAATCTCGATACTTTAGTTTGATGTTACATGTTGCCTGTCGATTGCTCAATTATAGAGGTTACACAGTTAAAGTGCTGAAAATGAAGCTATGACTACGACCAAAAATTCTAGTGAAAGCCGTTCTGTTGATGGAAACTCTCCGCAATTCAATGACGAGAGGGAGCTCATATGGTATGAGCAAAACAAGGTGGCTATAGATAGTTATAACAAGCTAATAGAGGAAAATGGAGCATTTGGAGATGAATTGAGGCTCTTTTGATGTATGGTTTGGTTTGATTTGATAGGTAAGGCGACATTCACTGGGTATTTGGTAATACTTTACTTTGGTATCTTGCGCTTGGTTGTAAATATGCTGTGTTGATCACAACTTTATTTTTGGTTCCAATTAAAAATAAACGTTCTATTGGTTGATGTTAATTAGGGAGAGGGATGCATGATTAGCGACATGATTTATGATGGACAGAAAATAGTATGGTCAGGAAAAGGTGCTTTTAAGGCAACGTCTGGATTACCTGGTTATCAAGAGCCGGACTATTACTGTGTCCCCGAGAGTGGGCCAATACCTGAAGGGTTTTATAAAATTTACCTGGAAAATAAAGGTGTTGCCAAAGATGATGGAACTGGATCGTGTACTCTTAGTCCGGCTTGGGGAATTCAACAAATTCCGCGAGGAGTTGAGGCTGGCGACTGTGAACAATTTTGGATTAATTGGGGAAATAATCGTGCGCGAATGGAGCCGGCAGATTCAGGTACAAAAATTCGTTGTTCACCAATTATGAGAGGTGGGTTCTATTTGCATGATTCTTCCAAGGGGTATAGCCATGGGTGCATTGAAGTAGAGCGTCGAATTTTTCCATTGTTGCGGCAGGTCAGTAAGAATGGTGGAAAGTCTTTTTTGGTTGTGAAAGTGGCTTATCAAAAAGGAGTGCCAACTAATGGCGGTACTAAAGTATAGTTTACTTTTTTCGGCCTTATTTTCTGTACATGTATTTGCCCTGGGTGAAGAAAATATTGGCTTTGATAATAAACTATCTGCTTGTGCGCAGATCAAAAACTGGAAATTTATCCCTGATTCGGATATTCCTCTACTGTCATTTGAGGTTGAGTTAAATAAGTCAATTGGTGAGTGTGGCTGCAAGTCCGCATTTAGTTCTTTTACAGTGAGCGCCAAAAAAGACGGTTACAGTAGCTTTTTGATGGGAGGAAAAATCAATTTCGCAAAAGCAGGTAAAAAGTACTTGCCATTGGCTACAGATGAGAAGCTGATTAGCTCTGGGGTATTGGAAGTTCAATTGAGCTGCGCGCAACCGGACTAGGTATTTAACTCAATGGGAAAATAAAAGCGGCGGATAAACTCCGTCGCTTTTAAGAATTACTTTATTTCGAGACTGTAAATAAATCTGTGTAACTGTTTATCATTAACCTCATATAGGCAGGATAAACAGTATGAACAAAAAAGACCTTGAAGCCTTTGCGCGCGAAGCAGCAAAGCACATGAAGACTGAGAAAGACCTGAGCGACTTCAGTCAAATGCTCACCAAAATCACCGTTGAGGCAGCTCTCAACGGTGAACTTGATGCCCATCTTGGCTACGAGAAACACCAAAAATCAGGTGCTGCCAATAGCCGCAACGGCTACACCACCAAAACCCTGAAAACGGAAGACGGTGAGATGGAGCTCAAAACGCCGCGTGATCGCGAAGGCAGCTTTGAGCCGCAGTTGGTGAAGAAACACCAAACCCGCTTTACGTCGATGGATGACAAAATACTAAGCCTCTACGCCAAGGGCATGACCACCCGCGAAATCGTAGCCACTTTCAAGGACATGTATGGTGCAGACGTCTCTGCTACTCTTATTTCCAAAGTGACAGATGCTGTTATTGAGCAGGTCGTCGAATGGCAATCGCGCCCGCTGGATTCGGTTTATCCTATTGTTTATCTCGACTGCATCGTGGTAAAGATTCGCCAGGATAAGCAGGTTATCAACAAATCCATTTACCTTGCATTGGGCGTTACCATGGAGGGCCAGAAAGAATTATTAGGCATGTGGCTCTCGGAAAATGAAGGCTCAAAATTTTGGCTGGGCGTGCTGACGGAGCTACAGAATCGCGGTGTTCGAGACATTTTGATCGCATGCGTTGACGGGCTAAAAGGGTTTCCGGAGGCGATTAACGCGGCCTTTCCCGAAACGCAGATTCAACTGTGCATCGTACACATGGTACGCAACTCAGTGAAATACGTGCCGTGGAGGGACTACAAAGCCGTTACGGCAGACCTGAAGCGAATTTACCAATCCATCACTGAAGAAGAGGCACTGCTGGCGCTCGCGCAGCTCGGTGCGCGCTGGGATGAAAAGTACCCGCAAATTAGTCGCTGCTGGCATACCCATTGGGAAAATATACGCACCTTGTTTGCTTACCCTGAAGACATTCGTCGCGCAATTTACACCACCAACGCGATTGAATCGCTGAATAGCGTAATCCGTCAGGCAATCAAAAAGCGCAAATTATTTCCAACGGATGAATCAGCCAAGAAAGTGATTTTCTTGGCAATCCAGGATGCCTCCAAAAAATGGACTATGCCCATTCGCAATTGGAGAGCAGCGCTCAATCATTTTATGATTGTGTTTGATGAGCGATTGATGGATTATCGTTGAGCTGGCAGTTACACAGAATTTTTTACAGGCTCTTTATTTCTGTTTTTCAACTGTTTCCGGAAAATCCCCAACACCTTCATCAGTTCGTTCGACCTTTTGAATCGTGCCATCCGCATTGAAGTGCAAATATTCTGCCGCAACATGGCGCTGTTTTTTGGTGCATTTTGTTTCCGGGGTGTCTAACCAGCGGTGGTAGAAGAGAATCCATTGGCCTTTGTATTCAACAATGGAGTGGTGATTGTTGCCGCCTTCGGCTTCCATAAAAATCCCGTGATATTTCCAGGGGCCTTTGGGCGATTTCGCGGTGTAGTAGGCGAGGCTGCGGTTGTTTTCGGGCATGGTGAAATAATAGATGCCGTTGCGTTTGAATACCCAGGGGCCTTCCATTTTGGGCTCGTAGCCGCCCATGTCCATTTTTTGTAAGCCGCCTTTAATGCTGAGCAGGTCGTCGGCCATTTCAGCGACTTGATAGTCCGCATTCATGCCGTGGAAATACAAATAGGCTTTCCCGTCGTCGTCGATTAACAGGCTCGGGTCATTGGCGTAGGGGGTGGTAAATAAAGGTTTACCAATTGCATCTTTAAACGGGCCCGTGGGGGAATCGCTTACGGCGACGCCGAGGCCCATCCACTTGGTGCTTTTTTCCGGGTTGACGCGATCTTTGTAGCCATTACCGGCGGGGAAAATTAAATAGTATTTGCCATTTTTGTAGGCCGCATCAGGCGCCCAGGCGAAATTGTCTGCCCAAGTGAGATCGCTAATTTTCAGAATTGGCCCGTGGTTTTTCCAATTGACTAAATCCGCTGATGAAAAGGCGTACCAGTCTTTCATGTGAAAATCCAACTGGCACTCTTCATCGTGTGAAGTGTAGAGATACATCTTGCCATCGGCCCACACATGGCCGGAGGGGTCTGCCGTGCGAATATTGTTGCCAAAATTTAACGGATTTTGCGCGAGGCTGGTTGATGCGTAAAGTGCGCTAAGAAGCAGGGCTGCTGTGGTGAATATTGTTTTCATAATTCTCGTCCAGCTATTAATGATCTGGCTAATGGGTGATTAGCCGTGAATTCAATAGTGCTGACCGATGCATTTGCCGATGCGATTAAGTTCGGGGCTCCTGTGAGCCCCGTTTTTATAGTGTTAAGTCATTCTACCCGAGTGCCGCGCTTACCAAACCTTTTTGTTTTGTAAATGTTTGATAATCAAATCAGCTAACAGCTGGTCGTCCTTGGCGGATGGATGCCAGTGGCAGCCTTGCAAATCAAGCCCGGAAAACTTAATGAAGTCGACGCGTTTCATGCCTGACGCTTTCAAGTTTTCCAGTACCTTGGCAACCTGATTGGCAATTTCGCCATTCACATGGTCAGATGCCATCAGCACAAATTCTGCTTTAGGATTTTTACGTTGCAGCGATTTTACAAACTCGGTGTATTTGTGGATGTAATCCTGCTGCAATTCTTCACGCGTTTTCCAGCGTTCATTGGCATTAAGCGGTGTGGAGAAATCATTAGTCCCCAATCCGATCACAACAACTTGCGGTTGCCAATTGCTATTGTACACAAAGTTGTTGGCGTGGAGCGTAAAGGGGTACAAGCCAATTAAACTTTTCTCGGGGGAGTGGCCATTGTAATTACGCACTATGCCAAAACCAGAAGAGGCGTTGATTTGATAATCTGCATTAAAATGTTTTGCGGTCAGTGGGCCAAAGGCCAATTGTGAATTGGTGGTGCTGAAGAGCTGTGCATCGTTACACTCGCGGCTTGAGGATACATTCCCGTAACCGACGGTGTAAGAGTCACCGATAAATTCAATTTGACGTTTGCGCGCCGGCAGTTTTACTGGTTTGTCATCGGAATAAAAGCCGAGGAAGCGACCGCTATTGGATTGGGTCTCACTAATTTTTTCCAACCGCACTGTGTGTTTACCCGCGCTGAGATTGGGAACTTGATAGTCCTGCTTGCCCGGTTTATTAATGGCGACTGGCGCTGCGCCGTCCACAATTAATTGGAAATTATTTTGGTCGTCATCAAACTTCAGACTTAGTGAATCACCGTTAAATGCCGTCTCAAAATATACAGCAGGCCAGGAGTATTCATAGGCTTTGCTGCCATCGGCAGCCATGCTTTCCAGCACTCGGCCGCCTACGTGGGCTGGCAGTTGTTGCACATCAGCGGCCCACAGTGAGGGAGCGATTGCGAATCCGCACAATAAACTGTATTGGAAGAATTTTTTCATTGAAGTTTCTCGTAGAAGAAATAGTGATGTTGGTTAATTGGGTTATTCAATACTAGCGCAGCTTCTTGTTTTTGCTGATTGGCGACGTCCACTGGCAACGAGCGCTAGTAATAGTATCCACAGCCAATGCATAGTGCCGCCAACCAGACCGCTCTTGATTTGTTGGTATTGGTTGCCACTGTGCGGTAAAGGGTTATAGGCATTGGGGTTGCGTTTATTGTTATGCTGTTATGTTTTGTTATAGAGCTTGTAGTTGTTTAAACTTATTATGCCTGAATCGGGGCGGGCTATTCACACCTCCTCACGAAAATTAACCATTTAATCGTTATTTTGCCCTATCTAGGGGCAGGCTTGCGTCGCTTCGAGTTACCGGGTGAATTAGTTTGTATCTACCTTTTTTACTCAAGGCCGCGGCTACTCATGGACGACCTTTGAGGTTTCTTCATCTTTTTATCGGTAGAAACGGTAAACCAATAGCATTTATTAAAAAGGATATTCATACCATGAGTCACCCTTTAAAGACTGAAATATTCCAGGAGGAAGTGTTTCCAGCGGAGCTGCATGAGATCGGCAAACGTCGGGCAAATTGCCCTGGCAACAAAGATACCCTCGCATTAGAAAATAGCTTTAGCACCAGTAATAATCTGGTGGGGCTCGCCTGTTCCGGGGGCGGAATTCGCTCGGCGTCATTTTGCCTGGGTGTTATCCAGTATTTGATCTCCCACAAATGGTTTTCAAAAATTGATTACCTCTCAACCGTTTCTGGGGGAGGGTATATTGGTAGTTGTGTCAGCGCACTGGCAAAAGATGATGCAGAAAACTTGCATAAACTTACCGATAAAAATGGTCGCCATGAACCCGATGCGCTCAATCACATTCGCAATTACAGCGAATATTTGCGTACTAATGGTTTCGCGCGCAAGCTGCGAATTCCCATTTTATTTATTGAAGGGGCATTGCGTAGTGTGTTGACCTTTTTTCCTATGGTCATACTCGCGGTATTTATTACTGAATTGTTTTTGGAGGTCGCTGGGCGCTTCAGTGCTGAACTACAATTTTTCTTCCCATTAATTATGGGAATAATTCCTCTGTTGCTCGGGTTTATTCTGCGCCCCATGTTCAAAGATAAGCTTAGTTGGCTGGGGCGCGATCGCGCGGATGAGCGGTTTGTATTTTACGCCGTCATCGCCATATCGGCAGTTATCTCTATTCCGCTGCTGCATTTTTTACGCAACGTCGCTGGCTACAACGCGACCGCGCTGGTGACGGAATTTAAAATTTTTGCGGAAACCTATTCCACTTCAATCGCCATAACATCCAGCGCACTTCTGGTTGCATTTGTAGTTGGCTATATAAAGTTGCGGGCAAAATTGATCCTGATTTTGAGCAGTATGTTTGCGCCGCTACTGCTGATATTAATGTATTTGTTTTTTTGCATTCAGGCGGTGAATACACCTTACAGCTATGACCTCACCGATACTACGCGAAAGATCATCGATCCGAGGCATACCAGCGATGCCTCCGGGGTAATCAATTATTATGCGAATTCCGTTGCGCCCCGGTTAATCTATGTTGCAGCGAGCGAGCTGAACCCGGAAATAGCATCGCAATTGCATAATTATTTAGTACCTATTCTTAATAAGAAATATATTAATACCCAGAGTTGCCGAGTGACTTCCTATTGGGATCACAATATTCATTTTGAATGCCCTGAGCTTGCTAATAGCAGCGCCTTCACGACGGATGAGAATTCCAGTATCGATATCGCCATCGTGGATGAATTGAGCGTCGGGTTTATGTTGCGTACTCTGGGTGCTTGGGATCTTGCTGAATCCTTAAATTTACCACCCAATCGAAAAATGCTGCGCATCAGTCAATTGCAAATTTCCCGCGGCAATGCAGAGTGGTGGATTTATTTGATGGGGTTAGTGGTGTGGTTTTATAACACTCTGTTTGTCAGTATTAACCGTTTTTCACTACACCCCTTTTATCGGGATAGGCTTAGTCGCACATTTTTACTTACCTCTCAAGATGGCGAGCTTGGTCATAACGATAAATTAAAAATGAGCGAGTTAAATGGAGAGCGCAGCAGTGCGCCCTACCATATTATTAACACTACGCTTAACTTACAGGGCAGCGACAATCCGCAATTGCGTTCCCGCCGCTCCATGCCGTTTATATTGAGCAAACGTTTTTGTGGCAGCGACTTTACCGGTTACTGCCCAACCGATTCATTAGAGGCTGCTGACAAGCATTTCAATCTGGCAACGGCGATGGCCATTTCAGCGGCGGCTGTTTCGCCGAATATGGGGGTTGGTACCGTCAGGCCACTGCGTTTTTTGTTGACCCTATTGAATACGCGCTTAAATTATTGGTTGCCAAACCCTAACAAATTCAAACGCAGCGCCGAAAAATTTTTATTTCGCTTTAGGCCTCCGGGGCTTTCCTATTTAATCAGAGAAGCGTTCGGTGCGGCGAGTGAGAGGACAGCGTACGTCAATTGTTCAGATGGTGGGCATTTGGAAAATTTGGGCGTTTATGAATTGCTCAAGCGTCAATGCAAAACCATTATTTGCATTGATGCCGAAGCCGATCCAACGATGGATTTTGCAGGGCTAGTGACGCTGCAGCGCTATGCGGCCATCGACTTTGGCATTAACATAAAACTAAATGTTAATGATATTCGCCCGGTCAATGGCTTTTCACCTACCAATTATGCAGAGGGAATTATTGAGTACAGCAATGGCGAAATTGGTCGCTTACTTTATTTAAAACTCTCGTTTACCGGTAATGAGCCGGAGTATTTGCGTTATTATCGCCATGCTAACCCGTGTTATCCGCATGAATCGACCAACGATCAATATTTTGATGAGACGCAATTTGAGGTTTATCGCTCATTGGGCAATTATGTCGCGTTATCGGCCGGGGAAAATATTAAAACCTTGCTGCAATAAGTAACGGAGTAAATGGATTCTTTTGAATCGACAATAAAAAAACGCCGCAGTCTGCGGCGTTTTTTTATTCGACCAAATAATTATTTTCCGTCGGCAATAATTTTTTGCAGACCTTTCAAGGATGCTTCCACGCTTTGCATCGGACTCATGCCTTCAGGGTAGGATTCTTGCTCAACCACCAGCCACAAGGTGCCGCCAACGGTTTTGTTCGCTTGAATCAGTGCTTTCCAGTCTGTGGTGTCCTGGCCAATGATTGGGTGCTCTTTGTTGCCTGGCTCAGGTGCTGAAGCTTTGTAGTGAGTGGTAATAGTGCGGCCAGGGTAAGCTTTCACAAATTCAACCGGGTCTTTACCGGCAACTTCTGTCCAGCCCACATCTTGCTGCAGGATTACATCATGAGATGTGCCGGTACCAATCACATCCCATGGGGTTTTGCCTTTATCGCCCAGCATTTCCGGTTTGTGGTTGTGGTAGCCAGTGTGCATGCCGTGCGGCGCTAACTTTTTCTGCAGGGCTTCAAGATCTGCAGCAACTTCTTTGGCGCCTTCCGGTGTGAAGGCACGTTTATCCATCGGAATAATTAAATAATTGCAATCGATCGCTTTGTAGAAAGCAACAGTCGCATCGAAGGTTTCGGGAGTTAATTTGTCGAAGTGTACGTGCGCGCCCGACGCTTTTAATCCGGTCTTTTCCAAAAATGCTTTTAAACCTTTGGGGTCGTTAGCGTAGGGGCCAAAATTGCCAGCAAACTCTACACCTTGAAAGCCCATTGCCTTCAGCTTTTTCAATGTGCCTTCAAAATCTTTTGCCACATCATCTTTAATTGACCAAAGCTGCACGCTTAATTGGGGTGAGGTCTGGGCAATGTCCGCAGCAAAGGTAGAGAGGCTCACGCTGGCAATGGCAGCCATGGTGATTGCTTTTATGGTTTTAGCGAGGTTCATAACGAAAGTTCCTTTGTGAAAATTTTACTGTTGTTAGTGGTTGTGTTGATCGGAACGGGCGGCGTTAAATTGTGCCCTGCTTCAATTGCTCTACCGCATAACTGGCGGCGCGCGCTGTTAATGCCATATAGGTGAGCGACGGATTTTGCGAGGCGGAAGAAGCCATGCAGGCACCATCTGTGACAAACAAATTGGGCACATCATGCGCCTGGTTCCATCCATTTAATACCGACGTTTTTGGATCTTTGCCCATACGTGCGGTACCCATTTCGTGGATGGACAAGCCCGGCGCCCATTCTCCTTTTTTTAATGCGCGAATTTCTTTTTGGACGTCTTTCACGCCGATGCCTTCAAGAATTTCGGCGCAGGTGTCGGCGATATCGTGGAAAATTTTAATATCGTTTTCACCATAGGTGCATTCAATATGCAGTTGCGGCATGCCCCATTTATCTTTTAGTGTCGGGTGCAGGGAAACCTGGTTTTCATAACGCGGCAACATTTCACCTGATCCACCCAGGTGGAAAGTCCAACCACCAGCGCTGCGAATGGATTTTTTAAAGTCTGCGCCGAAGCCATCCTGCCAGGCAAATGCATCCCAAGGGGTGCGCATGGCGGCGCCAGTGAGCATATAACCGCGTAAAAATTTATTATTTTTCTCGGTCACGTTGCGGAATGGCGGAATCGCCAAGCCCGTGGGACGACGACCTGAATAATATTCCTCTTCAAAACCTTCCACGCGGCCAGTTGCGCCGGCCGTGTAAAGGTGATCCATTAAATAATGACCCAGTACACCGGAGGAATTGGCAAGGCCAGTGGGGAAACTATCACTTTTGGAGTTGAGTAAAATTTGCGTAGTGCCGAGTGTGGAGGCGCACAGGAAAATCACTTTGGCAAAGTATTCGCGCGTTTCCATTGTCTCTGCATCAATCACACGCACCCCTGTGGCGCGATTGGTTTTAGGGTCGTAGATCACGCTGTGCACAATGCTATTGGTGGCGATATTCAAATTATTGGTCGCAAGTGCCGCCGGCAGTGTTGAGCTTTGGGTAGAAAAATACGCACCGAACGAACAGCCTTTTTGACACTCATTGCGCGCTTGGCATTGAATGCGCCCTTGCGCGGTATGGTGCGGTGCGGGCACTGATAAATGGGCCGTGCGGCCAATGAACATTTTGCGCGTGCTCCATTTGGATTCAATGCGCTTTTTCATTTCTTTTTCTACCGCGTTCATTTCAAACGGTGGCAGAAATTTACTGTCGGGTAATGACGGGTGATTTTCAACGGATCCGCTAATGCCCGCGTGAACTTCCACGTAGTCGTACCATTTTTCAATATCGTTGTAACGAATTGGCCAGTCGGTACCTTGCCCGTCGCGCGCATTGGCGGTGAAGTCGTGTTCGCTCCAGCGATAGGATTGGCGATGCCAGAGCAATGATTTGCCACCTAGTTGATTGCCGCGTATCCAATCGAAGGGTTTATCTTTTGGCGTGGAGTAGGGGTAATCTTTATCATTGCCGAAAAAGTGTTTGGTGGCATCGTTGAATGCATAACACTTTTTCTGAATGTAATGCTGTTCTTCCACAATTGAATTTTCAATTTTTCCACGGAATGGCATTTGCCAGGGTTTAACACCTTCACCAACATAATCTTTGCGGTGTTCGACCGGGCGGCCGCGCTCTACCAGTAGCGTTTTCAAACCTTTTTCAGTGAGTTCTTTGGCGGCCCAACCGCCGGTTATGCCAGAACCCACCACAATTGCATCAAAAATTTGTTTGCTGTTGACGATATAAATGCTGTCGCTCATGGAAATTACTTCGCAGGAAAGAGAGATAAAAAATTAGTAGGAAAGGTGCACGCGAAAAATTACTGCGGTAGTGCCCAGGCTTTACCTATCTCTTTAAATTTAAAGTTGCCTTTGTAGCCGCCGGGAATGGCGAGGTAGGCCAGTTCCTGCGAGGCGCCAATTTCGGAGGTGTAGTAACCAAACAACACCAGTGCTTTAAATTGTTTGAAGTTGTTGCGGTCCGTTTGCGTGAATCCGTGTTTGGCTTGCTCCATATTGTTCAGCAAATCAATTTGCTGTTGCTTGCCAAGTTGCAGGAAGGGAGTTTTGTTGTTCAGGCGCGCTAAAAAATCCAGCAGGTTTTGTTGCTCATCTTTCGTTGCGCAGTAAACGGTAAAATGATTAATAAAGTCATGCACACCCGCGGCAATGGCGCCGGGGGTATCGGTAGTAGGAATAATCATTTCACCCAGTTCGCGCACCAGCGCCAATTGATCTTTATCGAGCAGCGTTTTCTTACTGCGATTCATATCCGTGGGCGGTGTAACCACAGCGGCAAGTGCCGAGAGCGAACTGGCGGATAACGCGAGGCCGCAAATCGCAGCTACCTGTTTAATGGCGGTGCGGCGGGCTGAATCTATATCGAGCGAAGCGGTTAGGTCTTCCACAACCGAGGGAATTAACTGGGGCGCGTTGTTCATGTAAAGCCTCTGAAATTATTGTTGTGTGTTGCTCAGTTGCTGTCAGGTGCACAGGCAAACACGGAATTTCTACCCGTTTCTTTTTAGGCGGGCTTGCACTCAAGTCTAGTAGTCAGCTCGGTTAAGAGGGGTCAATATTTGTAAATTTGAAAACGGTTACTCGAGCTTTTTACGCACATTTTGCTAGTGGTTTAGGCGGGTTAGAAGGCTTTGTCGGCAAAGTTGATCTAACCCGAAAAATTACGTCTAAGGAACCCAACCCAGCTCGTGAATTTTCTAGCGTTTTTTAAATCGTATGGCGGCACCACCACCCGGTTTTAAATCCAACCTGAGCTCAGTATCTGCGTTCACACGCTGCCGGGTAATGTCGTAGGACTCAGGATTGGTTTCCCAATCTGCATCTTTGCCATCGCGATAGATCTGCGCCTCGTACTCAGTATTGGGTGCGAGAAAATCGAGTTTCACGCGGATGCTTCGCGCTTTTTGATTAGTGATAGCGCCCAGATACCAGTCGGCACTGTGTTTGTCTTGTCGTGCGACCACCAGATATTCCCCAATCTCTCCCTCCAGCGCCCGGCTCTCGCGCCAATCGGTGGGTACATCGTCGATAAATTGAAAGGCGGGATGTCCGGCATAGTTTTCTGGCAGATCCGCCACCATTTGCAATGGGCTGTAGATCACCACATAGAGCGCCAGCTGGTTGGCGAGCGTCGAGGGAACCCGGTTATTGGGGCGATGTTTTTGGTAGTCGAAATTGAAAATGCCGGGGGTGAAATCTGTGGGGCCGGAGAGGCCGCGAGTAAAAGGAATAATGGTGGTGTGATCGGGCAAATTGCCGCTGTCAGGGCTGCCGCCGTTGTACTCCATGCCGCGTACGCACTCCCGGGTCATTAAATTCGGGTAGGTACGGCGCAGTCCGGTATCGGTGACGGTTTCATGGGCGTTAACCATCACCTGATGGCGCGCGGCGGTATCTACTAGCCGCTGAAAATGGTTCACCATGAATTGCCCGTGGTGCCACTGTTCACCGTCGATGCGCTTACCCACGTAGCCCATTTTCACGCTGTGAATGCCGAGCTTTTGGTAGTATCCAAACGCCGATTCCATTTGCTGTTCGTAGTAGGTAACCCCCGCTGCAGTTTCGTGGTGACCGATAACAGCCACGCCTTTTTCTCTGCCGTAGCCTACCACTTCGTCCAAATCCAGACCTGCCACGGGTTGATTAAAGATAAACGTCGGCGGGCGCTGCCACCATTCACCCTCCCATCCTTTGTTCCAACCTTCGATTAGCAGGCCACTGATATCGTGTTGCGCAGCGAAGTCGATATATTGTTTAGCGCGCGCTGTGGTGGCGCCCTGTTTGGGGCCGGGGCTCCAATCCTTTTCACCGATATGCATTTCCCACCAGATTCCCATGTACTTCCCGGGTTTCAGGTAGCGTTCGGCACTAGCGAGCGCCTCGGGCGTGGGTGCTTCATTCAGGTTCAGGGTCAGGTGAGAGTTGAGCAGATCTATGGCTTTGGGCGCGATTTGAATGCTGCGCCAGGGGGACTTCATGGGGGTAGATGTGCGCACCTTGTCGCCGTTCGGCCAGGGCACCAGGTCCACCTTCAGGGTTTTGGTGTTATCGCCCTGCAAGCGCAGTGTCATGCTGGCGTAGTCGACCAGCGCTGCTTCGTGAATCGCCAGCGCGTAATGGCGCGCCTCCAACGTAATCGGGGTGAAGGCCACATCGACCGAGCTAAGTGCTGATTTGAGGTATTGATATTCCGGGCCCCAGTTGCGATAAGCGGGGAGCCACCAGGTGTGGCTATTTTCGGCCAAGACGAATTCAGTCAGCTCGTCCTCGATCACGAAATTCTTCAGATGCGGCTGATCAGGTAGCTCGTAACGCAGGCCGATACCGTCGTTAAACGCGCGTATTACCAGAGTTAAACGCCGGGGATTTGCAGTGGTTTCGATCAGTTCCAGGCGAAGTTCGCGATAGTGCTCCTTGATACTCTGTTGCTCTCCCCAGGGCTGCTGCCATTGCTGGTCCACCTCTCGCTCGCGGTGTTTATCGACCTTGAGTGCGCTGGCCAGAGGGGCCTGGCCTTTTATCTTGAGCCCGAGACGTGAGGGCTTTACTACCGATCTATGCAGGTAACTCAGGCTATAGAACACCCCCTCCGGGCGGACTTCCAGCTCCACCTCCAGTGTGCTATCGGGCGACCGTAATTGATACCCTTGGGATGAATCGGCCTTACTTGGCGTCATCAACAAGGCGAGCACTAGCCCTAAAACAAGCGTGGGATACAGGTGTTTCATCAGCGCCCCTTGCACTGCCTCGCAGTTGACGGAAGGTATTAATGTACTTTTTTGCTACTAATTAAACCAGTGTTATTAAGTTAGGGCAAGTGGTTGCTGGGGTATATTTGCCAGATTTACAACCGGTTGTATGGTGGGCGTGTGAAAAACGAACTATGATGCCAGTCTGGTGCAGTGGCCTGGTTCCGCTGAACGACTTAATGAGTGGCTGGCGATGACGACAGAATCGACAACGATAAAAAAAACCGCCTTAAAAATGGTGGATTTGGCGAAAATGGCGGGCGTGTCCAAGTCGACGGTTTCGCGTGCATTGCAAAACAGCGAACTGGTCAATTTGGAGACGCGCGAGAAAATTCAGGCGCTGGCGAAAGAGCATAACTACCGCCTGAATACCCAGGCGCGTAATTTTCGGTTAAAAGAATCTCTTACTATTGGTGTGGTTATACCCTCGGCGGATGAAGCCCGCTGGCAAATTACCGATCCATTTTTTTTGGAGCTATTGGGTTCCATCTCGTTCAGCCTGATTGAGCAAGGGCACGAAATGCTTCTGTCAGGCTTAAGCTTGCACGCCGTAGCCAGCGGTCACGATGGCCTGCGGCGGATCAACTGCGATGGCTTGATTGTGGCTGGTCAGGCGGACTGCCACGAGGACTTAAACCGTATCGCCGACGGCAATACACCCGTCGTGGTTTGGGGGGCCAGGCTGCCGGATCAGCGCTACTGCAGTGTGGGCGGCGATAACCGCTTGGGCGGCGAGCTGGCCACTCGGCATCTGCTTGACTTGGGGCGCCGGCAAATTGCCATTATTGGCGATTGGTCGACCCCCGAAGGCCATTTGCGCCATGCAGGATATCGGCAGACGCTGATCAATAGCGGTTTAAGCCCGAATCCTGCGCTGGAGATCGCGTTGGAATCGGGCCGTGACAGTCACCGTGAAGCGGCGTTGCGTTTGATCGCCAGCGGACAAACGTTTGATGGCTTGTTTTGCCTCAGCGATGCCATCGCCATGGCAGCCATCAACTCGCTGACCGAGCACGGGCTGAGGGTGCCGACTGAGGTAGCTGTGGTTGGTTATGACGATATTTCTCTCGCTCGCTATTACACGCCATCCATCACCACCATTCGCCAGGATCGAGAGCTGGGCGGGCGGTTAATGGTGGAGAAGCTGCTCGCCATGATTGACGGCGAGCGGGTGGAGCCCGGTCTGCTGCCCACCGACATCCTTATTCGCAACAGCAGTCAGGGCTAGATTTCCCTCTTTTCCTTCTCCTGATTTCTCCCTGAATCCCCGATAAATGGCGCTGTTTTCCAGCGCCGTTTTTCATGCCTATCTTGTCGTTTTCTGTGTGCAACTCCCATTTCAGGGTGCAATGCGATTTATTCTCATATGACACTTAATGTAACCAATGTTATTTAGTGGCGCGTATTGCAACCGGTTGTTTCTGTCGGTAGCAGTCTGAAGGTTCCATTAATTGATCAAAATGTAACCTTTTGTAGCGATCAGAAAAAAAATGGAACTTTTTTTGGCTTTCGTCGCTGCCTGATCTAAATTACAACCGGTTGCAAAGATTTTCTTACAGCCTAAAAAGCACAACGGGAGAGAGACATGAAACACAACGCTATTTTTAAGCCTGCTATTTTGTCCCTGGCCGTAGCAACTGCCTCGGGCAGTGCCGGCCTGGTCTATGCACAAAATTCCACCAATGAGGCTGCCTCAGACGTTGAAGAAGTGATGGTGACCGGTATCCGGGCGAGCTTGATGCGTGCGCAGTCTATGAAAATGGAAAACGCCTCTATTTCAGAGGCGCTGGCCGCAGAGGATATTGGTAAGTTGCCGGATTCATCGATTGCCGAATCTCTGGCGCGTTTGCCAGGTTTGGCGGGAGAGCGCAAAGGCGGGCGCGTGAGCGGTATTTCCGTGCGCGGCTTCAAAGAGGATTTTGTCGGTACCACCCTGAATGGGCGCGAACTGCTCGGTATTGGCGATAACCGCGGCGCCGAATACGATCTCTATCCCTCCGAAATTATGTCGGGTGCCGTTATCTACAAGTCATCCGAAGCCAAATTGACTACCACCGGGATTGGCGGAACCGTTGACTTGCGCACGGCGCGCCCACTGGACTCTGCCCCCACGGTTACCCTGAACGGGTCTTACGAATTGAATTCCCAGGGGTCGGATAACCCTGAATTTGATGACAACGGCAATCGTTACGCGATAGGTTTTTCGCAAAAGTTTGCCGATGACACTATAGGTTTGGCGATGGCCTACGCCTCTACTGAATCGCCCACTAATCAACGCAAGTACGGCGTCTGGGGTTATGACAAAAATGCGGCCAGTGACCGCTATGTGCCCTCCGGCCTCGATATTATGGCGATCTCCTCAGTGCTCGAGCGCGACACTATTTCAGCGATCTTCCAGTACCGTCCCAACGAAGATCTGGACATAGTGGTTGATGCGCTTGATATCGACTACAGCGATTACGGGGTGATTCGCGGGTTTATCGAACCCTTCTCGGTCGGCAGTATTACGGCGGGTTCAGGGGAGTTTGATGCTACCGGGGTTCAGGCTAATGCCAACCCGGTATTGCGCACTGACCCCAAGGAAATTCTTGGCGATTTGAAAACGGTCGGCATAAATCTCAAATACAAATTCAACGAAATCTGGTCCTTCCATTTGGATGCCGCGGATAGCGAATCCAGCAAAACCGATACCCGCGGTGAGAGTTACGCCGGCTTGGGGCGTTCTGGGTCTTTGACCAATGCGCAGTTGGGGTCACGTAACTTTGTGATGAGTCAGGGCGGTGTCTACTTCACCGGCATTTCCGGCATGGATTTCAGTGACTTTAATAGTATCAAGCTGACCGGCCCACAAGGTTGGGGCGGCTCACTGGCTGCTGAAGCTGACGTGTTTGCCTCCAACGTGCAAAAGGCCGCAGGCGGGGGGGTATACACTTACGAAAACGCACAGGATGGCTTCCTTAACGCCGGGCGTTTCAGTGAAGACCTGACCACCGTGAAGGTCGAAATTGCGGCTGAGTTGGACACAGGCTTCTTCACCGGTGTGACCTTGGGGGCCTACTTTAGCGATCGTGAAAAATCCAAAATTAACGATGGCTTCTTCGCCACATCACCAACTTATCCCTACGGCAATGGTACCGGCAAAGTGGATGAAGTCATTCCTGAAAAATATCGTTTCGGCCTCGCGGACTTAACCTGGGCGGGTTTGGGAAAGGTAGTTGCCTATGATGGCTATGCCCCCTACAAAGACGGTTATTACTACCAAACCTCGGCGGCGGATCTCGAGCCGGATCGCTTGGGCGACTCCTACGTAGTCACTGAAGAAGTAACTACCTACTACGTGCAAGCAGATATCAATACCGAAGTCAGCGGGATCAATCTGGTGGGTAATGCCGGGGTGCAGGTGGTGGATACCGATCAGGCCTCTACCGGTTACACTGGCCTGGTGGATGAAACCTTTAGTGTTGACCCAACGCGCACCGCCAAAGGTGGCGCGAGCTACACCAAGGTGCTGCCCAGCTTGAACCTGAGCGCGGAAGTGGCTGAGTCCCAGTTTGTGCGCTTGGGTGCATCCAAAACCATTAGCCGCGCGCGCATCGACCAAATGAAAGCATCCGGATACGTGAAGTACGATCAGAACATCGATATTTTGCTCTCAACGGACTACGCCGCCGCTACGCCCTGGTCCAAGTTCCAGGGGGCGCCCAGCCTGCGGCCGTTAGAGTCTAATAATTTCGATCTGGCCTACGAAAAATATTTTGCGGACGATGGTTATATTTCTGTGACTTACTTTTACAAAGATCTGGTCAATTGGACGCGCGAAGGTCAGACGGTTATCGATTTTACTAACGACGCAACCAACGGTGGAGCCAACTACTACATACCCGCGTTCCACAACAAAACGGTACAGACCGATGGTACCTATGGCCCCAATGATGTGTTCTTAACGGCGGGCACTGTGGTTGCTCCGGCGCAGTTCATGGGTTATTCCTCATCCTTTGAGGATGGCCTGAAAGGCAAAGTGGATGGTTGGGAGCTGACCGCCAATGTCCCCTTGAGCCTGTTAAGCGACGCGCTGGAAGGTTTTGGTTTTGCGGCGTCCAGCTCATTTATTGACGCGAAACTGGATGATGGTTCAGCTATTCCCGGTCAGTCAGATGAAGTGAAGTCTCTTACCGTCTATTACACTACCGGCGGTTTTGAGGTGCGTGTAGCGGGTACCGATCGGAGTGACTTCGCAACCTATCAACGCGGCGGCAGTAACAAAATTGAAAATGCCAAGCGCAATGGCGTGCAGTTGATTGACGCCCAGATTAGTTACGACTTCTCTGAGTCCGATTGGGAATCTCTGCATGGTTTGCGTCTGTCATTGCAAGGTACCAACCTGACCGATGAAGACGAAGAAGATGTAGGCGATCAGGGCATAGTCACTGCGCGCCGTGGATTTGGCCCAACCTATATGTTGAACGCAAACTACTCTTTCTAACGCGCAATGATTGAAAAAGCCTTCCGGAACAATCCGGGAGGCTTTTTTTGTTAATGGGTGAGACTATTTTGATGTGCTGCGATAAAAGCGGCTATCTTTAATCTTATCCGGTTGAATATTGACTGACAGCAACGCCCTCGCAAGCAGTGTAAGGAATAGCGAACGAATGAATAAACCCATCAAAAAAATAGTTATTGTTGGCGGCGGTACGGCGGGGTGGATGAGCGCTGCGCTGCTAAAAAAAATGTTACAGCAACGGGTAGAGATTGAGTTAGTTGAATCAGAGGAAATTGGCATTATCGGTGTGGGTGAGGCAACGATTCCGCCGATACAAACATTCAACGCGGTACTGGGTTTAAATGAAGCAGAATTTTTGCGTGAAACCCGGGCCACCATCAAAATGGCCATACGGTTTGATCATTGGAAACAGTGCGGTGACAGTTACTTTCACACCTTCGGTGCGCCGGGAGCTACTCTCGGCTACAGTTCATTTCAGCACTACTGGTTGCGCGCGCGTCAACAGGGGTTGAGCTCCGCTGGGCTATGGGAATACGATTTAAATTACTTGTGTTGTAATGCGGGTGTGTTTGGAAAATTTAATAGCAAAGACCCACTCTACCAACTTCCTTATGCCTATCATTTTGATTCTGCCCTCTACGGCCGCTATCTGCGCAAGTTGAGTGAGCAGGCAGGTGTGGTGCGTACCGAGGGAAAAATCAGTTCGGTAAACGTTCATCCGGATTCCGGTTTTGTCGAATCTGTGCAAATGGAAAATGGTCAGCTCATTGGAGGTGATTTATTTATCGACTGTAGTGGTATGCGTGGGTTATTAATTCAGGGTGCGCTGCACACCGGTTACGAGGAATGGGGGCATTGGCTACCCTGTGATCGCGCGCTGGCAGTGCCCTCGCAGCGCTTTGAAAAAACCTTGCCCTATACACGTGCCATCGCCCACAAGGTGGGGTGGCAGTGGCGAATTCCGCTCACGCACCGCAATGGGAATGGATTGGTTTACAGCTCGCAGTATTTAAGTGACGACGAAGCGGCGCATATGTTAATGAGCAATCTGGATTCGGTTGCGCTTGCCGATCCCAAACCTATTCAATTTAACACCGGACGAACACTGCAGCAGTGGAATAAAAATGTTATTGCCGTTGGCCTGTCGAGCGGATTTTTGGAGCCACTTGAATCCACCAGTATTCATTTAATTCAATCGGCCATAGTGCGCCTCGCCAAGAATTTTCCCAATGCAGGATTCAGCGTTGCGCAGGTCAATGAATACAATCAGGACTCCAAACGCGAATACGAAACCGTGCGCGATTTTATTATTTTGCATTACCACTTAAACGAGCGTGACGATCACGACTTCTGGCGGTATTTACGCAACATGCCGATTCCGGAACGGCTCGCACACAAAATGGAACTGTTTCGTGAAACAGGCGCAGTGGTCAATGATGCGGGCGATATTTTTCTCGATTCATCCTGGCTGCAAGTGATGATGGGGCAGGGAATTATGCCGCGCGACTATCACGCCAGTGCTGATTTGCCGCCCGCCGCTGAATTGAGCGCGATGCTTGAACAAATTGCAGCTGCCAAGCGCAAGCCGCTTGCGCAATTGCCAAGTCATGACGATTTTCTATTTCAGTATGCGGGTGTCACGCGCGAGGTGACCCAGGGTGGATAAACCATGGCGCATCCTAATCCTCGGCGGTGGTACTGCGGGCTGGATGGCAGCGAATTTATTTGCAAAACAATGGCCGCGTGAGCAAGTCC
This sequence comes from Cellvibrio sp. KY-GH-1, assembly GCF_008806975.1. NCBI lineage: Bacteria > Pseudomonadati > Pseudomonadota > Gammaproteobacteria > Cellvibrionales > Cellvibrionaceae > Cellvibrio > Cellvibrio sp. KY-GH-1. Next base: position 4,751,960 of record NZ_CP031728.1, read on the forward strand.
AGATAACCTTAATCGAAGCACCGGAAATTCCTATCATTGGTGTGGGCGAAGGTTCTACACCCTCGCTCAAACGTTTTTTTAAAACGCTCGATATTCCCGAGTGCGAATGGATGCCGCAATGTCAGGCAACTTACAAAGCCAATATTCGCTTTGTCGATTGGAGTCCCGCCTCGGGAGTCAGTAATTATTCCCATCCGTTTTATTCCCAGCCGGATGTATTTAACGAGCGCGCATTTTTTACTAATTGTCGCACGCGCCGCCTGGGTTTGGATGTGGTTACCGAGCCTGAGCGGTTCTTTATTAACGGCGAATTGGCGCGGCAAGGCAAAGCGCCTGTGGCACCGAAAAATTTTCCGTTTCAGATGGAGTACGGCTATCACTTTGATTCGCAATTGCTCGGGCGCTATTTGGCACGGGTTGCTGCTGCGCGCGGAGTGGTTCATCGCCAGGCAACCTTCGCGCAGGTGCTGCGCAATGACGCAGGTGATATTAGCGCGCTGCAAACCCGCGCCGGCGATTTGATTCGCGGTGATTTTTTTATCGATTGCACCGGTTTTTCTTCGCTATTAATGCAACGGGGTTTGGCTGTGCCCTTTCGCTCTTACGCACAGCAATTGTTTAACGATAGCGCCGTGGTAATGCCCAGTGCCGCCGCGCAAGATTATCCCGTGGAAACTCGCTCTACCGCATTAACCGCCGGCTGGTGTTGGCATATTCCGCTAATCCATCGCACCGGAAATGGCTATGTTTATAGCAGTCAATTTATCAACAAAGATCAAGCGGAAGCCGAATTTCGCGCGCACCTGGGAGTCATTGATTCGGCGCAGGAGTGCCGTCATCTGCAAATGCGCGTTGGGCAATTGGAGCAACACTGGGTCTTCAATTGCGTTGGCTTGGGATTGTCGCAAGGGTTTATAGAACCACTGGAAGCCACAGCATTGCATTTGGTGCAATTAACAATTGAAGCCCTGATTGATGCCTTGAATCAGCATCAATTTACCTGCGCTGGGCGCGAACAATTTAATCGCACAGTGAATAATCATTTTGAGGGTGTGCGCGACTATATTCTCGCGCATTACAAACTCAACACGCGTGGCTTGGTCAATGGCGCGGGCGACGATGCAGGTTATTGGCGCGCGAACCGCGACAATAAGCACATGCCTGAATCCCTTCTGCAACTATTGGATGTGTGGTTTCGCTGCGGTGATTTAGCGGAGGAACTTGTGCAACGAAAAATAAAACCTGCCTTCAATGCCGCATCCTGGCATTGTTTGCTGGCAGGCTACGGGGCGTTTCCGCCGCTGGCGCCCAATCAACCGGGGCAGGGCAAAGGAGATCTTTATCGCGAATGCGACGTCGCTAAATTTGTGGAGGGTTGTGCGCTGAATTTTCCGCTACATAAAACGCTGTTGATGAACGACAGAAAATTAATTGAGCCAGGCGCCTAATACTTGGCAGAGCCAATCGGGGGCGTCCAATGGCAAGTCGTGACCTGCATCCGGGTGCAACTCTAGTGGCCAATTAAATCGCCGAGCGAGATCTTTGCTTGCGTTGCAATTGACAAAGCGATCGCCCGCGCTGGCGATAATTAACCCGCGCACTGCGCAATTGTGCTGCGGGCGAAAGCGCGCAGCAGCACCCAGCATGCTAATGATGGTTGTGCGTGAAACCGGATGTTGAGTTTGAATCGCCAGCCACTGCTGCAAATGTGTCTTGAATTTTGGGCGATTATTGCTGACGTGACGTAACACCAGGTGTTCACGCCAGCGAGCAGGTAATAATAGCGCCGCGATAATGGCTGGCCAGGCGCGCGGCTTTAATCGCCAATACACTGGCTGATCGCCAGCACTGGAATTAATCAATACCACACCGGCAACTTGCGCGGGAAATTGTTGTGCCCAATTCAATGCGATCATGCCTCCCATGGAAATACCAACCACATAAATTGGTTCGCTGATCTGGAGGGCGGCAAGTTGTGCCTGCGCGTATTCGGTCATCTGCTGGATGGAGTCGAGCGGACTTTCCTGATAATGAATTCCACAACCGGGGAAATCAATGCAGTGAATATTCCAGCGGGGGCCGAGTGTGTGTTGTAACTGTTGCGGAAAATGCAACCAGTGAGCTGCTTCGCGCGCCAGGCCGCGCAATAAAATAATATGCATCAATAAGGTCCCTGACTCGTTAATTAAACCATAGACTTTTAGCGGTTTGGTTTAATAATTCACGCTGTTTACTATCGGGCAACCAGTTTTGGTAATTGAGTGTGGCGGCCAACATGAAATCCAATAATAACAAATGACTGCGCAATACTCGTGCATGGCGGTGTTGCATTTGCGGGTTAAATAATCCCGCGAGGTTAAAAATTTGGCGCGGGCGTTTTTTGATCCAGGCCCAGGAACCCATCTCCAACGTCAAAGGTAAGAAATGAGATTGCTGGTGTGAGCGCGCTTGCAGGCAAAAATAGTCCCACAAGTCCCCGTGGGATAAGTAGTGAATGGATTGCGGCTCGAAGGCATAGGTATGGTTGGGGTAACTGCGCTCCCACAACAATTTTAGTGCGACATAATCAGCGATATTGTGAATAGGCTTTTTGCGGTAGGCGTAAGGGAACCAGAGCTGGTCGCGCATACCAAAGCCTGAGTGCAAGTCCACTACCAGCGAAAACGAGCGATCTAAAATTCGTTTCTGCAATAATTTTTCCAGTGCAATATTTTCAGCTTCCATGGGTGTATTTTTTTTGCCGCGATACCAGGGTAAGAATGTCCCAAGGCGATGCCCGCCACCGAGTAAGGGGACATCCCCTTCCGCGTTGACAGGCGCGTTGCGATTTAAATCTATTCCGTTGCCGTTGCTGCGCTGATTCAAATACATGCCGACCGGATTTAAAATTGGCATTAACACCAATTGCACCTGGGCGAGTTGTTGCTGCAGGTGAGAATCCCAATTTAATCGCTCCAGCAGCGTTTGCAACCAGGCGATTAAAACCTGGCTGCCAATACGCTCAATACCGTGCATACCGCCGGTTAATAACAGTGTTGGGGCAGAGGTATCTGTCGTGCCCAAGGTGATGGAGTAGAGTGGTAAGTGCAGATGCTGCACTTGTAGCATTAACTCGACCTGCGCATTTAAGTGCTGCGGGTAATTGCGAATCAAGCGTTCGAGTTGTAATAGCTCGGGAATTTTTTGTTTTAGCTCGCGCCTCAATTCAGCGCTGCGCAGGCTGGATGAATCAGGGCTTGGGGAGGTTTCTGGAGAGTTCATAGCGGCGGCCAAGCTGGGTCTTTAGTGCTCTGAGCATAGCCGCAATTGCGTGCAAATATTTTTACACTTTTATGAACCTCGAAGGGGGCCGGTTAATCCCACACCAGCACGTCAGCGTTTTGTGCAATAACATGTAATTCTTGATTGTGGATCATGCCTTGCAGGTTGCTGCCAATTTCCTGATGAAGATCATTGGCGCGGGTGGTCGAGGTTGCGCTGAGCCCAACGCTGCGGTTGCGCCCCGATTTTTTTGCAGCGTAGAGCGCGTGATCAGCCACGTCGATAACTTGCTCCCAGCTCAATGCCGTAGGTGCTTCGCGCAGGAATGGGAAGCAGGCATAACCAATCGAGCAGGTCTTTTTCAAATCTGAACCGTCGGGCAATTTGAAGGTATGTTCAGCAATGGTTTTGCGAATGCGCTCGGCCATGAGTGGACCGTCGTCGCGGTCCGCAAAGCGACTGACCACCAAAAACTCTTCGCCGCCCCAACGCACGACACAATCGGATTCGCGACAAATATGAGTGAGTAAATCTGACAACTGAATGAGTAATTGGTCGCCCGCCGTGTGACCGTAAATATCGTTGACTGATTTAAAGTGATCCACATCCAGAATAAAAAACGTGAGGTCCGGTGTTGGTTTTTTGCGTGGCTCCCTGGATTGGGCTGCGCTGTATTCTCGCTGCACTTTGGCGGTATCCATGGGCATCAATTTTTGCAAGTAGCGACGATTGCTCAAGCCCGTAAGTGGGTCTGACAAACTAATCGCTTCCAGCTGTGCGTAGGCACTTTCCAGTTCGCTATTTTTACTGCGTAATTCGGCAGTGCGTTCAGTAACTTTTTGCTCCAGCTCGTGGCTAATCTTTTGTGCTACGACCACTTTTTGGTGTTGGTTGCGTACAAACATTAGCAATATGCCAAGAAAGAGCGCCGTATAAATGCTGTAGGCCCACCAGGTTTTCCAGGGCGGCGGCAATACGATTAATTGAATGCTGTGTCCCTCTTCGTTCCAGATGCCATCGTTGTTGCTGGCTTTTACGCGGAACTGATAATTGCCTGCCGGGAGATTGGTGTAGAGCGCATTGCGCTGGTTGCCCACGGTGCGCCATTGATCGTCAAAACCTTCAAGCCGGTAGGCGTAAAGATTCTTTTCTGATTCGCGAAAATTCAATGCCGCAAAGCTAAACGAAATCATCGACTGGGTGTAATCCAGGGTGATGGAGTCAGTTTGTGTGATTGCGCGGGTTAGTAGCTTGTCCGCCCCGTCTACCACCACCTTTTCGGTAAACAAGCGGAAATCGGTTAATGCGATATTGGGTGCAATACTATTTTGATAATTGTCGAGCTGATCAACATCGAAAAAATACAAACCGTTGCGCGAGCCAAAGGCGATGTCACCGGAGCTGGTGACCAATCCCGCGCCAGTTGCCACACCACCAATCAGCTGCCCATTAATTCGCGTGTAGTTTTTGACGGTGAGGGTGTCGGGATTAAAGCGCACTATGCCGTTGTTAGTGCCCAACCATAAATTGCCGTGGCTATCCTCAAGAATCGCTCGTATACCTTGGTCGGCAAAGCCATTGCGGGTGTTGTAGAGCGTGAAGTCATCTGTCTCTGGATGATAGAGGTGCAGCCCCATATCAGTGCCGAACCAAAGGCGTCCTTTGACATCCTCAAGAATAGATAACACCGACCCGTTGGCCAGGCTGCGTGGATTTTTAGCGTCCGGCAAATAGCGCTTAAACGTGCCAGTAGTGCGGTCCATCCGATTGAGTCCATAGGCCGAGCCCGCCCAGAGTCGCCCTTGGGAATCCTCGAAAGATACCCAAATCACCGCGCTGGAGATGCTGTCCGGTTTTGCATCATCGTGGGGAAAATAATCGTAGCGGCCGGTTGCAGGATCAAAACGCGTTAAGCCATTGTAGTGGGTGCTATACCAAAGTTTATGGCTGCGATCCTCAAAAATATTCCACACCATCAGGTCATTTAATTTGTCGCCGTTTGTTTCGCCACGCTTGCTCTGATCCGGGTCAACCGGCAATGTATCAAAGCGATCCGTAACGGGGTTGTATTTCTGGATGCCTGAACCCCAGGTGCTAAAGAGCAAATTGCCGCGCGAGTCCATTCGCCCATTCAGCACGGCGGTCGTGGCCACTCGTGAATCTTCGTCGGTCGTATGCTTGTAATGGGTGAAAAGATCAGTTTTAGGGTCCAAGCGCGATATACCGCCTGAGCCGAGCCAGAAATTGCCCTCTCGATCCTCGACAATTGCTTCCACATTGTTGTCATTGGGCCCCAGATTTTCGGTCAACGATTTTTGATACACCCGGACCGCCGTACTGGAGCGGTCATAGATGTGCACACCTGAAGGGTAGGTGCCGATCCAGAGATCGCCGATGCGGTCTTCATAAATACGGCGAATGGTGTTGCTAACCAAGCGGCCGTTGCCGCCGTCGCCGCGCTCAAAGCGAATCCAGTTGTCGTTCGCTTCGTTATACAAGCTGATGCCCGCGCCATCACTGCCCGTCCAGATCCAGCCATTGCGGTCTACGTAAATCTGACGGGAAAAATTATTGCCGAGGCTGGAAGTATCTTTGGGGTCATAGCGATAGTTAGTAAAGGCGCCGGTATTTTGGTCCAACCGATAGATCCCATTGTCGCCACCGATCCAAATGCGCTGACGATGATCTACAGCGACCACCCGAACACTATTTTCCAAGGTGGACTTGGGGTTGTCCGGGTTGGGAATATGCTGGGTGAATTGGCGTGCGGCTAAATCCAGATGTGTTAACCCTGTCTCCTGCCCCAACCAGATCTTCCCTTCCTCATCGACCACAATGTCGCTGATCTGATTGCTCGGTAACCCACCGGTTTGCTGGTTGAGAATCTCCAGTTTTTCGCTGGTGGGGTCCAGAATGCCGAGACCATTCGCAGTGCCTAACAGAATTTTGCCATCGCTGTGCTCAGCAATAGTGTTTACAGCTCCGCCTGCATCGAGCAAGGCATTTAGGCTTTTTACCGGAACCAAAACTTCGTGATCGCGATCATAGCGATACAAACCCGAGCGAGTTGCCGCCCACAGGTTATGGTGCTTGTCTTCCACCAAGTCCAGTACCTGATTAACGGGTTCGGTCTTGCTTAGCTCCTGAGGATCTTTCGCCGCGGGAATTGGTGCAAATTCATAACCATCGTAGCGCAAGAGCGCGTTTCTCCCGCCGAGCCACATAAACCCCTGATAGTCCTGCAGTATGGCTTCCACTTCGCCCAGAGCAATATCCTGGTTCTGCATGATGTTGCGGAAGTAAATATTTTTTGGGTAATCCACTGTTTGGGCTGCAGCACTGGTTTTTGCGCTGAATGCGAGCGTGCTTAGGAGTGCATAGGCAACAAACAACCGGCCGACGTTGGTTGGCGTAAATAAGCACATGAAGCGAGCTAGAGCGGAAGATGGTGGAATCATTTTTATTTATGGAATTAGTGAAACCAGGGAGCCGGCGTAGAGTGTGTAAAACTATTTATAGCAGCTGATAGTGAATTCGCACGCCGGATTTCCCTCAAATTTGAGCGACTTAGCGTTTCTCCTGATTTCGCAAGTAGGCGACTAACGCATTGGCATGCCCGTGCCCCATTCCATGTTCGCGCTTGAGCCAGTTGACCATCTCCATGTGCTTGAGGTCACTTTGCTGCTGAAGTAATTTGAACCAGTGTTCAACCGGTTGGCCGTATTTGGTTTCGATGGAAGGAAAGTAAGATGCGGGACCTTTTACTTTTTCGGCGGGGGACATGTGAAACTCCGTTGATGTGATAATTGGAATGGATTTATCACATAGTCGGATGGGGTATCCATAAATCGACAATCACCGGGTCAAATTATAGTTACCAATCAATCTGAATTTTTGTCCCTGTCGCAACCAGCTTCATAAATTCATCCATTTCCGTATTGGTTAAGGCGATGCAGCCGTTAGTCCAATTAAAGTTCTGGCTAATGGCAGTCATCCATTCAAGGCCATTTTTTTGCCCGTGAATCATGATAAATCCTCCCGGTGGTACACCTCGTTTCTTTGCACTTTCAATGTCTTGCTGATTGGGGTAGGAAATGTGCATTGCACGGTAAAAAGCGGAATCTTCTTTTTTGTAATCCAGTGTGTAGGTTCCCTCTGGGGTGCGCTCGTCCCCTTCTTGTTGTTTGTGCCCCTTTGGATTCGCTCCCAGCGCTACATGATATTCCTTGACGATTTTATCTCCCTCCAATAAGCACATTTTGTTTGCAGATTTATCGACTTTTACCAAATCGACCTCTGCGCAAGCGATTGATGAAGTCAGGAGTGCGAGAAAAAATATCATTTTCATAGTGATGAAGCTTCCATTTTATATATCAGGTTTTTTTTAACTGTTGGCCATTCCTGATCAATGATCGAGAACACGACTGTGTCCCGGTAAACCCCTTCGGCATTTTTCTGGTGATTACGCAGTATCCCATCTTGTTTTGCGCCGAGCCGTGCAATCGCGTTGCGTGATGCTTGATTGTGCCAATGGGTACGAAACTCAACGGCGATAGCGTTAAGAGTTTCAAATGCGTGATTGAGCAGTAGGTACTTGCACTCGGTATTTACACCGGTTCGTTGGAATGACTTTGCATACCATGTGTAACCAATTTCCACGCGGTGATTCAAATTGTCGGCATTGCAATAGCGGGTGGTGCCAATAATCTTTTGGGTGTCGTTATCGACAACGGCAAAGAGCAAAGCGCGGCCATCATACTGATCGTTAAATGCCTGATTAAGATAGGTATCAATCGTGTTGCTGTTGGGAACCGATGTGTACCACAGATTCCACAGTTCACCATCACAGGCTGCTTCGAGTAAGCCGTTTTTGTGTTCGGGTTGGAGTGGAGTCAATGTGACAATTTTTCCGGTCAGGGTTGTTTCGTAAAGCCATTTGGGGTTCATGGTATTCCTTTGCGTTTGTCGATTAATTATTTATTGCGATTTACAGTGTTCCCCGCTCTATTAGAAATTTTCGCAAGCTGCGCTCCTCGCGACACACATGCATAATATGAACGGTGTTTTTGTCTGTGCGGTAAAGTACCCGACAAGGGGATGCAGTTAGTTCTCGATAATTTAGCTCAGGAATGGCTAAAGGAACCTTCCCCGACTTGGGGAATTGTTCAAGGCGTTCAACTTTAGCAAGAATATCCGTTACCAGTTCTGCGGCTGCAATGGGGTTGCTTAGGGCGATGTATTCCGCGATTTCATTGAGGTCGTGAGTTGCGGCGTTGGTCCATATTATTTCAACCATTTCTTCAGCTTATCCTTAGCTTGTGCGTGCGTTAATACTCGTCCTTCTAAAATATCTTTTTCGCCTCGTGCTATTCCTTCTAATAGCTTCATCCGGTCAACCATAAACTCATAGTCTTCAACATCTACTAGATAAGCTGAAGGTAAACCGTGTTCGGTGATAAGCACGGGTTCTTTAGTGTCGTGCAGCTCGGCCAAAATTTTGGTGGCTTCACGCTTCAGGGTGGTGACAAGCTCGGTTTTCATGAGGAGGCTCCAAAAATAGAGTGTCACTATAGTATCACTCGGTTTTCTGGTAGGGCAAGAGTAGGTTGGTGCGGGCCGCGCAGGCTGAGGAACGAACCCCAACATGACCATGTATCTGCAGCCACCAACACCAAATTCGTGCGCCGTTGTTTTTCGTTTGAATAAAACAATGTGCTGTTTGGGATTGTAAATATTGGGGTTCGTTCCTCACCCAAACCTACGGGCTACAGTCAGTTAGTTAACCGAATTTGCATGGGAAATTTTCAAGTTTTTATTATAAGGATTGAGATATTTAAACTATATCAGCTATGACTTTCGATCTTATGTGCGTGGAGATTGTATTTTAAAATAAAAAACCTCAGCAATATAATTGCTGAGGTTGAAGATGGCTAACACCTAACCAGAAAGCACCATGCGTTATAACCATAATCATGAGCATCTAGGTATTCAGAGCTATTTTTCTTGCGTCTATAGCGACAGAATACCCATCTAAATCCTTTTGGTGCTGGTTTAGTTACAATGTTGCGCATAATCATGTTCCTCGCCCGGAGTGGGAGGCGACCAGCGGAACTTGATATAGAAAAAGGAATCCACTATTCTAGTTTTGCGAAGACTAAAGGTGTGGGCCTCCCATTCCTTATTAAAAAGGCTGTTGTCCTGCGGACAACGGCCTTTTTAATTTTCTAGCTCTGGTGTTACCAAAGCCCTAATGACTGCCAACACTTTATCAGCATCAGTTTTATTCAGTTGGTGTGGTAAGTTTGAGATCACCACTATTCTTCCTCCACTTATTGGAATTGGAAAGTTAATTGAACCTTGAAAGTTGTTCTGCTGTTGAGCTGAAGTCGGCTGACTAGTTGTTTCTTGTGTGGCGACTGTTGGTTTGACAGGTCGAGCTCTTGTCCTCACTACTGTGTTGCCAGTAGTTTTCATCTTTGAGGCGCTGATGGGGCGGTAATTGACTCGATCATCCGCATATTTAATAAAATTTTCATAAGCAGAGCGAAAGCGGGCTAAATAAATTCGAACGCTGTCGGGGCGGACACTATTATTTTTAGAATGCGCATATCTTTGGCTTAAGTGATCTGTGTCAAGGGTTCGTAGATCTTGAGATTCATGTTCATCCAGAAGCTCCAGAAATTGGCTTGAAGCCGAACGCCAATTTTTAGCAGTAGATCCGTTAATTAGGTGCTTATTTGCAACATAATCAAGGAAATTTAACATCGCTTGTTTGCTGTAGTCCTGCATACTTGCTGCCCCAATAGGTCAATATGTACGCAGTCCATGTGTTTCTTTTGATCAAATCAACGCCTTGAACTGCAGAATTTTTGATTTTTTCATGTTTGAAAGTTTGATATTTTATAACTTATTGAAAAATAATGTTTTTTGCTTTGTTTGATTGTTGCGATCTTTTTTGTTTTTATCTTTTAGTTGGTTTTTTGGTTTTTTGGTTTTTTGGTTTTTTGGTTTTTTGGTTTTAAGTTGTTGCGATGTGGAAAATAAAAAAGCCCGGGCAATATCCATTGCCCGGGCTTTTTTATTGCATTAAATCCTACACGTTGTAAGTCGTCGATGCAGTATTGCCGCCGCGGCCTGTCCAGTTGGTGTGGAAGAATTCACCGCGTGGTTTGTCGGTGCGCTCGTAGGTGTGCGCGCCGAAGTAGTCGCGTTGCGCTTGCAGCAGGTTGGCGGGCAAGCGGGCAGTGCGGTAGCCGTCGAAGTAGGTGAGGGCTGAGGTGATGGTTGGAGCAGGGATGCCGTTCGCAATTGCAGCCGCTGCAACGCGACGCCAGCCGGCTTGGGCGGCATCAACAGTCTTGGCGAAGTAATCATCCAGCAGCAGGTTTTTCAATTCAGGATTCTTGTCGAATGCTTCTTTGATATTGCCGAGGAAGGATGAACGAATGATACAACCACCGCGCCACATTAATGCTATGCCACCGTAGTTCAGGTGCCAGCCGTATTCTTTCGCCGCTTCACGCATCAGCAAATAACCCTGTGCGTAAGAAATAATTTTTGAGGCGAATACCGCGTTGCGCAGGTCATCGATAAAGGCTTGTTTGTCAGCAGTAATAGTCACCGCTGGGCCTTTAATCACTTTGGCCGCTTCAACGCGTTCAGCTTTTTGTGATGACAAGCAGCGCGCGAATACTGCTTCAGAAATCAGGGTGAGAGGTACGCCCAGATCCAATGCGATTACGCCGGTCCACTTGCCGGTACCTTTTTGGCCAGCGGTGTCGAGGATTTTCTCAACCAGTGGTTCTCCATCGGTGTCTTTGTAGGCGAGGATATCGCGGGTGATTTCGATCAGGTAAGAGTCGAGTTCACCTTTGTTCCACTCGGCAAATACTTCGTGCATTTGATCAGCGGTCAGGCCAGCTACGTCTTTCAGCAATTGGTAGGCTTCGCAAATTAATTGCATATCGCCGTACTCGATGCCGTTGTGAACCATTTTTACAAAGTGTCCAGCGCCGTTCTCGCCAACCCAGTCGCAGCAAGGTGAGCCATCGGCGACTTTGGCGGAGATGTCCTGGAAAATATCTTTTACGAATGGCCAGGCTTCTGGTGAGCCGCCAGGCATGATCGATGGACCAGTCAATGCGCCTTCTTCGCCGCCAGATACGCCGGTGCCGATAAAGCGCAGGCCTTTGCTCGCCAAGTAAGCGGTGCGACGGTCAGTATCAGGGAAGTGGGTGTTGCCGCCATCGATAATGATGTCGCCCGCTTCCAGATGTGGAATTAATTGTTCAATGAAATCGTCTACCGCTTTACCGGCTTTTACCATCAGCATGATTTTGCGTGGTTTTGCCAGTGAAGCTACCAACTCTTCAATAGAGCGCGCGCCGCGAATGGTTTTGCCCTTGGCGCGGCCTTCGATAAATGCGTCTACTTTTTCTACAGAGCGGTTGTAAGCGGTAACTGTATAGCCTTTGCTCGCCATATTGAGGATGAGGTTTTCCCCCATCACTGCCAAGCCAACCAAGCCTATATCGGAAAGTGGTTTCATAGTAGTAATAGCCTATCGTTGTGGTTGATGTCCTACCCACGGAAGCATTGCAACAGGACAGTTCCGGTCATAGTACCAAGTCACTGCCTCTGGTCTCGCTGTTCGGAGGTTCAGGGTGCATTGATTGACCGATTTCTAAACACTAATGGCACAACTCTTAAATGGTCGTGCTCTTGAAGGGGTGCGTATTATTCCCGTTTATGCGTCAAAAGAATAGCCGATGCGGTAAAACTTCTGGCTATTTTGGGGATTGGTTATGTCAATTGGTGGGGCGGTTTTGCTGGATTTTACGTTTGCGGCGACGATTCGGATTTGCCTGCTGGTTTAGCGCCCAATCGATATGCTCTTTAACCAACGGAGAGGCCTGATCTTTTTTGGCGGTTAATACTTGAACGATTTGCTCATCGCTGGGCGCGTTACCCAACCCTACGGCCAGATTTCTCAGCCAGCCCTCATAACCAATGCGACGAATCGCCGAGCCTTCGGTCCGCATTAAATATTCTTCTTCCGTCCAATTGAATAAATCCACCAGATCGCTATCGGCCAAACCATGGCGCGGCAGGAAATCTTTTTCCTCCGTGAACTGGGCGTATTTATTCCAGGGGCAGATGGCTTGGCAGTCATCGCAGCCAAAAATGCGGTTGCCGATGGGCTCGCGAAATTCCTCGGGAATTGCGCCTCTATTTTCGATGGTGAGGTAGGAAATACAGCGGCGCGCGTCCAATTCGTAGGGTCGGGGAAAGGCATCCGTAGGGCAGACTTTTAAACAGGCGGTGCATTCTCCGCATTGATTGGGTTGCGCGGGTTCATCAATCGGTAAAGGTACAAAGGTAAAAATCTCGCCCAGGAAAAACCAACTGCCGGCATTGCTGTTGATGATTAGCGTGTGTTTGCCGGTCCAGCCCAACCCGGCTTTTTCAGCGAGCGGGCGTTCCATGACCGGTGCGCTATCCACAAAGGCGCGATTTTGGCCTTTGAATTCATAATCTGCGGGCAGGGCGTCATCAATTTGCTGTGCGAGTATGCTCAGGCGTTTACGAATTAATTTGTGGTAGTCGCGCCCGAGGGTATAGCGCGACACATAGGCCTTGGTGGGATCTTTAAGGGTTTTGATTTGTTGGGTATCGCCGGGCAGGTAATCCATCCGCACTGATATCACCCGCACAGTGCCGGGCAATAATTCGGCGGGGCGCGAGCGTTTATTGCCGTGGGCAGCGAGCCATTCCATGCTGCCGTGATAGCCCTTGGCCAGCCACTCCTTCAAACGGATTTCAGCCTGGCCCAAATCGATATCAGTAATACCAACCTGCTGAAAACCCAGTTCGCGGCCCCAGCGTTTTACGTCGCTGGCAAGTTGGTGCAAGTCAGGTTGATTCATAGGTGGGCGGTGAAATCTGCAAAGGAATGGCGACATTTTGCCTGAAATTGAGCTGCGTTACATTTTTAAACATTTGATTTGGCAGATATTCAGGCTGCGCGACTATAGTGAGCGGGCCTGTTTGAATGGAGCAATATCATGAAGAGTAACGCTATGAAAACCTTGACCCCCGCGAAGTTTCTGATGTCCGCCGTTGTATCCCTGCTGCTAAGTATCCCGGTGTTGGCGACGCCGTTACCCAATCAACCCCATGTGTATGTTGAGGGTTCTGCGGAATTGGAAATTGAGCCAGACACCATGACCTTTACGCTCAGCATCCAAACGGTAGATTTGGATCTTGCCAAAGCGAAAGCTGATGTGGATTCGCGTTCACGTTTATTAATCGACACCGTAAAAAAGTTTGGCATCAACGCGGAAGACGTAGCGACTACGGCGCTGAATATTCGCCCGGAATATGATTACCGTGATAATCAACGCGTATTAACGGGTAATAACGTGTCCCGTCAGGTGGATATCACCTTACGCGATTTAAAAAAATATCCGGAGATGATGAAAGCGTTGGTGGATGCGAAAATTTCCGAAACCATCAACACCAATTTAACGGTGGCTGATAAAAAAGCGGTGGAAGAAAAAGTGCAAACGGCAGCAATGGTTGATGCAAAAGCGCGTGCAGCGCGCCTGGCAAAATCCCAGGGCCGCGACATTGGTGACCCTTGGTCAATTTCAGAATTTAATAATCGCGGTAATGAGCGTTGGGAGTTAATCCCAAGCCGTGACTTGATGGGGCGGTCATCACATAAGGTCTCTACTCGACTTGAATCCTATGTGCCACAAGATAACCCGGGCGAGCCCTTTGAAGCCGGCGTGATGAAAGTCACTGCACAGGTTTATGTGGTGTATCTACTGAAGTAAGTCTCGTTCTTCCGCTCGCAGCTACGCATGGCGGCTTTTTATACTTTGCCGGGCTGCGCTTGTGTGCTGCATGGACGGTGAGGCGGAATTGTCGAGGATATTTACAGAAATGGCGCAATTACACGCCAGGGAATGGTCTTTTTCCGTTGATCCTATTGGTTTTTTTTGTTTTGGTTTGAATGTTGCTAGTGGTTTCTTGCTTTGCGTTATTAAGGAATGCTGAACTGCACTGATTTGTTTGTGAAGTGCATTTTGAGTGAACGTCTTAGCGCTAATAACTAGAGCGGACATAGTGCCGTTGAACCTAAACCAATCATTCAATTTTTAGTGAAGGATCTAATGCCATGAATATGTTTAAAAAACTCGCATTGTCAGCTGCCCTGGTTCTGCCAGTTGCCGCACACGCTGACACTATTTCTCCTGAATCTTATGCCGCAACTCTCGGAGTTGGTGAAAGTGTAACTATCACCAAAACCGTAACTGTTGAAGAATCTGTGACCAGTGGTGTGTTGGATGTTGTATTCCTGATCGACACCTCTGGCAGTATGGGTAGTGTTATTAATGCTGCTAAAGCTGCTGCGGCTAATCTGTTGTCCAGCCTTGCCGGTTTTGGTGATCTGGCCACGGGTTCAGGTTATTACAGTGAGCCAGGCTCGGGTTTGAATACTGATTTGACCACTGATACTGCTGCCGGTATTGCAGCAATCAACGCTATCAACCTGTACGACGGCGGTGGCGGTGGTGATTTCCCTGAAGAAGGTATTCACGCTGTTCAACTGGCAGCAGAGAATACAACCTGGAGACCAGGTTCTTCTCGTTTCATCATTGCGTTGGGCGATGCAACCTTTAAAGAGTCTGATGGTTCAACTCTGGCATCTGCACAAGCCGCTTTGGCTGCTAACGATGTTACCTTTATCGGTATTGATTTTGGCAACATGACCTATCCCTACCAAGGTATTGATCCAACTGTGTTGGCAACAGCTACCGGCGGAAGCATCGTTTCCAGCTCTATCAGCTCAGCTGCACTGGTTGCGTCCATTATGGCTGGTGTAGAAGATTCATTTGCTACTTATAGTAAGGTGAGCGTTGACGATCTGGGCGCTGGTATGCCAGGTGTTGACGTTTCCGTGACCTGTTTGACTGCTGATACTGGTGCTTGTGCTGGTGATTCAGCGGTGGGTAGCTTTGATCGCAGCATCTCTCGTTCTTTCACCTTCTCTGTTACCTTCACTGGTAAAGAAGTTGGAACTTACGATTTCTTGACCCATGGTCTGGTTGACAAAGGTATTGTTGCCAGCGAAAAAGACCATATCGTGGTAACCGGTGGTGTTTCTGTTCCAGAGCCAAGCGGTTTACTGTTGTTGGGTGTTGGCTTGCTCGGCTTGGGTTTGACCCGTCGTCGTATTCGCGCTGCCTAATACCGACTTATCAAAAAAAGCGGCCTTGGGGCCGCTTTTTTTGTTATTGGGAATCTACAAAGTTTCTGATCGGTTGGCGATGAATCAACTTTGAAGCAGTAATTGAATGAAGTGCTTGTCGCAAGTATCGATCAGTATATGATGGCGCAGAGGGACAGCGGTGAGTGTCCATTAACAAATAACATAGGTTCCAAACAAAGGAGTTGGCAGTGACTGCTCTTGTATTCATATCCTCTTTAGGTAAATCCCGCTTTCTGGTCAGAAAGTGGTTGTGCCAATTTGCTTTTGGTTGCGGCTTAGCCCTTGGATCATTGGTGTCCCATGCCGGCTTATTCACCCAAGAGCCTGCATCTGCTTTTACCGACCATGGTGCGAGCCCTGCGCCAAACATCGAATTGGAAAATCGTCCAGGGGCTGAAGCGTTTACCAATATAACTGTTGAACCGGGTAAAGCCGGTTTGGAGAAGCTTGGGCAAGTTGCTCGCGCCGCAATTCAAAAAAATCCAAAGTCCGGCCTGGCTCATGAAGTTTTAGGCACGGTGTTGTTTTATTCCCGTGATCTTGAAGGCGCGCTAAAAGAATTTCAACAAGCTACTCAACTTGAGCCCGGGCAAGTCGGCCCTTGGAACAAGTTGGGTATTGTGCAAATGGAATTAGGGCAATTGGATGTTGCAGAGCAATCTTTGAAGCAATCTCTGAAAATAAAATCTGACAATCGGATTGCTAATCAGCGACTGGGTTTGTTGTATGAGTACCAGAAAAAAAATGCAGACGCTATCCAGTACCTGAAGAAGGGGCTAGTTGGCACGGGTAATGAAACCTTGGGGGTGGCTCCAAACCTGGCACAGTTATTAAACCAGCAAGGTGCTTATGATCAGGCACTTGAATACCTTGCGCCGCGTGCACCTATTCATATCGCTGATGCAAATGTGCAATCCATTCTTGCTACATCCTATTTAGGCGCTAAACAATTTGCGAACGCTAGCCAACGATATGCCCGTGCATTGGAGCTAAAACCGGATACAAAGGAATTCTTGTTAGGCTTGGCGGTGAGTCAACGCAAAAACCTGCAGTTGGATGAGGCCGCCGGGACAATAAAAACGCTGCTTGCCAAACATTCCGACTGGAAAGCTGTGTATGTAGAGCAGGGGGAGTTGGCCCTTGCATCTGGGCAGATTGATGCTGCGGATACCGCATTTGCTACCGCCGTTGCCAAAGGTGCAAATCCTGCTGCACTTGATCAAAAAATTGCAAGTTACTATCTGGAAAAAAAGCAGCCGCAGGAGGCGATAAAACGTTTACAGACCGGGATAGTCAAGGGGACTGCCCAGCCAAAAACCTACACGACGCTAGCGGAATTGCAACGTGCGCAAAATAATCTGAACGCCGGACTAGAGACCTTGTTGGCGGGCGCTAAAAAATTTCCGAAAAGCAGTTTATTGCAGTTCCGCATTGGCAGTGAGCTTGCTGCGTTGCGGCGCTACGACGAATCGCTCAGCTATTTTGAAAAAGCGAATCAGCTACGACCACAAAATCCTGATGTTCTGCGAGCGATGAGTCTGGTTCAAAGTAAGTTAGGTAAGCATACGTCCGCGGCTGCAACAGCGAAGCAATTGTATGAAGTTCGTGGAGAGCAAATTCCGGAAGCGTTGTTTTACGCTACGCTTTTGCAGCAGGATAAACAACTGCCTCAAGCGGAATTGGTTTACTCGCGTGTTCTGCAGCGAGAGCCAGAGAATGTTGTGGCGTTAAATAATCTTGCTACCTTGCAAGCGGAGCAGGGGAAGTTGGATGATGCTGAAAAAAATGCGCGTAAAGCTAATCGAGTCATCCGCGACAACGCGCAATTAATGGATACCTTGGGATGGATTTTGTACCAGCAAAAGCGCTATAGCGAGGCAACAGAATTGCTGGTTCGTGCCACTCAACTCGCCCCTTCCTCCGGGGTGATTCATTATCATGCTGGCGTTGTCTATGATGTTAGCGGAAATTCAACCGACGCGAAAAAATTCCTGGAACAAGCATTAGCTCTGGATGACAAAGGTTCCTGGGTCACTGATGCCCGGCAACGTTTGGCAAAATATTAAAACTCCAGCCGCTGTTTTAGCTCTCGCGCCTGACGGCGCGAGGCTATCACTTCGGTGCAATCCTGCATCACTATCATCAACCCATCGCCAATCCAGGGTTCGATACGATCGATAAAATTCAGATTGATAATTTCTTGCCGGTTTGCGCGGAAAAATGCCTGTGGGTCTAATCTGGCTTCGACATAATTTAATGAACGCAATACTGGCGCACTCATAATGCCGAAGTGCACGCGTACATAATTTCCCTCGACCGCGATGCGGCTAATTTCGCGGAATTTTATAAAGTGGCAGCGTTCACCTTCGCGAATAAAAATGTGCGCATCTAAACTCTTTTCCGGCTGATTGAAGGGAACATGCTGCGCGCGCGCCGCCATTTTATGCATGGCGGTATCCAGACGATCCTGGGTGATGGGTTTGAGCAAATAATCCAGCGCGTTATATTCAAAAGCTTGCACCGCGTGCTCTTCGTAGGCAGTGGTAAAAATTACACCGGGGGTGTAGTCGCTCTGCTCTAGCACATCAAAACCGTTACCGTCCGGGAGGTTGATGTCCAGTAACACCAAATCCGGATGTAATTGGTTAATCGCGCTAACCGCGCTTTGTACATCACCAGCTTCCGCGACAATTTCGCATTCAGGGTGATGTTGTAGCAGGCCAATCAACTCCTTGCGCGCGAGGCGGGAGTCATCGACGATCAGGATTTTCATGGTCTCAAGTCTCTTCTGCCGGACTTTTATTATTAGGATTCGCGTTAGTCGCGAGCTTGTTAGCGGTGTTCAGGGGTAAGTCTACACGGGCGCTAACAGAAACTCCAAGTACCAAATCAAGTCTGGCTTGATCGCCGAAGGCGGCGGCCAATCGGGCGCGAGTGTTAGTCAGGCCAATACTCTGGCCGCTGTGTTCGGCCGGCAATTCGGCGGACGGATTGGTGATTTCCAACTGCCAGTGAGTGGGCGAAAGCCGTTGCGCACTGATCTGAATACGGCCTCCTGCCCGGCGCCTGGCAATGCCGTGTTTAACCGCGTTTTCTACCAGGGTTTGCAACAATAAAGGCGGTAGCTTTTCGTCCAGTAGTGCTTCGTCAATCTGGAATGCATAACTGAGTCGCTGTTCAAATTGCAGTGATTCCAGTGCGAGATAACCACCTACCCAATCCAGTTCCTCGCGCAGGCTAACCGTTAATTTGTTATCCGCGTGCAATAAACCGCGCAGCAATGTTGCCAGATCTGCTAGGCCTTGGCGCGCCGCCTGTGGGTCTTCCAGAATTAATGAGCGCACATTATTTAATGAGTTAAATAAAAAATGCGAATTGATTTGGCTGCGTAAAAATTGTAGTTCCATATCGCGCAGTTTGGCCTGGTCGCGCCAATGGGCGATTTCTGTTTCGCGTCGTTGCCTGAATTCGCGTTGGAATAAATACAGAATTGACCAGAGGGTTAACATAATGCCGGTATTTATGCTGTAGCCAACAAAGCTGCCCACAGAAACCGGTTGAATGTTATCGCTGGGTCCGAATAATTGAATGGATAAAAAAATTAAACCGTGTAGCAGCGTTTGCACCACAAGGGCGGTGGTTGGCAATAACCAGCAGAGATGCAAGCCCAGACGAAGCGTCGACTGTGGTTGCGCAAATCGATGGTATAGCTTGCGCAAAACGTGGCTGGCGCATCCGAGGAGCAATGACAGTAGCAAAAAAATGAGTGCGCTAGTGTGGGTGTAATAACCCGAAACACTGACAAATATCAGGTTGATGAGAAAATAACAGCTCCAAAAAATTAGCTGTACCGCCAAATAGGTCTTTGACGTGCGCTGGTTATTTTCTCGCTGGGAAATCGCGCTGTGCATAATATTTTCCAATGGTTTTTCCTTGCACTAAAGTGTTATGGCTGTTGTTTAATGATGGTCGTAGCGCTGGGTGGTTGCAGTGTACGCCAGCGCATTTCCAGGCCCCAGATCGACACCAGATAAACGCCAACGATAATTGCTGGAATCAGCACAAAGGATTGATCCGGAAATAAAAACCAGGCCAGTGTAATGAGTAGTGTGCGCAGCAAAGTGTGAAAACTTCCGACCCAGTGCTCCACAATCCATGAAAAAGGCAACCACATTAATCCGGTGAGAATGCCTATGCTCATGGGTAGGGAGCGATAATCCTGCATAAAAAATGGAATGGCAATGCTGTAAACCACTAACGCCATAATTATGCAGTGGAAAAATAATGCATCGAATGGATTTTTTTCCTTGTGAAAAAATGGATCTCCCGTCACCTTGCTGAGCAGCATGGCGATATACACAATGCTGCCAGTGGCAATAAATAGCAGCCAGGTTTTTGCCATGGGGGGCTCCAAAAATATTCCTCCAACTCCAACACAGGCCCAGGCTAATAATCCCGCCAATGGCATATTCAAAAAGCGGCGCTGTTTAAAACTTGCGCGCGCGGCGTTGAGGTCGATATTAGAGGCTAGGGTTTTCATAAACGCTTCCTTGTGCAACAGTGATAGAGATAGAGGCTTCCGCTTTGTGGCTGCCACTCGCACAGGCTGTGGTGATACCTATGATGATGGCAATCCAACGAAAACGAGGGTTACAGAAAATTTTTTTGTTAAACATGGCGTTCTCCTTCCGGGTGATATTGGTGTGGTTTGGTTCGAGGCCTATTTCAGGAGACTCGATCTACCCAGAGTAAGGTGCCGTAGGCGAAGCTGTGCGCAGTTTCGTGAGAGTGGTTGGCCGCTGCGGATGAACGGCCGAAAGACGGGGCGATCGGTTTGGGGCAGATGCAAGGGCTCTTAGGGGGATTAATCAGTGCACATCTGCGCAATAAATTCCTTCCAGGCCACTATGTCGGTGCCATCGGAATCAAACAGGCTCAAGCCCAGTAGATAATCTCCCGTGGCGGCTTGCGGGCGACACCATTTCACTTCCGTCACCAACAAAAACTGGCGATTGTGTTCGGTATCGCGAATGCAGCAGCGCAAAATAATGTCGGTAGCAACGGCTTGCGTAGCGATTACACGCAAGCCGTTGGCGGAAATATCCAGGCTTTGGGTAACCACCAGTGTGGGGTCGCCGCTGGCGGAAGAATCCAGCTCAATAATCACTGTGAGCTGGTTGTCTAAACGAAACTCCTGGCGTTGTTCGGAATCGCTGTAATTGTTCGCCATAGCGCTGTCCATGAAGTGGTTAATGAATGAGTGAGTGTCATTACGCATGAGTGAATAGTGCAAACTATCAGCTGAGGTCACGTCGCAAACCGCGAATGACTTTGGCTAATTGATCTTCAAAATTATCGCCATTACGCAGAATTTTTATCTGCTCCTGTGCAACCTGCTCCTGCAATTGGTCGCGAGTGTATTCCGCCAGTTTGCGCCCCACCTGGTCGGCAAAAATATATTTGTTGGTGGATGCAATAATTACCGATAGCTTTGCGCGCTGCTTTTCGTTCTCCAATTGGATTTCCAGCCAGGCACCCACTTGCAATTCGCTCACTGCCTGTTGCGCCATTTGCCGCCGGGCAAGTGTTTCGGCGGCTTCGGCTTCTGCCTGTTCGATACGTAAACGTTCGGCTTCTGCAGCTTGTTCGGCTTCGCGGCGGCGCTGTTCATCGGCCAGTGCGCGCGCTTCAGCCATCGCTTTGCGCGCAGCGGCGCGGCGCGCTTCCAACTGTTGTTGCATGCGTGCTTCGGCCTCGGCACGCGCTTTGGCGGCAACTTCGGCGGCGGCCTGTTGCTTGGCAATCAGCGCTCTTACCAACTGCTCGGCTTTTTGTTTTTGCTGCAGTAATTGTGCCTGCACACTTGTGTTGGCCCGTTCGATCCAGCTTGGCAAAGTGTTTTCAATGAGTCGCTGAATATCCGGCGCTATTAACGGGCGCGCAATACCCGTGGATAAACAGAGTGCAAAATCCTTGTGGCTTTTGATCATTACTTTGCGCCCGGTGTGGTCTACCAGCAACAGTTGATCCACTTCCGGATTTTTTAATGCCAGTTTGCAGCGCAGGCACTCATCGTTTTCACCGAAAAAAATAAACCAGTCGCCCGGATGAATTTGCTCGGTTTGTTTGAGCAAACTGTAGGGCACATGGGTATTGCTGCTGCTTTGGCCGGCGCTATTGGCGAGCGCGGGAAAGAGGCTGTTTTCCAGCGCTTGCTTTTGGATGTTGGCCATCAGGTAGCCGGAAAGTTGTTCGATTAGTTGTTGATAAGACTGTGAATGGTTAACCGGGTGTTCGCTGCTGCGTTCCAGTTCGGCGATGACCAATGGAATCTGCTGGTAGAGGAACTGGTCATCAACTTGCGCGTCATCGCTGGAAAATAATTCGCCTAATGCGGGTAACAAACGGTTCCAGCTTTTCCAGAGCGGCAGCTGAATCAATTCTTCAGGCGTTCTGTTAAATGCCCAATACTGCAATTCACTTTTTAAAGTACCGCTGACCAGTGGATGTAAATCGGTGGGAAGAGGGCGGCCGGCCAGATTTTTATTGATCAGGTCGATCACCCGGGTTTCTGCACTGATTTGTTTCAGGTTGGCCAATTCGGTTTCGCATAGGCGAGTTTCAAGCATAGCCGCGCGCTTGTCTTCACCCGCTAGCCAATCGGAATATTGTTGCACGGCTGCTTGTAGTGAAGCGCTATCGACTGATCCTTCATCGGTGATAGTGAGTCTGGTTTTGCAGCTTTCTACCAGGCTTAGATATTTATCCTGAAATTGTTGTGCGGGTTTGCCTTCGCGCGGATACCAATAGCAACCCGTCAAAAGCGCCTGCAAAAGAGCGCGCAGCGGGTGTTGGGTGTTGCAGAAGAATTCGTCGTCGCGACTGATCGCGTTACTTAATAATTGCCACAGTGGTTGCAATGGAAGTTGTAGTTGTAGATCCCACAAATGGCTTGTTGTAAACGACAGCGCAATCTCGTTGGCAAGTTGTGCGCGTAGCTGGCCAGTCGCATTACCCTCGTGGGCGGCGATACTGGCAAAGACCTCACTCAATTGCAGTGAGTCGCCGGCGATTATGGTTTGCAGGGTAAATTCAGACATGGAGGTTCGCACATCACCTAACGCACAGGGCTAACCTGGCTAATAATCATCATTTCCGTTTACACATCGTCGCTGTCGAATCAGCAACTCTGCTCAATATAGTCAAGTTGCGTGCCGCCCGTAGTACTTTCGCCCGATCATTTATCCGCTGAGGAAAATGCACCAGCGAAAGGGAGTGCGCCTGACGGAAGTAAGTTGCGTATAATCCCGCCCCGTTCGCCGTATCAGCCTGGGAATTTGCCATGAAAATCACCGCCGACTCACCTTTTTTGTACACCGCTACCGAGGCCTATGCCATAGATGCCGCTGCCATAGCTACAGGCATTCTCTCCATCCAACTCATGAAACGCGCCGGGCGCGCGGCCTTTGAATTGGTGTGCGAGCGCTTCCCGGATGCCAGCTTGATCAGCATTTATGCCGGTGGCGGCAACAATGGTGGTGATGGTTATGTGTTGGCTGGCCTGTTGGCACAGCGGTTGTTCCCGGTACAGGTGATTGCCTTGGTAGCGCCGGATCAACTGCGCGATGAAGTGCGTCAGGCTTATGAGTTTGCTGTTCAGGAGGGTGTGACGGTGGTGCCACCCGGGGCCCAGCCCACCGAGGGCATTATTGTGGATGCCATGCTGGGGATAGGTTTGAAAGGTGCGGTGCGCACTGAATGCGCCGCAGCGATTGAGCAGATCAATACCGGTGGTTTGCCGGTTATCGCCCTGGACATCCCATCGGGCTTACAAGCGGATACCGGCGCAGTGGCAGGCCCGGCAGTCCAAGCGCAAATTACCCTAACCTACATAGGCGTTAAGCGGGGATTATTGACGGGGCGCGGCCCGGCACTCTGTGGTGAGTTAGTACTGGCTAATCTGGCAGTGCCCGATTCCTCTTATTCGGAGGTGTCGCCAACCGCTGAGAGGCTGCATTTGAATCAGCTCCTGCCGCTGCTCGCGACGCGCGCTGCTGATGCGCACAAAGGCGATTTTGGCCATGTAATGGTGATCGGTGGTGATACTGGTTTTGGCGGCGCTGCGCTTATGGCGGCTGAAGCAGCGGCGCGTACTGGCGCAGGCTTGGTGAGTATTGCGACTCGTCCGGAACATATTCCGGCAATTCTGGCGCGTCGCCCGGAAATTATGGCGTGTGGTGTGGTATCCGGACAGGAGCTTGAGCCTTTGCTTGCACGCCCAACCGTATTGGTTGTTGGCCCAGGTTTGGGGCGTTCGCCCTGGTCGGAGCAGATGTTGCAGCAGGCAGTAAAAAGTGGCCTGCCTCTGGTGCTGGATGCCGATGCACTCAATATCCTCGCGGCTGGACGAGTGGTTCCCGCCAGTGTGAAGCGCGACAACTGGCTGCTGACCCCGCACCCGGCGGAAGCGGCGCGGCTGTTGGGCCAGGCTACCGCTGAGGTACAGGCGGATCGCTTTGCCGCCGTGCGTGCGCTTCAATCCAAATACAACGCCAGTGTCATTCTTAAAGGGGCTGGCAGCCTGGTGACATCGGCCAATGAAACTATTGGCGTGGTGACCGATGGCAACCCGGGGATGGCGACCGGTGGTATGGGCGATGTGCTTTCCGGCATCCTCGGTGGTTTGATTGCCCAAGGGGTATCGCTTGCTGATGCGGCGCGTCTGGGTGCGGTCGTTCATGCCTGCGCTGGTGACTTGGCCGCTGCCGATCACGGCGAGCGTAGCTTGCTCGCTACGGATTTAATCCCCTATCTGGGTGAATTACTCTGATGAACCATTACGAATTTCAGTTGGATAATGACGAGCAAATGGTTGCCTTTGGCGAGCGCCTGGGGCATGTTTTGGCGGCCTGCGAAGGTGCAATGTCGGTGTATTTGCAGGGCGATTTGGGTGCGGGAAAAACCACGCTTAGTCGCGGCATACTGCGCGCCTTTGGCCACACCGGTGCTGTAAAAAGCCCAACGTATACCCTGGTTGAACCCTATGAATTTGGCGGACGCAAACTGTTCCACTTTGATTTGTATCGATTGGGAGATCCGGAAGAGTTGGAGTACATGGGCATTCGCGACTACTTTGTGGCGCCCAACATCTGCTTGATCGAATGGCCCGAGCGCGGTTTCAGCTTGCTGCCGACCGCCGACATTGCTTTGCAAATACGTCAGGCTCCTGTTGGCCGCCATATTTTGTTACAAACTCAGCTTTCGCTGGTGATTTAACATCGCCGCAAGTTGGTGAAAACCCTGAATCTGGCCTAGGCTTGGGGTTACAGCTCCATTTGAGTGTCATGCCCTGGCCTTTACTCCCCCCTCCTTTGAACCCTGCCGCGCGGAGAGACTGACCAGTAGTTAGTGTGGTGAGGGATATTCATGCACAAACAACCACTTGTTCGGCCCAGGCCCTTTGCTGGTCGGGTACGAAGCTTTTTGCTGTGGCTGGTGTTTACCAGCCTTAGCTGCCAAGCCAATGACGCTCCCCAGCGCGTATTGTTTGGCGGGGATGCCGAGTTTCCCCCGCTCGAATGGATGGAGAAAAACCAGGCTAAAGGCTTTAACGTGGAGTTGGCCCGGGAGATTGCAAAGACCGGTGGCAGCAAAGCTGAGCATCAGCTGGGTAACTGGCCGGATATGATGCGTGCACTGGAAGAGGGGCGCATCGACGTGATGCCCATGTATTACTCCGCTGAGCGGGCCAAGCGCTTTATTTTTACCCATGCCTATTACTACCCTTCCCATTCCATCTACGCCTTACCCGGTGCAGTGCGCGTTTCCTCTATTGATAATCTACACGGTCATAAGGTGGTGGTTGAGCAGGAATCTTTCGCTCATCAGCAATTGCGCAGCTCTGCTATTCAACCTGAGTTAGTGGTTACTGCGAATACGGTTACTGCGATAGAGGCCTTACTGCATGGCGACGCGGAATATGCAGTGCTGACCAGTCTCGCCGTTGACAGTCTGCTTAAAAAAAATGATTGGCGACTGGAGCGCATGGGCGTTCCTTTTTGGTCGCGCGGTTATGCGTTTGCGGTCAATAAAAACAAACCGGAACTGGCGGAGTGGCTGCAGGACTCGCTCAGTGAAACTATCGCTTCAGGGCGCTACCAGCAACTCTATGAAAAATGGGTACCAGAACTCGAGCCTTCTGCTGCTGATACGTCATTGATGAATAGTCTGTGGCTGGCGTTAGCGACCATAGTTGCTCTTCTACTAATCGCCGCAGGCTGGTACTGGAGCATTAAGCGCACGGTCGCCGTCCATACACGGGAGCTTCGCGATGCACTCACTCAGCGCGAAATGGCAGAGCACGAGCTGCGCTACCTCGCTAATTTTGATGCGCAAACCGGTTTAGCCAAGCTGCAACATTTTATTGAGCAAGTGGATGATTATTTTCACTCGCACCAGCAGCCAGTTAAACAGGAAAAAGAAATCCTGATTGTAAAACTGGTGGATCTGGATGTGATTGTGCGCACCTTTGGTTTCTCACGCGCGGAGTTGGTGGTCAACGCGTTTGCCATGCATCTGGTGAAGTTAACTGACGCCATGTCAGCGTATCTCGGGCGTGGGGTGTTCGCGATTTTTACCAATAAGTGTAACGCGCAAGTGTTGTTGGATCGTCTAATGACGGATATGTCGAATTCAGATCCCGGCTTGAATTCGCAATTCGTGGGTGGCTCTGCCTATTGGCCAGAGCATGGGCGTTCAGCCGGAAAGTTAATGCGCCATGCAGAAACCGCCATGGCCATGAGTGTTGCGCGCCGTCGCCGCTGGATGGCTTATGAAACAGCAATGGAACCCAGTCGTTTGGACTTGGATATTATTTCAATTTTTATTGACGGTAATGTGCAAGGACTTTTTCCTGTCTTCCAGCCGCAGCTGGATTTACGCAGCGGTAAAATTACCTCTGCCGAAATACTGGTACGTTGGCAACATCCGCGCCTGGGGTTTATTCCACCCAACGTATTTATTCCGTTGTTGGAAAACTCCGGCTTAATCGAGCAGGTCACCGCGCAAATGATAGACGAGGCCGTGCGTGTGGCTGTGCTCTTACGCAAACGCAATCTGCCTTGCGCTATTAGTGTCAATATTGCAGCGTTTGATCTGATTGAAACCAACCTTGGTGAAGCCATCAGTCACGCACTGGTACGCTATCAGGGGTTGCCAAGTGATATTAAATTGGAGCTGACCGAGACATCGGTTGCCAGCGATCCGCAGCGGGTGAAGCAGGTGTTATTGGAATTGAGCGAATTGGGTGTCTATGCCTCGGTCGATGATTTTGGTACTGGCTATTCATCGCTTTCCTATTTAAGCCTATTCCCTATTCGCGAATTAAAAATCGATCGCACGTTTGTTAGTGACATGATCGGCAATCCTCGCAATCACAGCATTGTGCGTTCCACCATTTTAATGGCGCGCGAGCTTGGTTTAACAACTGTTGCCGAGGGAGTGGAGGACGACCAAACTCTGCAAATGCTGAAAAAAGACGGCTGCGATCTGGCGCAAGGTTACGTGATTGCCAAACCTATGGCAGAAGTAGAATTTATTGAATTTATGCGCGCTCATGCCGCGCAGGTATTTGATGTGAGCCAGTTTATGAAACGGTAGCGAGTTACGAAAAAGTGGCGAGCATAAAAACGAAAAAACGGGATGCAACCTAAAAGGTCCATCCCAGTTGCAAACCTCCGCCCTGATAATTCCCACCGCTCGCATAGGCAATATCCACCACGAAACGCTTCCAGCGATAACCAAGCCCCGCGCTTGCCATATTCTCGTGAAGACCGGTTTGATCATTGCGATAACCGGCGCGCAACGCCAGGCTATCCCAAAACACATATTCTGCCCCGAGCGATAACTCCTGGGTACCGGCTTCTTCGGCCATGGGGGTGGATTCATCCAGGTCGTAATCCAATCCAACACTGAAGTTATCACCCACATACCCCAAGCCCATGCGCGCCCTTGAACTCAAGGTGACTTTCAAATCAGGGGCGGGTTCGCCCGTCACCGGATCAGGGTCTTGTTGCGTGCTAAACGTTTTTTTGAAGGCGTCCTTCAGGGTAAGACTCACACGGTAGTGCTCCGCAATAGTGGCGGCTATGCCAAAGTCAGCGTTAAACGCCAAATGAGTTTCCTGGCTATCTTTAAATTCGTCCTCGGCTTCATCCACCGAATCCAGGCCATCGTTGAAGTCGGCAGTATCGCGGAAGGCATCCCCGCGCATTAATTTGGGGGTGATACCCACGGCGATTGATTGGTCAAAAAACTCAAATTGTTTAGCCATCGCCATACCCCATTCGCTCACAATCAAGGCGCTGACATCAGCGTTGGACGTAAGCGTGGCGGTCGGGTCAATCAGCTGGCCGCGGCTATTGATAAGGTGCGGGTAGTCGGCCGCTACACTCGTGAGAGCTTCACCAGTGGCAACGCGCCCCATGGAATCTATGTAATCACCTAGCAGGGCGCGATCGGACTCGCTCACGTTGGCAACGCCGCCAGCCAAGGCTCGCGCGCCAAAATAAAATCCACCGCCCTCGCGATTACTCGGCTCGCTAATGTTAAAGCCGATAAAACTGTCGAGCGATAAATCGTCTTGCGCAATATCGTCCAGTACATCGCGCAAGTCGGTAGCGACATCGCGAATCAATCCAGCCGTGGTTTCTATCGGTGCATCGTTGAAGTTTTCGATCGCGCTACTCAGTTGGGTATCCAGCTCATCCTCTATTGCGTCAATGGCCGATTCCGTCCCGTCGGTAAACTGTACGACCAGGTTGGGAATGTAAACTCGCCCATCGCGCCCGGCCTCTTCCTCTTCTTCGTGAAAGGCGAGCAAGGCGGGATTGTAAAACGCCGCCTGAGCATGGCTGCCTATAGCCGTAGCCGCACCGCCCATCGCGAGGGCACGCGAATCGTAAATCCCGTAGCTAATGGCGAATGCTGGCGAACAACTGCAAGCAGCGACTAGCAATGCCTGATATTTGGCCAGTGGCCTGAAATAGCGATAAGGGCGGGAAAATACGGGCATAAGCTATACCGTTGCTAGTGTTGGGCGCCAATCATGCAGAAGCTGGTTTGAGTATAGTCGTGCCTGGTTCACAGAATAGCGGGAAAGTTTCCGGTTCCAAGTCGGTTAAACGGTGATCTAATTGGCAATTTTGCTAGAGTGAAATCGGGGTTTTGCGGTAAAGTGCGCCTGTTGTCGTGCCAGTGAAATAATAGAAGTTGCGACTTTATAACCACAAAAAGCTGTTGCTATCAGCAGATAGAGAGTATCCCAGTTTTGAATTTGCCTATGTCTTCTATGCGCCGTGCTGGTGGAGTTATTTTTCTGGGGCTGCTTTTTATAGCCCAGGCTGCCCAGTCGGCAACGGTTAACGGCGTGCGCGTGTGGCGCGCTCCTGACCACACTCGCATAGTGCTGGACCTGGACGCACCCGCGCAGCACAGCCTGACCCTCGCCAATAACCCCGACCGAATTATTTTGGATGTGCCCGCGAGTCAATTAAATGCTGGCCTCACTAAATTGCCATTGGCCGATACACCGGTGTTGGCCATTCGCAGCTATGTGCAAAACAAAACTGATTTGCGCTTGGTGCTGGACTTAAAAGCGAAAATTGCCCCCAACAGTTTTTTACTCAAAGCCCACGGCGGTATGCATGATCGCTTGGTCATTGATCTTTACGATGAGCCTGCGGCAACCTCTACCGCGGTAAGTACGACGGCTGTTAGTGAAAAGCCTGCGGCCGTCAATGAAAAGCTCGCGGCAAGTCCCGCCGTGAATAATCCTCCACCAAGCACTGCACCTGTGGCGGCAACCAAGCCGGCTCCGGCACCAACTGTCAACGATAAAACACCGGCGCCCGCGAATGTGGATTTGCAAGGAAAACGCACGATTATAATTGCGGTTGATGCGGGGCATGGCGGTGAGGACCCGGGCGCTATGGGGCCGAATCGCATCCGCGAAAAAGAAGTGACACTCGCCATCGCCAAAGAATTGATAGCAGCGATTAATGCCCAGCCTGGCTTTAGCGGAAAGCTAACGCGCACGGGCGATTATTTTATTCCACTGAAAAAACGCCGCGATATTGCGCGCACTATGAAAGCGGATTTATTTGTTTCAATTCACGCTGATGCATTTCACAAAGCCAGCGCGCGCGGTGCATCGGTCTTTGCCCTATCTCGCAACGGTGCCACCTCTGAGACTGCGCGCTTTTTGGCGGAGCGTGAAAACGAATCGGATTTAATTGGCGGTGTGGGTAACATCAGCCTCGATGATAAAGATCAGGTGCTCGCGGGGGTGTTGGTGGATCTATCCATGACCGCAACATTGAACTCCAGTTTACAGGTTGGACATCATGTGCTGAGCTCCTTGGGTGGCATTGCGCACTTGCACAAGCGTCATGTGGAACAAGCGGGCTTTATGGTGTTGAAATCGCCCGATGTTCCTTCCATTTTGGTGGAGACGGGTTTTATCTCCAATCCGGATGAATCGCGCAAGCTGGCGACGCAGGCGTATCGCAAACAAATGGCGAGTTCAGTCTTTAAAGGAATTCGCCAATATTTTTACCAGCATCCACCGGCAGGAACCTATGTTGCTGCGCAATTGCAATCGGGCGGCATTAAAGATTTTGAGCGGCAGCACACGGTGGTCGCTGGCGATAGCTTGTCCGCGATTGCTGCTCGTTACGGTGTGAGTAGCCAGCAGCTGATGCGTCACAATAATATGAAAGATTCTGTAGTAAAACTCGGACAAGTTTTGAGAATCCCCGTGAACGGTACCAGTGCAGCAGTCGCACCCATTGCCGTTGCGCCGGTGGCGCCCACAACCTTGCCGGTATCTAGACCGATAATTCCGCAAACTGCCGCACTGCCGCGCCAACACAAAGTAATCGCTGGCGATACTTTGTCGGGTATTGCGACTCGCTACGGTGTATCGGTAACGCAGTTGTTGCGTCACAATAATATGAAAAACCCAACAGTGAAAATCGGGCAAACCATTAAAATTCCCGCTTCATAATACGGCTTTACGTTTCGCTATTTTTGAAAACGATCAACGCGGTTTTTTCCATGCGCAAAATTAAATTACTCAGTCCGCGCCTTGCCAACCAGATCGCCGCTGGTGAGGTGGTGGAGCGTCCTTCTTCCGTTATCAAGGAGTTGCTCGAAAACTCCCTGGATGCGGGGGCTACGCGTTTGGAGATCGACGTGGAAGAAGGTGGCATCAAATTAATGCGCGTGCGCGATAATGGTGGTGGCATTGAAAGGGATGATCTGCCACTCGCACTGAGTCGTCACGCAACCAGCAAAATTTACGAGCTTGATGATCTTGAAGCCGTAGCTACTTTAGGTTTCCGTGGGGAGGCACTGGCGAGTATCAGCTCGGTGGCGCGCCTGGCGTTAATCAGCAGTACCACAGAAGACAGCGCCGGTTGGCAAGTGGTGGCGGAAGGTCGCGATATGGAAACACAAGTGTCGCCCGCACCACATCCGCGCGGAACTACAGTTGAAGTACGTGATTTATTTTTTAACACCCCGGCGCGACGTAAATTTTTGCGCACTGATAAAACCGAATACACGCATTTGGAAGATGTAGTGAAGCGTTTGGCGCTCTCGCGTTTCGATGTTGCTTTTAATTTGCGTCACAACAATCGCGCCATTTATTCCTGGCGTGCGGGCGATTCGCAACTGGAACAAGAGCGTCGTGTGGCGCAAGTCTGCGGCCCGGCGTTTATGGAAAATGCGGTGCATATCGATATCGAGCGCAGCGGTCTGCGTTTATGGGGGTGGGTTGCGCAGCCAACCTTTTCGCGCAGCCAGGCGGACTTACAGCACTTTTATGTCAATGGTCGCGCAATTCGCGACAAGTTAGTGAGCCATGCAGTACGCCAAGCTTATCAGGATGTGTTGTACCATGGTCGCCACCCGGCATTCGTGTTGTATCTGGAATTGGATCCGTCGACCGTTGATGTCAATGTCCATCCCACCAAACACGAAGTGCGTTTTCGTGATAATCGCAGTGTGCACGATTTTATTTATTCAAGTTTGCATCACGCTCTGGCGCGCGTGCGCCCGGAAGATACGCTGGCGCGACGCGACACCAGCGAAAGTGATGACACACCCGGCGTGAATCCATTTGCTCTTTCTTCACCAAAAGCTGTTCAAGGTATTGCAGCCGGTGAATTTAAAGGGCAGGAAACGATTGGTTTTCGCGCACCGGTTTCGTCGGGTTATCAAAGTAATTATCAATCTTCGTTTAGATCATCGTCGCCTGATGAAAATACTGTACGGGAACAAATGGCGGTATATGGCGCGTTGCATGCATCGCCATTAATAAATAATCCGTTGCCGGAAACCCACAGTGAAGATATTCCGCCGTTGGGTTACGCGCTCGCCCAACTGAAAGGAATTTATATCCTGGCGGAAAATGCGCAAGGTTTAATTCTTGTGGATATGCATGCAGCGCATGAGCGGATTACCTACGAACGCATGAAAGAGTCATTTGGCTGCGGAGGTATCCAAACGCAGCCACTGCTGGTGCCGGAATCGATTGCAGTTAGCGAAAAAGAAGCGGACTGTGCCGAAAATTTCAGTGATATTTTTAAAAGCCTCGGGTTTGAATTGCAACGCGCTGGGCCGGAAACCATTTTGATTCGCCAGATTCCGGTGATTCTAAATCGCGCGAAAGTTGAGCAGCTGGTGCGCGATGTGCTTTCCGATTTAATTGAGCACGGCACCAGCGAGCGCATCCAACATCACATCAATGAAATTCTCGGCACTATGGCCTGTCACGGTTCGGTACGGGCCAACCGCAAACTCACTATTCCGGAAATGAATGCGTTGTTGCGTGATATGGAAGCCACTGAGCGCAGCGGTCAATGTAATCACGGCCGACCAACCTGGTTACTCCAGTCGCTGGATGATCTGGATAAACTATTTATGCGTGGTCAGTAATGAGTGCAGTTAGCGTGCAAAAATTGCCGGTGATTTTTTTAATGGGGCCAACGGCTTCCGGAAAAACAGATCTTGCTGTTGCCTTACGCCATCAGTTACCCGTGGAGTTGATTAGTGTGGACTCCGCCCTGGTTTATCGCGGGATGGATATAGGCACCGCAAAACCGACAGCCGAAGAGTTGGCCGCTGCGCCGCATCGCCTGATTGATATTCGCGATCCCTCGGAACCTTACTCAGTAGCAGATTTTCTCGCCGATGCGGAGCGCGAAATTGCCGATATTCATCGCGCCGGAAAAATTCCGTTGTTGGTTGGTGGAACCATGCTTTATTTTCGTGCGCTTTTGGATGGTTTGGCTGAAATGCCTGCGGCAGATGCAGACGTGCGTGCGCAGATCGAGCGCGAGGCAGACGAGTTTGGCTGGTCCTACATTCATCAGCAGCTCACAGCGGTGGATCCGCAGACAGCCGCAGAGATTCATCCCAATCATTCGCAGCGGTTAAGTCGTGCGTTGGAAGTTTATCGGGTGAGTGGCAAAACCATGTCGCAACTGCGAGAGTTGCAACATTCACAGGCAAGTACGGGGTCAATCGCCGAGCGTTATGATCTCTACCAGTTGGCAATCGCTCCGCGTGATCGTTCTATCCTGCACAAACGTATTGAACAACGCTTTCAAATCATGCTCAAAAAAGGCTTGATTGAAGAAGTGCGCGCGCTTTATGAGCGCGGCGATTTGCACAAAGACCTGCCTGCAATTCGCGCGGTCGGGTATCGTCAAGTGTGGGATTACTTTGATGGGCTATGGGATTACAACGAGATGACGGAGCGTGGAATTATCGCCACGCGTCAGTTGGCCAAAAGACAATTCACCTGGTTGCGCGGTTGGTCGACAAGTGCAAATACTGATCTACACTGGTTATTCACGGAGACTGAGCAGGGAATTTCACTCACAAAGGAAGAAATTGTGCGTTGCGCCTTGAATTTTATAGGCACGAGAGCCATATAATACCCACGTGAGAACCCTAGTCAGATTTTCATGCATTCTTCCACCCCCTCCTTACTGGGTGTATTAGGTGTTTCGGGTGGGTAATTTTTGCTTTCTTATTATTTATTGTCCCGAGGAGAATAAACATGTCAAAAGGGCATAGTTTACAAGACCCTTACCTGAACGTTCTGCGTAAAGAACGCGTACCTGTGTCCATTTACCTGGTAAATGGCATCAAGTTACAGGGCCAGGTTGAATCATTTGATCAGTTCGTAGTGCTGCTGAAAAATACTGTAAGCCAAATGGTTTACAAGCACGCAATCTCTACCGTAGTCCCATCCCGTGCGGTACGTGTGCCACTGCTCAATGAAGCTGGTGGTATCGAAGGCGAAGAAGACGAGCAAGCTGAGTAATCTATCAATCCAATTGAATAGGTCGCTAATTGTTTTTTGATCGCCCAGAATCAGGTGAGCTGGCTGTGCTGGTTCACCTGAACTTGTCTCATGGCCAAGATGCCGAAGACCCTCGCGAATTTGAAGAGTTGGTTTTGTCAGCAGGAGGTGATCCTGTTGCTTTTCTGACCGGCTCTCGTATTGTCCCCACTGCAAAATTTCTAATCAGTACTGGCAAGCTCGAGGAGCTGCGGCAGTTGGTTGTCGAGCACAAAGCCGAGCTGGCAATTTTTAATCACACGTTGACTCCGAGTCAGGAGCGTAATCTAGAGCGCGAATTGCAGTGTCGCGTATTGGATCGTACGGGGCTGATTCTGGATATTTTTGCCCAGCGCGCCCGCACCTTTGAGGGTAAATTACAGGTTGAGCTGGCGCAGTTGCGCCACACAGCTACGCGCTTGATTCGCGGCTGGACCCACCTTGAGCGACAAAAGGGCGGTATAGGTTTGCGTGGCCCGGGTGAAACCCAGCTTGAGACTGACCGCCGTTTGTTGCGCAATCGTATTACTATGATTGAACAGCGCTTGGAGAAAGTGCGTTCCCAGCGTGAGCAGGGGCGCCGCTCGCGGCAGCGCGCTGCAATTCCCACAGTGTCTTTGGTGGGTTATACCAACGCTGGAAAATCCACATTGTTTAATCGTGTTACCGGTGCGGATGTTTATGCTGAGAATCAGTTGTTTGCGACTTTGGATCCAACCATGCGCCGTATTGAGCTTGCCGACATAGGTGCGGTCGTTATGGCTGATACAGTGGGGTTTATCAGTCATCTTCCGCACAAATTGGTAGAAGCGTTTCGTGCGACGTTAGAGGAGGCCAGTAACTCAACTTTACTTCTGCATGTGATAGATTCAGCGGCAGAAGAGCGGGTTCGCAATATTGAGCAGGTCGAGCTGGTGCTGGAGGAAATTGATGCTGCTGAATTGCCGCAATTGCGTGTTTACAATAAAGTCGATTTGCTAACAGATACTGAGCCTCATATTGATCGCGATGATGCGGGAAAGCCTGTTGCCGTTTGGTTATCTGCACAAACTGGTGCTGGTTGTGAGTTGTTACAAGAGGCTATATCCGAGCTTTTGGGTAAAGAAGTAGTTAATGGTCGTTTGGTATTAACTCACAAACAGGGGCGCTTACGCGCTATGCTTTATTCCCAGCAGGCAGTGGTCGCGGAAGATTATCGTGACGATGGCGCCAGTCTTTTACAGATACGTGTACCCAAAAGCGATTTGTTGCGAATCCTCAGTGTTGAATCAATGGCATTTGAGGAATTGGTTTGGGCGGATGCGGTTCCCGCTGAACAGGATTTATCGGGGGAGTTGTAATGCGGTGTAACAACCCCCAGAACCCTATTATTTTTGATCTGGAGAAAAACTATGGCCTGGAATGAACCGGGAAAAGACAAAGACCCATGGGGTGGCCGCGGCGGTGGTAACAATAACGACGGCCCACCGGATTTGGACGAGGCATTCAAAAAGTTGCAAGACAAGCTGAATGGTATTTTTGGTGGCGGCTCAGGCGGTGGTAAATCTTCTGGCGGCACCAATTTAACTCCATTTATCGCGATAGCGAGTTTTATTGTGTTGGTGGTTTATTTAGGTACCGGTTTTTACCAGGTGGATGCGAAAGAGCGTGCGGTAGTGTTGAAGTTCGGTGCTTTCTCTGAGATTAAAACGGAAGGTCTCAATTGGAATGCGCCGTTAATTACAGATGTCTACATAGTAAACGTGACTGGAGAGCGTCAATATCCTTCGCGCGGTCTTATGTTGACCGAAGATGAAAGCATTGTTGAGTTGCCAATTACGGTGCAATACAACGTTTCCGATGTGAAATCCTATGTGCTTAACGTACGTGACCCTGAAGTTAGTTTACGTCATGCAACCGATTCGGCGGTGCGTCACGTGGTAGGTTCTACTGAGTTGAATCAGGTTTTATCAGAAGGGCGCCAAGCAATTGCTGCCGAAGTGAAACAGCGCTTACAGGCGTATATGGATTCGTATGGTGCTGGGATTCAGGTTATTAACGTGAATATCCAGGAAGCTCGCCCCCCAGAAGAGGTTCGCTCGGCATTTGACGATGTTATTAAAGCGAAAGAAGACGAAGCTCGGCTGAAGAATCAGGCACAGGCGTACGCTAACGGGATAATTCCTGAAGCGCGTGGTCGTGCGCAACGCATGCTGGAAGAAGCTGAGGCATACAAAGCAGAAGTTGTGGCTCGGGCAGAGGGTGAATCTGATCGTTTCGAAAGCTTGCTGACGGAATACAAGCGTGCCCCTGAAGTTACTCGCCAGCGACTGTATATCGAGACTATGGAAGGAGTTATGTCCAAGTCGTCCAAGGTTATGGTGGACGTGGCCGGTGGAAACAATATGTTGTATTTGCCTTTGGATCGTATGGGTAATCGTTCAAGTGTCGTGGAGCCGCAGGCTCAAACAGACAGCTTCAACTCGCGCATGACACCGAGTGTTGAAGCTACCAAACCGCTTGTACGTAGGGAGTTGCGCTAATGTCTAATAAAGGTTTTTTTGCTCTTATCCTGTTAGTTATTGGATTGTTGGTAGTCTCCAGCAGTGTTTATGTGGTTACCGAGCGCGAACGTGCAGTAGTGTTGCAGTTTGGTCGTTTGGTGAAGGCTGATGTTCCGCCAGGGTTGCATTTTAAGCTGCCATTTGCGGAGAAGGTGCGCAAATTTGATGCTCGATTACTTACAGCAGACATGACCCCGGAGAGTTTCTTTACGGTAGAGAATAAACGTTTGGTGGTGGACTCTTACATCAAGTGGCAAGTGAAAGATGTGGAAACTTACTACAAGGCGACTGGTGGTGATGAAATGCTGGCAGAAGATCGGCTGGCTCAGCGTGTTGCAGATGGTCTGCGCAACCAATTTGGTCGCCGTACCCTGCATGATGTGGTCTCCGGCAAGCGCGATGAACTGATGAGCGAAATCACAGCAAGCATTAACGTAGATGCTATTAAGTTGCTGGGTATTGAAGTCAAGGATATCCGCGTAAAGCGCATTGATTTCCCGCCAGAAGCTAGTCAGTCTGTGTTTGCCCGTATGGCCGCGGATCGCGAAAAAGAAGCGCGCGAGTATCGCTCTCAAGGTAAAGAGCAGGCGGAAGTAATTGGTGCGGATGCTGACAAGCAACGTGCCGTGCTCGAGGCTAATGCCTATCGCGATGCCGAACGTATTCGCGGTGAGGGTGATGCGAAGGCAGCGGCCATTTTTGCAGAGGCTTACAGCAAAGATCCTGAGTTCTACAGTTTTGTGCGCAGTCTCAACGCCTATCGCCAAAGTTTTAGCGGCAAAGAGGATTTGATGGTTGTTGATCCTAAGAGCGACTTCTTCCGCTACTTAAAAGACCCGCACGGCAAAAACTGATTAATACAAGGTCCGCAACTGCGGGCCTTGTTGTTTTGGTCGGGCAACTTTTGCCAGCCAAGTTCAGATTTGGCCTACAAATCTGGTAACAAACAGTGTTAAAATGCCGCAACCGAGCCGCTCGCTCGGTTTTTTTATGCGCGTACGCCGGATTTTTGCTGAATATTGAGTCGCTTATGACCTACGCTGATCGCTGGTTATTACCGGATGGAGTGGAAGAAATTCTCCCCGCCGAGGCTAAAGCCATAGATACCTTGCGTCGTCGCCTGCTGGATCTCTATAGCACTTGGGGATATGACATGGTCATCCCTCCGCTGCTGGAGTACACAGATTCCCTGTTGATAGGGTTAGGGCGCGATGTTGATTTGCTTACATTTAAAGTTACTGACCAATTAAGTGGTCGCACCCTGGGTATACGTGCAGACATTACCCCTCAAACAGCGCGAATGGATGCCCATAGTTTTCATCGCGCAGGCGCTAATCGCTTATGTTACGCCGGGCACGTAGTTCATACTCGCCCCAAAAATCCGTTGGCTACCCGTACCCCTATTCAGGCGGGGCTTGAGCTTTACGGTGAGCCCAGCATTGCGGCAGATATAGAGGTGGTGTCGCTATTGCTAGAGTCACTGCGCGTCGCAGGTTTGGCTCGACAGCATATTGATTTGGGGCATGTTGGTATCTATCGCGCTATAGCAACCAGTGCCGGATTGACCAAAATCCAGGAAGAGACATTCTTTGAGTTGTTGCAACGCAAGGCGATGACTGAAATTTGCACTTGGGTAGAGTCCACGATAAGGCAGCCCGCTATTGCAGACCTGTTTTTAGCGTTGCCCGGTTTGGCTGGCGATAAATCTGTGCTGCAAAAGGCAAGAACTTTATTCGCCGGGCTAGATGATGCTTTATATGCTGTGGATCAATTGGCACAAGTTGCTGATGTTATTGAGCAGCGCTATCCCGCCGCAGAGTTATATTTTGACTTGGGCGAGTTGCGCGGCTACCACTATTTAACGGGTATGGTGTTTGCCGCTTTTGCTCCAGGTTATGGAAATCCCATCGCAAGTGGTGGTCGATATGATCACATCGGCGAAGTTTTCGGTCGTGCTCGTCCCGCAACCGGTTTTGCGGTGGATATCACTGCGATAAGCAAGTTGGGGCTTTTGCCGCGGACTTTTATCGGAGCAATTGCCGTCGTCGAATCTAATGATCAGCTGCAGTGGCAGAAAATAAGCGAGTTGCGTTCGCTCGGAGAGCGAGTAATTAGTGTTGGCGCATCGGCTGACTTGTCAGAGTTGGGGTGTGATCGCGTCCTGGTTTTACAGGATGGTCACTACCAAATTCAGCGCTTGAATTAATTCATTTTATTTTTATCTAGCACAGAGAGTTAAACCAGTCATGGGCAAGAACGTTGTGGTTTTGGGCACCCAGTGGGGTGATGAAGGCAAGGGCAAGATTGTTGATTTGTTAACGGATCAGGTCTCCCTGGTGACTCGCTTCCAGGGCGGACACAATGCGGGCCACACCTTGGTGATTGACGGAAAGAAAACCGTACTCCACCTCATTCCCTCCGGTATTTTGCGTGAAGGCGTTACTTGTTTGATAGGCAATGGTGTGGTTCTTTCTCCAGAGGCTCTGTTGAAAGAAATTGCCGGTTTGGAGGCGACTGGTGTTCCAGTGCGCAGTCGTTTGCGTTTGTCGCCAGCGTGCCCGTTAATTTTGCCTTACCACGTTGCGCTGGATCAGGCGCGTGAGCTCGCCCGTGGTGATGCCAAGATTGGCACTACAGGTCGCGGTATTGGTCCTGCGTATGAAGATAAAGTTGCTCGCCGAGGTCTGCGCTTGGGCGACTTGCTGGATCTGGATACCTTTGCTGTAAAACTGCAGGAAATCCTTTCGTATCACAACTTTGTGTTGACCAGTTATTTTAAAGTTGAGGCCGTTAGTTTCGACAAAGTGTTTGCCGATTGTAAATTGTGGGCAGAGCAGCTTATTCCAATGATGGCGGATGTTACCGAATTACTTCACACCGCGCGCGAACAGGGTGAAAGCATCCTTTTCGAAGGTGCTCAGGGTTCGTTACTTGATATTGACCATGGCACCTATCCCTATGTGACTTCATCCAACACCACCGCTGGTGGTACAGCAACAGGCTCCGGTTTCGGTCCTTTGTATCTCGATTATGTATTGGGTATTACTAAAGCGTATACAACTCGCGTTGGTTCTGGTCCATTCCCAACAGAATTGGGTTGTGAAATTGGAGAGTACCTGGGCAAAAAAGGTCATGAGTTTGGTGCTACCACTGGCCGCAAGCGCCGTTGTGGCTGGTTTGATGCTGTTGCGGTGCGTCACGCCAATCGCATCAACAGCGTCACTGGTATTTGCCTGACCAAGCTGGACGTGCTGGACGGTTTGGAGATTGTCAAAATCTGTATCGGTTATCAGGATGCTAAGGGTAATCCAATTGCCAGCATGCCTTATGATGCTGATGGTTGGGCTGGTCTCAAGCCAATTTACGAAGAAATGCCAGGTTGGAATGACTCCACCGTAGGTGCTCAAACATTAGAGGAATTGCCTGCCAACGCGCGTGCTTACATTCGTCGACTTGAGGAGTTAATCAAGGCGCCGATTGATATTATTTCTACCGGCCCTGACCGAGTTGAAACTATCGTCTTAAGGCATCCTTTTTTGGCGTAAAAGTCATTGTTATGTCGCATAAAATGCCCGTCAGAAATGATGGGCATTTTTATTTGTGAAACATAAAATCACCAGTGATTGATGCATTGGGTTTAAATTGATAGCGCTGTCAATTTACATTTTGGTTGCCTATATTTTGTTCGTTTTTGACTTATAGTCATATTGACAAAAAACAAGTTTGGCGCGTAGGATACGAAAGCCTTGCCAAAAACAATTACTAGTGTGCAAGGTTTGCGTGATCCTGTTAATCCTTGATCTATACTCGATGAGACTTTGGGTCTAATTGACACAAAGGCGTTAAAAATTTCCTAATCATAAATTTAACAAAGGGGTTGGCTTATGGTTTTCCATAAAAACGATAAAACCGCACTACAGCAGGGTGTAAAGTTCAAAAGATCGATGTTGGCGATGTGCATAATGGCGATGAGTGTGCCGGTTCTTGCGCAAACTGCTGAGCAAGATGAGAAAAAAGACGCAAGCGTTGAGGAAGTAGTTGTTACCGGCATGCGTTCAGACTTGCAGAACGCGCAGGAAATCAAACGTAACTCCGACACCTTCGTTGACGCTATTTCTGCTGACGACATTGGTTCGCTTCCCGATCGTAGCGTACTTGAAGCAATGTCTCGTGTTCCTGGTGTATCTATCGAGCGCTTCGCGGCAGCGAATGACCCCGACCATAAAGGTGTAGAGGGTTCGGGTGCGGTGATTCGTGGTATGTCACAAACTCGTTCAGAATTTAACGGCCGTGACTCTTTTACAGCTAACTCCGGTCGCGGTCTGAGTTTCCAAGACGTTCCACCAGAGTTGATGGCAGGAGTTGATGTTTACAAGAATCAGACTGCTGACATGATCGAAGGGGGTATTTCAGGTACTGTAAGTCTGCGTACTCGCAAGCCTTTTGACCAGGACGGTCGCGTATTCTCCTTTTCTGCGGATGGCACTTATGCCGACATGACAGAAGAGTTGACTCCTACTGTTTCGTTTTTGTTCAGTGATCGTTGGGATACTTCCGCAGGCGAATTTGGTTTCCTGATTAACGCTTCTGATTCCAACCTTGAGGCTAGCTCTCATGGTGCTCAGGTTGACCGTTATGAATTCCGTCGTCTTACCGGCAATGGCATTTTCCCTGGATTTGGTTATGTGACTAACCCATATACCTATGACGGTTCTCTGGTAACTGGTGGTCCTAACAGTGGTACTCCTCCACTGAATCCTGACACTGATATTGGAACCCAAGGTGTATTGATCCCCAACGGTATGAACATGTTCATGAAGACTGATACCCGTGATCGTACCGGTATCGCTTTAGCTACCCAGTGGGAAAGCAGTGATGAAACTCTGTTGGCCAGCTTCCAGTTTATGCGTTCAGATGCAACTCTGGCGTGGACTGAGAATGCAATTAAGAGCCAAATGGATTTCAACACCGGCACCACTTACGGTGCTCCAGGTGAGCAGTATGAGTTTGATGAGAATGGTGTATTCCTGAGTGGCTCATTGGCGCACATGCAAGACGGCTGGCGTGGTAATGGCCAGCAAGTGCCGCATAACGCCAGTTGGAGCAGCCCGGCTGTACCAGTATTTGGTCACAGATTCCAAACAGACAACCGTTACAAAGAGCAAAGTACCCTTATTGATGACTTTGGCTTTAACTTGAAGTGGACACCTAGCGATAAGTTAGAAGTGTCACTTGATTTGCAACACATTAAAGCAGAAACAGAAGATGACGACGTCACCTTAATGTTTATGACTTGGGCGATCATGGATGTGGATCTAAGAGGAAAGCCTGCCGTAACCGTGTTAAACCCTTGGTCATATGCACCAACAAGCAACCCTACCTATGACAAGGGTGATGAGTATTTCAGTTCTGAAAGCTCCTATCTGTACAACGCGGCAATGGATCACTTTGAGCGCAGCGAAGGTAATTCTGATGCTATCCGTATCGATGCTGATTATGCGCTGGATGGTTTCTTTACCAAAATTAAAGCGGGTGTCCGCACCGCTGAGCGTGAGCAAACAGTGCGCAACTCTGCGTATAACTGGGATCGTTTGGGTCCGTTGTGGGATAACAATGGTAGTTGGCTTGATACAACAGAGCTCGATGCCTCATTTACCGGCGATGCTTACCAAACGATTGATTGGAGCGACTTCTACCGTGGCGGTATTGTAGATATTCAAGGTGCTGGTAATAAAGTTATTCATCCGAGTGATGAGTTGACTCAGCAGTACAGAAACTGGGGTAAATACTTCGCGGGTATGTATGACGCAAATAACTCTGATAACTGTAACTCCGAGTGGCGCCCAGCAGATGAGCGTACCGAATGGAATGGTACCGCGTGTGTCAAGAGAGATGATCTGAATGGTTTCTTCCTGGATGGTGAAATCAATACCACCACTGAAACCAATACCGCTGCTTACGTGCGTTTCGATTTCGAAACCGAGCTGGCCGGTTTGCCTACCACAGGTAACATTGGTGTTCGCTATGTGCGTGTAACTAACGAGACCGAGGGATTTACTACCTATCCTCTGATTACCAAAAGCAATGATTTACCTCCAAATTGGGACCCTAAAAACGTCAATCCCGCAGCTTATAATTTGTATGATGTGGATGGGAAGTACGAATACTTAGGCAACGCCAACAATTTCTTGACTAGTGAAGTTTATGAATTTGCAAACGGGATTTACACGCCAAATGAGGCTAAACGCACCGTTGATGATGTGTTGCCAAGCTTCAACATGAAAGTCAACCTGACGGACGATCAAATCCTTCGCGTGGGCATATCCAAAGCGCTTGCTTATCCGGATATTGGCGATCTGAGAAACTACGTAAATATTGGTACTGCCGATGGTTCAACCTTCACCTATGAGCAGCCGTTCTGGGGGCCAAGTAATCCTCACCCAGAAACGCCGGTAATAAATGGTGTTCGCCATGCTTCAGGGCTTCCTGCAACCGTGAAAAACGGTGATGTTTGTATGAGTGGTACAGCGGAAGTTGACTGTGGCATTTATGATGATCCTAAAATACCTGATGGCCCGTTGTTAAAAGACGTGAAATTACCTGTAACTGGCGAGGTCGTTAAAATGCCGGTGTACCTCGCAAGAGATGGCGAGGAAATGAACGAGCAGAGCATTGTAGATGGGGACAAAGTGACCTTCATGGGCTGGCAGGGTAACTCTGGCAACCCAATGTTGATGCCAATGGAGTCAATTCAGTACGATGCGTCTTGGGAGTGGTACTTCGCTCAAGGTGGTTCTATGACTGTGTCCTTGTTCTACAAAGACCTGAAGAACTTCTTCATTAATGGCGCCTACGCGCGTGATTTCACCAACCCGGAGACTGGTGTTACCCAAACGGTTGCTATTGCTGGTCCGCAAAACGGCGGCGATGGTTCAATGAAAGGCTTCGAGCTGGCATATCAGCAGTTCTACGATATGTTGCCTTCGCCGTTTGATGGTTTAGGTGTTCAGGCAAACTACTCCTATATCAAAGCGGAAGGTGTGCCTAACTCCAACTTGAGTAGTGACGCAGGTAACTTTGCGTTTACCGGTGATTTGGGCTTGCAAGGTCAGTCCGATCACACTGCGAACTTCGCATTGATGTATGAAAAGTATGATTGGTCTTTGCGTCTGGCTTATAACTGGCGTTCAGAGTATTTGCTCACCTCGCGTGACGTAATTACTGGGCTGCCAGTGTACAACGATGATCAGGGTTATATGGATGCGTCAGCTTTCTATAACATCACTGACAATATCAAAGTTGGTCTCCAGGCTGTTAACTTGCTGAATACAGAAACCCGTACTTATTCGAAGATCGATTCGGATATGATGGTTCCTCGTACTTGGTTCGTAGACGATACCCGTTATACTTTCGTTGTAAGAGCAA
The DNA here is from genome assembly GCF_008806975.1 of Cellvibrio sp. KY-GH-1. Classification (NCBI taxonomy): domain Bacteria; kingdom Pseudomonadati; phylum Pseudomonadota; class Gammaproteobacteria; order Cellvibrionales; family Cellvibrionaceae; genus Cellvibrio; species Cellvibrio sp. KY-GH-1. Next base: position 4,795,878 of record NZ_CP031728.1, read on the forward strand.
ACTTCTAATTGCTGTTTAATTAGATGTTGAAGAAGCGCGCTCAGGCGCGCTTTTTTTTTGGTTGATTATTGGGGTGGCAGAAAGATGATTAAAAAATACGTCATTCTTGGTGGTGGAACTGCAGGGTGGATGACAGCTGCCGCCTTTGCTCGTTTTGTCAGTTCGGAGAATGCGCAAATTGTTTTAATCGAATCTGATGCAATCGGAACGGTTGGCGTTGGCGAAGCAACCATTCCGCATATCCGAGCGTTTAACGATATGCTTGGGATCAAAGAATCACATTTTATGCAGTCCGTTAATGCCACCTACAAATTGGGGATCCGATTTACCGGCTGGGGGAATGAGACGAGTGACTACTATCATCCCTTTGGGGATCATGGGTTTCCGATTAAAGGAGTCGGGTTTCATCATTACTGGCTGGGTGCTAAAAACGCTGGGGCAGGCATAGCGCCATTTGACTCATTTTCCGTGGGGAATGTATTGGCCAGAGAAAAAAAATTCAGTTACCCGTCTGCTAACCCGGATGATGTGTTGTCCACTTTTTCTTATGCCTACCATATTGATGCTACCGCTTACGCCAAGCTGCTAAGAACATACGCGGAAGATCGTGTGACTCGAATCGAAGGGCAGGTTGTTACTGTTAATAAAAATACGGAAACTGGTTTTATAGAGTCACTGACGTTAGCTTCCGGTCAATGTGTCGAGGGAGATTTGTTTATTGATTGTAGCGGCTTTCGCTCCAGACTATTAGGGCAAGAGCTGGGTGTTGAGTTTCAGAGTTGGAAAAAATGGTTGCCCTGTGATTCTGCACTCGCGGTACCCACAGAAGGCAATGTAGTCATGCAACCTTATACCCACTCCACGGCGAAAACCGCAGGGTGGTGCTGGAAAATTCCGTTAACGCACCGGATAGGAAATGGTCATGTGTTTTCATCTGAATTTACCAATTCAGAACAGGCATTGCGAGAACTTGAAGCTAATTTGTCCGGGGACATGATCCGGGATCCTGCGTTAATAAAATTTGAAGCTGGCGTTCGCGAAAAAACCTGGAAAAACAACTGTATCGCAATTGGTTTGGCTTGTGGCTTTTTAGAGCCACTTGAGTCGACAAGCATTTATTTGGTTGAAGTAGCAATATTAAAATTATTGGAGCTGCTTCCAAGAGACTGTAAAAATTGTGCGCTAGAAGAAGATGAATTTAATCGGCAGATGGAAAACGAATATTTAAAAGTCAGGGATTTTATTATTCTTCACTACGCATTGAATGATCGACCAGAAGAGTTTTGGCGGCATTGTGCAAATATGACGCTGCCGAATAGTCTTCAGGAAAAAATTGATATTTTTAAAACAACCGCTCATGTTGTGGAGTACGACACAGGCTTGTTTATGCCGCCTAGTTGGTTGGCTGTATATTTGGGGCAAGGGCTTTTTCCTGGTAATTTGGATTCGAGGCTCACTGAAAGTAATATTCACGAAGCAATTGGCTTAATTAGGGGAATGCCAGCTCATCTGAATCAAATAGTTAGTCAGCTCGGCGAATCAGCAACTAGTGTCGCTGCGCATCCGCCTGCGTCTCGTATGAGTTTGTATGGGATTAGACGATAATGAATTTTGAAAAAATTGCCATTGTAGGTAATGGGCTTTCGGCGTGGATGATAACTGCACTTATGGCGAAGCAGTTACGCCATACTAAGACCAAAATAACTTTGCATGTAGGTGTAGAAGCTGAGATAACTACCGAGCTACAGTCACCCCTGCCACTATTTGAATCTTTTTTGAGGGCGATTGAAGTTTCGCCGGATTTGTTAACTGAGAAGGCGAATTTTCATCCCAAGCTGGGAACAGCTTTTCTGTTTAATGATAAACCTCCTTTTTTTCACGTGTGGGGGCAGTATGGTGCTCCGATTGGACCTATTGAATTTCATCAAGTGCTAATGAGGTTTGGCTTGATGGGTGAAACCGCGGACTTAAACAAGTTGTCTCTAGGGGCTGCGTCGATTTTAGCGGGAAAATTTCAAAAACCCACGCCAAACTCTCAGTCAATTAATTCAACCTATGAATCCTCGTGGTCGTTCGAGACTGCAGTATTCGTGAATGTTTTAAAATCAATCTCAAGCGCGATGGGAGTTGAAGTTAATGGAGATAGAGTTTCCAAGGTTGAAGTAGGTGATGCGTGTGTTGTTTGGGATGAATCAGATCGTCCGCATGAATATAGTTACCTCATTAATACTATTCCAGATCTAATTGGCGGGAGCCATGCATATGAGAGTTGGTTTCCCGGTTTACCATTTACATTGCGGGCGCAATCAAAAACCAAAAATACACTTTCGCCGCTCGTTAATAAGGTAAAAGTAATTGATAGCGCCACTTGGTTATGTGAGATAACTCATCGAAATCTCGCGGTGTTGAATGTTTATCAGTTTGAAAAGCAAGACATGGGCAGTAATTATGTTCATAAAAGCCCCAGATCGCCCAAGTGTTTGAATTTTGGGCCGGCAATGGCCAATCTCTGCTCCCCGCTATTTTCGGCAATAGATCTGAACTCGATAGCCTCAACGCTTTTGCTGAGATATTTTCCTGCACCGACTGACGGTACGGCAGTGGTGGGTGAATTTAATGCGGTGCTAAGGTCAGCATTTGAAAATCTGCGAGATCTTACCCAGCTTTGTGTGAATCAACTATTTTTGCGGGAATGCCACGAGGAGGCGAAGATTCCGCTCTCCCCTCAGGCTGAGTACAAGTCCAATTTGTTTAAGGCACGCGGTAGGTATCCGTTTTTAGAAAGCGAATTTTTCAAGACGGAGTGGCAAGTGTGGCTGTTGTTAGGGCTAGGGTTTGAATATGGCGGCGTTGAGCCTATGGTGTCATCAATTAAAGATGATGCTATTCGCGAGCATATAAGCAAGGTCGAAAATTCCGTGATGAGAAGTTTGTCTGCCATGCCTAAGTTAAATTAGCTTAAAAAGAGATGATTATGAATAAAAATGATGCTTTAGATAATATTAAAAAAATGGTCATCGTCGGTGGTGGCACTGCTGGTTGGATGGCGGCGGCAGCATTTTCAAAATTTTTTAAAAATCAATTTTGTGAAGTTGTATTAATTGAGTCGGATGATATCGGCACTATAGGTGTGGGCGAGGCAACTATTCCTCAAATTCAGGTGTTCAATAAATCATTGAATATCGATGAAGATGATTTTATTCGAAGAACACAAGGGTCATTCAAGTTAGGGATTGAATTTGTTAATTGGGGTGGGATCGGTGAGAGTTATATTCACGCTTTCGGGGGCGTGGGTAATGATATGGACTCAATTCCCTTCTATCACTATTGGTTGAAACTGAATAAGCAGGGTGGGTCTGCTGATATTGGAGAATACTGTTTTAATTCTTTGGCATCCCGAAAAAACAAGTTTATGAGGTCAATTGATGCGGGTAATTCCCCGTTGTCTAACATCGCTTATGCATATCACTTTGATGCGGGCCTTTACGCAAGGTACTTGCGCGAATATTCAGAAAAGCTCGGTGTAAAGCGCATTGAAGGAAAAATTTCCAATGTAAATCTTGATAGCGATACTGGATATATAAAATCGCTCAGTCTGGAGAGTGGACAGGAAATTGACGGGGAGTTTTTTGTTGATTGTTCGGGGCTCCATGCGTTGTTAATCGGCAAAGCGCTCGGCGTTGAATATGAAGATTGGTCCCATTGGTTGCCATGTGATACTGCGTGGGCTGTGCCGAGTGAAAAGCTGGACCCATTGCCATCCTACACTCGTGCAACGGCGCATACTGCTGGTTGGCAGTGGCGTATTCCTTTGCAACATAGAACCGGGAACGGACACGTTTTTTCTCGTCGTTTTACGGATGTCGATACGGCTAAAAAAACGCTTCTGGAAAATATTCAAGGTGAAATCCTGGCTGAACCCAGATTAATTAAGTTTCTTACCGGAAGGCGCAAACAGTTTTGGCATAAAAACTGTGTGGCAGTCGGTCTTTCATCAGGCTTTATGGAGCCGCTGGAGTCTACCAGTATTCATTTGGTGCAAAGTGCCATAGCTAGAATAATGTCGGTATTTCCACGCAAGCACATAAGTCAGGTAGAAATCGACATTTATAATGAGCAAGTTGGTTTTGAGTATGAACGTATTCGTGATTTTTTGATTTTGCACTACAAGGTCACTAACAGAAATGATTCCGAATTTTGGAATTACTGCAGGCAAATGCCGGTGCCTGATAGCCTGGTACAAAAAATTGAAGTGTTTAAACAAAACGCACATGTGCATCGCTTTAATTCGGAATTGTTTAATGAAATTAGCTGGGTAGAGGTGATGTTGGGGCAAGGCTTATATCCGAAGGGCTATCATCCGTTGGTGGATGTAGTACCGCAGGAAGAGTTTGCCAGACGTCTGGCTCATATAAAACGCGTACTTGAGACTGCAGTGGATTATTTGCCAGCGCATGAGTCCTTTATTTCGCAGCATTGTAAGGCTCCAATTTAATTGATCCTTAATTTAAAAAACTATTTCCGTGAGTGCTAATGAATTTGCATCCGAATTTCAGCTACCAGGTGGATTATGTTGGTAATGAGCAATCGCCAGTGCTTATTGTTGACCATTTCTTAAGTGAGCCAGATAGCCTTATTGATTACTGTGTTGAGAATAGCCAGTTCAATAGTCTCGATAAGTTTTATCCCGGCGTAAGGTCGCCTGCGCCCAATCTCTATGTGCAAATTCTTTATCACCACTTGCATAAAATAATCTATGACATATTTAGCCTGAAAGAGGGTATGGTAAAGACCGTGAAGTCTGACTTCTCAATGGTTGTCAGCGATCCGTTTCAGTTAAGTATTAATCAGCGTGTGCCACACTTTGATTCCGTTAACGAACATGACTTGGCGGCGGTACATTATTTGTGTGGTTCGGCGTTTGGCGGAACCTCACTGTACCGCCATCGAGCGACCGGGTATGAATCAGTGACCGACGCTCGACTGCCCCGCTATTCGGCGATATTGAAGGAGGAGTTATCGGTAGGTGAGTATCCTAAAGCCTATATGAATGGCGACAATGATTTTTTTGAGCGGGTGAAATCATACGAAGCCGAATACAACCGAATTATTGTTTATCCTTGCAAATGTTTGCACTCGGGTAATATTTCTTCTGATTTTGCGTTTGAAAAAAATCCTCGCAAAGGTCGACTTACCCTAAATACATTTATCGGTGTTTGAGTGCTGGCCCAAGTGGGGTGCGGAATAAGCGCCCCCATTAGCTTTTGATTTCGAAAATACAAAAGGCCGCAACGCGGCCTTTTACCACAGCCAAATTATTCCTTTTTATCCTCTGTGCATCCGTTATCACCTGCCGGTAATTTCTCCAAGCGAATGTTGGTAATGCTTACGGTAAATTTCCCATCAGTAGATATACTAAACGGACCATTGATTTTACTCAGGTCAAAATTGTCGCCCTTAAAGCAGTTGAGTGGCAGAGGTAAAGAAAACCATTCGCCCTTTGGCATTAACTTGATCATGCGGTTGATGCTCAAGTCGGCCCGACAAGGGTAGCCACAATCCAAGCCGATATTGACGTTTTTGTCCGGTTTTACGTCTACGCGCATATCAATAGTAAGCGATGCTGAATTCTTGTATTTGGACAGGTCAATTGGGTTGCCATAAAGTGCAAAGTTCCCTTGTACGCTCTTGCGCGGCGACCATTTAATTTGAATGGCATCGCCTTTGCCTTTGAAATCAATCGGCATGACCTCAACTTTGCCTCCGGCTGATTTACCTTCACGCCCTTGCAGGGCGGTACTCCAATTAGACGGGTCGCCGAGCGAAATGTTGCGGCTGATCAATTCCCCTTTAACCATATAAAAGTGGTTGGGGTTTAAGTTTTGTGCATGAACCGTTGAGGCCAGTAACACTCCAAGGCTGGCGAAGGAAATAAGGGATTTTACGGATGTGCCCATAGGGATATTCTCGTTTGACATTATTATTGGGTGGGGAATTGGCCAATTAATATGATTTTTTGGCGCGTGGATAATATTCACCCTGGCATGACAAAAGTCAATTCGGGGGTGAAAGTTTCCCGCTAGTCGGGCGGTTGTTATTGTTGGTCAATAGGGAAATTGTTGTTACGCATCGTGTAGAGCGCCAGCTCGTCCACCATCGTCTATGGCCCGAATCAGGATCGTACCCAACACCGCGCCGCCTTCTTTGTGCAAGCGCCGTATAACACCCAGAGCTACAACCGTTATTCCTACGTGTTCAACAACCGGCTGAGTCTTACGGATCCGAGTGCGTATACCGCTTCTTGTGGTTATGAAGATAAGTGTGAGGGGACTACAACCACTTGCGATAGCGCGTGTATCGAGAAGCAGCGGAAGAAACAGGAAGCGTTTACTAATTCTAATAATGCATGGTACGCAAGCCAGAGTCGCTATGAAAACTGGGCTTACTAAATTTACAAATAGTGAGGGTTACCATGAGTGTGTATTTTTCCCTCAGCAAGGTAGTAGTTCTGGACATACTTCAAACGGGAACGCTGGCGGTGTTCCAACAAAAAACACCCCCGAAGGTACATGGATTGCTACATTTGTAAATGGAAAATTTAAAGGGCACGTTGGTTCATTTGTCAGCATGGATTCCAAGGGGAATATAAGTATGGTTGACCAACATAACAAGTCCGGACCAAAAAGGAATGGTGCTGTTCACGAGTATACATACACAAATAAACCGGATTCGCCTAACAATTATATAAGCAATGACGCAAGTAACTATCGTATCGTTTTGTGGTGATTTTTAATGAAAAATTTAACTTTTCTAACGTTTATGTTTGTATCGTCTTATGCTTGTGCAAATGGTATGGAGTATGAGTGCCCGCATGATATTGTTGTTGTTCAAGAGCATCAGGGCGCGGCTGCCTCTCAATTTGAGGTAAGTAATACCAATGGGCGGCATGAGTTAATAAGCGGGTATGTAGGCTACTATACAAGTGACACAAAAAAAGGAGATAAATCTTCTCTAATTTATAGAGTCGCTGGCATCTCGGCGGATGAGGTTAATGAAAGTCATTCTTTAAGTGCACAGCGATACCTAATCGATAAAGAGTTTTTTGGTGAAAGAAAAGCGAGATTCTTTTGTATATATGAAGACACATCAGTCACGTTAAGTGTTCTGATACCATTAAACGTAAAAGAATGTGTTATGTCTGTTAAGGAAAAAGATCCTGCTTTAAGTCAGGCGGGTTTTGTGAAATTCGAGTGTGTAAAATAGGCTCAGGTGGTTTGCAGATTTTATCGCCACCAAAACAAAAAGCCCGATCAGAAAAATCTGATCGGGATTTCCTGTCGAAACTTATCTATTGCTCATGGAAAATTTCGTCGGGTTGTAAATTGCGGCGTTTGTGAATAACGGCCAGTACCTCAAGGCCATCAGGTTTTACTTCATACAAAATACGATAAGAATAAAGGGATACTTCGCGTACAGACTCGTCCTTTAATTCCGCGACGACTTTTCCTGTGAGAGGAAACTCGTCCGTTTGTAGTGATTTACTCACTAATGCTTGTGTTACGCGCTTGGCGTAGATGGCAGAATCTTGTGCTATTTAATCGTGAATGTGGCGAAGTTGAACCCTCGCGTGGTCAGTCCACTTCACCATGTTTGAATATCGCGTAGTAATTGGTCTGCGTCGGTGGTTTTGCCCTGTTCGGCATCTTGTTGGCCACGACGAATATTTTCCAGTACATAAAGACGATACATTATCTCTTCAATATCGGCATTGTCTGGAAGGTTCTGTAGGGTTTCTAGCACGTCTTGTTTGAGTGTGTGTGCGAGCATGTCAATTCCTCGTGCGGCGGTAATTTCGATACGCTAGCACTTATTTCTGGTTGGTGACAGGTGCGCCTGTCCCTCAGTGGCAACCTCACCACCAAACAAGGCCTCACAGGTACTTTGGGTTACGGCACTAGCGGCGGCAACGTCGCTGGCCAGCGACAGCAATGGGCGTGTGACTAACTATGTGGGTGGCATTTATGAAGAAGTCACGCAGAACGGGGAAACACAAAAGATCCACTACGTGGGTGATATGGCCTTGTTTATCAGCAAGGGCAATAACACCAGCGCAACCTACGGTTACGAATACCTGCACCACGATCATATCGGCAGTATTGTGGCGCGCTCTAAAGGCACGGTGAATTCCGCGCTGGATGTCGATTGGCAAGCCAATGGCGCCTGGGGCGAACGCCGTTACCAGCAATGGAACGGCCCGCTGGATAATTTATTAATCCCCAGCTCCACCGCGCGCGGCTTCACCGACCACGAGCATCTGGCTTCAGTGGGCTTAATCCACATGACAAAAATGTAGGAACATTTTTGAACGCCGAAGGCGGCCCGCAGGGCGAGTCTCAGGGATGAGGCGAGTAGAGGAAGAGTCTACGACCCCGAGCTAGGCCGCTTCCTCAGCGCCGACCCCTTTGTACAAGCGCCCTACAATACCCAGAGCTACAACCGTTACGCCTATGTGTTCAACAACCCGCTGAGTTTTACGGATCCGAGTGGGTATACAGCTTCTTGTGGTTATTCTGAGTGTGATGATGATGTTGAGGAAACTGCGCCGACAATCGGTACCCCCTCAAGCTGCCCTCCAGGCGCTACTTGCATGACTGGTGATGCTGGTTATCAATGGGCCCAAAGTTGGTATGCAGCTGACTCGTCCAATCAGCAGTGGGCTTATTTGAATGGTGTGGGCTATAACATCGAGAATTTCTGGGGCAAAGTTGCGTTTGATTTGGCGGCGGGAGGAGATGGTAAGACGAATGAAACAACCAGCAATGTAAGTAGTTTTAGTTACGAAAATTGGTTTTCTCAACAGCACTTCATGACTATTAATTCATGGGATGGAGCGGTTTGGGCAACCGAAAAAAGTACAGAAAAGCTTAGAATGGTTGCTGGCTCGATAGCGCTTTCACCTTTAGCTGTCGAAGCTCTCGGATCATTAGGTGTAGCTGTAGCTTCATGGGGTAATCGGTTATTTAAGGTTAAAGATTTTGGCGCAGTATGGTTCCATTCAAAAAGCGGGGGACAGGTAGGCTCCTTAACCACCTCACTTAGGGGGCGCACGATTACATTTGAAAACTTTTCGGTGGTTACTTCTCGGGGGGCTTGGGGGAAAGTTGGCGGAGGAGCACAAGAGCTTGTAGGCCCAATGAGAAGCTTGGTTGGTTATGCTGAGTCAATGGGAGCCAGAAACATCATTATTAAGGGGCGCTTCGAGTCTGCCGAAGGGGCAATGCTCGGTGGAGGACAGGTTGGTGGTTCTTTCTCTTATTCGTTCTCTGCTACAACCTCGGGTTTACGTAACTTTTTAAGTGGGCTTAGGTAATAATGGAAAAGAACGAAATTCAGGCTTTATTCGATAAAATTCTCGGCAGTGGTTACGGAGAAATAGTTTCTGACGAAAAGCTTTATACGAGTATCCTTGGGGCTTCAGTTTTTCGGCTAGAAAAGCATGGTTTGCAACAAGTAACGCTGTGCGAGGCTGGAATGCATGTCGAGTCTCAAGAAAGCGATATTGATGTTTTGTATTCGAATATTGACGAAATAACGAATAGATTAAGTGCTGCTGCAATATCTTATTCGAGTAAAAAAGATAGTCAGCAATTCTTACTTCCGCTTATCGTAAGCTTCAAGGGTGGCAGTATCACACTACAGTTGCCAATAATCGTATATGCGGCGGTTGTTAGGTGTTTGGTTCTTGCGGCCCCGTCTGCTAAAAAAACAATCAATAGCTGGCAGCCTTCATGAAGATCATGAAGCTCGTAGGTTGTGGTGAACTTGCGAGCCGCAACATTCGTAATCGAAAACAACACTCCTGTTTGCGATTACGAAAAACCAATTACTGGTTTGCATGATTTATTTCGGTAGTTGCGGATATATGGACATGTTGGGGTTCATTCGCACCATCCATGGTGCTCACCCTGCGGACAACCTTCAGTCGTGTAAAAATACGCCCCTGCATTTTTGTCGTTCCTCAGTCTGCGTGGCGCGCACCAACCTATACAAATAAAAAGCCCGATCAGCAAAACTGATCGGGCTTTTTTATTTGCACGAAAAATTAGTCAATCCAAATAGGCATCAAGAATTTGAGTGTTACTACAACACTTCCCAAGGTTTATGATCCATTCTCGTTAAATCCCGGCTGCCATGAATTACCGCCAGGATATACAGGTAGTCGGTCTTCGCTAAATACATAATGCGGTAGTTTTGAAATATCATTTCCCGCACATCGGTGCGTTCAGCTTCGGGCACTTCGCGCCCCATTAATGGTTGCTCACGCAGCAGATCTACCGTTTCGACAATCCGGTCAACAAACTGCTCTGCATAAAAGGGTACATCACGGGCTATATAGGTATAGATATCGCCTAAATCCAGTTCGGCCGGTTCAGTCCATTCAATTTTCATGAGGTTTTTTGTTGTCTTGCGAGTATCCGTGCTTTGACTTGGTCGTGTGGGATAGTGCGCCCCTCCTCAACTGCTCTCAAGCCAGCTTCAATTTTTTGTTTTACATACAGCTCGTACATGATGTCACTCCACGAGGCTTGCTCGGGTAGCTGGTTAATGAGGTGCTGTGCAGATTCTTTCGCGTTCATATTGTGCCCCGATAGATTGCCCGCCTTGATTGTTGCCTTTGCATCATAGCATGGGGGTTGAGTGTCGCTACAACCCATAAATTCCTGCTGGATAACTGATTATGGGAACCGGCCAGCAAACTGGCCAAATGCCCCTTGCAGGCAATCGTTAGGTGGAAAAAAGTGCTTTGTTATCAATGGGATGGTAAATACACAATCGGCTACTAAAGCGGCCAAAAAAACTGCTTTAAGGGAGCGGTTATGGCAACATCAATTATGGATATTGCGCCGTTATATGGAAAGCCAGCAATCGCAACAATAATTACCTATACCAATAAATAAAAAGCCCAATCAGAAAAATCTGATCGGGCTTTTTATTGCCGCAGAAAACAAATCAATCCAAATAGGCATCCACCGTTTGAATGCTGCCGTCATCGGCGTGAACTAATTCAGTCACTTTAATATTGCGCAAATGGGTTTTGCCGCCGGACAATTGTGAGTCGTGGTAGAACAAATACCATTTGCCATTGTGTTGCGCGATGGAGTGGTGGTTGGTCCAGCCGAACACTGGGGTTAACACCATGCCTTTGTAGGTGAATGGGCCGTAGGGTGTGTCACCAATGGCGTAGGCGATGAAGTGGGTGTCGCCGGTGGAGTAGGAGAAATAATATTTGCCGTTGTATTTGTGTAGCCAGGCAGCCTCAAAGAAGCGGCGATTGGTATCGGTGCCGAGCATAGGTACGCCGCCGCCATCGAGGATTTGTACATCTTTTGGCGCTTCGGCAAATTGCAGCATGTCATCGCTGAGCTTGGCAATTTTCGGGCTGTAGGCGGGTTCGTTGCTCGCCGGGTATTTATCTTCCGCTACGTAGCTGCCGCTGGCCCAGCGCTGTAATTGCCCGCCCCAGATGCCACCGAAATACATGTAGTGTGAACCATCGTCGTCTTTGAATACGGCGGGGTCGATACTGAAGCTGCCTTTAATTGGCTCTGGCTCGGCTTTAAATGGGCCGGTCGGGGAATCGCTGGTGGCTACGCCGATTTGGAAAATACCGTCTTTGTTTTTCGCGGGGAAATACAAAAAGAATTTACCGTCTTTTTCGGCGGCATCCGGTGCCCAGAGTTGGCTTTTGGCCCAGGGCACATCTTTCAAATTGAGCGCTTCGCCGTGATCGGTAGTGGCATTGGTCGCTGGGTCATAGGAAAAAACGCGATAGTCTTTCATATCGAATTTATCGCCTTCGCCGGTGGTGGTCACGCCGGTATCCAAATCGTGCGAGGGATAAATATATAACTTGCCATTAAACACATGGGCTGATGGGTCGGCGGTGTAGATGTCTTTTACCAGCGGCTGGTTAAGGAATTTGGCCGGGTCGATGGATGGGTCTGCCACTACCGCGGTAGTGGTTACTGATGCCGGGGTGTTGGCGGCCTCGGGGGCGGACTTATCCTGACAGCCGAGAATAAAGGCGGCGCTGCTGATGATGCTGGCAGCAAGGAGTTTTTTTTGTAATGTCATTGCGCTTGCTCTCTCTTGCGGGGTTATGAATTGCCGTTGTTGTTTGTTGGCTTGAAATAAAGCATGGATGGCTTCAGGGCGAAGCCATCCGGCAGGCACAAGTTTACTCGTGTGTAATTGACTTACCAGAGGAACCCAAGGCTTACCAGTGCCATAGGGTACCATCTTCCAGGCGATTTACGGGCAGGCAGGCGCGTTTGTAAGGATATTTTGCAGCGAGCTTCTCATCGATATCCACACCGTGACCGGGCGCTTCACCGGGCGTGAAGTAGCCTTTATCAAACACATAGGCGTGCGGGAAGACTTCTTCCATCTGCGCGCTGTGGGCCATGTGCTCTTGAATACCGAAGTTGGGCACCCAGTAGTCAAAATGCAGCGCCGCGCCCATACACACCGGAGACAGGTCGGTGGCGCCGTGGAAGCCGGTGCGCACATTGAACAGGCTGGCGAAATCTGCAATGCGGCGCACATGGGTAATACCGCCGGCGTGAACTATGGTGGAGCGGATATAGTCGATCAGCTGGTTTTGAATCAGCTCGCGGCAATCGTGAATCGAGTTAAACACTTCGCCGACTGCCAATGGCGTGGTGGTGTGTTGGCGAATCAGTTTAAAGGCTTCCTGATTTTCCGCCGGCACTGCATCTTCCATCCAAAACAAATGGAATGGCTCCAGCTCTTTACCTAAACGCGCGGCTTCAATTGGCGTTAAGCGGTGATGCACGTCGTGCAGCAAATGAATATCGCGGCCGAATTCTTTGCGCACCGCCGCAAAAACTTCCGGAATGAAATTCAAATATTTTTCGGTGGACCAGACTTCTACGGAGGGCAAATCCGCATCGGCCGGCTCGTAACTTTTATCGCCCTTGGCTACGCCGTAGGTTTTTTCGATGCCGGGAATACCGCACTGGATGCGAATGGCTTGATAGCCTTTTTCGCGCGCTTTACGCACGGCTTCCAGGGTGGAATCCAGATCCTTACCATTGGCATGGGTATAGGTGAGGATGCGCTCGCGGCTCTTGCCTCCAAGCAATTGGTAGAGCGGCATATTGGCGGCCTTGGCTTTGATATCCCAAAGCGCCACATCGATGGCCGCCAGCGCGGTCATGCCGATAGGGCCGCGACGCCAATAGGCACCGCGATAAAAGAATTGCCAGATGTCCTCAATTTGCTGTGGGTCGCGGCCAATCAGTGAAGGGATTAAATAATCTTCCAGATAGGACACCACACTTTTTTCGCGGCCATTCAGGGTCGCGTCGCCTATGCCGTAAATGCCTTGGTCGGTGGTAATTTTCAGCGTTACAAAATTTCTGCCGGGGCAGGTGACAATCACTTTCGCATCAACAATTTTCATTCAACAGTGTCTCTACTACTTGGAGGTTATAGGGTTGTGTTTGTGTTGGTTATGTCTGTGTTGCTTATGTCTGTGTTGATAGGTTCGATCTAATTTTTTTGTGTTCAATGCTTAAAACCGTGGGTTTTCCTGCGGCCCTAAATAACTTGGCTTCAAACCGCCGGTATCGATTACCAGCTTTTGCAGCGTCACTCCGGAATCCAAACTATAAACTCGCAGCTTGTGGGCACCTGCCGCTATCGCCTTGTGGGTGCTGGTGCTAATACGCACATCGGCACGCGCAGTTTCTTCCCAGGTGGCGTTGCTCATGTCCGCCGTTAAATTCATCACCTGCGGTGCTTCACCATCCACCGCTATGGCGTAGCGAAGGCCGTGTTCGGGCAACATTGGCCAGCTAGGGGCAAAGTAACCCTGAATCGTCAGGTCGCTGGTACCGAGGGTGAAAAAATCATATTCCACATAAGGCGCTGCACTTACATCGGCAAAATGTTCATCGCCAATCGGGAAAACTGCAATCGACGAGAGGCTGCGGCCGTGCTCGGGAATGGTTTCCCAGCGCAGTGTTTTACCCTTGGCCGACACGCCGGTGGTTTGCCGTTGGAAGTGGGCGGCTTCTATCGCGATCACGCCATCCGCCTCGATAAAACCTTTGCCCTTAAGCGCTGACGGTTTAAGGCCTGGGTTAAAGGCGTTAACAGTGATACTCGCTCCACCCCAACCGGTTCCGTTAATTTGGATACGCCCTGAGCTTTCGCCTTTGGGGGCCTTGCTCCAGTCGATGCTGACCTCGAGTTGGGCTTGGTTGTTTACTTGTATACCAGTGTGACTCAGTATAATCCAGGGGGCACTGGTTTGGGCAGTGGCGACAAAGGATTTTTTACCTTTATTGAAGATGCTTAGCGTTCGCGCCTGCTTGCCGAAAGGGTCAAAGCGCGGCAGCTGATAAGTGCCGGTAGCAGGCCAGGCAGGGGCTATGCCTTCCACAGATACACCCATTTCGGCTTCATTGTGCGGTTCGTAGATTTGTACTACGGGCAGGGTATCTTCCGGTGGGTTGTTCCAGTTGCTGTAACCAATGTGTGGCTGGCTCATAAAGTGATTCCATTTGCCGCCATTTAACTGGTGGTACTCCAACTCCAATGCGGCGTCTGCCGCAAAGAGCGTGCGCACTTTATTGGCGTAGTCGTTGGTGCTGGCGCGCCCCTGCTGGGCGTACCAATGATTTTTGGCTTGGGCGTCGTACAGCTCGGTGATATTTGCGCTCGCTTGCGCGGGGAAAAGCACCAACTGATAAAACGCGTCGCGCTGCGTGTCAGGGATTTTTTTATACAGGGCTTGGGCGCGCGTCGCGTAGTGTTTAATTTCAGCCGTTACGCGATTGCTTTCATCGTAATGCAATTGACTGTAGACGCTGGCATCCTGCAGTTCCGGTTTGCGGCGCAGGTTGTGGCGGGTGTAACCCGTCATAATCGCTGCAATTTCTTGCGCGTGTTCTTTGCCAAATTCGCGCTCGGCCCAGAGGGTTGCAAATTCCGGGATGCGTTCTTTCGGCCAAGCGTCCGGATTCCAAGCCATGTTCAGGAAAAATTCAATCGGATATTCCATGGGTTTTAAATCGCCCACATTTACAATCCAAATTTGATTGGCCTCATAGGCATAGGCCAAATTCATCTGCTCCCAAATCTTGGCGATGGAAACCGTATTGATCCAGCGATAGGAGCGCGGTCCGCCCACATAATCAAAATGATAATAAACGCCGGCACCGCCCGCGCGCTTGCGTTCATCCGGTGTTGGCAAGCGGCGAATGTTGCCCCAGTTGTCATCGCACCAGAGCAAAATTACATCATCGGGTACACGCATGCCGCGCTCGTAAAATCCCTGTACTTCTTTGTAAAGTGCCCATACTTGCGGGACTTTGCTGAGCTGCTCTTTGCCGAATTGATTGGCGAGAATTTCGCGTTGGTCGTGAACAATTTTTTCCAGCAGTTGAATGTTTTCCCCTTCACTCATGGGTTCGTCCTGTTGTCCGCGCATGCCGAGGGTGTAAATACTTTCGTAGGGCTTATTGCGTTTCACCCCATCTTCCCAAAACTTGTATAAATTTTGCGGATTCTTGGAGTATTCCCACGGGCCTTTGCCATGACGATTCCATTCTTTATCGGCGCGCATCATCGGCTCATGGTGCGAGGTGCTCATAACTATGCCGTACTCATCGGTGAGAATCATATTCTGTGGGTCGTCATCAGCGAAGGCGTTATTCCACATGGCCGGCCAGAGGAAGTTGGCTTTCAAGCGCAGTAACAATTCAAACACCTTTTCGTAAAATTGGTGGTTGTAGTTGCCAAATTTTTCCGTTACCCAACCGGTCAGTGCCGGGGCTTCATCATTTAAAAAAATGCCGCGATATTTCACCTTGGGAATTTCAGTGATCTGCAGGGTTTTGTCGATCAGGATTTCGGTTTTCTGTTTCACCGGCACATCGGCCCACCAATACCAGGGCGAAACACCAATCTGTTCGCTCAAGCTATAAATGCCGTAGCTGGTGCCGCGTTTGTCCGCACCTACAATCACCAGTGCGCGTTTCATGTTGGGCAGCGGCTTGTCGACTACCTGCACTGAAAATCCATCCCACTGGTCGCGAATCTGCTCGACCTTGATTTTGTTATTGGCAATCAATTGGTCGATTAACCGGCTTTTGCCAAGCGTGCCCACAATTACCGCGTAGTGAATGTCATCGCTGGTTTCATTGCCAATCACCGGTTTTTTACCGGTAACTTTTTCAATGTCAGTTTGCAAATTACGCGTTGCGCGCAGTACGCCGGGAAAATCCTTGTTGTCGACGAGGATTGGCGTTACTTCGTTTTTATCCGCTACCACAAACGCTTTATTGGTAGAGGCTACCAACCAGGATTTTTCGCCCAGCGCAAAGCTTGTGGGCGCGATCAATAAGCCTAAAACGATTAATAATATCTTGCGCATTATTCAGCCCTTGCATGAATGCCTAATAAGGTTCCCACAAAGCCGCCGGCAACTTCTGTGCTGAGCATTTTGGCATCGGCGTTTTTCAGCACATATTTATACTTGCCCTGGGAGTTTTTATAGGAGAAGTGTATTTTTCCCGCATTGCCCTCAATGCGTAAATTAATAGGTTGGGCGAGATCCTTCACGCGTTTGTGATAAATCACCTTGGGTGATTTTTTATTGGCTTGCTCGATAAAAATCTCCAGGCCTTTTGCTCCTGGTTTAACGCCAAAATAGTAGTGGGCTGTTTCGCTTTGCAGGGCAACAATACCGGCAGAGGTTTGCTGCGCGGGCATTTCAAATTCGGTGCTGGCATTAAAGTGGGTGTGTTGTTGGCGACGCCCCAAAAAAGCCGGCTGGGCAAGGCTATCAAGTTTTATAGTGAGCGCCTGCAATTCAATGCCTGCTTGTGTCAGTTGGTAAAAAGGCGAATCGCCAGAGCGCAAGCTGACCCACTCAAAGCCTAATGCCTTTTTGGAAAAATTATCTTGCCAGCTGAAATTGCCGCTGAGTTTATCGGGGGCGGGCGTAGTTGCATTGATGGCCGGTGCTTTTAGCTGATAAGGAATATCTTTGCCGCGTTCCAAAATTACCGGCCAGCCGTCTTTCCATGTGACAGGTAATAAAAATGTTTCACGCCCGGTGTTGTAGTATTTTTTATCGTAGGCGCGCGTGGCTAAAAATACCGCCCACCAATCGCCTTCTTTGGTTTGCACTAAGTCTGCATGGCCTGCAGTGGTAATTGGATTGCTGCGCTCTGCAGGCAAATCGCGCTGGGTCAGGATTGGATTGTTTTCGTAGGGGACAAACGGTTCACTCAAGCTTTTGCTGCGGAAGATTACCGCGGAATGATCCATTCCCGTGCCGCCCTCGGCGCACAGCAGATAATACCAGCCGTTGATTTTGTAAATGTGCGGGCCTTCAATCCAGATGGGCTTTTTGCTCAGGTCGGTGCCGCCATTGACGATAACGCGCCCGGAGTTTTTTACGACTGATTTGGTGTTGGGATCAAATTCCCACAGCCAAATTGCGCGATGGCCGTTGTACAGTGGTTCACCGATGGGGCCATCATTGTGTGCGATATAAGCCTTGCCATCGTCATCAAAGAAAATATCTGGATCAATGCCGCCAATGTCAGGCAGTAATATCGGTTCAGACCAAGGTCCAGCGGGATTAGTCGCGGTGACTAAAAAATTGCCGCGCACGTCGACTAGCGTGGTGATCATGTAAAACACGCCCTTGTGGTGACGAATAGTGGGGGCGTAAATGCCGCGCGAGGTTTGTTGATTTTTTAAGGGCAGCTGTGCGGGTGTAGTCAGAACATGACCGAGGGATTTCCAAGTGACCAGATCCTTGCTGTGAAATATCGGTACGCCCGGTTGATAAGAGAAAGACGAGTTCACTAAATAATAATCGTCACCCGCGCGAGTGATGCTGGGGTCGGGATAAAAACCCGCCAGAATGGGGTTACGATATTCTTTGGCTTTCAGTGGTGTAGCAAAAACCTGATCATTTCCTTCATAGGAAAATTGATGAAAATTAACGCTGGCAGCGATACTCGACGCAGAAGTGGCCAGTGCAGCAACAAACGATAAATGATGAATAAGTTTCATATTTTCCTCGTACTTAAAATAAAAATGGGCAGCTTATTGTCGAGCTGCCCATGAAGCTTTTTTCTATCACTAATTGAATTAGGTTATTACAAATTCGTGCAATTAATACCTTGCAGTCCGTCGGCGAAACCACGTAGTGAGGGTTTATCGTTGTAATTATTGTCAAATAACAGCGGCCAGGCGATGGCTTCGCCGTTATAGGCGGAGGTTGCTGTGGTTAGCCAGGTACTTGCATCCGTTGTACCCCATACGGTAATTCCGCCGCGTTGGTTGGCTGGCACTGTGTCCATATAGGCTTTAATAATTTCGCAGTAGCGCTGTTTTTGCGTGAGCGCAACGGATTGTGTGAAGCTGGTGATCTTATTGCCTGGCCATCCGCCGTTGTAGGGGTTATTTACAGCCACATCCAGTTCGGTAATTTTTACTTTGAGTCCTTTATCAACCACCTTTTTCATTGCGGCGCTGATGTTGGCAATGGACGGATAATCCATAAAGACATGCATCTGGAAACCAACACCGTCGATTGGAACACCGCGCGCTTTGAAATCGGTCAGCATTTCAACCAACTTGGTGGTCTTGGCATTGTTTTGATCAATGTTGTAGTCGTTGTAATAAAGCGTTGCTGCTGGTGCTGCGGCGCGTGCGGCTTCAAAGGCCTTTTCGATATAGAGCGAGCTATTGCCGCTTTTTACGTAAAAGGTGGAATCATTGGTGCGGAAGTTGGCGACGGGGTTACCATCATTGATCGCCTCGTTCACTACATCCCAGCTGTTCACGTTGCCCTTGGCTTCAAAATGATCCACAACTGTGGTGATGTGGGTTTGCAGTGCCGTGATAAAATCGGCCGAAGTTCCTGTCCAGTTTTTCATAAAGCCGGGCACTTGATAATCAGAATGCCAAACTAATGCGTGGCCGTGAACCTGGATATTTTTGGATTTTGCATAATCCACAAATGCATCGGCGTTGGTGAAAGTGAAATTACCTTGCGTAGGTTGCAGGTAGCTCATTTTCATAATGTTGCCGGCGGTCATTTGATCAAAATGCTTTTCAACTACCGCTTGCTCTTTGGAATTGGTCAAAATGTTGTAAGTTGGCGAGTCGTTATTGGATACAGCCGCCCCGATTGGGAAATCAGCTAGCTCGCGCAAACTGGTTACATTCGCGGAATAAACGCTACCGGTACTGGAGCTGGAATTCGCAGGTTGTTTGAGCGTTACTTTTGCGCTTTTAATGGTGACGGTGCCAGCGGGCGTGCCCTTGGCTTGAACGCCAATTTGGACATCGAATTCGGTTTGATTAAATTTTTTATCGGCTTCGCTAATGGTGCAGCTGATTGCGGCATCTGTACTTGCTGCGAGCACTTCATTGCCTGACCAACAGTTCCACTCACCTGCCCAAGCCCCGCCTTTGATCTGCGCAATAATTTGCAAGTTGGCGCCCGAGGTTTTGAATTCCGGGCTGACGTTGACGACCATATCTACAATCGCATCTTCCAGTTGTACTGGTTTTGCCAAATCCGTAACGGCGCCGATGTTATCGCCACTGGCGGTAAAGCTGACTCCATCGCTGTTGACGTTCACCCCTGCGTTACCCTCGCCATTGCCGCGCCAACCACTTGCCATATTCAGGGTAATAACAGTAGTGGCTGCGGATGAGCTGCTGCTGGCCGTAACCGATGAAGGGGCAGCAGAAGACGGTGTAGCTGATGATGGTGCGACTGAAGAGGGTACAGCGGACGACAGGGCCGATGATGGAGCTTCTGAGGAAGGTGTTGACGAAGAACTGATGGGGGGCGCGCTGGATGCTGGTTTGCTGCTTCCACCTCCGCCGCCACCGCAGGCCGTCAAGCCAAGACTGATTAAAGGTATATAAATAAGCTTTTGGTAATTTTGCATGGTTGGATCTCTGTCTTATGGTTTATTGTTGTGGTCAATTACACCATAAGTCGCAAAACCCTGTATACCAGTTAGTGTAAGGATTGGTAATTTCGATTATTGGCGGGGGTGTCAGAGGATAACTTTCGGCTAAAAATGCGTTCTAGCAGGGCGCGGCTTTTGCGTTGTAACGGCATTTCAATCATTTGTGAAACCAGCATGGGCAGGGCGGTTGCCAGTGCGGCAACGAGCAGCCAGAGTGGCTGGAAATGATGATGGTCAAGCTGCAACACATGGGCACCGTAGTAGAGCACTAATACGTGGATCAGGTAGATCGAAAAGCTGGCTTGGCCAATTTTGCGCAGTGGCCTGGACGCGAGTAGCCAGCCCGTTGGTTTGCTGTTAAATGACAAAATATAAATCGCCGAAGCGAACGCGATACTAAGGCCCACAGAGTCATAAAAGCTGCGTTCGCTGTAATCCTGGGTAAGCGGGAAGAGTATGGCGGCGAGCGCTAGCAGCTGTAGAGGAATTAACTGCCGTGCCCCTCGATGTGTTTTCCAGTAATTGCGCGGCATTAGTGCGGCCAGTGTGCCGGCTAGGAAAAAGTGCAATTTGTTGGGCAGGCTAAGGTTGGGCCAAAGGTCATTGGTGACAATCAACACAGCGCACAGAAAACCGGCAAGGGGGAACGCCCATGGCATTTTTTGGCGCAGGCTGAGGCTGTACCAGATAACCACAAAAAACAGGTAATACTGGATTTCCAGTGGAATCGACCAGAAGGGGCCGACATTCCCGGCAAGGCCATAGTGGCGGATTATGCTGGTAAAGCTGTCAATTCGAAGTGGAAAATCCGCGCCTTCCAACAGTGATAGCAAAATGCACAGGCTAATCACCAACCAATAGATCGGCACTATGCGGGTGAAGCGGGCGATCATGTAATGGCGCAAGGTGTCGCTGTTGCAGGTTTGGTGTGCGTAAAGATAGCCCATCAGGAAGCCGCTCAGCGTAAAAAATACACCAACCCCCACCGAACCAATCAACCCAATATAGCCCTCTTTCGGAATGTGAGATACCACCACAAACAGGCAAGCAAGCGCGCGCAGGCCGTCCAGATTGGGCATTTTTTCCATCGTGGGGTTGTGTTTTTCAGCGTGGGTATAAGTTGCCATTGGCTCCGCCTCTGTACCCCTTCCAATGCGTCGGGGCTGACTAAACAGGTATCGTCGTTATGCGAGCAAAATTTGATCCATTTGTTAATCGTGTCGCAATTTAGTTATTGGAGGGCAATAAAAAAGGCGATTCACTCACGTGAATCGCCTTTTAAGGGAGGCTTGTAAGTAATTAGCCTTCCATTTGCTCCAACTCTTTACCCTTGGTTTCTTTGATGTACCACATCACAAAGAACACGGAGAAGAGCGAGAAGAAGGTATAGATACTGTAAGCACCCGCCAAACCGATTGCTGAAGCGAGCAGCATTGGGAAGGTCCAGGTAATCAGGAAGTTTGCCCCCCATTGTGCAAGGCCAGCAATTGCTAGCGCAGAGCCGCGCATTTGGTTGGGGAACATTTCGCCAAGCATAATCCACACTACCGGGCCCCATGACATATTAAAGAACACCACGTACACGTTAGCCGCAATCAGCGCCAGCAGGCCGTTGCCGGACGACAATTGCAGCTTGCCTGCTTCATCCACTGGTGCACCCGCGAATGCGAACGCAACGAGTGCCAAAGTGATCGTCATGCCAATAGAGCCAACCCACAACAGTGGCTTGCGGCCTACTTTATCTACCAGGAAGAATGTAATGAAACAGGCGCCGATGCTGACGGCACCAGAGAGGACGTTGGTTAAAAGTGCATCGCTTTCAGAGAATCCTGCGGCCTGCCAAAGTACCGCACCATAGTAGAATACAACGTTGATCCCGACGAATTGCTGCAGTACCGCCAAGCCAAAACCGATCCAAACGATGGGGCGGATTTTGCCAGTGGCCTTGTTTACCAGATCGCGGAAGCTGGGTTTGTGGTCGTGGGCCAGGGTGTCGTAAATTTCTTTCACTTTGTCATCAGCTTTATTGCCGTAAAGCTTTGCAAGGACAGCTTTGGCTTTGTCGTTTTTTCCACTTGCGACCAGAAAGCGCGGACTTTCCGGGATAAGGAATAGTGCGAGGAAGAACAGACCGGCGGGAATTAATTCCATCCAGAACATCCAGCGCCAGGTTTCATATCCGCCCCAGAAAATGGCGGTGGAGCCACCAGCCGAATCAGCCAGGAAGTAGTTGCTTAAGAAGGAAAAAAACAGACCGGAGATAATAGCAATTTGCTGAATAGAGCTGAGTTTGCCACGATACTGCGCCGGCGCGACTTCGGAGATATAAGCAGGGCAAATAATACTCGCTGCCCCTACCGCTAAGCCGCCAATAACGCGGTAGATAATGAACTCAACCGAGCCGGTTGCAATACCCGAGCCCCACGCAGAAATAATAAATAGCACCGATGAAACCATCAGCACCCACCAACGACCGTATTTGTCCGCCCATTGGCCCGCAAAAAATGCACCGACTGCACAGCCTAGCAGCATCGACGAAACGCTAAAGCCGGTACCCATAGAGTTGGAATTAAAGGCTTTTTGCAGTCCATCAACGGTGCCGTTGATTACGCCGCTATCGTAGCCGAAAAGGAATCCGCCAATAGTGGCGATTAGGCTAATAAGGATTACAAATCCCATATTTGCCTGGGTTGAGCTGGAAGTCTCGTTCATGGTTATACCTGTTATTTGATTTATCTTTATATGCCCGCCCGGAGGCTGGCTTTTAATTGCCGCTGGTTCGACGGCGCGACCTTAACACAGAAGCCGGGTTGCGGGCAGTGTGCGCGGAGGTATGGTCTGAAAATGGAATCGCCAGTCTTGTGAACTGGCGAATCGCAGTGGGAGGAGATACTAAATCAATATGGTTTTGCTGACTATATGGTGTGCATCAAACAAACGTTAATTCGCCCATAAATCAAATTTCAAACGCAAAACCTGATTCGGATAAATCCTTGTAGGCCTCGGCATCAAACCGGTAAAGGCTTGCAGCGCGATGTGGCACGCCCTGTTGTTTTTCGTTGCAAGGCGTCAGAAGGTTCATCTTCATGATCTTACGGCGGAAGTTGGGTTTATCCAGTTTGGTATTGAGGATCGCCTCATACAATGCCTGCAATTGCAGCAGAGTGAATTTCTCGGGCAACAGGTTGAAGCCAATAGGCTGGTGGCAAACTTGATGGCGGAGAACCTTTAAACCGTGAGCTACAATTTCAGCATGGTCGTAAACCAGATCCGGCAAGTTATTTACGCTTTGCCAGTTAACATCCGCGGCGCTCTGACCTGCCACCAGCGAAAATTTATCTGCGCTTACCAGCGCGTAGTAGGCGATGGTTACAACACGTTCATTGGGGAAGCGATCAACCCGGCCAAAGGTTTTCAATTGTTCCAGGTAGAGCTCGCGTACGCCGGTCAACTCTTCAAGTAGGCGATAGGCGGCATCGCGAAGGTTTTCGTCGTGGCGAATCCAGCCGCCGGGAAGCGCCCACTTGCCTTGGTGCAAAGGGTCGGTTTGCTTCACTAACAGGATTTTCAGTTCGTCGTTATCCAAACCGAAAACCAGGTTGTCGATAGATAGCGCTTTAATGACGTCAGCCGGGAGATTAGGGGAGCCTATATTGGTTTGGCCACCTGGAATGTGGGTGTTGGGCACTGCAATCTCCTTGGAGGCTTGCTTTGGTTAAGTTGTTGTTAGTTGATTGTTATAGGCACCTATTGTCGAGATGCCTGATAGGTCGAGCCAATGGCGCATTGTATAAGCCGATTCGATATTGGTCGAGAGCCGGCGCTCGATAGGCGGGGTGCGGGCCTGGCGGGCGAACCGTTGGCTTCCAGGTTGTTTGCTCCCGAATGCCAATCGCTAATGGTTATAGCCGGCAAAATGTAATCGGTGCCATATTTTTTGGCGCCTCTGTTACTTAATCCACATTTTTTTTGCGGTTAACGGAGATTTACTGCTTTTTATCTTGTTGTCAGATGGACAATAAGCTATGCTATAGGCATCGTAATAAGCGCATTGCGGGATTGCTAATCATAAGAGCGCAGTGTCTTCAATTTGGTGCCGGTGTTTTGTATCCGGACAACAACCATCGCTAATTAGTGAGTCTTTATGCTGTTTCTTGGTATTGATGTTGGTAGTTCCTCGGTCAAGTTATCTGTGCTGGATGGACAAACTGGCAAAAGCCTGGGGGCTTTGTCTTATCCCGATTCTGAGTTGGCCATCGAAAGCCCGCAGCCGGGTTTTGCTGAACAGAACCCGGATACCTGGTGGGATTGTGTGCGCCAGGGTTTCGCGCGTTTAGTGGCGCGCGGCACCTTCAATGCGCAGCACATCGATGCGATTGGTATCTCTTACCAAATGCATGGATTGGTTGTCGTCGATAAAAATCAGCAAGTATTGCGTCCTTCCATAATCTGGTGTGACAGCCGCGCAGTGCCCTTAGGCAACAAAGCGCTTACTGATTTGGGGCACGATTATTGTTTTGGTCATTTATTAAATTCACCGGGCAACTTCACTGCCGCGAAATTGCGTTGGGTGCAAGAAAATCAGCCTGAGCTGTTTGCACGTATCCACAAAATTATGCTGCCGGGCGATTTCATCGCGATGAAATTATCGGGCGTGATTACTACTACAGCATCCGGATTGTCGGAAGGCACGCTGTGGGACTTTAAAGAAAACCGCGTTGCCTCTGAGTTGCTTGCGCATTGGGGTATCGATGTCAATGTAATTCCGGAAATTGTTCCCAGCTTTGGGGTGCAATCCATTGTTAGCGATGCTATCGCGGCGGAGTTGGGTTTGCGTTCCGGGGTAAAAATTTGTTATCGCGCTGGAGATCAACCGAACAACGCATTTAGTTTGAATGTATTGGAACCCGGTGAAGTTGCTGCAACGGCGGGAACTTCCGGTGTTATTTACGGTGTGACTGATCAGCCTGCAGCGGACACTGCATCGCGGGTAAATACCTTCTTGCACGTGACCAGCACTGAAGAGAAAAAACGCAACGGCGTTCTTGTATGTGTAAACGGTTGTGGTCGTTTGTATTCGTGGTTGCGCCAAACCATCAGTGCAGCGGGCGCCACTCCGACGTATCCGCAATTGAATGCGTTGGCGCAAGCGGTGCCGGTAGGTAGTGAAGGTTTGTTGTTCCATCCGTTCGGCAATGGCGCCGAACGTATTTTCCAAAATAAAAATCTCGGCGCGCAATTGCGTAATCTGGACTTCAATCGCCATGGATTGGGTCATATGGTACGCGCCGCGCAAGAGGGAATCGTGTTTTCGCTCAATCAGGGTTTCGATGTATTGAAATCACTGGGTGGCAGTTGTGAAGTGGTTCGCGCCGGTAAAGGCAATATGTTTTTGAGCGAAGTCTTCGCGCAAACTTTTGCCAATACCACGCAAGCGGCTGTGGAAATGTTTGAAACCGATGGTGCTGAGGGTGCAGCGCGCGCAGCAGCATTGGGCAGTGGTTATTACGCTTCAGCGACTGAAGCGTTTACCGGGTTGACGCGTTTGAGTGTGGTAGAACCACAAGCAGCACAGTTTGCCCAGTATCAGGATGCTTATCAAAATTGGGTTGCGCTGTTACCGAAGTAATCGGCAAGCAAGGCCCGGTTTTGATAAACAAGTTATTTGAATAGTGTTAGTAAAAAATCCTCAAGGTGAAAATTATGAGTATTGTTCTCGGTAGCAAAGAATACTTCCCCGGTATTGGCAAGATTGGTTACGAAGGTCCGGATTCTGACAATCCATTAGCATTTAAATACTACGATGAAAATCGCGTAGTTGCCGGCAAAACCTTGAAAGAGCATTTCAGATTTGCCACTTGCTACTGGCACAGTTTCTGCGGCGCTGGTCATGATCCATTCGGTCCAGGCACCAAAATTTTCCCATGGGCAGCAACGCAAGATCCAATTGCGCGCGCGCATGAAAAAATGGACGCAGCGTTTGAATTTATTACCAAGCTCGGCACTCCGTATTATTGCTTTCATGATGTTGACCTGATTGACGAAGGTCCATCACGTGCAGAAACGTCCAAGCGTCTGCAAACCATCGTTGAATACGCTAAGCAAAAGCAAGCGGCTTCTGGTGTGAAATTATTGTGGGGTACTGCAAACCTGTTCTCTAACCCACGTTACATGAATGGAGCTTCAACCAACCCGGATTTCAACGTGGTGGCTTATGCCGGTGCGCAATTGAAAGACGCGCTGGATGCAACCATCGCCCTGAATGGCGAAAACTATGTGTTCTGGGGCGGTCGCGAAGGTTATATGAGCCTGCTCAACACTGACATGAAGCGTGAGCAAGAACATATGGCGCGCTTCCTGACTATGGCTCGCGATTACGCGCGTGCACAAGGCTTTAAAGGTGTGTTCTTCATTGAACCAAAGCCAATGGAGCCATCAAAACACCAATACGATTTCGATGCTGAAACGGTAATTGGTTTCTTGCGTCACCACGGTTTGGATAAAGATTTTAAATTAAATCTGGAAACCAATCACGCTACTTTGGCTGGTCACACCATGTGCCACGATATGCAAGCAGCCGCTAACGCAGGCATGTTGGGTTCTTTGGATGCTAACCGCGGTGATTACCAAAATGCGTGGGATACTGACCAGTTCCCGTACAACATCAACGAAACTGTTGAGATGATGTTGGTATTCTTGCGCGCTGGCGGCCTGCAGGGCGGTGGTGTGAACTTTGATGCGAAAGTACGTCGTAACTCACCAGATCCAGTAGATATGTTCTATGGCCATATCGGTGGTATGGATACGTTCGCGCGTGCGTTGATTATCGCTGATAGCCTGATCCAACAATCTCCATTGGAAGGCTTGCGTAAAGATCGTTACAGCAGCTTCGATGCGGGTAACGGTGCCGCGTACGAACAAGGTAAATTGACTCTGCAACAACTGGCCGATATCGGCAATAAAGGCGGTGAAGTCACTCTGCAAAGTGGTCGTCAAGAGTTGTACGAAAACATTATCAACCGTTACATTCGTTAATACAGACGTTTTCGTTCAGTTTTTTCTAGCAAAGCCTCTGGCCGCTAATAATCACCCCAGCAGTGGGGTGATGTTTAGCGGCTTTTTTGTGGGCGCGATTTAAGGAATTAAAAACAGTAAATTTCGACCGGCACTGTAAGGCATGCGCTAGAGTTATGGGCGCGGTCAGTCGCTTGGGCGCGATCGTTGAATTCAAAAGCTTCCCCGCAATACGTTTAATAACTATTAAAAAATATCGACATCTAGAGGGCAATAGTATGCAACCCCCATATTTTCATCGGCTAAAAGTATTGGCAGCCGGTACAGTTTTATTGTTAGGTTTCGCTAGTGTGCAAGCAGCTGAACCGTTATATAAAAACGCAGATAAGCCTGTAGATGCACGTGTAAAGGATTTGCTCAAGCGGATGACGCTCGAGGAAAAGGTTGCACAGTTGCAAACGGTGTGGGCCGCACGGCAACAGCTGGAAACTGACGCGGGTGAATTTACCCCTGAACAGGCTAAAGAAATTTTAGGTTTAGGAATTGGGCAAGTGGCGCGCCCGGCAGAGAATAAAGCCACCCTTACGCCGAATAAAACCCCGGCGCAAACATTAGCGTTTACCAATGCGGTACAAAAATATCTGGTAGAAAATACGCGGCTGGGGATTCCTGCTATTTTCCATGAAGAGGCATTGCATGGTCATGCAGGTCGTAATGCCACCAGTTTTCCGCAAGCCATTGGTTTGGCGAGCAGTTGGGATCCGCAATTAATTGAGCAGGTATACACCATCGCCGCGCAAGAGATGCGCGCAATAGGCACACACCAAGCACTAGCTCCTGTATTGGATGTTGCGCGCGACCCGCGCTGGGGACGCATTGAAGAAACGCTGGGGGAAGATCCTTATTTAGTTTCAGAATTGGGCGTGTCAGCGGTTAAAGGGTTTCAGGGAAGTGGTGATGGAATTGGTAACGATCGAGTGATAGCCACCTTAAAGCATTTGGCTGGCCACGGTGAACCAACCGGCGGATTAAATACCGCACCAGCCCCCATCGGTGAGCGCAGTTTGCGCGAAAATTTTTTACCGCCATTTGAAGCGGCAGTAAAGGTGGCGCACGCCCGCAGCGTTATGGCTTCTTACAATGAAATCGACGGTATTCCATCGCATTCTAATGTGGATCTTCTACAAAATATTCTGCGCGGCGAATGGGGTTTTAATGGCGTTGTTGTGAGTGATTATTTTGCTATCGCCGAATTGATTAACCGTCATCATTTGGCCACCGATAAATCGGAAGCGGCATTAATGGCAATGACAGCGGGTGTTGATTTAGAGACTCCGGATGGCGATGCTTATAAAAATCTGCTGCAACTGGTTAAGGATAAAAAACTTGGCATCAAACAAATTGATCAGGCAGTTGCGCGGGTGCTGCATGAGAAGTTTGCACTGGGATTGTTTGATAATCCCTACACCAATACTGCTGATGTTGATGCCTTTGTGGGCAATGGCCAGCATGTCGCCGTTGCGTTGCAAGCGGCTGAAAAATCCATGGTGTTGCTCAAAAACGATAAAAATATTTTGCCGCTCGATAAATCAACCGTGAAGTCAGTTGCGTTGATTGGCCCTCATGTAGACGAAACCTTAATCGGTGGTTACAGCGATGTACCGAAAAAAACCGTTAGTATTTTACAGGGGTTAAAAGAATATTTGGGCGGTGGTATTGTCGTGAATTATGAAAAAGGCACCTTGCTGACCGTTGAAAAAGGGGTGTCGCATCCGGATTCCGCGGCAGCCAATACTCGCTCCAAGCAACGTTGGCACACTGACGAAGTGGTACTGGCAACCAAAGCTGATACCAAAGGTATGATTGAAAAAGCGGTTGCAGCAGCGAAGAAAAGTGATGTGGCAATTGTGGTGGTGGGTGATAACGAAGCAACGTCACGCGAGGCCTGGAGCGATAATCATCTGGGGGATCGCACCAGTCTTGAATTGCTAGGCGAGCAACAAGAATTGGTGGATGCCGTGCTTGCAACCGGTAAACCGACGGTGGTGTTATTAATCGGTGGTCGCCCACTCGCCATTACCAAGTTGGCGCAAACCGCGCCGGCTATTTTGCAAGGCTGGTATTTGGGCCAGGAAACAGGGCATGCGGTTGCGCGCGTAATATTTGGCGAGGTAAATCCTGGCGGTAAATTGCCAGTGAGCGTTGCGCGTTCAGTGGGGCATTTACCTGTGTATTACAATCACAAGCCCGCTGCAAAACGCGGTTATGCACTTGAAAAAACCGACGCACTTTTCCCATTCGGATTTGGTTTGAGCTACACGCAATTTGCCTACTCGGACATGCATTGGAGCAAAACTAAACTGGCAGCCAATGAGACGGTTGATATCAGTGTAACGCTCACCAATTCTGGTAAGCGCGCAGGTGATGAAGTGGTGCAGCTGTATATCAACGATCCCGTGGCCAGTGTGACCCAACCGGTTAAGTTGTTGCGCGGATTCAAGCGCGTTAGCTTGGCTCCCGGAAAATCGGCGCGAGTAACATTTACCTTATCCGCTAATCAATTAGGGTTTTATGACCGCCAGATGAAATTCGTAGTAGAGCCTGGAAAAATCAATGTGATGCTCGGCTCCTCATCCGCTGATATCCGTCTTAGTGGCGAGCTGGAATTGGTGGGTAAAGTGGCTGATGTTGGGGCTAACAAGGTTTATTTAACACCGGTAACCGTTACACAACGGTAGTCATTTTCTGCTGATTGATTGATCAAAACGACCACGCCAGTTGAGCATTATGGCGTGGTTTTTCACCCGCATTTCTTTTATCCTTAGGTCCCCCGGCCGGGCATGCCGCCGCTGGCGATAGGACATCTAAGGAAATCTCTCGTGAACGAATCATCTGCACTCAAAAAACTCCCTCTTATTGGTAAATCCCCTTTGCTAGCTCTGTCTGTAACCGCACTCTTGCTTGCTGCGTGCGGCGGAGGTGGTGGAGGAGGTGGCGGTAGTCCTTCCTCCAGTAGTGGAGATGTTTTAGGCTGGACCCCGTTTGTATATAAGACCTCTGATAATTTTGCTAACTATTGCGAGGTTCCTCGTCGGGGGAATAGTAAAATTACCGGGCTTCCGTATCCTGACAGAAGCGGCAGCCTTGTACATGAAAGACATTTTTTGCGTTCCTGGAGTTTCGAAACCTATTTGTGGTTTGAAGATTTAATAGACCCAAATCCAACAGCTGCTGTAGACACTCCGCAGCGCTATTTTGAAAGATTAAAATCAACCAAACTTACTTCGTCAGGCAGTGCAAAAGATAATTTTCATTTTTACGAACCCACTGAAAATCAAGAAGCTTGGACGGCGGGGATTACTTATGGATACGGGCTTAATCTCAAGGCGAATTGGGGTATTCCGCGCACTATTAATGTAACCTATTCGGATACCGGGTCTCCTGCAGCAATCAAAGGCATTAAACGTGGAGCCAAAATTATTGCGATTGATGGTCTAAGTGTTGCCACGGTCAACATTGATACACTGGTCGACGCGTTATATCCATCCCAGGTTAACGCCGTGCATGAGTTTGAAATAATGGATGTCGGTGCGAGCACTTCTCGAAAAGTGACTTTGGAATCTGCATCTTTGCCAACGGACTCGGTATCGGTTGCAAAAACGATTCAGCAAAACGGAAGCAGTGTTGGTTATATACAATTCAACACCTTTATTCCTGATGCGCAGGATCAATGGGTTGCCGCAATCAATAACCTTAAAAATGCCGGCGTGAGCGATTTGGTTGTGGATATGCGCTACAACGGTGGAGGTTATATTTCAGTTGCTGCGCAAGTGGGATATATGATTGCCGGAAGCAATACGACAAATAAAGTTTTTTATCAGGACGTAGCCAACTCAAAAAGTCCAAAAGAAGATCCTTGGGGATTTGCTGATACGGGCTTCTACGGTTTAAATAAATCGCTTCCATTGCCCACGCTCAATTTACAACGGGTCTATGTATTGTCTACGAGTGGTACATGTTCGGCGAGTGAGTTGGTGATTAACAGTTTACGCGGTATTGGTGTAAGCGTGTATTTAATTGGTGATACTACTTGCGGGAAACCCTACGGTTTCTTTCCTCAGCCTAATTGCGGTACCACCTACTATACAATTCAGTTTAAAACGGTTAACGCTAAGGGCTTTGGTGAATACAGTGATGGATTTATTCCATCTACCACTGATAACGGCTTGGATAAAATCAAAGGTTGTAAAGTGAAGGACGATTTATCCCACGAGTTAGGTGATCCGAATGAGGCATTATTAGCTGCCGCGTTGCATTTACGTGCGACCGGGAGTTGTCCGTCGTCTACCAGCAGTCGTCAGCAAAAAATGTCTGAGGAAGCGTTCTCTGGAGAACTTGTGCGGCCCGAAGTGCGAGAGATAATGATTCGGAACTAAAGGTAAGGCCCTCTTCGGAGGGCTTTTGTTTTTAGGTGGTTAATGATTTATAAGGGGTATCAGTGGTGCATGCCATTAATTTCTCGATCGACGATTACTTTCAGCGAATTGACATTGCTTATGTGGATGGTAGGGGGGACGCCGATCTAACTCGAATAATGCGCGCACAATTACATTCAGTTCCCTTTGAGAATCTGGATGTGCAGGCCGGCAAGATAGTTTCCATGGTGCCGGAAGATATTGTCGATAAAATTGTCCATCGCAAGCGCGGTGGTTATTGTTACGAGGTCAATGGGCTTTTTTCCATGGCCTTAACCGCATTGGGTTTTGAGTTCGACATCATCGGTGCGCGCCCCATGTTTTATCCGCAGCGCCGGCCTAAAACCCATGTGGTTTTGTTGGTTAAAAGCGGCGCTGAGCGGTGGCTGTGCGATACCGGCTTTGGCAGTTTCGGGTTGCGTGCCCCTATTGGTTTGCATCAGCTTGGTCAGGTAATCCAGCAGGATAATGAAACCTTTATGCTGGATAAAAATGAACGTAACGAATTTGTATTGAAAGCATTGGTAAAAGGCGAGTGGGCAAATCAATTCGGATTTGATCTGCAACCTATGGAGTGGATAGATTTCTCGCTGGCAAATTACTACAACTCTACCCATCCGGATGCGGTATTTGTGAAGCAGTATTTGGTCATGCAACAACATGCTCAGGGGCGAACGCTTTTATCAGGAAATCACTTAAAACGTATAGGGCTGGATGGCGAGGTGGTTACTGAAGTTTCTCCTGATCAATTGGATGATGTTCTTTGGCGTGAATTCGCATTGCGCCGTTAGGTAATCACTCTTGCCTGTATTTGCGCAGACAAGAGTGATTATTCATCTGTATTAATGCGGTTAATTAAACTTATCGATTTTAAACCCCTTCACAATCAGTTCTGCATAACCATCATTGGTGTTATTGCTCAGCAGCGCAAAATTAAATTTCGCGACCTTGGTTAAGTCGAGTGGTGTGAGTCCGCCTTTAAAATCGCTAAATGGAATTTTTACAGTAGTCAATTCAGGGGCTGCGGGCAATGTAATTTGATTGTGTGTGCCACCGTGGATGGCGTACTGGCGCAATTGCAAATTAACACTTTGATTTGATTTATACGTGATTTCAATAAAGCTTGAGCTACTCAAATCGATAGCTTCTGCTTCGCCAGTTTTATCAAATCCTGCAATGGGAAATGACATCTCTCCCCAAGGCGAAACCTTGAGGCGCACATGTGCAACGGCTGCGCCATCCATCACCACGAGCGGATTGGTTCCCGATGCAGGGATAAGTTGTTGGCTGCCCGTGTTGAAGCCAATTTTCCAGTCATCGAAACCATTAATGGTGATGGGCGCTGGATTTAATTGACAACCACTGCCTGAAAAGTTACCTGATGTCCCTTTGGTGCTGTTCACCCAGGTTCCGCTCACAGTGCCAGCATCGTGATTCAACAGTCCTTGCAGTTTATTGTTATCGGTAGTTGTTGCAGTCAGCCAGGGGCCTTTTAATTGGCCGCTGATCGATTGGCTTTCGTTGGTTTCAATTTCATAAAGCGTGCCGGAGACTTTATTGCTTGCATCAATATCAATGCTCAATATGCCCGCGTCATTACCGTTGAATGTAGCACTAAAGCGATGAACACTATTTGCTGCACCACCTACGCGACTGGCAGAAAAGTTTTCGCTATTGGTATCTTTTTTCCAGATACCACTAATATCGTTAATCGATGTGAATTCGCCGTTATAGCTGCTTTTATCGATAGTGTTGCCACTCTCAAAAACAACTTTTTGTTTGTGCTGAATAGCGGTTGTATTGGAGAGTGTAGTTGCTTCGGTTGCATTTTCAGCCAATGAAAATCCGATCACATTGCCATCAAGTGCGCTGACAAAAAAGCAAGTTTGTCTTTATTGTCGCCACTAAAATTACCTTTATAAACACCTGAGTAATTGCATAGATGGGTTGCTTCCAAATGTTGTTGTGCACTCGCCACATCAGGAAGCTGATGAGAACCACCATCTGCAGCCGAAGCGGCACTCATTATGGTTGTCAGGTTTTGTGCAAAGTTTGCGGAGGTAAAATCAATTTGTGTCCAGCTTGTTGCTGCAGTTTGTAGCGCGGATGAAAGCTGAATGCCATTGTCTGCATAGCCATCAGTATCCAACATCAGTAAAAAGCGCACCATATTCTGTATGGCCTGATGATTGGAGCTGCCATTTTCAATCAGGTCTATGGGGGTAATTAACGCTTTCCCCTGAGTGCTGCCTAATACGACGCCGCCAATGGAGAAACTAACGGTTTTACCTTGTTCGTAGCTGAAGGTTCCGGTGTTATTGGTAACTCCGGACTGGGCACCAGAAACAAATTTCAAACCGCTGATATTGGTATCTTTAAATTGCCCCTGTAATACGGCAACTGATGTTGCCGCTGAACTAGCGGCCTTGCTCGAAATTGAAGAGCTTGAGCTCGAAGAACTTGAGCTCTTGGTAGAAGCCGGGGTTGATGTGGTGGAAGTTTTTTCTCCTCCGCCTCCACCACCACCACAGGAGGCGAGAATACCGGATGAAAGTAAGATTAATGCGACTTTGTTATTCATATTTCCCTCTGGGGTTTTGAAAACGCTAAAAAATGTTTTACCGCACAGGCGTTGTTGGGCGCGAGTGGGTGAGCAGTTTTAGAGTTGTCTAGAGCGAATCTGCGTAGGGGGAAATCGAAAAATTCTGGTGTTAGCTTGTGGGCGCAGCTGACTTATTATTGGTGGCGAATCTTGCGCGAGAATTATGGGCTAGTCAAGAATGGCATCTCTCGGTTTAACGAAAAAGATATGCTATAAACCACCACCTTAAAGCTACCAATAAAAATACATCGCACCTTGGGATATTTATGAGTCGACGCCTCCGGTTTTTGGCCGTTATGGTTTTACCCCTGTTGTTGATTACTCCTGTCCATGCCGAGGTTTTAGCCACCAAACAATTACTAACACCCTTGATCCCCGATGCCAGCAGGCATATGTCCGTTCCTGTTGCGGTGGCCCATGATCCGCACCAACCGGTGTGGGTGGTTTACCAGTTAGTGGGTATCTCTGCCGAATCTGATCCTGAGGGTGAGGTGGTAGTAAATGCATCATTTGAGATGGTTCCAATTCCGATTCCTGATTCAGTTCTGATTTTTAAAGCGTCAAATATGAAAATAGAAAAGTCGGCTGGTGCATTGGATGAGCGAGTAAAAGCCATAATTGGTGAGCGTAGTCCGGAAGAAATGCGCGAAATGTTGGGTGAAGAAATGTATGGGGCTTATCTCGCGTTGAGCAAAAAAGAAGGCTCTTATGTGATCGGTAATATCACCAAAACTTATAAGGTGGGTGAACCGGAGGGATTGAATTTACTCACCAGTGTGGAGCGCGCGCGGAGTACAACCGGTGGTACTGAATGTGATTATAGGGCAGGGCGATATTCCGGAGCAGTACCGCAATTCATTTTTGAGCTCGTTGAATACTGAAAAGTTAATTGCAGCAATTATCTCGCTATTGTTAGCGTTATTTTTTATTTTCAGGCGCAAGTAATATTCTTATCAGCTAGAACCGGCAAGAAAAAGCCTGATCATCGTTACGGATGATCAGGCTTTTTTGTTTTCTCCGATGTAATTAATCTGAACTAAAAACTAAGTTTCAAATTCAGCTTCGCACTGGTTCCCGCTGCCGGGAAGCCGATATCTGTGTGATAGTTTTCATCGGTCAGGTTTTCCAGTGACAAGCCCACTTGTGTGAGTTTGTTAATTTGCCATTGCGCGTTCGCGTCGAAGCGATTATAGGCCCCTAATATTTGCTCATCATCGGCACCGCTATAGCGAGTTACCGCAAAGCGTTTATCGACTCGTAAATAATTCAAGTTAAATTTCCAGTTATCATTCACCGCGTAATGAATAGAAGTTCCATAAGTCGCTTGCGGTCTTCCGAGTAAATGATTGTCGGACGATTGCATATCTATATCAGTATAAGTGCCATGCAGGCGCCAGCTCAGGTTTTGCTGGATTTGCCAATTTACTTCAGTTTCCAATCCGCTGGTTTCCACGCGAGCACGGTTGACGTTTTTAAATTCCACGGCATCAAAATCGATGAGATTGCGATAGGCATGAGTGAAATAACTAGCGCGTGCTGAGTAGTCATCTTGTTGAAACTCCACGCCTATATCTTTCGTGCGAACCGTTTCGGGTACCAGTTGGTCATTGCCTACGAGTGGGTGACCGATGGCAAAGAAGCTCGGCAATTTAAAGCCTTCGCCCCAGTTGGCAAACAGGGTCCAATTATTATTGACTTCAAGGCGTGCGCCCACCTGGCCGCTATCGTTGGCTTCAAAGCCGTCGGCATCATCGCGACGAACACTGGCTTGAATCAAGAGCGCATCAGTGACGTAGCCATTCAGGTTGATGAAGGCGCTGTCGATTTGACGATTCAATGCAAAGTTAATTGGATATACGTCGGGTGAAAATAAATAGCCCTCACTGGAGCCATCTTCTTTTTTGGTTTCTACACCAATATTGGCCCAGAATTTTTGTTGATTGCCCAGTGTGTTAATCCAGCTAAACGCTGTGCGATTAAAGTCAATGACCGATCCGTTGGGTGGAACTGCATCAAATGGCAGAATACCGGGTGATGTTAAATCTTCATCGCGTTGATACCAGCTTGCGCTAACTTTGCTTTGCCAAACATTATTCGCTTGGGCTATCCAGCTAAATGCTGCGCTTTGATCTTTGTAATTACTCTCATCCAGATCGCGACTCAGTGCAAACTCCGGCCCACCACTTTGCTCGGGGAAGCTGGTGCGCTCGCCATCAAAGTAACGGTAGTTAAAATTGAGCGTGTGATTTTCTTGTTGCCAATTTAAGCGGCTGGAGAATTCCGTATTTTTTGCAGTGCTGCCCGGTACTGGTTCACCGGCATCTTTGGTTTGCAATGAGAATGCATAGCCGAGGTTGTTGAGTTTGCCTGAAGTGCTGAGGCCGGTGCTGGCATAGTCATCGCTGCCCACGCTGGCATTGAGTGTCGTGGTGGCTTTGCCGGGTGTTTTGGTGATGATGTGAATTACACCGGCTAGCGCATCAGAACCGTACACGGCCGATTGTGCGCCGCGAATAATTTCGATGCGTTCAATGGATTCAATGTTGATACTGTTTAAATCAAAGGCACCACCGCGGGTATTGGTGGGGTCATTGAGTTGTACACCATCAAGCAATACCAGTGTGTGGTTGGCTTCTGCACCGCGCAGGGCGATGGAGGTAATACCGCCGGGGCCGCCTTGTTCTTCTACCCACAAGCTGGGGATTTGACGCAGTGCATCAATCACGCTGTTGTTGCTGAGCTGTAATAATTCTTGCTGGTTGATAACGGAGACGGAAGAAGAAAGCTGTTCATTGGTTACCGGGTTGTAGCTGCCAGTGACGATTAACTCTTCAGTAGCGGAAAAACCGGGAGTTGCGATTAATGCGAGAAATAATGGAGTGAAACGGAAATTTTTCATTGCGAACCTTAATTCATAATTTGCAAGATCTAGTGTGCTGCGAGAGCAATGGACTCCGCTATTTACTCCGGGGCACGCCGTGAATACGTCCATGTAGGCTTGTCGTCGACCGCCAGGCGGGCCTGTCAACAGGTAAACCTGTTGTCGTTCAGCTGCGCGCAAAACATGTTTTGCAAACGCTTGCTTCGCCCATGTCTCCGACAGTCCCGGAGTAAACACCGAACTCCATTTTTATCTCACTTGGATAATTGTGTGGATTTTATTCTTTAGGGAATTTATAGAGCGTGTAATACGCATCCATTTTTTCCACGGCATTTTTTTCAAATAATGTTGTTGTTTTTATCTGCGCATGGTAAATCCGCGCCGTCTGTTGTGGGTGTATCTTGGCTTGTTCCAATGTTGCCAAATCAATACGGATACTTTTACGATCTGCCGCGATGCTGATATTTTTAACCGCTTCCGGTTTTACATCCAACTCATCCGAACCATAATCCGGCGCGTCGCGGTACACCCAGGACTCCAACGTCAGCAGCGATCTTAGTTCATCTGCTGTTATTTTGCTGTCAATTGGCTGAGTGAATTCGATTGCAAAGCCGGTCGTTGTTGCCTGCAATTCAATGATTGCCGGGGCAATGTTTTTTCCATCCCAGATAATGCGTTGCAAACTGGCCACATGGCCGCCTTTTGCTTGCCAGCCGCGCCCGGTTTGACCGAGCAGCAAGCTGCCATCTTTCAAAAACAGCGGACGCATAACGCCGGATTCCAAACCATCAATAAAGGGCATTACGCTGCCTTGCTCAACGCCATCCACATTTTGCACCGCAATGCGCAGCAAATTGGATTGGGTTTGATCGCCCATTAGCATTTGGTGGGTGAAGGGGCCAAATTTTCCTTTGGTCGTATCCCACGCGGGATTGCCGGGTGAGTTGGCGACGCGATTGTGCGGCAACAAAATAATTGGCTGGGTGCGCGTGTTTTGCACCTTGCTCCAGGCAATCTCGGGCGAGTCCGGTGTCATGCCTGGCAAATCCACCAGGCTCGATGGATGGCCGTAGAATTTATTTTGTTCAATCACAAATATTTTCGAGGTGCCCATAAACTCGCCCTGGTTATCCGAGTACCAGATGCGACCATCGGGCGCAGTACCCAAACCAGCAGGGCTGCGTAAACCATTCGCCCAGGGCGTAAATTTTCCGTTGGGTTTAACGCGAATATTCCATCCCGCCAAGCCACCGGCACTGCCCATGTATTTGCCATCCGCTTTGTACGTGGAGCCGTCGTTACCATCGGCGAGGTTGATGCTGATGTAATAGGCGCCATCACCGCCGCGCACCGGGCCGTGCATGTAAGAGTGGTAATTGCCGTGGTAGGAGTGGGCATCAAACAGTGTTTCATAAGTATCGGCGATACCATCGCCGTTAGTGTCTTTAATGCGGGTTAATTCGGCCTTTTGTCCAGCGATGACTTGCAGGCCCTTTTTATCTTCTACCAACAGTCCCAGACTATCGAAAGTGCCTTCGGCGAATAATTGCCATTCCCCTTTTACCATACGCCAGATACCGGCGGTACGCGTTGCAATCACGGTGGTGTTGTTTGGCGTGAGTGCGAGGCCCAAGGCTTCAAATAATTGTTCGCGGCCGTAATTATCTTTGGGTGGGTAATAGCTTTCGATGCGGTAACCTGCCGGTAAATCTGCCTTGGATTCGGTAATTTTTATCGGTTGCTTGCGATAATTAAACGTCGATTTTTTCGCGTGCCATGCGTTGGCTGCAACTTGCATCCTGGCGGTGAGTGTTGCCTGTTTACTGCCGGCGGGTAAGATCCATTGGTTGTTGGCAATTTCACCTTTATCTACGGCGGCGTTTTGTAGCAGCTGCGGGTTAAGTGAAAATTGCTGGGCGACTTTTATCTCGCCACTCAGATGAATAGCCACTTCACCGTTTGCATTGATGCGCGTCTGGACTTTTAGTGTGTTTTTACCCACGCGATAATTAAAGGTTGGCAGTTCCTGTTTTTGTTTGGAGTTGCGTGTGTAGCCTAAAAATTGTGCGTCCATAGCGGCAACGCGCGGCAGGTGATCTTCTTTGCTGTAGAGCGATGCTTTCGCCGTTTCCGGATCGCCAAATTTTGCATCTTTAAATGAAAAATCAATCACCTTGCCTTGTGCGTTTAAAGGCGCTAATAAAAATTCATTGTTGCCGAAATTAATTTCGCGGCTTTCGTAACCCATCTTTAAACCTTTTCCGCCGCGATTTAAAAATTCGCCACTCATGTCCAGGAATCCGCCCTGCCAGATTTTGGTAATGGCCAGCAGACGCGGATCAAACGAATAGTTAATTCCCCAGGGAGTACCCACGTGAATCGCACGACCGGAAACACCAGCCATAGGGCCGCGCTGAATGCGCACTTCATCATCCACCAATAATTGCAAACGATCTGCAATCGGGTCGTATTCTGCCGCGCCGCTTTGCGCGAGCAGTTTTACTGCGGGGCCTTGCTCAAAAGGTTCATTGAGTGTGGAGAGGTAAGCGCCTATCGCATCAATTTGCACATCACTTAATGTTTGAGCGGAGAACGCCGGCATGATGGGCAAAAACGCTTCACCTTTTTTTGCACCCGATTCGGCAATCGCTAATTGCGAGCTTGGGTCGCGCAGGCTGCGGTGCAAATATTCTCGATTGGCTTTAATGGTAAAGCGATGGCCTTCACCACCTTCCACCACGGCGCGATCGCGCACTTCGCGTTTAAATAATGCGTAGAGGTTAGGGCCAGTACTGACACCCGCATCGTTTTTACTGATCAGGTGGCAAGCATTGCACCCGACCGATTCAAACGTTTCTTTGCCTAACGCAACAAAATCCACCAGATCTTTTTGATTGGTTTCACCCCCGGATTTTTCCGGCAAAATAATTTGACCAAAATCCGCGGGCAAAATAGTGAAATTGCGCAGCGCTAGTTGCCCCTGTTCAACCAGAATAGTGGTGGGGCCGCCTTGATCTTCCCAGCTCATGCTGGCGCCGGGGCTAACGCTGTCCATGATTTGGTTAATGGCAACGGGGTCGCCATTAATGCGCGCTTCCAGCAGTAAACTGTTTTGCGTTTTATTGCGCGCTTCGTCAAACCTCGGTGCGCGAAATTGCACGCTGAGTTGTGACCACTCATTATTTTTGTTGGGCAAATCGATGGCGTAGCGACCGTGTAAAAACAATCTGGCTTTACTGCCTTCAGGTACCAAATATTCCAAGTGGATTAACGCATCGCTTAAATAGGCTTTGGTAACCAAGTGCGCGTTATTTGCTGAACTGTTGCCAGATGAATTGTTGCCGGCCCGGCTCAGTACCAGAATATCGCCGTTTGCCGCGGCGTTAATTTGTAATTTGTTGCCGACCGCGCTCACTGCCGCTGCTGTTGTCCATTCTGCAGTGTCTTTGAACGCGAGTGCAGGGCTATTGGTATCGGCGAATACCATTGCAGGGAACGAAAAATACGCGAGTGCGATGACTGAAGCACGCAGCTGATGAGCAAAAGGCATGATTGATTACCTGTTCTTTCTTTAAGAAAAAAGCGCCGCCGCTTTTGCAAGTGGCGGCGCGAAACAGTGACAGTTCAATAAAGCAAACCGTCAGCGGACAGAAACGGGAATTAGAGTTTACGCACCCAGATATTGCGGAAGCTCACAGGGTTGCCGTGATCTTGCAAGCGAATGGGTGCACAGTCATGCGGTTTGTAAGAAGGTTTGCCAATCCATTCGGTCGCGCCCTGAATTGCAAAATGGTTTTGCACCAGTACACCGTTGTGCAGCACAGTTACATAACCGGGTGCGCTGAGTTTTTGTGCGCTATCAAATTTGGGTGCGGTAAAAATAATATCGTAGCTCTGCCATTCGCCCGGTGCGCGCGTGGCGTTCACGAGTGGAATGGATTGTTTGTACACAGAGCCGGCCTGGCCATTGGGATAAGTCTTGTTGTTGTAGGAATCCAGCACTTGCACTTCATAGCGCTCTTGTAAAAACACACCGCTGTTATTGCGGCCCTGGCTCTCCAACACTTTGCCATCATCACCGGTAATTTTTGTCGGCGTCATCCACTCAATGTGCAATTGCACATCGCAAAACGATTCTTTGGTTTTGATATCGCCGGCTTTCGGTGTAACAGTTACCGCGTTGTTTGCGACAGTCCATTTGGCTTCACCACCTTCGGCGGCTTGCCACTGGGCTAAATTTTTTCCATCAAACAACACTATGGCATCGGAAGGTGCTGCGTTTGCGGGAGCTTGGATAACCGCAGGCACTGGCTCCCAGACTTCAGTTTCCTGGGCTAGCTGCCAGGGTTCTTTTTTTTCCGATGCAGTATCCGCTGCGTGAAGGTTTGCGCTGGCGATGGCTAATAAACCAATGCACACGGGCAATGCACCGTGTCTGAAATTGACGTTAATCATGGAGTGTGTTTTCCCGGGGCTTGTTGCTCTAGATGTTGCTGTAATTGTTATCTGTAAAAACTGTTTTAGTTATAGCGACTATTTGACTATCCAGCGAATGCTTTTACACAGCTTGATACAGAGACTGTGAGTGACTGCCACTCTTTAACATTGCTTTACAGAAGGGGCGATTTTTTTGAGGGGATCTAATCAGGTGCGGTTCGGGGCTGCATATATGCAGCCCTTCTGAATGGATTTCCGGTCAATGACTGATAGAAACGGAAAATTATTGCGTAAAAGTGTTCTGTGCCAAGTGTTGGTTATGCGGGCAATTTAAATATTTGGAGGTGCTCAGCCAGTGTTTGTCCGGGTAGTAGGAAAACAAAAACTGATCGCCTTTGATAGTGTCGATCACTTTTTGTGCCACACCCTTACGCACCGCAGGGCAGCCGTGACTGCGCCCCAAATGGCCTAATTTTTGAGCCAACTTTAAATCCACATAATCGGCCCCGTGAAACACAATTTTGCGTTCCATGGCTAAATCGTTAAAACCGTTTTCCAATCCTTCCATGCGCAGGGAATAGCCATTGCCGCCCACATAGGTGTCTTTGGTGCGGAATAGACCGAGACTGGTCTGGTGGCTGCCCAAAGTATTGGAAAAGTTACGCGCGAAGTTTTTGCCTGTTTTCATGCCGTGGGCTACCAATTCGTGGAACAGTAGCTTGCCGCTCACCAAATCAAATACCCACAGGCGTGGTTTGGTAGAAACTAGCGAGTAATCAATCAGGGTGAGGTTGCGCGCGGGAGCCATGCCATCGCTCAGGGCACAGTCCATCGCCGACAGGGCCATAGCGATGACTTTAGGGTTGGCAGTAGGCGCTGCGCGCAGCATTTTATTCAGCAACTGCTGATGGGGGGAAAGTTGTTTATAAACCACTGGTTTAAAAGGGTTGGTAAGCTTGCTATTGTCTGTCGAGGCAGCATGAGCTGGCGAAATAGTCGCTAAGGAAACGCTTAAACAGGCCGACAAGAAGAAGGCCTTGATAATCTGGTACCGCATGTAAATCCCCAAGACGCCGGGTACCCTTTTATTTATCGATACTATTTGTTAACAGCAGTTTGTTAGCAGCAGTGCGAATATTGTCAGGGTAAAATTGTTGATGCAGCTACCTTGCTGGATGGTTATCTGGTCATTCGGGCCAACCCGAAAGATTTTTATTAATTAAAACTCAATGTTTTTAGAATGCTAGCACTCTGGTTTGGGTGCAGCAAATAACAAAAGTTCCACAAAAAAAACTTTTCTATAGGCTTTTTGGCTATGGACTGCGCGTATTTTCGTCATTCGCGTTATCGAAAGGTAATAACAATGTCGATTTGGTAGCAATGGCTTAACAGGATGTATGTGAAAGATTCAGGCGTGCGGGAGCGCTGGTTTATGCGGTTATCTGGTCGGGTTTGTTTAGCGGTTGTCACTCTAGGGATCTGGAGTTTGTTGTGGTTTGGCCCGGGCGCGGCGGCGGCGAGCGATAAAAAGCAGGCCGCCAAACCGGATTTTTCGGCACTGATGGCGCAAGAAATAGAGGTGCGCATTGTGGCCTTGCAACTGGCCTTTGAAGGCGCAAATCCCAAGAGCGCCCATTTCCTGAACCAGGCGGTTAGTAGTTTCTATCATCAGCGCCAGTATCGGCCTGCGTGGAACAATAAGGCGCGTTTGAGTGAACTGATTGAGTCCATCGATGCCATGGCGGCGGATGGACTCAACCCGGATGATTACCAAATTAACCAATTACGCAACGCGTTACCGTTGATTGGAGATGACTCACCCGAATCACTGGGTATGCGTGTTGACGACGAGTTGCGCGCAACGACCGCCTACCTGCGCGCGATTTATCATCTCTTCAATGGCAAGGTGGATCCCACTGGGCTCGACCCGCAGTGGAATTTTGAGCTGGAGGACCTGACTCAAACCAATCTTGCGTCGCAATTGCTAACGGCGGTTGATGAGGGCGGTATTGCCGAGTTGTTTACTAAAACCCGCCCGCAGCACCCAACTTACCTTAGTCTGGTGGCGGGCTTGAAACACTATCGCGAGTTAAATGCTGCTGGTGGCTGGCCTGCGCTGGCCGCCGGACCGACGCTCAAACCCTGCGCGATTGATCCCCAAGTGGCAGTGTTGCGTCAGCGTTTACAAGTAACAGGTGAGTACCAGGCCCCTGACGTGGATGAGGAAGAGAGTCGGGCGATCATCGCTGAGTGTCAGCGTCAGAACGCCTTGGCGGCAGCGGCTTCCAGCGCTGCAGCGGCGAGTTCGTCGGCAGCAGTTGCTGCGGATATGCTAGCGAGCGAAAACTTGGCAAGTGACGATGCCCTTGCCGGTGGACCTTCATCCTCAGAGGTATCATCCAGCGATACGGCGTCGAGCGTTGAATCTGCGGCTTCATCCAGCGCGGCGCCCGTTAATCCGGCCGAGGTGTTTGATAATTACTTGGTGGAAGCGGTCAAAAAGTTTCAGCGCGATCAATACCTGGAAACGGACGGTGCTATTGGTCCGGCAACACGCGCTGCGCTGAATGTTTCTGCGCAAGCGCGCGTTGATCAAATCCGCGTGAATCTGGATCGCGCGCGTTGGCTGTTGCACAACATCCCGCCGGAAATGTTATTGGTGGATGTGGCCGGATTTAAAATTACCTACTTCAAAGCCAATCAACCAATCTGGCGCTCGCGCGTGCAGGTGGGAATGTCTTATCGCACCAGTCCGATTTTTAAATCGGAAGTAAATTACATAACGCTCAATCCAACCTGGACAATTCCGCCCACTATTTTGCGTAAAGATGTACTGCCCAAATTGCGCAAGGACTTAAGTTACCTGCGCGACAACAAAATTCGTGTATTGGATAGCAGTGGCAAGGAATTGGATGCGGCCAAGATCGATTGGTTTAAGCCTGGCAATGTGACCCTGCGTCAGGACGCCGGCCCCCACGCCGCGTTGGGGAAGGCGGTAATTCGTTTTCCCAACTCTCACT
This sequence comes from Cellvibrio sp. KY-GH-1, assembly GCF_008806975.1. Lineage (NCBI taxonomy): Bacteria > Pseudomonadati > Pseudomonadota > Gammaproteobacteria > Cellvibrionales > Cellvibrionaceae > Cellvibrio > Cellvibrio sp. KY-GH-1. The sequence continues at coordinate 4,840,346 of NZ_CP031728.1, forward strand.
CGGTCTATCTGCACGATACTCCACACCAAAAATTGTTTAACAAAAGCCAGCGTGCATTTAGTTCCGGTTGTATTCGTGTAGAGCGCGCGCTGGAATTGGTGGAGTTACTCCTGACAGAAACGCCTGGATGGGACAAGGCAGCTATTGATAAGTCCCTGGAAACTGGCAAGACCCGCAACGTGAATCTTGCCAAGCGCGTGCCTATATTGCTGGCTTATTGGACGGTCGACGCGGTGAGCGAAGACAGGATCGCGTTCAAGCCCGATATTTACGCGCGCGACGCACAGGTGTTGGAGGCGTTAAACCGAAACAATTGAGTGGAAAACTCCCCAAACGGCGCTAAATGAGTCGAATTCGGTGACTTTTTGTACAGGCGCGGCATGCAAATTTGTATTTATGGCAAGTCGCGTCTAGCGTTAATAGGTGTTAAGACCATAAGCCGTATCTGGCACTTACTCCTAAATTAATAGCTAAGGTTCACTAAGGACACCATCCATCATGGCCACCAAAAAATCCTCGCGCGCCAATGAAACCCAAGAGCAAGATGATCTGATCACGTTGGATGCTTCACCCGAAGAAATGGCAGAGTCCGAAGGGCAATCTATTTCGGGGTCAAACAGCGGTTACATGTATTTTACCGAGCGGGATTTGAATAAAATCCTCTACAACCTGGATACCTTGCGTTCCAGTGTTTATCCCCAGGTCGGCAATGATCAGAATGAAGATGCCAAGCCGCCGCAATTCCCGTCGGTGTGTTTAATTGGCTTGGGGCGCTGCGGTTCCAATATCGCGTTGGATGTGGCCTCACTGGTTTACAACGCGCGCAATTATTACCTCAACGATTTCACCACCGAAGAAAAAGAAGTTCGCGAGCAGGACCATAAGCCCATGCGCTGGATTAAGCGCGGTTTACATTTGAAAGGTTCGCATCGGTTAAAGCCAGTGTTTTTAATTGAGCCGTTGGTGATGCTCGGCGATCTGGATAAAGATATCGATGGCCGCATTCGTTTTTCCCACAAGGGTGAGCGCTCCGGTTTTCTGAAGGATTACACCAAAATGAAAATCATGGACTTGTCCGAAGTCCATGCCGGTGGTTCCGGTAATGCGCCAATTCTTGGCCAGTACCTTGCCAAAATTATTTTGAATAAAGATACCCAGCGTTTTTCCAATCCCGATTGGAAGCACGTGCATTCCTATTTAATTGATTCTTGCGGCATTAAAGCCAACCAGTCGCGGTTGTATTTTTATATTTTCAGTGCGGGCGGCGGGACCGGGTCAGGCATGGCCAGCGAGTTTGGTCTTGCCCAACAGTATGCTTACATGAGCAAAACTTTTGATTCCCACTCGCAAGCCGATAACGCCGAAAATCGCGGCCATTCATTTGTATTTGAGCCAATATTTACCAGCGGTATCTGCATATTGCCGAATATTTCTGATCACGGCGTAGAAATGTCTGAGGCGCTGCATATCAATGCCGGGCGCTTGTTATGTAAGTACTTGTCGGAAGAGTGGGATTTCTCCTACAACTTCGACAATGAAGACTCCAGTGAAGCCAGCGTTATGCATCGCATTCGCCCCTGGAATGCCATGATGCTGATTTCCAATGACATTATGCGTTACGCCGAAGAAACGGATGAAGGTGCGATCCAGCATATTGATGTCAATGCCATGGAGAAGTACGCCAACCAATACATTTCCCAGCAAATTTTTAATATTCTCACTGCGCAAGCGGTGACCACCGATTACGATGAAAACTATTTCCGCCGCGCCGGTATCGATATTGGCGAAACAATTCGACTGGACGCCAACGACTTGTTCATGAGCCTTGCCGGCCCGGTCGCGGTGGCTTATGCGGAATCGGTTATTCCTACGGCGTTGCCGGTCCAGGGCGTAGATAAACTACGCGGATTGGAAACTAAAAAAAGCAGCGAGTTGAATATCGATGATTTGTTCTATCGTTCAATTGATCTGCCGCACTTCAACAAGGTGACTCAGGCAATTGAAGGTATCAGCCTTTTGCCAATTGAGTCCGAGCATTACCGTAAGGCGTTGGAAAATTATTTGCAAAAGGGTTATGACCCGGAAGAACTGAAGAACCTGCATTTCTTCAAAAACTGTTCGTCGATTGTGTCGATTATTTCCCTGCCGAAAGATTACAAACTCTCCTATATGGATTTGAATAAACTCAAATCCCATTTGAATGGTTTGTTCCCCAATACCACCTTGAAACGTTATGCGCTGGTCATTGGTGCCTCGGCCAATATTTCGTTGACAACCCTGATAGTAAAAAGCCCGTGTCTGAGTGATGACTTCCTCACCTTAATCGTCGCCTTTATCAAGCGCTGTTTCGCCAAAGACCCTTACCGTTTTGATGAGCAGTTGGATACGGCCATGCTCGACTTCATCCGCGCAGAAGAGTTTGATGAGAAACTGGTGGATAAAATGCTGAACGAGCATGAAAATCCGGCAAAAATTCTCGACACTAACTGGTATGCCATTAAACCTATGTACGAGAAAAAATATCGCGAGTTGATCAACGATTCAGACAAGTTCTGTTCAATCAATGATATTCGCCTGTCGCGCGATAGCGTGAAAAAAGCGATTAAATATCTGCGTGAAATTTATCGTCACAAAATCAGTAAGACACGCATTGTCTCGCTCAACTCGACGTCGCTGTCGCTCGATAAACCCAAAAAGTAAACGCGAATGCGGTTGGCGCAGTAGTAAAAACGGAGAGCTATGCCTCTCCGTTTTTTATTGTACACTGGGCCATAATTTCCTCTGGAGGCTGTTATGGTACCCGCATTGTTGATGATTGATCATGTTCATATCTCGGTAAAAAACCGTGATCAGGCGGAGTTGTGGTACAAAGATGTGCTGGGTTTTGAACGCGTTGCCGAATTCGATTCCTGGGCTAAGGACAAAGGCCCTTTAACCCTGGGTAACGCCCAGGGCAATATTCATTTGGCGCTGTTTGAGTCGGCAAACATTCAAAATACCGTTATTGCCTTTAGTGTGACGGCGGAAAATTTCTTTGCCTGGATCGAGCATTTAAAGGATAAGGGAATCGCGACCAACATTATCGATCACGATCTCTCCTGGTCAATTTATTTTCGCGACCCCGACGGCAACCCTTTTGAAGTAACTACCTATGACTATGCCGAAGTACACGGCTATATGGAGTGGGATGCGTGATTGGCCTTAACCGGCAACCAGATTTCAATATCGCCTGTGCCTGAGTGCGGATCAAAGGTTTCACCATAGCGCTCAAAAAAATGTAGTGAATTCTCTTGCCCGGCGGCGTGCCTATACCCAGATGTGGGTAGCCATTGGTCAAATGCAATATCAATGGTGGTGCGAATGGTCTGCACAGAGCCGCTGTGACTAAACACTGCATAGGTTTGTGAGGGAATAATAAACGGACTGAGGCTAGCGTCCAGCCCGGTAAAATCCCACACTGTACAGGCGGCCATGTAATAGTATTCATGGTCGCGCAAATGAATACATACCCCATAACCCACATTATCCACGCGCTGCGTGATTAGGTCCCAGCCGCTGGTGAGTTGCTGCCAGAGCTTTGGAATTCTTTGCGCGGCGTTTTGATCAAGTGGTTCACGCAAACCGGCCACCAGAAGCGGGCCGGCCTGTTCGATACGCGGTTCAATCAATGCCTGTTTCATATCAGCCGAAATGTTGTTGGAATCGTTCATCTTTGGTTGAGTCCAGTTCGCGCACGGGGCGAATTTCTATAGTGCCAAAACGCGCTGGTGGAATTTTGCTGGCGAGTTGAATGGCTTCATTTAAATCGCGGGCATCCAGCATATAAAATCCGGCCAACTGTTCCTTGGTTTCGGCAAACGGGCCGTCGGTAATTAACGGTTTGCCTTCTCGAATGCGCAAACTGGTTGCGGTGGTTGATGGATGCAATGCATTGCCACCAATCATCTTGCCACTATCGCGCAGGCCCTGACCGCAGGCTTCGCATTCGCTGTTCAGCGCTTTCCACTCAGTGGAGGTCATATTGTTGATGATATTCTCATCGTAAAAAACCAGGCATAAATATTTCATTGGCTGCTCCACTATGAATGTTAAACGATGGCGATTATGCCTGAACGTGCGAGGGTTCCATAAACATAATCTCCCAATGGTGGCCGTCAAGATCATGGAATCCGTGGTAATACATAAAGCCGTGGTCAAGGGGTTCAGCAGGCCAGGCGGTGCCACCGGCCGCTACCGCTTTTTGAATAGTTTCATCAACTTTTTCCCTGCTGTCACATGAGAGGCAAACAATCACTTCTTTGGTGGCGTGTCCGTCAGCAACTGTTTTGGGGGTGAAGGATTTAAACATGGGCTCAGTGACCAACATGGAATAAATAGTATCGCTGATCACCATGCACGCCGCTTTTTCGTCGGTGAATTGCGGATTAAATGTGTAACCTAAGTGCGAAAAAAAAGCCTTGGATTTTTCCAGGTCTTTCACCGGAAAGTTTACAAATACTTGTGTTGGCATCATCGAGTTCCTTTATTGAGTTAATAACAGTGTTGATATGTGTTCATTCGTAGCGGACGATTGATTTAAAACCACCATACGCCATGCGTTTAAAATCAAAGGGCGGATTTACTTTATCGCACATGTCATTCAGCCGTGGGTCTGCCATCACCAATGCATTAATGCGATCGCGCTCTTCGCGTGAAGGATAAATAATCCAGGCGATCACAACAGTTTCACCATCTTTGCAGCCTGCCGCCGTCCGGAAGGAGGTCATGTCCTGAACGTCCAGGTCATCGCCGACACATTCCCAGTAGGCTATAGCGCCATGCTCTTTCCATACCGCACCGGCGGTGGCGGCCATTTTCTGATACTCCGCCAGCTTTTCGGGTGCGAGCGGTAATAAAAAGCCATCTATGTAGTGGGGCATGGTGTAGCTCCTTAAATTGAATAGGTTTTAAGCCCTGTGCGTTGTCTGACATTTCATAGTCGTGGGGCGTTAACGAAAATCGACAGCGACTGGAAAATATTTTTGATTTCTTTGGAAATTGCTAAAACTGCTTTATAGTCAATTACTTAATCGAAATCTGGTCGACGGTGGGGGCGGAATCTGCGTCTCCCGGTGATGAGCTGACCATTCACAGTATTAAAGAGCATGCTTATGGAACACCACGAAACACTTCTGCACGCGATTTATTATTTGCTGGCTGCGACTATTGCTGTGCCTCTTTTTCGCCGTTTGGGGTTGGGGGCAATTCTTGGCTATTTGGTCGCAGGCGCCATTATTGGCCCCTATGAGTTGGGACTGATTTATCAACCGGAAGCCACGTTTCAATTTTCTGAATTAGGCGTGGTATTGCTGTTGTTTGTGATTGGCCTGGAATTAAATCCGCAGCAATTATGGAAGATGCGGTTGGATATTGGCTTGCTCGGCGGTTCGCAAATGTTATTAACGGCGTTGGCGATTACTGCAGTGCTAGCAGCGGCGTTAAATTTATCCTGGCAGCAGGGTTTTATGATTGGCCTCGCGCTTGCGCTTTCGTCAACCGCATTTGCGGTGCCCTTGATGGAAGAGCATAAAATCATGGGTTTGCCGATTGGGCGCAAAGGTTTTTCAATTCTGTTGCTGCAAGATCTGGCGGTCATTCCGATTTTATTATTGCTTGCCACCTGGTCGCCCATTGCCAGTGCGGAAGCGCATGTGCCCTGGTGGATAGGTTTGTGTACTGTCGCATTTTTATTGTTGGCCGGGGCGCGAATTTTTAATCCGCTATTGCAGATAGTTGCTAAATACGGCAGTCGCGAAATTCTAACTGCTGCGGGTTTGTTAATCGTATTAAGCGTTGCCTATCTCATGCAACTGGTAGGTTTCTCCATGAGTATGGGTGCATTTCTTGCGGGTATGTTGCTCGCGCAATCCTCATTTCGCCATCAATTGGCGGCAGATATTGAACCTTTCAAAGGGTTGCTGCTAGGTTTGTTTTTTATCGCCGTGGGTATGTCATTAAATCTGAGATTATTGTTTGCGGAGCCACTCGTCATTTTGGCGCTGGCCTTGGCGCTGATGCTGATAAAAATTCTGGTGGTGACTGTTGTTTTACGCGTGCGCAAATTTCCCGTGAAAGAAGGTTTATTGATGGGGGTAATGTTAGCGCAGGGTGGAGAATTTGCCTTTGTGGTGATGTCCACCGCCGAACAAACCCAATTCCTGCCCAAGGATATTACCAGCTATGTTGTGTTGGTTGTGGGTATCTCCATGGCGCTCACCAGTCCGCTGGTTATCTTGCACGAATTGATTACGCGCAAACGCACTATGCAAGAAAAAGCCACAGAAGAAGCAGCACAAGCGGCGAATTCCTTACAAGAACTGGAGCAGCCAGATGCTCATAAAGCGGAAGTGATCATTGCTGGCTTTGGCCGCTTCGGGCAAATAATTGGCCGTATTCTAACAGCGGGTAATATTCCGTTTAATGCGTTGGACAAGAATCCCGAGCATATTGAATTTTTGAAAAATTACGGCGTGCAGAGCTATTACGGCGATGCGACGCGCATTGAATTATTGGAAGCTGCTGGCATTCGCGATGCGAAAGTGCTGGTAATTGCACTGGTAAATATCGAAGCGTCACTCACCATCACCAAACTGGTGAAAACCCATTTTCCGCACATTACACTAATTGTGCGCGCACGCGATCGCGCACATGCCTACCAACTGGCGGAATTGGGTGTGGAAAATCCCATTCGCGAAATCTACGAATCCAGCCTGAGTGCCGCCATGCAAACCCTCACGGAAATCGGCTACACCGATGGTCAATCCCAACGCGCCATCGATATTTTCCGCGAACACGACCAAACCCTGTTGCATCAATCCATCGCCATTAGCAAAGACCCAAAAGAATTGGCGCAGCTGGTAAAACAAAGCCGCAAAGAGTTGAAGGATTTGTTTAGTAAAGATGTGCAGTTGTAATTAGAATTTAGTTTCTAAATTTTCTAGAAGATATTTTTCAGGAAATTACCGGTGAAATTCAACAGAATAAATATTGCAAAAAGACTCATCATCAGGAAAAAATTTAAAAGCGCTAAACTGTTACTTAATTTGCTTGCGAAACAAAATGATGCTGAAGCTCAGCTTATTTTGGGGTATTTGTATTTTGGCGGAGATATTAATACTTCACCAGAAGAGTCTAAATATTGGCTTAAACGTAGCGCTAAAAATGGCAATGCAGAAGCCCTTGCTTTGTTAGCATCCGCAAGCTTTAGATCAGGTCGCTGGAATACTATTGCAGATTCGAGAAAGTATTTCTTGATTACTTTGAATGCTGCAAAAAAAGGCTCAGCGGAAGCGCAAAGAAGTATGGCCTGTATTTATGCTCACGGAATTTTGGTTGAGCAAGATGATGTAAAAACTATGTATTGGGATGAAAGGGCAGCTAAACAAGGCTTGGCGGAATCTCAAAATGATTTAGCTCTCATGCTTTTGCACGGTATTGGTGGAAGGTTTGACGTAGAAAAGGCTCTGTATTGGTATACGCAATCAGCAAGCAAGGACTGTAATGTGCCTTATGCACAGGAAGCTGCGGAAGCGCTTGCGGGCATTTATTCCGGTGAACCATACAAAGAACTATTGGATTTGGAGAAAAAGAAATATTGGGAGGAGCGAGGCAAGTTTCTTGGTGGCTTAGCGTATAGAGGCCATCCTGACTGGTTCTACAAGTAAATTTCAAAACCAAGTGGGAGTTGCAATCTATGAGCCTGAAGTACGACAGCGATTTAGCCAGGGTAGATTGGCGAAGGTTATCGGATATATTTGCGCTTGTCGGATGGGGTTACAGGTTTCCCTCCGACATTGAAGCCTCCTTTGGCAAAAGTAGCTTTGTGCGTTTTGCCTATAGCGATGGTGTTTTGGTTGGGTTTGGGCGAACAGTAGATGATGGAAAATATTACGCATCTATAGTGGATTTAATTGTACACCCCGAATTTCAGGGAAAGGGAATAGGTTCTTCCATCCTTGCTTACCTTAAAGATGCGCTTGACGGTTATATCTTTACCACGCTAACCACCGCAGTCGGCAAAGGTTCATTTTACGAGCAGCAGGGCTGGAAAAAACAAACTACCGGTTATATTTGGCCTCGTTCTGCGCAGCAGGAAAAAAATAATACCTGAGTTTTGGTTATTTTATTTATTAGGAGGGAGTTGTGGCTAATAAACCGTATGACGAGCTGTTAACTATTTTAAAAGTGCGATTTGATAAAAACATGAATCGCCATCTACACCTGAAATGGGCGGATGTGCAAAACAAGTTGGAAGCATCGCCTGCGAAATTAAAATCCTTACTCGACATGGAAAATACGGGTGGTGAGCCTGATGTTATAGGGTTTGACCAGAATACGAGCGAGTATATTTTTGTTGATTGCGCTATTGAAACACCCAAGGGGCGCAGAAGCTTGTGCTATGACGATGCGGCCTTGTCTGCACGCAAAGAGCATAAACCTGCCGGTAGTGCGTTGGCGATGGCGGAAGCAATGGGCATTGAAATACTCAGTGAAGAAGAATATCGCGCGCTGCAACGGCTTGGTGAATTTGATGTGAAAACATCCAGCTGGATAAAGACCCCGGTTGAAATCAGAATGCTCGACGGCGCATTGTTTATGGATCGCCGCTATGATCATGTGTTTGTTTATCACAATGGTGCGCAATCTTATTATGCGGTAAGGGGCTTTCGCGGCTCATTAAGAGTGTAGCTGTAAGATGATGAGTTCTTTCACAGGCTGCAAGCTCGCTTATTTTTACAATGGCAAATTGCTGGTGTATCGGCGCGATAACAATCCTGCTATTCCTTTTTCCAATCAGTGGGATTTTCCCGGTGGAGGCAGGGAGGGGGATGAGTCGCCGGAAGATTGTGTGTTGAGGGAGTTGCAGGAGGAATTCGGAATTGAATTACCTTCTGCGCGATTGGTCTATCGTCAGCAGGTGGTGAACCATTTACAAAACGGTTTGTCGTGGTTTTTTGTTGCGCTAGGCAATGAGGATGAACTAAATGCTATTCACTTTGGTAATGAGGGGCAGTATTGGCAATTGATGGATACTGCAACATTTTTGCATGATCCTGATGCTATGCTAGTCCTGAAGGTTCGATTACTAAGGCTTCTGCACGCGAAAAGTTAACATTTACTGTGAGTAAAATAATTTTTCGCTGTCGAAAAGATATCGCGTCATTCGACAATAAATGCCGTTCTCATTCAGGGACTGGCAATTAGTTTCCCTCGTTTTCAAAATTATGAAAGGAACCAAATCATGAAAAATCTCGGCAGCTGCCATTGCGGAAACATTCGTTTTGAAGTTGAAGGTGAGATAGATTCCGGCCTGGCCTGTAATTGTTCTATTTGCCAACGCAAAGGCACGCTTTTGTGGTTTGCGCCGTTCAGCGCGTTTAATTTATTGGGTGCTGGCGAAAATGTAGGCACCTACACCTTTAACAAACATGTTATCCAGCATAAATTTTGCCAGGTGTGCGGCGTGGCGCCTTATGCCGAAGGTGTTGATCCGGCAGGTAATAAAATTGCCGCGATTAACATTCGCTGTATTGAAGGAATAGATCTGGATTCAATTCCAATACATCGCTATAACGGCAAGGATGTGTGATTGCCGTAACAATTTTTGCCAGATATTTATGAGGTAATTTCTATGCAAACTCTAATGACACCTGAATTGTGCGCTGCACTTTTTATTTGTGTATTGGCACCCATCCACGCGGTGGTCGTGGCAACCATTAAAGGACGTTTAGCGGGGCTCGCTTGGGGTAGCGGTAATCGCGATACCTCTCCGGATTTTCCCGCCTGGGTGGACAGGCTGTCGCGCGCCCACCTTAATTTGCTAGAGAATCTGCCCACTTTTGTTGGTGTGGTTTTAATTGCTCATGTAGCAGGAGTGCACGATCAGCTAACGGTGTTAGCTGCATGGTTATTTGTCGCTGCGCGACTTGTTTATATCGTGATTTATGGCTTGGGGATTACGTTTTTGTCCATCCGCACCTTACTCTTTTTCTTTTCTTTGGGGTGTGTATTTACTATTGCCTGGCGTGTTTTTCAAAGCTCCCTTTAACTTCCGCGTAATATTTTCGTCGTTTTTTTAAGAAAGCGATTGCAACTTGCCGCGCAGGAAACGTTGTTCCGGCTCTTGCATAGTGAGTGCAATCGCTTTTTCGTAAGCGATTTTTGCTTCCGCGTATTGCTGCAGCTGCACTAAAAATTCGGCGCGCGCGGCGTGCAGCAAGTGATAATCTTTAAGTTGGTTGCGTGCGACCAAATCATCCAACAATGCCAAGCCTTGTGCTGGCCCATCGCGATGCGCGATCGCAACCGCGCGGTTAAGTTCGATAATCGGTGATGGGTGACGCAGTAAAAGCAAATCGTAAAAGCCGCAAATTTCTCCCCAATCGGTTTCTGCAAAACTCGTTGCATCTGCATGCAAGGCGGCTATGGCGGCTTGCAAACAATAAATATCAGCACTGCCGGTTCCCAGTGCGCGCTGGATTAAGGTGGAGCCTTCGGCGATTTGTGTTTTGTCCCATAGCCTACGATCCTGATCCTCAAGGCGAATTAAATCTCCTTTGTTATCAATACGCGCGTGGCGACGAGAATCCTGAATCAGCATTAGCGCCAGCAACCCCAGCACTTCAGCATCGGGTAGTAAATTGGCAAGCAGACGCCCGAGCCGTATGGCTTCCTGGGCTAATTCCTGACGAATTAATTCACTGCCAGACGATGCGGAGTAGCCTTCATTAAATACCAGATAAATGACATGCAACACTGCATCAAGCCGTGCAGGTAATTCGTTGCGTGCGGGAATTTCGTAGGGAATTTTTGCATCCCGAATTTTATTTTTGGCGCGCACTATACGTTGGGCCAGTGTGCTGGGTGTGGTGAGAAAGGCACGCGCAATCGCTTCAGTGGTTAAGCCGCACACTTCGCGCAGCGTAAGCGCCATTTGCGCTTCCGGCGCGAGGCTGGGGTGGCAGCAGGTAAAAATTAAACGTAACTGGTCGTCTTCAATGTTGTGTGTATCTGTATATTCATCTCCGTCGGTGAGTAACTCTTCCTCCAGCTTTTCGGCGATGTCTTCCCAAGAGGTATTCATGCGCGCACGCTTGCGAATTTGATCAATGGCTTTAAAGCGCCCGGTAGACACTAGCCAGGCGCGCGGGTTTTGCGGCACGCCCTCACTGGGCCATTGGTGCAGGGCAGCTGTGAAAGCATCTTGCAGGGCTTCTTCGGCAATATCGAAATCTTTCAACAAGCGAATCAAGGTTGCGAGCACCCGGCGTGATTCGCTGCGGTAAATGCTGTTGATTAGCGCTTCTATACTGGCCGGCATACTAATTCGTTAACCCTTATGCGTGATGATCATCAACAAATGCGGTGGCAATCGCGGCAAGTAACAAAAATGCGCCTGCGCATACCAGCGCATATACCGGTTGGCCGTCAAACCAATGGCTGACCACCAAGGCTAAAATGCTCGAGGCGAGTATTTGCGGAATGACAATAAAAAAATTGTAGATCCCGGCATACACGCCCATTTTTGTCGGCGGCAACGCACTGGTTAATATCGCCAAGGGGAGCGCGAGAATAGAAGCCCAGGCAAAGCCGACGCCCAACATCGCGAGTAATAGCCAATGTGGGTCTCGAATCCACAAGAAGGAAATAAAACCCAGCGCACCTAAACACAAATTAATCATGTGCGTAATTTTGCGATTGGTTCTGCGTACGATTTGTGGAATCGCCAGCGCTGCCAATGCGGCAAAGCCATTGTACGCGGCAAATAAAACACCCACCCAATCGGCCCCTTCATTATACGTAGGCGAGGTGGGGTCGGTGCTGTGATAATGGTGTGAAGTGACGGCGGCAGTGGTGTAAATCCACATGGAAAACAGTGCAAACCAGGAGAGGCATTGCACCAGCGCGAGTTGACGCATGACTCGCGGCATTAACACTATATCGCGCGTAATTTGGTACACCGGGTTGTGGTGCAGGTTGCGCAACTGAAGTGCACCGGCAATGATTTGCAATACACCAAAAAGCGCGATACCCAACGCGAGAATTAATAATTTGTAATCAAAACCAGCACTCAGGATTAATGCTGTCAACACTATGCCGGCAACGAAAAACCAGCAGCCATTGCGATGAAAGCCGGGGTAATTTTTCTCTTCCTCATCAGTTTGCTGTGCATTACGCCATTGTTCAAACCGGGCCAATTGCGCCGGGCTATATTCCGTTGTCTTCCAGGCGGACCAGCAAAGGCTTAACAATAAAATCGTTGCACCTGCGTAAAACGCATAGGTCACTGAAGGCGGCACCTCACCAACGGGAGCGGTATTCGCCACGCCCAGCCAGTTATTTAAAATCCAGGGCAAGGCCGAGGCTACTACTGCGCTCACCCCGATAAAAAAACTTTGCATGGAAAAACCCTGCGCGCGCTGTTCCTTGGGCAGGGTATCGCCAAGCATGGCGATACTCGGAGCCAGTGCGATATTGAGGGATGCATCCAGCACCCACAGCATTCCCGCGGCAATCCACAGTTCGGGCGAATTTGGCATGACGAGTAATGCGAGTGTCGCTGCTATAGCGCCACAAAGTACGTAGGGGCGGCGGCGTCCAACACGGCTCCAGGTTTTATCGCTCATGTAACCAATCACGGGTTGAATTAACAATCCGGTGAGGGGGGCGGCTACCCAGAGAATAGGAATTTCCTCAATAGGTGCGCCCAGAATCTGGAAGATGCGACTGACATTGGCGTTCTGCAACGCAAAACCAAATTGGATTCCGAAGAAGCCAAAGCAGAGGTTCCATATTTGCCAGAAGCTGAGTTGCGGTTTGCTGTTCATGGTGGTGTTTGGTTATCGGTTGTTGTTGCGCGGAGCGCTTTGTTGTTATGGGCCGGATTATAGCGAATCGGATTATCGCGCAGATTGAAAATTTTGAAAACGTTTTCAGAAAGTTTAATTGTCCGATAATTGGATGTTTTTGAATTTTTGTGAAAAAGAAATCGATTTCAAAATTTTGAAAACGATTTCTTTTTTTTTGCGCCATAGACACCCCCCAATAGCCGTTATTAAGATGATGAAAAGTAAAAAGTATTTCGTTGTCATGCGGCTTAAAGCGAATCTGCGTGATCGCGCAAAAATTCAAAATAATGGCTTTTTTTCTTGACGATATTGGCAATGCAATCTACCGATTTGCTCCAAATAATAATTTGCAAAATTCCCCCTTTTTCAGGCGGGGTGTTTGGATACTGATAAATAACGGTGTCCGTTTGGCAGCCTGAAGATTTATTGAATCACGAGTAAAAAATAAATCCATAAATCGATAAACGGAGAAGTCCATGAACACTAAGCGAGGCTTTAAGAAAAAGCTGATTGCCAGCGCTATTGCTTCCTATGCGGCATTGGGGTTGGGCGCATCGGCGGTGGCGCAAGAAAGTAACGACGCGGTTGAAGAAGTTGTAGTGCTGGGCGTAAAGGGCGCACAACAAAATGCGATCAATACCAAGCGCGAAGCAAAATCGATTGTTGACGGTATTTCGGCAGAAGACATCGGAAAACTACCTGACTCTACGATTACCGACTCATTGCAACGTATTACCGGTGTGCAAATTCAGCGCAGTGCGGGTGAAGGGGGTCGCCTGAGCGTGCGCGGTATGGATCAAGTAGCGGTAATGCTGAATGGAGAACAATTTCTGGCGGCGGGCAATCTCGCCGGCGCGCAACCTGACTTTGGCGATGTACCGGCACAATTGCTGCGTGCGGCCGATGTGTATAAGAGTTTGGATGTGAGTAATTCGGTGTCGGGTATTACCGGTACCATTGATATTAAAACGTTCCGCCCAATGGATTTCCAGGAGGGCTTTAGTGCTGCCGGTGGTTACGATTTATCGAATGGCGAAATCAGTGATGAAATGGATAGCACGTTCAACGCACTGATTAATTGGCGTAACGACGATTTGGGTGTGATGTTGTCCGGTGTTACCGGAACTAAAAATCTTGCAAATGATTACGCAGGGCGCGCGGGCGACCCAATCGGTTTACAAATGGGATCGGCTTCGGAGTTTGATGGTAAGTGGATGGTTAACCATAACCATGGCTATCGTTTCTCTCACTCCTCCAACGAGCGTGAGCGCGAAGGTTTGAATGGTGCGCTGCAAGCGAATCTCGGCGAAGGGTTAGAGCTTATTGTCGAAGGTTTTTATACCAAGGCCAAAGAGTACCAGCGCGAAGTGGGCTTAAACATTTCCAACCGTTGGCAGGGAATGGGGGCGTTAAAAGACAATCGCAAAGCGCTGTGGGATGACCAATACCAAAATGGTTGGACCGGGGCGCAAATTGCGGCTCCGACCAGCAGTACTAAATCCATTACCGGTAAAGACGGCCGTGAGTGGATTATCGCGGACGAGTTCAGTGTGGAGCCGCTTTGGTTGCAATCTATCGGTGGTAACCGCGTAATCGATACTGGCTCCAAAAATTTCAACGTAGAATTGAATTTTGATAATGGTGGCCCGCTTACCGGTGGTGTGCGGGGTATCAGTGCAGAGGCAAATAACAACGTATTGTTTGCGACAGCACAAGGCGGCATCAATAGTTTCCGCGGCGATACTGTGCAGCGTCTCTACGGCCACTTCTATCCAAAAGATGTGGTGGACCAGTACGGTTTAACCCTGGACCCGGCCCATTTGGGTGAGGTGGGTGTAAATGGCGGCCGCTTCGTATTGCCCAACCCCAAAGGTTATAACGAAGATCCTCTGCTCGGTCTGAATTATCGCAACTTCACCGCGCGCTGGAGCGGTGTTGATCAACCGATCGCGGGCGGTTTAACTGATTCGTCAGGTGAAAAATCCCTCGCCACCTACATGGCCAACAAAGACAGTTGGATTATGGAAGGTGAGCAACTGGAGCAGGATAACGACACCAACGCAACAATGAATGCGATCAGCGCGCACGCTAACTACAAATTTGAAGATTCGTTCATCACTGATGTAGAAGTCGGCTTGCGGATGGCAGAGCGTTCAGTTGATGTAGAAGCTTACGACTACTGGGCACAATTTTATGTCGGCTCAAACAATCGCCTGACCGGCCCGGATTTTCCGAACGCCAATAACATTACCGGTTGTTATGCCATGTGGCGTTCAATCGATCAGAAGTTTGATGGCGGCGGCAGCGGTGCAGAATGTGCGGCGGGTGAGCGTTTAGTGGCGAACGATCCTTCATCGTTCACACCTTATTTCGTTTTACCACCACAACCACTCGATCACTTTGGTGAGAAGTTAACCTTCGTTACCGATTTGGGCAAGTACGCCAAAGGCATCCCTGGATTTTGGGCCGTTGACCCAACTACCTTCGATGATCCTGAAGCGTTTAACCGCAAAGCGTTTAACGATATTAAAAAAATCGTTGCGCCGGCAAACAGCTACACGGTCACTTTGGAAGAGTTGAGCAGCTATTTCGTGGGTAATTTTGAAGCGGGTCCCGTGTCGGGCACCTTGGGTGTGAAAGTTATCGAAGCTGAAATTGCGGCAAATGTTTATCAAAGTACCGGTATTCAGCGCGCTTACGGCGGCTCGCACTACTACACCGGGCGCGAAACCAACACCAAAAAACGCACCGATGTATTGCCATCGTTGAACCTGGCCTGGAACGTGACTGAAGACGTAAAACTGCGCATGAGTGCAGCAAAAAATAAACAGGAGCTGGATTTGTTCCGCTATGGTTCCAGCCTGAATATTTTCACCGGTCCCGATCCGGACGATTCAACTCAACGTATTCCGAGCGGTTGGAACTCGCAAGCGGATATTAATTTGAAACCCTGGTTAACCAACAACTACGATATTTCTGCCGAATATTATTTCGGTGAAGCGAGTATGTTGAACATAGGTGCGTACCTGGTCGAGATTGAGTCCTTTGTTGAGCAAAAGGAAAGTTATATCGATGTGGTCTCACGCGGAAAAACCTACAACATTCGTGGGGATGGCCCGGTCGTAGGCAAAGGTGGTGAAGTAAAAGGATTGGAATTAGGCGGCAAGCTTGCGCTCAGTGATATTACCGATGGCTTCCTCAGCAACTTTGGTGTTGAAGCCAACTACACCTATTCACCGAGTGAGCGTCCGGGTCTTGCGTCCGATGTGACCGGCGAAAAATATCCGTTCGCCAACAACTCGGAAAACACCTACAACTTGATTGTGTGGTACCAACAAGACAAGTTGCAGGCACGTGTTGCCATTAACAGTCGCGATGATCGCTTTGTGCAGGATTATGGCAGTCTTAATTTTGCAACCTTCGCCAAGGGGGCAACCTACGTCGATCTCAATGTCAGCTATGATGTGTTGGATAACGTAACTGTTTACGGTCAGGTTGCCAACCTTACCAGCGAAGACGAGAAACAAGTCTATCGCTTGGCAGATGGTGTAGAGCAGGGTTCATTTGTGTATGACAACGAAGCGCGATACTCCCTGGGAGTGCGTGCGAAGTTCTAATCCCTGAGTGAGTAATGCGTTAACAATACTGCCGGAAAACAACACGGTTCTCCGGCAGTATCTGCCGCCTGGTTTACCATAAAAGCCATACGGAAAAAATAACAATGGATAATCACAACAAAGTGTAATCACTATGCGTGAAGTAAATAGCATCATTATCGTTGGTGGTGGTACTGCGGGCTGGATGACGGCGGCAAGCCTTAAGCAGCATTTTAAACAGCGAATAGATATCACACTTATCGAATCTTCTGAAATTGGCACTATCGGCGTGGGCGAGGCGACTATTCCGACCATTCGCCAGTTTTATCAACAATTGGGGCTGAGCGATCTGGATGTTATTCGCGCTACAGGGGCTACCTGTAAATTGGGTATTCAATTTAGCGATTGGCATAAACCAGGTTCGCAATTTATTCATCCGTTTGGCGGATACGGTCAATCGTTGCGCGGAACAGATTTCCATCACTACTGGTTGAAACTCCAACAAAAAAAACGCGTTGGGCGCTTGGGGGATTATTCGCTGGGCGCGGTACTCGCGCAGCACAATAAATTTACTTTTCCCGCGCAAAAGCCGCCTTCGGAATTGTCCGTATTTGATTGGGCACTGCATTTTGATGCAGCCCTTTTCGCGGGGCTAATGCGCAAACATGCCGAAGCAAATGGGGTAAGGCGCATAGATGCAAAAATTACCAAGGTGAATCGCCGCGCAGACGATGGTTTTATTGAGTCGCTGCAGCTGGGTTATGGCGCAAGTTTCAGTGCGGATTTATTTATCGATTGCTCCGGTTTTAAAGGCATATTAATCGAAGAGAGCTTAAATACAGGTTATGAGCATTGGCATCACTGGCTGTTGTGTGATCGCGCGTTTGCGGTGCAAAGCAAATCGGTTGCGGCGCCCAATTCTTATACCAATGTCGTTGCGCGGCCCGCGGGTTGGCAGTGGCAAATTCCGCTGCAACATCGCGACGGCAATGGCCATGTGTATGCCAGCCAGTTTATTCGCGATGAGCTGGCGCGCGATCTGCTGATAAAAAATGTTGCCGGTGAATTGTTGCATGAGCCGCGTAAAATTATGTTTATGCCGGGGCGACGTAAACGCGCCTGGAATAACAACTGTATCGCCATTGGTTTGGCAGCAGGATTTCTGGAACCATTGGAAAGTACCAGTATTGCGCTAATTCAAACGGGAATAGAGAAAATTCGGCATTTACTGGCGGTGGGGAAGTACAACGACAGCATAGTGCGCGAATTTAATGAAACCACCGCGCTGGAGTACGAGCGAGTACGCGACTTTATTATCCTACACTACAAACTAAATGCGCGTGACGACACAGAGTTCTGGCGCCACTGTCGCGCGATGGACATTCCCGACTCACTGCAGCACAAGATGGAATTATTTAAATCCTCCGGTCATGTGGTGAATTACCGTTGGGAAATGTTTGGGTTGCCTAGTTGGCTGGCAATTTTTGAAGGCTTTGATTATTTGCCCCATGCCTATGATATGCAGGTGGATCAATTGGATGAAAATATGCTTGCCGCGAATTTGGAGCGTATGCGCGAATCCTTACGCGCTACAGTGGCGGATACGCCCGATCATGGCGATTTTATTGCGCAACATTGTGCCGTCCCCGAAGTGGCTTGAAACCACTTAAAAACTGCAAATAAAACTGAAAAATTTAAAAAAATAGGGCAAGACACCATGAAACCCTTAAAGAAAATTCTTATCGTTGGCGGCGGCACGGCGGGCTGGATTGCCGCGTCGATTCTCAGTAAGCAACTTGAAAAAGCCAATGGCGCAGCGTCGTCGGTACAAATCCAATTGGTGGAGTCGGAGGAGATAGGTACCATTGGTGTCGGCGAATCTACGATTCCGCCATTTCTGGAGATGCTCAATAATCTGGAAATTAATGAGCAAGAATTTATCAAGTATACGCAAGCCAGTTTTAAATTAGGTATTCAGTTTGTGGATTGGCGGGTAAAAGGCGAATCCTATTTTCATCCCTTCGGCACCATTAGTGCCGGCATGAAGGAATTTACCTTCTACCAGCTGTGGTTAAAGAGTTTGCAGCAGGGAGAAACCCTGGGGCTGCAAGATTTTTCACCCTGCAACCTCATGGCACAACACGGCCGTTTTTATTTGCCGCAGCTGGCCGATAAAACCGCCATCGGTGAAGCACGCTATGCCTTGCATCTGGATGCAAAACTCGTTGCCCAGTATTTGCGTAATTACGCCGAAGCAAAAGGTGTGCAGCGCACCGAAGGAAAAATTATGCAGGTAGTGCAGCGCGATGATGGAGGTATTGCGAGCGTTGTGTTGTGCACTGGTGAAGAAATTAGCGCAGATTTTTTTATTGATTGCTCGGGCTTTCACGCGCTTTTGATTGAAAAAGCACTGGGCGCCAGCTATTGCGATTGGACTCAATACTTACCGTGTGATCGCGCCGTCGCTGTACAAACCGAAAACGTGGGTGATACCACGCCTTACACTCGCGCCACGGCGCGCGATCATGGCTGGACATGGCGTATCCCGTTGCAAAAACGTACCGGTAATGGTTATGTTTATTCCAGTCGCTATTGCAGCGACGATGAAGCGATAAATACCTTGATGGGCGCCGTTGACGGCAAAGCCTTGATAGAACCGCGCGTCATTCCGTTTAAAACCGGTGTACGCAATGAAATCTGGAAAAAGAATTGCCTGGCAATTGGTTTGGCGTCCGGATTTATTGAGCCACTGGAGTCCACCGCAATTCATTTGGTGGTGCGTGGCATCATTCATTTTGTGCGCAACTTTCCCGACCAGGATTGTGATGCCGCATTGATCCGCAATTACAACCGCGGCATGACACGCGAATACGAAGAGATTCGCGATTTTATTGTGTTGCACTATTGCCTCACTGAACGCGAGGACACGCCTTTCTGGCGCTATTGCAAAACCATGGAGTTGCCCCAGTCGCTGCAGGACTTTATCGATTACTTCAAGGTGCATGGCGGCCTGCCGGAAATGATTGATGCGTTATTTCATCCCGTGAGCTGGCGCTCGGTGTGCGAGGGCATGGGGCTGCGTCCGCAAAAATATTCGCCGGTGATTGAGGAAATGAATTATGCGGATTTGTACGGCGGTATGCACCGTTATGCTATAGCCCTGGAAACTTTTGTGAAAAAACTGCCGACACACGACCAGTTTATTCGCGACAATTGCTCAGCCTTTTAATGAATTAATTTCCGCGTTTTACCTGTTATATCCCTCCAGCTTTAGCGGCGTTTATGCGCCGCTTTTTTATTTTTCCAGGTTGTTATTTTTAGTGAATATTGCGCTTTATCCCAGTGTTAAAAAAAGAAATCGATTTCAGATTTTTGAAAACGATTTCTTTTTTTAAATCAGGGTTTTAGCGCTGGACAGCAGAAAAACTCGCGATTAAATTAAGTTTGTGCAATGCGGAAGGGGCTCTTTGCGCAGCCTTGTGAATCACAAAAAATTATTAGCGATTAAAATATCAATGAAAATACGAATGAAAAAATTAATCATGACTTTGATTACTTCCTTGGCTTCGGCCTTAGCTACCGCTCAGACACCGGTGGCCAGTATCAGCTCACCCGCAAAGACCCTGCGGGTGGATGTTTACCTGAGCGCTCAGGGTGAACCGAGTTACCAGGTAAGCTATCAAGGCAAAGCGCTGATCGCCGATTCGGCTCTGGGATTTGATTTGAAAAATCAGCCAGCCCTCGCGCAAGGTTTTGCGATGGTATCAGCCAAAACCAGCAAGTTTGATGAAACCTGGGAGCAACCCTGGGGGGAGGAGCGTTTAATTCGCAACCACTACAATCAATTGCGTGTAGCTCTGCGCGAGGAAACCGGCAGTAGACGCAAACTGGATGTAGTGTTTCGTGTTTATGATCAGGGCGTGGGATTTCGCTATGAATTTCCCAAACAGGATGCGCTCACACACATTGAAATTCTGCGCGAGCTGACCGAATTTAATTTCACTGCCGATCACAATGCCTGGTGGACGCCGGGGCAGGCGGGGAATCAATACGAATACCTTTATCAGCAGACGCCAATCAGCAAAATGGGTTTAGTGCATACGCCGGTTACATTAAAAACGGCGGAAGGTGTTTATGTCGCCTTGCATGAAGCAGCCCTGCACAATTATTCCACCATGAATGTGACCGGTGCTGCCGACGGGAAAATCAGCGCGACCCTCGTGCCCAGCTCTAAAAACCAACCGCTGGCGGTAACCCTGCAGGCACCCGCAGGAACGCCTTGGCGTACATTGCAAATTGAAAATTCGGCAACGGCGTTAATCACCAATTATTTAACCTTGAATTTGAACGAGCCCAATAAGTTGGGTGATGTTTCCTGGATCAAGCCGGCAAAATATGTTGGCATTTGGTGGGAGTTGCATCTGGAAAAAGCCAGTTGGAAATCTGGCCCTACCCACGGCGCAACCACCGCCAACACCAAAAAATATATCGACTTTGCCGCTCAGAATGGTTTTGCCGGTGTGTTAGTTGAAGGCTGGAACAAAGGTTGGGATGGTGAATGGTGGAAGCCCGGCGGCGGCAACGCTTTTAATTTCTATACCCCCACGCCGGATTACGATGTAAAAGAATTGGCTCGTTATGCCAAAGAGAAAGGCGTGTACATTATTGGTCACCACGAAACCGGTGCGGCGATTGAAAATTATGAAAGCCAGCTGGATGACGCATTTAAGTTTCTTAGTGCGCACGGCATGCGAGCGGTGAAAACCGGCTATGTAGAAACCGGTGAGGAGTTGGTTAATGGTCTGTACCATCACGGCCAATTTTATGTGCAGCACGCACAGCGTGTGATTGATAAAGCGGCACAACACAGAATTGCGGTGGTTGCGCACGAAACCGTGAAGGACACCGGTGAGCGTCGCACCTACCCGAATATTATTTCGCGCGAAGTGGCGCGAGGCCAGGAATACGATGCCTGGTCGGTAGATGGCGGCAACCCGCCTAATCATACGGCAATTCTTCCCTTTACCCGTTTGCTCTCCGGCCCGATGGATTTTACCCCCGGTGCATTCGAGTTGACTTTGCCTTCGCGTCCCAATAATCAAGTGAATACCACGCTGGCCAAACAGCTTGCATTGTATGTGGTGATCTATTCCCCGGTGCAAATGGCCTCGGATTTACCTGAGCACTATGAAGCACATCCCGATGCCTTTCAGTTTATTAAAGATGTAGCGGTGGATTGGGAAACAACCAAGCCGCTCGCGGGTGAAATTGGTGAATACATTGCAGTCGCGCGAAAGGCTCGCAAGAGTGACAACTGGTTTGTAGGTGCACTCACCAATGAGCAGGCGCGCTCTGTGACTGTCAAACTGGATTTTCTTGACGCGGGAAAAAAATACCTTGCGCGTATTTATAAAGATGGTGCAACAGCGAGCTTCAAAACCAATCCGGGTAGCTATGAGATCGAAGAGCGTGTAGTCAACCTGGGTGATGAAATCACAGTGAAGCTGGCGCCCGGCGGTGGCTGCGCTATCAGCTTGATCGTTCAGTAGTGCGGTTTTTATTGATGTGATTTCATTTGGTTAATCGTTTTAGGGTTAGTGTTGTTTGCTTGTAGTGTGTTTTGAGTTTGTGCATGACTGGAGCTATTTCGCCAGGACGGCGAGTGTTTTATCCGTAGTCTCTCCCTTGCTTGGGGCAGTGCTGAATGTGTGCAGTGGAACGTGTCTTTCTGCTGTAGACGCTGTATCAGGCTGCTCCTTTTTTACATCCACAGCTCACACAGGAAGGCAATAAAAACCGAATTGTTAGGCACAAAGGCGAATCTGTAGTGCGTTACCTAAACGCACCTGGATCCGCGATGGAATGATAAAAAAATACAAGGAACGCCGGTTTGTCTTTTTCAGGCAAGCCATTAGCACAACCACAGTAAAAAATAATGAGGACTTTGCAATGTCAAAGTATTGTTTTTCCGGCAATGCGCGCATCGCCAGCGTGTGTGCGGTCATGGGGTTATTCACACCGCTGCTCACAGTATCAACCAGTACACAGGCTCAAACCGCTGAACGCGGCGCATACCAAATGCCCTATACCCGCTATGAAGCAGATGTGGCGGCGCGCAGCAGCAATGCGCAAATAATTCAAACGACAAATTTCGATATTCAATCCACCGCGTCTGAAGCATCGCAACAGAAATATATTGCGCTGCCGGCGCAAAATGCCTATGTGGAATGGACGGCGACTACTTCGGGTAGCGGCGTGACTATGAGATACACCATGCCGGATTCAGCGACAGGTACCGGATTGAATGGTAGCGTGGATATTTATATTAACGGCCAACTTGATCAAACTGTGCCTATTACCTCTTACTGGGCATGGCAATATTTTATTAACAAAGAACCGGAAAATACACCCCATGCATTTTCTGGCACGGATTATATTGCCATGCGTTTTGATGAAACGCATTTCAAATTAAATCGCACAGTGAACGTCGGCGATAAAATTCGTATCCAGAAATCCACTAACGATACGGTGGCATACGGAATCGATTTTATCGAGCTGGAACCCGTAGCGGCACCTATTGCGAAACCAACCGGTTATGTGTCAATTGCCGATTATGGCGCAACACCTAACGATAATATTTCGGATCTGGCGGCATTTAATTCCGCTGTTGCACAAGCGGGAGCGTTGGGAACCGGTGTGTATTTGCCGCCGGGAAAGTGGGATTTCAATAATAAAGTAGTACTAAATACCAGCAACATCGGTATTAAAGGTGCCGGTATGTGGCACACCGAAGTTTATTATTCCAATCCCGCAAAATTTAGCGGCGGCATGATTGCGCGCGTGAATAATGTGGAAGTTGCCGATATTTATTTCAACACCATTAATAATCGCCGTTTCGCCAACCCCGGTGATTACATGATCTACAAAGCTTTTATGGGCACCTGGGGCAATAACTCCAAATTCACCCGTGTGTGGGCCGAGCACTTTGAAGTGGGCGCCTGGTTGGGTGGATATGACGCACCTTACCCGGTAGAAGTCACCAATAATTTAGTGATTTCACAAGCGCGTTTCCGCAACAACTATGCGGATGGAATTAACTTCTCGCAGGGTACTTCCAACTCGGTGGTAGAACACAGCAATATTCGCAACAGCGGCGATGATGGTTTGGCGATGTGGCCATCCAATAGCCCGGCCGTACCGGAAGAAATCAACAACACTTTCCGTTTTAATACGGTGGAGCATGTGTTCCGCGCCGGTGGCGTTGCTATTTTTGGTGGCAAGGATCACAAGGTTCACAATTTATTAATTCGCGATTGTTTTGGCGGCAGCGGCATTCGGTTTACGACGGATTTCCCCGGCTATACCTTTAGCCAGCAAGGACTTTATCGTATTTACGATATCGATATTAACAATTGCGGTACCAGTTACGATTTGTGGCACAGACCGCGCGGTTCGGTAGAATTCTATACTCCGAACGGCGTGAGCAATATGCAGTTCGACAATATTAAAATTACCAACTCGCAGCGTCACGGTGTGCAACTGGTTGGCAATGGTTTTAATAACATCACCTTTAATAATGTCACGCTTAATGGCACTGGTCTGGATGCATCAGTGCGCGACGTGATGATGAATTCTTATGGTGGAGTGGGGATTTGGACTGAAGCAAATTCCGGTAGTGTGACATTTAATAATGTTGCCATCAGCAATTTTGAAGATGCGGCAATTGTTAATCAAAATAACAATTTCAATTTGGTAGTGACGACTGCACCTGTACCTTTGCAGGGAATTTCTTTCGCCAATAACCAGATTACTATGGGCAACGGCAGCACCCGCACAGTGGATGTTATTTTTAATCCGCCGCAAGCGACCAATAAAAATCTAACCTGGACATCGTCAGATAATGCAGTGATTTCCATTACTGGCGCCAGTTCGGGGTCGGCGACACTCAATGCGTTGAAAGTCGGTAGCGTTACTATTACTGCGCGTTCGCAGGATGGTAATTTTACGGCGACTATGACGGCCAGTGTAACGCCTGCAGTTAGCATTGCCGCCATTAATGACACCGCCAGTGAAGCCGGCGTGGTTGCCAGTGTGCGCATTAGTGCACCACAAATTGCCAGTGCGATTAATGTGGCTTACACCATTTCCGGCTCTGCCAGTAGCGGAGACTATAGCGCGACTCCCGCGTTAACGGGTGTGGTGGCATTATCGCCGAGCAAAACCGAGCAAATTATTACTATCGCTGCAAATGACGACGCAATATTTGAAGGAAAGGAATCGCTTTTCATTACCTTGCAACCCGGCAGCGGTTATCAATTGAGCACGGCCGTATCGGCCACGGTAAATATTCTGGATAACGAATTGCCAGTCTGCACCTCACCGGCAATTGGCTTTAGCGGTAGTGCGCCGGTGGTGGACACCAGTGTTGACTCACTCTGGAATTCGGTGCCTGCACGTAACATCGATAATGTAACCCTGGGTGGTCGCCCTGCAGATTACGCTGGCAAATGGCGTGCAATCGCCACGGCGGATCGTTTGTTTTTGTTAGTAGAAGTAAATGATGTAACCAAAACCAACGATTCGGGTGCAAGCTGGTGGGAAGATGATGTGATTGAAATTTTTATCGATGGCAATAACAGCAAAGGCACCAGCTACGATGGCATCAACGATTTCCAATTGGGTTTCCGTTGGAATGATGCGGCGATTCAAGTGGGTGGCAATTCTGTGAATCGCACCAATGGAATTGTGAAATCCCATTACGCAACCGCGAGTGGCCATACATTGGAAGTTTCTATTCCCTGGGCCACTATTGGTGTAACGCCGGCGGTGGGTGATCGCATTGGTTTGGATGTTTCAGTCGATGATGATGACAACGGCGGTGCGCGCGATTCACAACTGACTTCATTTGCAACTACCGCGATGGGTTGGAGTGATCCGTCACTGTTTGGCGCTGTGTATATCACCCAGTGCGGTGGTAATTTTAGTAGCTCTTCGTCAGTTGTGCCTTCCAGCAGCTCGCGTTCATCGTCATCGGCAGCAACCTCATCCGTTGCTCCATCATCTGTCGCGCCTTCGTCCGTTACTTCATCGTCAATTGCGCCCTCATCCAGCTCGCGCAGTTCATCGAGTGTTGCACTGGGTTCCAGTAGTAGTTCTGCTGTTGGTGTTACCAGCTATCGCATTGTGAATCGCTGGCAAAATAATTATCTCTATGATGCCGGTGATTATGTGGCCTATGGCGCGACGGCTAACAGCAATGCTTACAAGTGGGTAGTGGAGGATCTGGGCAATGGCTTTATTGAATTGCGCAATTTAGCCACAGGGGATTATATGCACATCGAAAACCAGACCGGGCGCATTCAAGCCAGTGCGCGCAATACTGCTTGGGATAGCTCCAAGTGGGCAATGGAAACGGTGGATTCAGGTTTTGTGCGCTTGCGTAACCGCTGGCAGTCCAGCCAGTATATCCACGAGGAAAATTTGAACGGCAATGCCCAGCATGGGGCTATCTATCCGAGTTGGTGGAGTGCCCAGTGGAAACTGGAGCCGGCACAGTAAACATGAGCAGGTAAAGAACAGCGGGCGCGCTTTGCGCCCGTTTTCTTTTTTTAATTCGGTAAAAAGTGCTAGCCTTACCCCATTCAAGACACAGATATTCATAATTACAAAAAAACAGGCCATCACGATGATAGGAATAAAGGAAATCGCCAAAGAGGCGAAAGTCTCTCCCGCCACAGTGTCGCGTGTACTGCGCAACCCCGAATTGGTTACCGAAGCAAAACGCAATCGAGTTCTCGAAGTCGTCAAGCGCACCGGCTATACCCCCAATAGCTTGGGCGTAAGCTTGCGGATGTCCAAAACCTATAATCTGGTTGCGATAATTCCAGACGCAATTAGCGTATTTAATTATCCAGTGATTCGCGCCATTGAAGGGATTGCGTTGGAAAATGGTTATTCATTGTTGTTAGGCGATACCCAGGAAAAAGAAACCCGCGAGCGATCTTTCGCCAACATGGTTCGCTCGCGCCAAGCCGACGGCATTTTGTTATTTTGTCCGCGCTTACCCTTTGATCTTGACCCTGAGCGAACAGTGGCGGAGCAGCTGCCACCGCTGGTGAATGCCTGCGAATTGGCGGATATAGAGGGTATTCCCAGTGTGAACATTGATAACGCCGCGGCCGCCGAAGAGGGCGTAGATTATTTAATTAGTCTGGGCCATAAACGCATCGGCGTTATTGCCGGCAATATGATTACGCCCAGCAGCTTGCAACGCTTTGCAGGTTACCGGCGCGCGCTCGCCAAGGCGGGTATCGAGTTTGATGAACAGCTTCTGCAAATTGGCAACTACGCGTTAAAGGACGCGGCAGAAGCCACGCGCAAATTAGCTAGCCTTACCAATCGCCCCACAGCGATTTTTGCCTTTAGCGATGAAATGGCCATGAGCTGTATGTCCACCCTGCATAAAATGGGTTTTAAAATTCCGCAGGATTTTTCTGTGCTGGGTTTCGATAATATTCGCTATGCAGAATATTGCAGCCCGTCGTTAACAACCATCGCCCAGCCGATGACGGAAATTGGTGTGGCCTGCATGGAGTTATTATTGCCGCAATTAAATGGCGAGCCTATGCAGCCGATTAAAAGAATTTTACCGCATCAATTAATAGTGCGCGAAAGCACCGGGCTAGCGCCGCAGCTTATTTAGTTTTTTGCAGTGGGAGGAGTCTTGTTGGCGGGGGGATTTAACAGCTTCCAACTTTTTACCGCCTCATGAAAAAAACCGCATTGCTCATAGGCGCGCTGAATAATGTTTTTTTGTTCCAATATGGCGATGCCTTTTTCCAGCGCAGTAAAAATTTCCTGGCCTTGTGGATGTTTTTTGCTGACGGGCCAGTGACGGCTGCCGGGTAATGCGACTTTCACGCCGGGTATAGGCACCAGCTCCAGATTGTCCACTTGTACTTTCATCGCCGGATTGCTTTGGAATGGGGCGAGGGTTACATCAGCACGACCCGCAACGACCATGCGCACTATTTGTACCCAATAGGTGGAATAATGGATGCGCTCAATTCCCAGCGATTTTAATGCAGCGACGTCCGGTTTCCAGTGATCGTTAGATGCGGCGGTCAGTTTGCTCATTTTTTCGCGCGTAGTTGCATTGAGTGCAAGTTGATTGTTAGCGCGGGTGTAAACCCCGGCGATAAATTCCCCTTCTTTTACCAGCGCCTTGGTTTTGAATAAATGTTCGGAATAGGGCTTGATGTCCTCGCGCCACATAAGTGCGGCGGAAATAGGAACCTGACCATCGGTCAGCAATTTTAAAATACGCAGGTAACTATTTTCCGGGCGCAGTACTACTTTCCCGTTGAAGCCCCCCAAATGCAGAGCCTGCTGTAACAATACGATTTCAATCACATCGCGCCGCGCCCCCGGGCCACCAAAATAATCGATAGCAATAGGGTCGCGCTCACCAATAAATAATTGGTAATCCGCAATAATATCCTCATCCACGGCGGCGGTAATGGTGTTGCCGGCGTGGCTAAGTAGGGTTAGTAGCAGGCCGCAAACAAGCAGCCATGCCTGCACTAAAGGTTTCAACAAGCATCTCCTTGGGGATGAAGTTCTTGCTCCGTGCAAATTACTTCCAATTTACTGTGCTGTAGCGCGAACCGCTGTGGCGGGCGGTTATATAAATCATTGTTTTTAAAATTATTTAGTGACAAGCATACCTGTTTGGTCAGGTTTATTTAACTGTTTTACACGACATATCGCTGTATATCAAATAATCAATATGCCGTAACCCAGTTTAGTAGATTAATGCCTGAAGTATTGCTGAGCGGTGGCTGAGGGGAGGGGGCGAGCTAGTGGCTAGCTCTAAGCGAATACAGATTTCCTGCTGCTTTTGAGACCTCACTCTATTTCATAGATTCCCAGAAGGGTGCCTTCAATTTCACACACCTTTTTAACAGTCTCTCGCTGCGAAAAACTGCGCATAAAACGGCTTAGGTTGGTATAGGCGAGTGGCGGCTTATCAAATCCACTGGCCCAGTGCAGTAACATGAAAAGTAAAAAATCGCAGGCGCTAATTTGATTACCGAGCAAGAACTCCTTGTCGGTGAGTTCGCCGTCGATAAGACTCAAGATATCGCCAACGCGCGCTTGTTGCGTTTGTTTGATTGCCGCGTGAGTGAGCGGATCAGCGCTGTGCTTTTGCGGGTAGAAATACATCATCAGCTCAGGCTGCAAAGTCGCATTCAAATAAAACAACCATTGATAAAATTTCGCCCGCGCGAGCGTTCGTTCCGCTGGCATTAAATTTTTATCCGGGTGGCGTTCACACAGCCATAAACAAATCGCCGCGCTCTCGAAAATCGCTTCACCATCTACAACCAACGTAGGAATTCTGCCGGTAGGATTCAGCTTCAAATACTCGGGATTTTTCTGCGCCTCGGTTTTGCGATCCACCAACACCAATTCATAATCCAATCGCATCTCCGCCAACAACATATGCGGCGCCCAACTGGCATTGCGGGGGTAGTAGAAGAGTTTGTACATGAGCTAGTTTGATAACTCGCTTAACGCTAGCTGCGCGTTGGCAAGCTGCTGCACCCAAAATCCATGAAGCTTTCCATTTTTATATGAAGCAGCTTCGCCCCTGATTCTACGAACTTCCCGTTTTGCTGTTTCAGCTAAGTCTGTTATAGCCTCTATTCTTGAGGCGCTATCTACATTCCCTACTGCATTCGCTGGTATAGAGTGAGCTCTCAATCGACCATCATTCCGAGCATCCTGCATCGGATAATCGTTCGTTAGCTTAAATAACTTTTTGAACTGAATTTTGTCTAGTACTAGAAATCCATTGGGATATGCTTTTTCCCCTACAGGTATGAGTTGATCTTCAACTATTAACAGGGTTCCATCATCTCTAAGGCAGGACCTAATAATATTATTTTTGCTGAATAGGGTAAGCCAATCCTTTGGATCTATTTCATGAAATACATTGCACAAAACAATAATGTCTAGGGACTTTTGAGGTATAGATTCCAGTAAATCTTTTTCGGAATTGAAATATCGAAATCTTGCGTCTGAATATATGGAATTAATTAGTGCTTTACACTGGCTTTCATCATCGGACGGCATATCAAATGCAAAGTATTCAAGCCAGTCTGGAATTGAGGTGGTTGTTTCGATCGTTAGTTCCCGTATAGTAGATAGTAGTCTGCATTTTCCTGCCCCAAAATCTAAAACCCCCAATTTCTTTCCATCGTTTCTTAATAACTGAATTTTTTGAATTATCTGGTTTGTTTGAGGGTCGTTGGGTCCTGTGGTAAGTGTTAAAGGTGCGAACAAGCTTTCAAATGAAAAACGTTCTGTTGCCATTTGAGCTGGTAAAGATAGAAAATTAGATAGCTTAAGTATT
The DNA here is from genome assembly GCF_008806975.1 of Cellvibrio sp. KY-GH-1. Classification (NCBI taxonomy): domain Bacteria; kingdom Pseudomonadati; phylum Pseudomonadota; class Gammaproteobacteria; order Cellvibrionales; family Cellvibrionaceae; genus Cellvibrio; species Cellvibrio sp. KY-GH-1. The sequence goes on from NZ_CP031728.1 coordinate 4,870,246, forward strand.
TCTTCTTCATTTCCAAGTAACCCCTCTAAAACTCGTTCAGGAAGGTTCCCGCTGTATTTTATTTCGCCGTCTTCTACATACCAAATAAATTGTGGGTCATGGTGTGCTAAAAGATTAATAGAGTGAGTTGCAATCCATAGCTGTCCGTCTGTTAATACAGAAAGTAAATTGTCGATTACTTCGAGTAGCGCTTGGGGGTGTAAATGGTTTTCAGGTTCGTCCATGAAAATGATAAGTTCGTTCAACTTCTCTTTCTGCGAATATAATGCGATACATAGTTGTAAAATAACTTTTTGGCCGTCAGAGAGCTGTGTTTTTCCAAGAGGAAGATTGAATAGCGTGGCATCACCATTAATATCACGTTCAAGAGTTGTCTTGAGAAACAAGTCTATATAGCTTTGAAGGTTGTGATATTTTTTAATAATCTCTTCTGTCTCGGCTTTTGCAAGCGTTGAGTGCTGATGGGTGGCATTAAACCATTGATCCTGAATGTGTTGGATTTTGGCGAAAGCTGATCCGGCAGCATTTTCTATACCAGCTTCATCCATGGAGTTTGCATGGTTGATAAGCTCCCTTTTATTTAGGGCATTGCAGTCTTTTAAATTTAGGTTTTTTGGTACGAAGTCAATATATTTATAAGACTTACTGGTTTTTGAAGTTTCTAGTTGCGACCACTTAAGTCTCGCTAATATAGTTCTAAGTTGTAGCTCACTATCCTCTAGATTGGACTGTTGTCTTTCGGATAGTTTCTCTCCTCTACGTGTTAGCTGAATTTCTTGAGCCGTTAATTGTTCTCTACTTTCCTGATAGATTCCTTTGTTATGAGTGAGCTGAGTGATTTCATCTGTTGTCGGTATTTTACTAATCGTGAGTTTTATTTTTTCTAATATTCGGGATTTTCCAGCTCCATTTTTACCGGCTATCAATACTAGCTTATCAAGCTTTGACATAGAAATTGACTTTAACCCAACCTCTGGTGACTCTGGGATTGAAACTTTTGTAATTCTCATGGATGCACAATTCCCTTAGTAAAATTGTTGGAAAATTTTTTAGTGGGAAAAATTATTACGCAGGTTTTCTTCACTGCTATGTAATTTTTTCTGACCTGAATTCTAACCGATGCCAAACAAGTAGTGAGGTACTATAGGTGGGATTTGATATGGAGGCAATATTGCTGGGTGTTTGGATTTGAATGTACTCGAAGGGAGGAGATTCCCCCCCCCTCTAAAAATAATTAACGCGGGTTGGTTCTTACCAACAATTGCTGCAAAGCGATAAAGCAGAACAGCAATCCACCGATTACTATCTTCGTCCACCAGCTGCTCAGAGTGCCGTCGAAGGAGATGTAGGTTTGCACTACGCCCATAATCAATACGCCGATCAGCGTGCCGAACATATAGCCGTAGCCGCCGGTTAATAAGGTTCCGCCGATAACTACGGCGGCGATCGCATCCAGCTCTACACCGACGGCGGCGAGTGAGTAGCCGGAGAAGGTGTAGAAGGAGTAGACAATGCCCGCGAGGGTGGCGAGGAAGGCGCTGATGGCGTAGATGCGGATGGTGGTGGCTGCCAGTGGAATACCCATGAGTGCGGCTGAGTTGCTATCGCCACCAATGGCGTAGACGCGGCCGCCGAAGCGGGTGTAGTGGGCGGCGATAATCGCTACAACCAATACCAGCAAACAAATAATCGTGGAGCTGCCGATCCAGGCATCGCCAAGGATTTCAAAACCAAAGGCGGATACTGAATTGTAAAACTCGTGTTCGATAGGAATGGATTCTTCACTGATCACACTCGCCAAGCCGCGCGCGAAAAACATTCCGGCGAGGGTGACAATAAACGGCTGCATTTTGTAGTAGTGAATAATCGCGCCCATAATGGCGCCGAAGGCGGTGCCGCCAATCAATACCACCGGAAATACCACCAGCGGATGCCATTGGTATTTGCTGATCAGCACACTGCAAACGACGCCCGTCAGTGCGATCACTGCACCCACTGACAAATCTATGCCGCCAGAGAGAATCACAAAGGTCATGCCGACGGCGGCGATAATCAAAAAGGCGTTATCGCTGAGCAAATTAAAAAATACGCGCGCGCTGCCAAAACCTTCAAATTGAATGGCGCCTATGCCGAACAACAAAAAGAACAGGCTGCAGGTAACGGCGAGGGGAATAAATTTACGATTAAGCATTTTTTACCTCCTTGGCATTAGCAGTACCAGGAGTAGGCGATTTACGGAATTTCAATTGCGCCAATTGTTTTTGGAACAGCGGCGATTGCAGTAGCAGTACCAAAATAATGGCGCTGGCTTTAATCAATAAATTGAACTTAGGTGGAATGCCACTGAGGATAATAGTGACTGTTAACGTCTGAATAATCAGCGCACCTATGATTGCCAGCAGAATAGAAAAGCGGCCACCCATGAGTGACGCACCGCCAATCACCACCGCGAGAATTGCATCCAGCTCCAACCACAAACCGGCGTTGTTAGCATCGGAGCCGCGAATGTCCGCCGCCGCAATCATACCGGCGAGCGCCGCGCACAATGCGGCAACGCAGTACACACTCATCTTGATCGCTTTGGCATTCAAGCCCATGTAGTGACTCGCAGAAGGATTTGCGCCTACGGCTTCAATATACAAACCCAAAGCGGTGCGGCGAGTAAGCAATTGCACAATCGCAAAGGTAATAATCACCAGCACTACAGGGAAGGGCAGGCCGAGAAAATGACCGGTGCCTAAAAAAGCAAAACCGGTGTGATCAAAGGTGACGATTTGGCCTTCGTTAATTAATTGCGCAATACCGCGACCGGCAACCATTAAAATTAAGGTGGCAACAATCGGCTGGATGCTCATGTAACCAACGAGAAAACCATTAACGATTCCGGCAATTAAACCGGCAACCAAACCGGCGCCGATAATCAGTGCGAGATTATCCACGCCCTTGGTAATGTAATAAGCGCTTACCGCACCGGCGATAGCCATAATCGAACCGACCGACAAATCTACACCGGCGGTGGCGATCACCAGCGACATGCCGATAGCGAGTAGTGCTACTGGAGCTGCGCGGTTAAGTACGTCAATCAAGCTGCCGTAAAAGCGGCCATCTTTAAATTCAATCTGAAAAAATTCCGGTGAGATTATCGCGTTGATAATCAACAGCACCAGTAAACCGGCGCAGGGCCACAAGTAGCGGCGCAGGTTTGGGTTGTTAAGCATGTTCATGGTGTTGTGCTCTCATTAATTGGCAGCAATGGCTTGCATAATGCGTTGCGGATTAATATCGGCGGCGTCCAGTTCGGCCACTTTTTGGCGATCGCGCAGTACTACTACGCGATTGCTAAACGCCACCAGCTCTTCCAATTCCGATGAGGCGACGATTAAGGCCAGCCCTTGATCGCAGAGTTTGCGAATCAAACGAATAATTTCCGCGTGTGCACCTATATCAATACCGCGTGTTGGTTCGTCGAGAATTAACAGCGAGGGATTGGCGGCCAGCCAGCGCGCCAGAATAACTTTCTGCTGATTGCCACCGCTCAACTGCTCGATAGGTTTTTCAATATCCGAGGTGGCGATGCTCAATTCTTTTACATATTGATTGGCAATTTCTTCCTGCTCTTTACGCGAAATATATTTCCACCAGCCCTGTTTGATCTGGCGCGCGAGAATCATATTTTCGCGAATAGACAGCTGGCCGAGAATGCCGTCGTGTTTGCGATCTTCCGGGCAGAGTCCCATACCGGCGGTGATGGCATCGCGCGGCGAACTGAAGTTCACGGCTTTGCCATTAAACATCATTGTGCCGGAATGTTTTTTATCGACGCCGAAAATCAAACGGCACAATTCAGTACGGCCAGAGCCGAGCAAACCGGCGAGGCCAACCACTTCACCTTTACCGACTTGAATATCCATCGGTGAGAGCGTGGCGTTGCGCCCAATGGCTTGCGCACTTAATAAGGCTTCGCTGCCGTTGCTGCTCGCTTGCGGTTTGTGTTCACCTAATTCGGCCAATTCTTTGCCGAGCATATGGCCGATTAATTCCGCGCGCGTCAGAGTAGCTGTTTCGAATTCGCCGACTAATTGCGCGCTGCGCAATACAGTGATGCGATCGCAGACGGCGTAAACCTGATCGAGAAAGTGAGTGACGAATACAATACCGATTCCCCGCGCGCGCAAATCGCGCATGATGCGAAACAGCGATTGCACTTCTTCGGCGTCCAGACTCGCGGTAGGTTCATCGAGAATCAATACTTTCGCGGACATATCGACGCCGCGTGCAATCGCAATTAATTGCTGCACGGCGATGGAATAGCTGGATAGCGGTTGGGTTACATCTATATCCAGATCGTAACCTTTCAATAATGCCTGTGCATCACGATTCACCTTGCCCCAGTTAATTAAACCAAAGCGACGCGGCTCGCGACCGAGATAAATATTTTGCGCAACGGTCAGATTGGGCAGCAGGTTTACTTCCTGATACACAGTGCTGATTCCCATTGCCTGGGCATCGCCGGTGTTGTTGGGATGTATTGGCTGGCCTTCCAGCAATATATCGCCACCGTCGCGCTGGTAGACGCCGGTCATCACTTTAATCAGCGTGGATTTACCTGCACCATTTTCGCCGAGCAGGGCGTGGATTTCGCCCGCGCGCAGAGTGAAGTTCACGTTTTTTAAAGCGTGAACACTGGGGAATATTTTATGAATTCCCTTGAGTTGTAATACAGGGGTAGAAGTCATTATGAAACCGCTTTTGATTTTTGGTGTAGCACAGACTCTCGGGATGCTGGCGAATAAGCTTGGGAGACCATCGGAGACATGGATGTCGACGATGAGCCTACATGGAGGTATTCACGGCGAGTCTCACAAGCTTATTCGCCAGCATCTTGTACGGATGAATTATTTGCTTCCGCGCTTGGTCAATTCCGCTGCTGCATTTTCAGCGGTATAAACAGCGCCGCCCATTTTGATCCATTTATCAAATTCTTTTTTACCGCCAATGTATTCATTGATCACATCAAACGCTGGACCGCCCAGGTGCGGACTCAATTCAACAGACACGTTAATCTCGCCAGCAACAATCGCCTTCAATGCATCATCCACCGCATCCACCGATACGATCAAAATATCTTTGCCGGGTTGCAAGCCTGCTTCTTTCACCGCTTGAATTGCACCCAAGGCCATTTCATCGTTGTGCGCCCAAATCGCACAAATACCCTTGCCGCCATTTTCCGCTTTGAGCATGGTCTCCATCACTTCTTTACCCTTGGCGCGGGTAAATTCTGCGGTTTGGCTGCGCACAATTTTGGTTTCAGGAAATTTCGCAATGGTCTCGTTGAAGCCTTTCATACGACCCAGCGCCGCGCTGGAACCGACAGTGCCTTGCAATTCCAGAATGCCGCACTTGCCCGCCGTTTTTTCAGTGAGCCAGGTTGCTGCGCGTTGACCTTCTACTTCAAAGTCCGGTGCAATGCGGGTGAGATAAAGTGATGGATCCGTTACCGATACATTGCGATCCAGAATCACTACCGGAATGCGCGCGCGCTTGGCTTCCATCAATACGGGCTGCCAACCGGTTTCTACTACCGGCGCAATTAAAATCGCATCCACACGCTGCGCAATAAAACTGCGCACCGCTTTGATTTGGTTTTCCTGCTTTTGTTGCGCATCGGAAAATTTCAGGGTGATACCGCGTTTTTCCGCTTCCGCCTTCACTGATTCTGAAAAGCTGGTGCGCCAGCCGGATTCGGAACCCACTTGGGCGAAACCGACAGTGAGTGCATTGGCGGTAGCGCTGATGCCGATAGCGGCCGCTAGCGTGAGGGTGGTAAATAGGCTTTTCATGGTGAACCTCGTGATTAAAAGTGTATTTATTAAATTATTAAAACGTTAATCGATTTGCCGCCCTTGCGTGGAGTTCATCACACCCAACCGCCGTCCACAATAAAATGCTGTGCGGTGCACAAACGGCTGTCATCCGACGCAAGAAATAGCGCCATCGCACTGATGTCTTCCGGCATAACGGATTTCTTCAAGCATTGGTTTTCCAAAATACTTTTGGCCGATTTTTCCTGGGTCAGCATAGCCACTTGCCGATCAGTCATTACCCAGCCGGGCACCAGCGTATTCACGCGAATATTGTCACCGCCCATATCGCGCGCCAGTCCGCGCGTCATGCCTTCTATTGCCGCTTTGGAACTGGTGTAACCTGGCATGCCCCCTTGCGTGGCGTACCAGCTCATGGAGCCTAAATTAATTATCGAACCACCACCGAGTTCAAGCATATGCTCATAAACCGCTTGTGCCGCAAAAAAGTGATGGCGCAAATTTACCGCGAGTCGCTCGTTCCAATAATCAACTGTTACCGTGCGAAAATCGTGACGGGTATCGTTGGCGGCGTTATTAACCAATATATTGATCGGCCCCACCTCGTTGTAAATTTGTTTGATCGTCGCCTGCAAGCGCGGAATATTTAACAGATTGCAACGAAAATAGCGCGGTGGAATGTTGTCCGCGCGATGACTTAATTTTTCCACCAGTTTATGTGCATCTTCATCACGAATATCAATAAAACATACCTGCGCGCCCTGGTGGCAAAAGGCTTCCACCAAATTCGCGCCAATGCCCGAGGCGCCTCCGGTGATCAGCACTATTTTGTATTTCAAACTAGGATATTGATTGGTGAGTGTCATCGGTATCACTACTAGTGCGAATGGCCGGGAACTGCCGCGCCGCGACACCCCACCAGAAAATCAAAATCGCAGCCTTCATCCGCTTGCATCACATGCTCTATATAAAGTTGCAAATAGCCGCCGGTTTTTTTGTAAATTTTTTGTGCGCGCAATTGATCAAGGCGCGCTTGCAGCTCTGCATCGCTGACTTCCAACTGCAATGCACCTGCATCGCTGTCCAATGAAATCCAGTCGCCGTCTTGCACGGCGGCGAGCGGGCCTAATTCCATGGCTTCCGGGGCAACGTGAAGAACGACGGTACCGAAGGCGGTGCCGCTCATGCGCGCATCGGAAATGCGCAGCATATCGGTTACGCCTTGTTTTAATAGTTTCGGTGGTAACCCCATGTTGCCCACTTCGGGCATGCCCGGGTAACCCTTGGGGCCACAATTCTTGAGCACTAAAACGCTATTTGCATCAACGTCGAGTGCATCGTCCATAATGCGTTCTTTGTAGTGGTCAAAATTTTCAAACACCAGCGCGCGGCCGCGATGCTGCATCAAGTGCGGCGAAGCGGCGCTGGGTTTTAGTACCGCGCCACGCGGAGCGAGGTTGCCGCGCAAAATACAAATGCCGCCGTTGGCGCAGAGGGGATTTTCCAGTGGGCGAATTACATCATCGTTATAGCAGGGTGCTTGTGAATTGTTTTCCCACAGGGTTTTTCCATTCGCAGTCAAACAATTTTTATTTAATAAATTGGCATCGCCCAGTCGTTTTATAACTGCAGGTAAACCGCCAGCGTAGTAGAAATCTTCCATCAGGTATTGGCCAGAGGGCTGCAGATTCACCAACGTGGGAATTTGTTGGCCATAGGTCTGCCAATCATCCAGCGTTAACGGGATTTCCAGGCGCGCGGCCATGGCCTTGAGATGAATAACGGCGTTGGTGGAGCCACCGATGGCAGCGGTAGTGCGAATCGCATTAATTAAACTGTCGTGTGTGAGCAATTGCGAGATGCGCAAATCTTCTTTCACCATATCCACAATACGCATACCGGAAATATAAGCGAGAGTTTTGCGGCGCGCGTCTACCGCCGGAATCGCTGCATTTTGCGGCAGCGATAAACCGAGCGATTCCACCACACAGGCCATAGTGGAGGCGGTGCCCATGGTATTGCAGGTGCCGGTAGAGCGGGACATATCCGCCTCGGCATCCATAAATTCCTGCAGGCTAATCTTGCCGGCTTTGTAATCCTCACTCATGCGCCACACCAGCGTCCCCGAGCCCACATCTTTGCCCTTGTGTTTGCCATTGAGCATTGGGCCGCCGGTGACAACGATGGTGGGGATATCGCAGCTGGCGGCACCCATTACCAGGGCGGGGGTGGTTTTATCGCAGCCCACCAGCAGTACTACGCCATCAATAGGATTGCCGCGAATGGATTCTTCCACGTCCATGGCCGCCAGATTGCGCGTGAGCATGGCGGTAGGGCGCAGATTGGATTCGCCATTGGAAAACACCGGAAACTCTACCGGAACGCCGCCAGCTTCCAGAATGCCGCGACGTACGCTCTCCGCGAGTTCACGAAAATGACTGTTACAGGGAGTCAGCTCTGACCAGGTATTACAGATACCGATAATAGGTTTGCCCTGGAAGTGATGCTCAGGAATACCCTGATTCTTCATCCAGCTGCGATACATAAAGCCGTTTTTATCCTGGCTGCCAAACCATTGGCTGCTGCGCAGGGGCTTGTTGGTCGAGTTTTTTGTCTTATTATCCTGGCTCATGACTGGCTACATCTAAATTGGCCATTGTTATTAAAGTGATTGTTATTAAAGTCATACAATATAGGTATGATGATCTCTCGGGCAATCAATAAGCGCCTGCTTTTACGTATATTTGCGTGATTAACTTGCCGTTGGGAAAACTTTTTATCGTCTGTACTTGATTTAATTGTATTATAATATCAATATAAATCAACCCCCTCGACGAGTTGGTATCTGCGTCATCGTTGCGCGCCAAGTGACCCGCCAGATGCCGGATCAGTCGAGAGCAACAATAAGAGAGCCACGAGGTACAGATGCAGTCATTAATCAAGCCCCTGATACTTGCCCTGGGTGCTGCCTGTGCGGCGGCTCAAGCGGCCAACCCGATTTTTACCGATGTGTTTACTGCTGACCCGGCGGCGTTAGTCCATAAGGGTAAGGTCTACCTCTATGCGGGGCATGACGAGGCCAAAGACAACACCAAATTCTTTGAAATGCACGACTGGCTGGTCTGGTCATCCGCTGACATGGTCAACTGGCAGGCCCATGGCCCGCTGCTGAAAGCGAAGGATTTCAAATGGGCCCAGCGCGATGCCTGGGCCAGTCAGGTCATTGAGAAAAACGGCAAGTTCTACTGGTATGTCACCGCCCGTCACGACGAAACCAAACCTGGCTACGCCATAGGTGTGGCAGTGGGCGACAGTCCGCTCGGTCCGTTTAAGGATGCGCGCGGCACGGCTTTGATCACCAACGATATGACCACTGATACCAAGCAGGATTGGGATGATATTGACCCTTCGGTCATTACTGACGATGACGGTCAAAGCTATCTGTTCTGGGGGAATACCAAGCCGCGTTACGCCAAGCTTAACGCGAACATGATTGAGCTGGATGGCCCTATACACGCCATCACCGGCTTACCGGAATTTACCGAGGCGATGTGGGTGCACAAACATCAGGGCAACTACTATTTGTCCTTCGCTATGGGTTTTCCGGAAAAGATCGGTTACGCCATGAGCAAGAGCATCACCGGCCCTTGGGAATACCAGGGAATCCTGAATGAGGTGGCGGGCAATAGTGCGACTAACCATCAGGCGATTATTGAATTTAATAACAAGCATTACTTTATTTACCACACCGGCGCCGGGCGCCCGGACGGTGGTCAGTTCCGCCGCTCGGTGAGCATCGACGAGCTGTTCTATAGCCCGGATGGCACCATCAAACGCATCGTCATGACCAGCGAAGGCGTCTCTGCCAATAGGGCTGGAGCGGAGAAGCAGTGAGTGGGCGGGGCGTGAGTGCCAGCCCTGTAAATTAACGAAAATCTATCCCCCGTTGAGGCCAAAACCAATTGACAGGGGATAGGCTTGTTGAGAATATATTGTCATACAATATTAATATCCTCTGGTGAGGCAATATTAATAAAATAATAGTTAACCGTTTCTGTCGAGACAGTGAAAAAAGGTGAGTTTGATGACCTCTTATGCCTTGGGGCTGGATTATGGTTCTGATTCCGTCAGAGCCCTGTTAGTAGATGCCCTTACCGGCCAGGAAGTGGCAAGCAACGTGGTTTACTACCCGCGCTGGAAGAAAGGCCTGTACTGCGTGCCTGCGAAAGATCAGTTCCGTCAGCACCCGCTGGATTATCTGGAAAGTCTGGAACAGGTAGTGCAGGGCTTGTGGAAGCTGGCACCGGCGGGTGCCGCTCAGGCAGTGGTAGGTATCAGTTTTGACACCACCGGCTCTACCCCCATTGCGGTAGACGCAGACGGCGTGGCTCTGGCGCTCAAGCCGGAGTTTGCCGAAAACCCCAATGCCATGTTTGTGCTCTGGAAAGACCATACCGCCATCAAAGAAGCGCAAGAAATTACCGCTGCTGCCAACAAGGCATCAGAGAACTACCTCAAGTACGAAGGCGGAATCTATTCGTCTGAGTGGTTCTGGGCCAAAACTCTGCACGTATTGCGTGAAGATGCGGCCGTCGCTAAAGCCGCCTACCTCTGGGTAGAGCATTGCGATTGGATGTCGGCAGTACTGACCGATACCACTCATCCAAGCAAATTGCGTATGGGGCGCTGCGCTACCGGCCACAAACTCATGTGGCACGAGAGCTGGGGCGGTTATCCACCCAATGAATTTTTCGCAGGCATAGATCCATTGCTAAACGGCCTGCGCGATCGTTTGCCAGCAGAGACTTTTACTTCCGATCAGGTATGCGGCGCACTGACGGCCAAGTGGGCCGATAAGCTCGGTCTGCCAATCAATACACCAGTCGGTTTCAGCGCCTTCGACTGCCATATGGGCGCCGTAGCCGCACAAGTAAAACCCGGTGTACTCACCAAAATTATGGGCACTTCTACTTGCGACATTACTGTCGCCAGTTATGCCGATATTGGCGAGAAATGCATTGCCGGTATTTGCGGTCAGGTAGATGGTTCGGTATTGCCTGGATTTGTCGGCTTGGAAGCAGGCCAATCTGCCTTTGGCGATTTGTACGCATGGTTTAAAAATTTGGTGAATTGGCCGGTGGCTAATTTGCTCGCGTCATCGGAATTGTTGGATGAGGCCACCAAACAAAAGTTGGCTCAAGAAATTGAAGACAACACCATAGTTGCATTGAGCAAGGCCGCCAGCGCGTTGCCCTTGGCCGATGCAAATATTACTGCACTCGATTGGGTAAATGGTCGCCGCACTCCTGATGCCGACCAAACCGTTGCTATGGCAATTGCCGGATTGAAAATGGGCAGCGATGCTCCGCAAATATTCCGCGCTTTGGTTGAAGCCACTGCATTCGGTGCGCGCGCGATTATCGAGCGTTTTAAAAGCGAAGGCGTTGCGGTCTCTTCAGTTGTGGCGATTGGCGGTATCTCAAAAAAATCTGATTTCGTCATGCAAACCTGTGCTGATGCCTGGAATTGCCCAATCGAAGTGTTGGAAAGCGAACAGAGTTGTGCTTTGGGTGCGGCGATTTTTGCGGCGGTATGCGGTGGTGTATATCCCAATGTTGCGGCGGCGCAAAAAGTCATGGCTTCACGCACTTGCAAAACCTACACGCCCAACGCGCAAGCGGCAGCAATTTACGACAAACGCTATCAGCAGTATCAAGCACTCGGTAAGTTTGTCGACGGAGGTGCTCGCGCATGAGCTACACCGAATTAAAACGCGAAGTTTTCGAAGCCAATATGGAATTAAACCGCCGCAATCTGGTGGTTTATACCTGGGGCAATGTGTCGCAAATTGATCGCGCCAAAGGCGTGATTGCGATCAAGCCGAGCGGCGTTGCCTATGAAGTCATGACACCGGACGATATTGTGATTGTGGATTTGGAAAACCAAATTGTAGAGGGGAAGATGCGTCCTTCTTCCGATACCAAAACCCACACCCATTTGTATCGTCATTTTGAAACTATAGGTGGTGTGACTCACACTCACTCGACTTATGCCACTGCCTGGGCGCAAACCCAGCAGGCGATTCCCTGTTACGGCACCACTCACGCAGATTATGCGTATGGCGAAATTCCCTGCACTGCGGTGATGACCGACGAACAAATCGAGCGCGATTACGAAGAGGAAACCGGTGTGCAAATCACCGATTGCTTTAAGGATCGCAGCCCGAAAGAAGTACCTATGGTGATTGTTGCCGGTCACGCGCCTTTTACCTGGGGTAAAAACGGTGCTGATGCGGTTTACCACGCTGTGATTCTGGAAGAAATTGCGCGCATGGCTTATCTGACAAAAACCCTGCAGCCGAATACGGCCGCGTTAAAGCAGGGGATTGTGGATAAGCACTATTTGCGCAAGCACGGAAAAAATGCCTATTACGGGCAGAAGTAATTTATTTGATTGTGTAATTCGCAAGGATTGTTTGGTTTATTTTGCGACACGCCGTAAATACATCCATGTAGGCTCGTTGTCGACATCCGTGTCGCCAAACGGTCGCAAAATAAACCAAGTAATCCTTGCTCAAACCGAATGTAGGTTGTGCTGAGCGAAGCGATGCGCAACAAAAAAATTGAAAGAAATTTTTCTGAGGAAAACAAAATGAAAGTCTACGGCGATAAAGAAGTCTGGTTGGTTACCGGCTCACAAGATTTGTATGGTCCAGGCGTATTAAAGCAGGTCGCCGAGAACAGTCAAAAAATTGCTGCGGGTCTGACTGAGTCTGCCAACATCTCTATCAAGATTGTTGCGCAACCTACCGTTAAATCACCGAAAGAAATTCTGGCAGTTGCACAAGCGGCCAACAGCAACCCCAACTGCGTGGGTTTAATTCTGTGGATGCACACCTTCTCGCCCGCCAAAATGTGGATCGCTGGTTTGAGCGCACTGAGCAAGCCCTACATGCACCTGCACACTCAGTTCAACGCTGAGTTGCCGTTTGCTGAAATCAATATGCACTTTATGAACCTCAATCAATCTGCACACGGCGACCGCGAATTTGGTCACGTGAGCACCCGCTTGCGTCAAGAGCGCAAAGTGGTAGTAGGTCACTGGGCGACTGAATCAGTTCAAAAGCAAATCGACAGCTGGTGCCGCGTGGCTATGGGCTGGCATGCAAGCCAAACCCTGAAAGTGGCGCGCTTTGGCGACAACATGCGTCAGGTAGCAGTAACTGATGGCGATAAAGTATCTGCGCAAATTAAATTTGGTTACGAAGTTCACGCCTACGGCTTGGGCGATCTGCAAAAAGTAGTTGATGCAGTGACTGATGCAGAAGTTGCGGCGCAGATCGAAATCTACAAAAAAGAATACGATGTAAACCCAGGCATTTTTGATGATGAACATCAATACCAAATGCTGAAAAACGAAGCGCGTTTGGAACTGGGTATGTTGAAGTTTTTAACCGAAGGTGAGTTTGGTGCATTCACCAACTGCTTTGAAAACCTGACTGGTTTAACCAACCTGCCGGGTCTTGCAACCCAACGATTGATGGCAGCTGGTTTTGGTTATGGCGGCGAAGGCGATTGGAAAACTGCCGCTATGGTTCACATTTGCAAAGTCATGTCGAAAGGCCGCGTAGGTGGTTCATCATTTATGGAAGACTACACCTATCACTTTGGTGCGGTCGATCAAGTGCTGGGTGCGCACATGCTGGAAGTTTGTCCTTCTATTGCTGCTGCCAAACCAAAATTGGAAGTACACCTGCACACCATCGGTTGCCGCAACGACATTGCGCGTTTGATTTTCACCGGCAAGGCCGGCCCTGCGCTGTGTATTTCCCTGATCGATATAGGCACGCGTTTCCGCTTCATCATCAACGAAGTGGACACCGTAAATCCACCACAAGAATTGCCGAAGTTGCCGGTGGCTAAAGCCCTGTGGGAACCGCGTCCAAATCTGGAAATTTCGGCGGCGGCCTGGATTCAAGCCGGTGGTGCCCACCACAGCGCCTACACTCAAGGTGTGACTGCGGATGAGATAGTTGATTACGCCGAAATGGCGGGCGTAGAAGCGGTTGTGATTGGTGCAGATACCACTGTGCGCAATTTCAAAACCGAGTTGCGTCACAATGCCGCTTTCTATCATTTGAAAGACGGTGTGTAAGCATTTGAAAGAGGGTGTGTAAGCACCTGAAGGAGAGAGCGTAAACTTATCACGGAACGCGTGTAAGAAATTTAACGTAAGCGGGTAATAAATAACTTGCCGCGTTTTATTTTTTACACGCTCGCTAGCTCGTCACAGGGAAGAGATGAGCTACCCTCTGATTTCAAAATATCCCGGCAATAAAAAAGCAAGGTCCCAGTCGCAGCCTGATTTTCGGGCATGCATCCCTCGGAGAAATTCAATGCAAAATATAATAAAAACAGTTTTGGTGTGTTCAGTGGTTGTACTGTCTTCATTCAGTGTTGCCGGTGAAAAAAAGCCCCTGGTGGCCGCCGAAAAAGCCTGCGCCACCTTGATAAAGTTTGCCGGCGAAGATCATGCACTCGTTATCAAGAGTGCAAAGCTGGTGCCCGCAGGCCCGGTACCACAAGTGCCTTATCAGCGTCCCTATGCGGGGACTCTGGAACCTTATTGCCGCATCGATGGAGTGATGGATGAGCGCATTGGTGAGGGCGGAAAAAATTACGCAATAGGTTTTGCTATCGCCATGCCCAAACAGTGGAATGGTCGCTTGATGATGCAAGGTGGCGGTGGGCTTAACGGTGTCGTCGCCGAGCCATTAGGTAGCAGTGCTGCTGGCAATATGACGGCATTGCAGCGTGGTTTTGCAGTAGTGACAACCGATTCCGGGCATCAAAGTTCCCAGGGATTTGATGCGAGTTTTTTTAGCGATCAGGAAGCGGTACTGAATTTTTTATATCAATCCACTGGCAAGGTGGCGATGGCGGCGAAAAAAATCGTCGCTCAGCATTACCAAAGCGCTATCGAACATTCTTATTACATGGGCTGCTCCACCGGTGGACGCGAAGCCATGATTATGTCGCAGCGCTATCCGCGTTTGTTTGACGGCATAGTGGCTGGCGCTCCGGCCATGCGCACCAGTTTTTCCAACCTCGCCGATAAATGGGTAATGGTTTCGCTCGCGAAAGTAGCGCCCAAAGATGAGCAGGGGCATCCGATTGTTGCGCAAGCCTTGAGCGAACAGGATAAAACCATCGTGATGGATGCATTATTAAAACAATGCGATGCATTGGATGGCGTTGCCGACAAAATGATTTCTAATGTGCGCGGCTGTAATTTTGATCCTATGTCCGTCGCCTGCAGTGCAAATAAATCCCAAGCGTGCATTAGTCCGGAAAAAGCCAAGGCAATTCAAGTGGGTTTTGCCGGGCCGAAAAATTCGCTCGGTGTGCAGGTGTATCCCGGTTTTTGGTTTGATACCGGCATCACTGAAACCCAGGGCCTGCCCGGATTATTAAATCCCGGTTTTCACCCGGTCGTAGGGAAAATTACCAGCACCGAAATGAATGTGGATCAAGAAGCGCTAGCTGCCTCGACTCCCGCCGCATTTGTGGGTGATTCTGCCTATTGGACACTGCTTAACACCTTCTCCAACAATGGTGGAAAATTAATTTTTTATCACGGCGTAAGTGATCCCTGGTTTTCAGCGCAAGAGACTGCGCGCTATTACGATCAGCTGGTGAAGGACAATGGTGGCGCTGCAAAAGTCAGCCAATGGAGCCGCTTGTTTCTGGTGCCGGGCATGGGCCACTGCGGTGGCGGCTCAGCGGCGCTGGATTATTTTGACATGATCGATCCGATTGTGGATTGGGTAGAACAGGGTAAAGCGCCTGAGCAAGTGATGGTCACCGGCGCGGCCTTCCCCAATCGCAGCCGTCCACTCTGCCCTTATCCGGCCTTCGCGCACTACACGGGAAAAGGGGATACGGAAAAAGCCGACAATTTTGTGTGTAAAGTGCCAGAGTAAATTTTGGGTATCGGTTGCTTACCGGTTTGTGCTCTAATTTTAGCGACTTCAGTAATCAAGAGAACAAACGATGTACGACCAATACGCAGCACTGATTTTTGATATGGATGGCACCCTGGTGGACAGCGGGCAATTGCACGAATTCGCCTGGACGGCAATGCTCAATAAATACGGCATTCCTATCGACCGCCCATTAATGCGTTCACTGGCGGGCGTGCCCACCAAGGGCACCATTGAAATACTGCTGGAAAAATTCAATCTCAAAGTGGAAGCCAGCCTTGATGAAATGAATGATTTCAAAGAGCAGGTTGTGCACGACAACATGCACAAGTACGTCAAGCCAACGGCCTTGATTGAAGTGGCCCAGCGCTACCACGGCAAAAAGCCAATGGCGATTGGCACTGGTGCTTACACGCAAGAAGCCAATACGATTCTGGGTTTGTGCGGTTTGGATAAATACATTCAAGTGGTGGTAGGTGCCGATCAGGTACAAAACCCCAAGCCAGCGCCGGATACTTTTTTGCGCTGTGCGGAGCTGCTAGGGGTTGATGCTACCCAGTGCGTGGTGTTTGAAGATTCAAAATTAGGTTTGCAAGCGGCGGCGAGTGCCGGCATGGCGGGAATCGATGTGCTCCTGGTTCACGCGGTAGAAAACGATTATTTTTTGTAAAAAGATTCACTTGAAAAAAGCAAGAGAGAGCGCTCTGTCAGTCAGGTAAATGGCTGCAGTGGTGAGAGATAAAGGAAGCGGCATTTACCTTAGGTAGTGCCGCTTTTTTTAACCCCAAAGCCTTCATCTGAAAGGCAAATTATAATAGTTACACGAGGTCTACATAATAAATGCAAACTCAACCCGCTTCTGCTAGCGCACTTAGCCTGCGCGAAAAAATCGGTTTTGGTGCCGGCGATATGGCGCTGAACGTAGTTATCTCCTCAATGATGTTGATCATCACTTTTTATTACACTGATATTTTTGGCTTGTCCCCCATTGATATGGGTATTTTATTTTTTACCGTGAAAGTGGTGGGCGCCATCTCCGATTTGGTGATGGGCCAGTTGACCGATCGCTTTACCTTTTTGCAAGGTCGCTATCGCCCTTGGTTATTCTGGTTGGCAATTCCCTATGCGGTGAGCGTGTTTTTTGTTTTCACCACGCCCAACTGGGAATACGACGCTAAATTAATTTGGGCCTATTCCACCTACATTATGATGACGCTGATTACCTCCGGCGTTGGCATTCCCTATATTTCGTTACCCAGCGCTTTAACCAGCGACCCCAAAGAGAAATTATCGGCCAATGGCTATCGCTTGTTCCTCGCCAAAATTGGTGCCTTTATGGTGGCGGCGGTGGTGCCAGTGGTGGCGGGCCTGTGGGACGATAAATCCGTCGGCTATCAAGTGGCTATGGCCATTATGGCGGCGGTGGGCGCGGCCATGTTCTTGTTCTGCTATTTCAACACTACCGAGCGAGTGGCGCATGTGGTGGAGCATCAACCGCTGCTCACCCAGTTTTTGCAATTACTAAAAAATGATCAGTGGTTAATTTTGTTCGCTGTGTGCATCACCGGTACCATTGGTTATGTGATTCGCGGTTCTGTAGCTATCTATTACGCAAAATACTATTTAGGTGGCGACGATGCCACTGTGTCCGCATTTATTTCTACCGGTGTTGTCGCAGCAATTTTGGCGATGATTGCCTCCACCTGGATTACCAAATTTTTCTGCAAGATTAATTTGTTTCGCTATACCCAGTTGCTGGTGGCGGCATTAAGCCTTGCGATTTATTTCTTGGTGGGTCGCGATGATCTGGTGCTGGCGTTTGTACTTTATTTCCTTTTGTCGTTTGTGGTGGATCTGCATGCGCCTGTGTTCTGGTCGATTATTTCCGAAACCATTGACTATGGTCAGGTGAAAAACGGCAAGCGCGTTTCCGGATTTGCTTACGGTGGAATTTCAGTGGGGCAGAAGGCGGGTATGGGTGTCGCCGGCTTAATGGTGGGTTGGCTGCTGACCTATTTCCAATATGTTCCCAATCAGGAACAGTCAGATGTTTCATTAATGGGAATCGCGCTCATGCTGTCGATTATTCCCGGATTTTTCCATGCGCTAATGGGACTGTTGATGTTTTTGTATCGCATCAACGACGGGTATTACGCAGGCCTTAAAAATACAATGCGTGCTAAAGGTTATATTGCAGAGCATTGATTTGTAGGTTGGTGGTGAGCTTGCGAACCCCAACACGTCCATCTTGCAACGACTGCCGCAAGCCGGAATATATATTTAATCGGGTTTTGGTTTGTGCAGGTACATTGTCATGTTGGGGTTAGTTCCTCAGGCTACGTGCCCCGCCACAACCTACATTAAGAATTAAATAGAAAGTTTGGAGAGAAATTGTGAGTGAATTATTAAAACCTTTAATCCCTCAGCGTGCAGATCCATTTGTGTACAAACACACCGATGGTTACTACTACTTTACGGCGTCTGTACCGAAATACGATCGCATTGAATTGCGCCGCGCAAAAACCATTGCGGAGTTGGCCACTGCACAAACCGTAGATGTATGGCACAAGCCGGACACTGGCCCATACAGTGAATTGGTCTGGGCACCAGAAATTCATTTCAATAAAGATCCACAATCGGGTGAATACGCCTGGTATGTGTATTTTGCCGCTGCGCCCAGTCGCGAAATTAAATTCAACCTGTTTCAACACCGCATGTATGCAATTCGCAATAAAAATGCAAATCCGCTCGACGGTGAGTGGGAATTTATGGGGCAGGTGGATTCAGGCATAGATACCTTCTGTTTGGATGCCACCACCTTTACTCACAATGATGTGCTTTATTATGTCTGGGCACAAAAAGATGTGGAGATTACCGGCAACTCCAATATTTATATCGCGCCAATGAAAACCCCCTGGGAATTGGCAAGTGCGCCGGTGATGCTGACCAAACCGGAATTCGAGTGGGAAATTCGCGGCTTCTGGGTTAATGAAGGCCCGTCGATTGTGAAGCGCAATGGCAAAATATTTTTGAGTTATTCTGCCAGCGCCACCGACGAAAATTATGCGATGGGTTTGCTCTGGGTGGATGAAAATGCCGACCTGTTGAATCCGGACAATTGGACTAAATCCCAAGAGCCAGTGCTCTGCTCGGATATCCCCAACAAAATTTTCGGCCCGGGCCACAACAGTTTCACCTACGCGGAAGATGGCAATACCGTGATGCTGGTATACCATGCGCGCACCTACACGGAGATTGAAGGCGACCCACTCTGGAACCCGGATCGTCACACTTTCGTTAAACCCCTGCGCTGGAATGATCAAGGTATGCCGGTATTTGGCAAACCTTCGATGATTGATTAAGCGTTACTGCGCGTAACAGCTGAACAAAAAAGCCCGCTGGAAACAGCGGGTTTTTTTGCATTTGTAGCGAACAGAATTAGAATGCGTGGCGCTTAGCCGTTAAATATTGATCATCTAAAACATGGAGCTATTAAATGCAAGAGAATGTGTACGCTATTCCAGAATCAAATATAGATACCTTACAGATCCCCGTCCGGCAAATGTTTTATGTGGTGTCCAAAACCAAATTTTTGGTTCTGTTTTTTTGCACCTTTGGTTTGTTTTCCATTTATTGGCATTTTAAAAACTGGAAGCTATACAAGAGCTATTACAACGAAAATATGATGCCGGTAATGCGAGCCATTTTTAGTGTTTTCTTTACTCACGCACTGTTTTCTGTGGTGGATATGCGAATAAAGGACTTAAACAAGGAGTTTGTCTGGAATCACAGTCTCTATGCAACCCTTGTCGTTACCGTGGTGATACTTAGCAACATTCTCGATCGAGTGTCCTCATATAGCTCATATGAATGGATTAGTATTCTCGTCTTGCCCTTATTGATACTTCATGGTTGGTTACTGGCGAAAGCACAAGCGGCTATTAATATCTGCTGTGAAGATCCATTGGGTATCAGCAATAACCAATTCACCTGGTTAAATTGGATCTGGATTCTACTTGGTGGCCTCTTTGTATTAACTGTTATTTTTGGAGTGGTACTGATTGTTCTTGAGCTGCAAGGTATCAAGTTAGCGTAAAGCCATCCTGCGTTTCATGGTTGGATATATATGATTGGGTTCTATTCTGTATTGGGATAGTTTTTCCAACAGTGTTTTAGGTAGATGGTTAGCTTCCTTAGTGCAAGGGAGGGGGAGTAATGGCATTGATACAGTCAGAGTCGCTATTAAACGAAAATTCCACGTGTATAGCTATCGGAAATAGGTGTACTTGAAGGTGCTGCTATCGTTTCATCCAGTGATGCTTCCATAAATTATTGAGTGAACTTGAAGCTGCATTAAAGCACTTTTGTTATGTGTATTTTGAAAAGGATTGCGTATGACAGCTATTTTATCCGTGATGGGATGTGTTGCATCTGTGTGGATAATTGTTGGAGTAAAAGCCGCCGCGAGTCGCTATCCCGGCTACAACCACCGAACCCAATTTTTAAGTGAATTGGGCGCAACTGGTTCTCCCACGCAAAAATTTTCTCCGCTGGTGAATAATTTCCCGCTCGCATTTCTTTTTATGGTGTTTGGTTGGTTTCTCTATTCCCGATTGCCCGAGTCGCTGAGCGTCAAAGTAATGGGTGGCAGTGTGATTGCCCACGGCTTGGCGACTTTGATTGCGGGCATTTGGTCGATGGATGCAGATCCCTACACTCAAACACCGTCCCTATCAGGGAAAATTCATGGGGCGGCAGGAGTGGTGATGTTTATATCTCTGGTGATTGCGCCAGCGGCCAGTTTATGTAGCCCTTTGTTTGGATGGGATTTCAAAATCTTCACCGCCGTTTGTATCGCGCTTTCGCTGGCAACTTCAATTCTTCTGGCTAAAGCGTTTACGGCTCGCGGCGCGGTGGGGCTATATCAACGGCTAAGTTATGGGGCGCAGTTGCTATGGCTTTCTTGTTTATCCTGGTGGGTGTTTTTAACCCGTATGTAAACCGGCTATGACCACACCGGTCGAGTTATTGGCCAGACACCTGACTCTGGCATAAAAACCCGCATTTAGCGGGTTTTTTTATTCTATGGTTCGTGCCGTATTCCCGCTTTACACCTATTCATTTGTATGACAATATCTATTGATAGTAATATTGTATGACAAAAAATTAATCTACGATAATTACTTTTCCTTCGCGATATGCCCTCGGGAGCATCCGCAGGGAGACTATAAATAAGTAATAACAACACGAGAGAAGGTATGTACATGAAGCTTTCAAGCCTGACACTAGTCATGGGCAGTTTGCTGCTATTGGGCGGCTGCGGTGGCGGCAGTGGTGGAAATAAATCCTACGATACGGTACCGGCCTCAGTGGCGCCGACCTACAGCAAACCCTCAATGTCTTCTACCACGCCGCTGAACAGTGACGGCACTGTTGCCTGGGCGGATATTGGCGTTCACGATCCATCTCTAGTGAAAGACGGCAATAGCTATTACATCTTTGGCTCCCATTTGGCCGCCGCCAAGTCAACCGATTTGATTAACTGGGAATACATTTCTGTGCTCTCCAACAATGGCGCGGTGGATGAAAGCCCGCTGTTTAACACCTATTCAACCCAAGCCGCGGAGGGTATTGCCTGGAGCGATGGTTTTAAAGGCAATTGGGCGGCAGATGTTGTCAAAGCGCCTAATGGCAAGTATTGGTTCTACTACAACCACTGCGCTCAGGTAGAAGCGGACAATGGCGGCTGCTGGAACCGTTCCTACCTCGGTCTGGCTGAAGCGGATTCAGTGCAAGGCCCTTACGTCAACAAGGGAGTGTTCCTGCGCAGCGGCTATCGCAATGCGGGCGAATTCACTTCTTATCCCCTGGATAATGGTCAAACCAGCTGGAACGGCGCGGTTGATCCCAATGTGATTGACCCGGCCGCCTTCTACGATAAAGACAACAAATTGTGGATGGTTTACGGCTCCTACTCGGGCGGTATTTTTATCCTCGATCTGGATGAGAGCACGGGCAAACCTGTGGCAGGTCAGGGTTATGGGACTCGCTTGGTCGGTGGAGATTTCCGCGCGATTGAAGGGGCGTTTGTAACCTACAGCCCGGTGGCCGATTACTATTATTTGTTTTATTCGGTAGCGGGTTTTGCGGCGAACGATGGCTATAACATACGTATTGCCCGCTCCAAAACCCCTAAAGGCCCCTACCTGGACCCGGCTGGGAACGATATCTCCAAAATTTCAGGTACTCTGGAATTGGGCGGTAAGTTACTGGGCGGATTCGAGTTTACCCAAGCCTTAGGCGAAGCTGGCCCTTCCTGGGGTTATCAATCACCGGGTCACAACTCAGCCTATTACGACGCCGCTAGTGGCCGCCATTTGCTGGTAACTCACACGCGCTTTCCTGCATCGGCGACTGCCTACCCTGGCAATGCCGAAGCTCATGCGGTGCGCACCCATGAAATGTTCGTCAACAAAGAAGGTTGGCTGGTGGTATCGCCGGAGCGTTATGTTCCGCTCACAGGCAATAACCTGATGGATCCGGATCAGGTAGCCGGGCACTACAAGTTTGTGAATCAAGGCAAAGGCATCAATAAAACGGCGATTAAATCTTCCTACATCACGTTGCATGCAGACCGCACTGTCACCGGCAGTGAAAAAGGCAGCTGGATGTCGCAAGGCGATGATTCCATCAAACTGGTATTGGATTCTGGTACCTATTTCGGTGTAGTGAAGTGGCAATGGGATAATGGCCAAAAAGCGCTGGTACCTGTCTTCACCGCCATGTCACGCGATGGCTCTTCCGTATTTGCAATGCGCACGGACACTATCGAGGGAACCTCTACTGCCTTGAGTGCCGTAGCAGCAGCGCTGAATATCAAAACCGAATTAACGATTGCAGATGAAGGCTACTCACTGCCCAGGTTAGGTAAGAGCGGCACCGTTATTAATTGGGTGAGCAGTAATGATTACTTTATCGATTCCGACGGCAATGTATTTATTCCTACTCCGGATCTGGGCGACCAAACGGTAACCCTGACGGCGAACCTTTCGCTCAATGGCCAAACCACGAGCAAATCATTCACGATCAAAATTAAAGCGCGCCCTGCATTTAAAAATGCGGTTGCTCATTACAATTTTGAAAATGCATTGACGGATTCGCTCGCCAATTTTGCCGCGGCAAAAACTACTGACAATAACTTGTTCAATGTTGATGCAACGCCGGCAACATTTGCCCCGGGCAAAGCAGGGCAGGCTTACGATTTCAATGGTGCTAATGGTGTGCGCCTGCCGGATAACCTGATTAAATCCAGCGAGTACACTGTGTCTTTCTGGATGAAACCAGAATCGCTCACGACTCACACACCTGCGTTTTTTGCGGCAACCGATGTTGATCACTGGTACAGCTTTATTCCCGGCAGCGCCTGGTTTACGCCGAATACCTTGATCTGGAGTAATTATCTCGGCAACTGGAATCAAGTGGTTCACTCGGCAACTGCTCCTTTAAATCAGTGGGAGCACGTGGCAATTACTTACTCGAATACCACGATGAGTTTGTACATCAACGGTGTATTAACTGGCTCGATGCCGCGCGATGATATTTTCAAAAATGGTGGCCAGTATGCGTTGGGTGTTAACTTCGGATGGGATTCGCCCTTCGTTGGCCAAATTGATGAATTAATTGTGTACGACTACGCCCTGAGCAATCTGGATATCAATGGTGCTGCTATCAATAACCTGACGGATCCCACCAAGTTTGCCAGCTTTGTAAAAAATGCGCTGGAATTGGGCGATATGTCAGCCGTGCGCGAAAATTTTGATTTGATTCGCGTCGGTCCTTTTGTTTCCGGTATTCGCTGGACTTCCAGCAATGAGAAATATTTGAAGCCGACGAACGGTGTTGCGGTAGTGAATCAGCCCACTGCTGATGAAGGTGATAAAACCGTTACCTTGACCGCGCACATTACTTATCAAGGTTTCACCGATACCAAAGATTTCCAGGTAACCATTAAGTCGTTGGCGCCGGCGGAATACAGTTTTGAAAATGGTTTGGCGTCGCTCAACGATGTTGCCGCAGAAGGTAAGGTTACCGGTAATTTCATTCACAACACTGGCGGTGCTGTCAGCTACGTTCAGGGTGTGAAAGGTATGGCGGTAAATCTGGATGGTAAATCCGGTATTCGTTTGCCCGATAATTTAATTACTACCAACAGCTACACCATTTCACTCTGGTTAAAACCAACGGCATTTACCGATTACACAACCGCCTTCTTTGGTGGTGCTAACGCTAATTACTGGTTGAGCCTGGTTCCCTCCATGGCGGGCACTGCGAAAACGCGCGTGTGGGCAAATGGTCCTTCATTTTACGATACCGCGGAATTAGCAAATCGCATTCCCGCCGGTCAGTGGACTCATCTAGTGATTATGGTCGATGGTGAAAATAACAATACGATCAAACTCTTTGTGAATGGTGCCCTGCAGTTGGAAGCGGCCGATTTCCGGCGCGTGATGACAGTCGCGGGTGATACCAATGAGTTTGCGCTGGGCGTTAACTATTGGGATACGCCTTACAACGGCGCAATCGATGAATTGAAAGTATTCACCGGCACCATTAGCGCGGAAAAAATTAACTCACTGTTTAAAGAAGGCGTACCTGCTAACTAATCAAGCAGCGTGAGGGGCTTTGGCCCCTTCTAACCCTATCTTTGAAATTGAGTTAATCAATACAGGATTAACTCAAATTTATAAAAATTTGGAGTTTAAAAATGTATAAGAAAACTGCATTAGCCACGGCGGTGTTCGCGGCATTTATGGCGCAGATTGCGAGTGCCCAACAGCCGCAACAAAGCGAGCAAGTTGAAGAAGTTATTGTGCAGGGGATTCGCGGTAGTTTGACCAAAGCCTTGGATATCAAGCGCGAAAACACGCAAATTGTCGATTCAATTGTTGCAGAAGATATTGGTAAGTTTCCGGATAACAACGTCGTCGAAGCGCTGCAACGCGTGACTGGTGTACAAACTACCGGGCGCGGTACTGGTGAAGTATCCGGCATTTCGATTCGCGGTTTGACGGACGTGCACACCACAGTCAATGGTCGCGACGTATTTACTGGCGCGGGTCGCTCAGTAGCCTTGCAGGATATTCCTGCCAGTTTGCTCTCTAATGTGGTGGTTTATAAAACCCGTTCAGCCGCACAAGTAGAGCGCGGTATCGCCGGTTCGATCGATGTAAAAACCCATCGACCATTTGATTTTAGCGATACCAAAATTGTGTTGGCCGGCCGCGGAATTTACGCAGATCAGCCCGAAGAAATTGATCCCAACCTGAGTGCATTGTTTAGTACGCGCGGAGAATTTGAAGGCGGCGGCGATTGGGGGGCGTTGTTCAATATCTCCTACGCGGAAACCAATTATCGCGATGACACTATGACGGCCGGTGCGGTCTTTCCGTATTTTGGTGCAGAGCCACATGCGGATTACGCGCCCTACCAAATGATTCCCAACTCGCATAACAACACCCCGGTGTGGCAAGCGGGCCTGGAGCAAGGCCTGCCTTCTGCTGCAGGCTCAACACTGAATATTGGCGGTGCTGACTACGAATATCTACTGATGCGCGATGCGGTATTTGGAACTTCTTTCACCGGTTTACGTGAGCGCCCGGCGGCAAGTGTTTCACTGCAATGGGCGCCCAACGAAGATTTGGAATTAACCGCTGAAGGTTTCTATACCGGTTACCGCAATGAAGCGCAAAACGCTATGTGGTTTACCAACACATTGGAACATCAAAATGGCAACATCGATATTCCCATGGTTTACGAGGGTACCAATGTTGTTAAAGAACATCAGGGCTATAGCAACGGTGGTTTCCAAAGTGGCGATTACTCGACCGGAAAAACTGACAGCTATTTGTATGCGCTGGGTGCCAAGTGGACCCCGAGTGACAATGTCACTGTGAATTCCGAGTTGGTTTATCAGGACAGCAAATTCACCAGCAATTTTTTTGCGATGCGTTTCGAGCGCGTTGCCTATGGGTTGGATGTCGATTACAACGATCGTGATGGCGTGCCTTCGGTGGTATTCATGGATAACCCCGCCACCAGCGCGGTGGATGAATCTGATATGGCAGCAGTGGAAAACTGGAAGGCCTCCGGAATGTGGGATAACGGTGGCTCCAACTCCGGTGACTCGCTCAGTTTTACGACCGATGTCGATTGGGAATTGGATGGCAACTATTTGCAAAAAGTTAAAGTGGGCGCGCGCGTGGAAGAGCGCGGCGCGCTTAACTATGGCCGTGGTCAGGATTCCTGGAATACCGGCGGCAGAACATTAACTCAGCTGATGTCGGCCCTGGCAGCAGCGGGAGCCGAAGGCGATGGCTCGGGTCTGGTGTATAAAGTTGATAATTATTTTGATGGCCGCGCAACAATCTTCGACAGTTTTATTACGGCTGATGGCAAATACATGATGGCGAATGCCGATGCAGTGCGCAGCGTTTACGACATTGAACGCGAAGAACTGGTGAAAGTATTTGATGTTGATGAGGCATCGTCAGCGCTCTACGCGACGGGCAATTTTACGTTAACCGATAACCTGAGCGGCGAGTTGGGGGTGCGCTACGTTAATTACGAACAGGATATGCAATTCTGGGCGGAAACCGGCACCAACACAGACATATACAACAGCAATACCGGCAACAGTAAAGCCGATAAGCTGCTGCCAAGTCTGGTGTTGAATTGGAATATTACTGATGACCTGGTGGGCCGTTTTGCATACACGCAAACCCTGCGTATGCCCAACTTCGGCGACTTGAATCCACTGCAATATTTCCAGGACCCACTCACCTCTATTCCATACGGAACCGGTAGTGGCGGTAACCCGGATTTGAAACCAACGGAATCCACTAACTACGATTTGTCGCTCGAATGGTATTTCGCCGAAGGCGCATCTTTGTACGGCGCGCTCTTTAAACGTGAAATCGATGGTTTGGTTATCGGCGGAAAGAAAACTATTAATCGCACGGGTAATGACGGCGTGACTCGCGATTACGTTTTAACGACAGCGGTTAACGCGGCTGATGGTGAGTTGTCCGGTTTGGAAATTGGTTTGGTGTACTTCCCGGATAATTTGCCGCAAGCGCTGGATGGCTTGGGGGTACAGGCGAGCTTTACCGCCCTGGATTCCGAGCAAAAAACCCCGGAATACAGTTTGGACGGCGAGATCAGCGGTTATGTGGATTCGAAAATGTCAGGTGTATCTGACTCTTCCTACAGCATAGTGTTGGCCTATGACCGCGAGACGGTGGATGCGCGTCTGTCGTATGTATGGCGTGAGAAATTTTACACGGGCAACGAGGCCGCCATTTTCGCCAACCCGATTCAATTCTGGAGTCGTCCGGAACAGAGTTTGGATTTACAAGTGAGCTACGATGTTACTGATAATTTAATGGTTACCTTCGACGCGACCAACTTATTGGACGATGTTTACCAAAGCTATTACGGTGAGGGCAACCAAAACCTGTTTAACTTCGGCAACGCGATTTACTCCAAGACCTACGCCGTGGGTGTGCGCTACTCCTTTTAATGGTTTTGCGTTGTCGTCCCCAAAGCCCTGCACTCATTGCAGGGCTTTTTTTGGGAGAAGGGATGTGAAATAAAAAGCGCCGGCAGAGAAAAGTTGCAAAAAAGCTGGACAGCAAAAATTATTAATATATTATATTACAAATAGAGTGTTGAATCCCCCCAAGTATTTAACCTCTGCGGTCCTGGTTTTGTGGTCAGAGCCGCATGTTTTGTCAGGAGTTTTCCCTTTGTCGTTGGATGGTGTAACGCTGTTTGTTAACACCAATTTTTCAGCCGCTACAGTCTTCTGTAGCGGCTTTTTTATTTCCCGGAAATCGCCGGAAACGCCAATCAGGCCGGTCATCGCCACGAGTTTATATTTTTATATATGAGCTGTTGTTTATCAGTTGACGTTGAGCGTCAATCCGTCTAGGATCTTATTGTCTTACAATATGCTCAATTGGATATAAAATAAGTCTTCCGTTGAGCATTTGGAGCTGCGCCGGTAAGGGTGTTACCCCTTCGTAACCGGTTATTTAATAAGACAAATAAAACGCACGAAATTGATAATAACGATAGGCGCCTGCGGCCAGCCACAAGGTGTCATCGCACACGGGAGGTACACATGTTCCAGAAAAAAACACTCAGTATGGCGGTAGCTATGGTTGCCGCATTTGGCGCGGTATTGCCAGCCTTGGCTCAGCAAGCGGCGAAAGAGGATCAGGTTGAAGAGGTAGTCGTAACCGGTATTCGCGGATCCTTACAAGAAGCATTGGATGTAAAGCGTGAAAAGACCCAAATCGTGGACGCGATTGTGGCTGAAGATATTGGTAAGTTTCCCGATAACAACGTCATTGAAGCGCTGCAGCGTGTTACCGGTGTGCAAGTAACCAATCGCGGCTCAGGCGAAACCTCTGGTATTTCGATTCGCGGTTTAACTGACATCAACACCACCGTGAATGGGCGCAATATTTTTACCGCGTCGGGTTTGTCGGTAGCTCTGCAAGATGTTCCTGCAAGCTTGATCAAACAAGTCGATGTTTATAAAACTCGTTCTGCTTCGCAAATCGAAAATGGTATTGCCGGCTCTGTCGATATTAAAACCCAACGCCCATTCGATTTTGAAGGCCAAAAATTTGTAGTTGCTGCACGTGCGATTAATCAGGAGCAGGCCGATAAAACTGATCCAAACATCAGCGGCTTGGCGAGCAATCGGTGGGAAACTGACGCGGGCGAATTCGGTGCTTTGGTTAACCTGTCTTACGCGCGCACCAATTATCGCGATCAAAGTGTTACTGCCGGTGCGATGGTTCCCTTTGCAACCAATAACCCGGTGGCACCATTTACCAACTACGAGCGTATTTTTTTGGATAAGGGCGGCGTAGCGGAAAATCCAATCTGGACACCCGGTTTATTGGATGGTTTGCCAGATGCGCCTGGCTCTACGTTAAATGTAAATGGCAAGCCGATGGAATATATCCTCGGTCGCGATGCAATTTTTGCCAGCGATTTCACCGGTGAGCGCGAGCGCACGGCGGCGAATGTTTCATTCCAGTATGCACCTAACGATTCATCAGAATATTTATTTGAAGCTTTTTACAACGGTTATCGCAACGAGTCCTTCAACTCATTGTTATTCTCCTTCGCTGACTGGTGGGGCGAGTATGCCAGCAATGCAAGCGCAGCCAATATTAAACTGCACGAAGGCACTAACATCGTTAAATCGCGCAGTGTACTTTTCCCTTATATGTTTACCAGCGGTGACCTGACTACCGGCCAAACTGACAGCTATGTTTATGCCTTGGGCGGCAGCTGGGATATAGGTGAGAATCTGGAAGTGAAATCGGAACTGGTTTATCAAGATAGTCGTTACAAATCTGATTTCTTCGCGATGCGTTTTGATAAAGTCGGTTATCAAATCGATGTAGATTTCAACTCAGGCGGCGGTTTGCCAGCGTTCGGTTTCCAGGATAACCCGGCCACTGCTGATGTGAATGAAAGTGATCTCACTGATACTGTTGCCTGGAATACCGCGCAACTGTACGACAATGCCAATAACAATGATGGCGACGCTACCACATTCACTACTGATGCAACCTTGTCTACCGACCTTGGCATTTTCAAATCCTTTGATTTTGGCGTGCGTATTGACCAGCGCACCGCAGCAGAAGCCTTTGTTAACCAAAACGGTTACAACAACAGCATCGCCATTGAAGATATGGACGGGCTTGCGTATATCAACAGCGGCTTCTTTGACGGCGAGTCTAATGTGCCAAGCACCTGGGCCGCGGCCAATGGCTACTATATTCGTTCCAATGCAGAAGAATTCAGACGTATTTATGGTTTGAGCAAACAAGCATTGGTAGAAAGCTTCAATATCGATGAGCTGACCACCTCGGCCTATGTTACGGGCAAGTTTGAATCTGAATTGGCTGGCCGCACGATTGATGGTGAGGTTGGCTTCCGCTATACCGGTTCCGAAACCGATATGGAATTTGCACGCGTGAGCGAAGCATCCTCGGATACTTCAAAAGTATTGCCAAGCGTGATGGTGCGTTATCACTGGACTGACGATTTAATTTCGCGTTTCGCATACACCGAAACTCTGCGTCGCCCTAATTTTGCGCAACTCAACTCCAATATTATTTATAACGAAGATGTAACCAACATTGGTTATGGCACTGCGGGTGGCGGCAATCCGGATTTGAAACCGACTGAATCGCAAAACTATGATTTGTCATTGGAGTGGTATTTCGCTGAGGGCAGCTCGCTCTATGGAACGCTGTTTCAACGTGATATCGAAGGCTTTGTGATTGATTTCCGTCGTCAGGTACAGGCGCCAAAACCGGATGGATCTATGGGTACCTATGTTCTGGCCCAGCCTTTCAACGCGTCAAATGGTCAATTGAAAGGCGCTGAAGTTGGTGCAGTTTGGTTCCCGCAAAATCTGCCTTGGTATCTCGATGGTTTCGGTATTCAGGCGAGTTATACCAGCCTTGAGTCTGAGCAAACTACGCCAATAACTGACAGCGCCGGCAATATCACTGGCTCAAAAAATACGTCGCTGTTTGGGGTATCTGATGAGTCCTACAGTGTGGTGTTGGCCTATGAAAAAGAAAATATCGGCGCGCGCCTGTCTTATGCATGGCGTAGTAAATTCCTGAACAACTATGAAGCAGCGCTGTTTGCCAACCCTTTGGAGGTCTGGAGAAAGCCTGAGTCAAGTTTGGATCTGCAAATCACCTATGATGTCACCGACAACATTTCGTTGACTCTGGATGGTACCAACCTGACCGAAGAAATTTATCAAAGTTACTATGGTGATAATTCCACCACCGGTAATTTCGGTTCAGCGCTTTACAGTCGCACTATTGCGTTGGGTGCGCGCTTCAATTTCTAAGTAACAGCAGTACAGAAATCCGGAATTACCTGGGTGGTTCCGGATTTATTTCTTGGCCGGGATGCAGTATGTAAGTTTCCACGATTTAGCTCACATTGTCCCAATACGATAATTAATAATGAAGGGCTTTCTTATGTATCCGATAGTTCATTTCTGTAAGACATTTTTTGCGCTACTCATAACATTTTTTAGCGCGGCCAATGCGCTCGCAATCAGTTTGTCGGGCACTACCGATATTCACGATCCGTCGACCATCATTAAAGATGGCAACACCTATTGGACCTTTGGTACCGGAGGCGGCGCGAGCAATTTTCCCATCAATGCGCTTTACTCCACTGATTTAATTAACTGGAAGCGCGGCCCGTCGCCAATTCCGGCAAATACCTATCCCTCATGGATTAGCAACAAGGTTCCCGGTTTCGATGGTAATTTCTGGGCGCCCGATGTGATTGAAATGAATGGGAAATTCTATTTGTATTACTCCGCATTTTCTTCCACATCCGGAATGCGTTCAGCCATCGGCGTAATGGTGAGCAGCTCATTGAATAATCCCAGCTGGCAAGATTTGGGTATGGTGGTTTCCACGGCGGATGAAGGCACGCTTAGCGGGCAGCCGGTAAACACTATTGATGCTGGCCTTTATCGCGATGCGCAAAATAATGTATGGATGGTGTACGGCTCACATTACGCAGGAATTTTTGTTCGCCAAATAAATCCATCTACCGGCAAGCTGATGAACAGCACGCGCTATCCGGTAGTAGGAAATAATTATGCATGGCATGAGTATGAAGCAGCACAGGTAAAATATATCAACGGTTATTACTATATGTTTGTGAACCTGGGGGAATGTTGCCTGGGCAACCAAAGTAATTACTACATAGTGACTGGTCGCTCTACAAGTCCAACCGGGCCATTTCTGGATAAAAATGGCAAAAGCCTGTGGAATTATGGCGGCAGTGCAATTTTGATTTCTGATGGCAATTACATCGGCCCAGGCCACTTTGGTTATTTCTATAACAATGGCCAGCATCTCGCATCCATCCATTATTACGACGGCACTACATCAACGGGTTGGCCTGCACGGCTGGATCTTTTGCAAATGACATTTTCTGGTGGTTGGCCAGTATTGAGTCGCAATTTTTCTGTGAAGTCCGATAGCAATGCGCGCGTCAACGGTACTTATCGCATTACGCCTGCACACTCGGGAAAATCGTTGGATGTAGAAAATTGTGGTGTGGCGGCAGGCACCAATTTACGCCAATGGAGTTGGATTAATAACAATTGTCAGAAATTTATAATTACTCGCGTGGATGACGTATGGCATCGCATTTCTCCGGTGAGTGCTTCTGGCTTGGCGTTTGATGTGGATTCCTATTCAACGGCGGATGGCGCCAACCTGATGTTGTGGAATAGCACTAACACGCACAACCAAATGTTCCGCTTTCAATCCGCAGGCTCGGGGCGCTATCGCATTATCAATCGCAATAGCGAAAAGTGTTTGGATGTCGCCGGGAATTCAACCGCGGACGGGGCCAACGTAAATCAATGGCAATGCCTGGCCAATGCGACAAACCAAATGTTTAGCTTACAGGCGCAATAACACGGCAGTAGAATTTTTTAGGGGTCCTTATGAAAATCGTTAACTCACTTCGCGTATTGGCCATGGGGTTCAGTCTTGCAATCACACCAGTGTTCGCATTGGAACTGGTGCCACTGCGCGAAGTGCAGTTATTGGATGGTCCGTTTTTACACGCACAAACAACCAACAAAGAATATTTAATGGCATTGGATGCTGACAAATTATTGGCTCCGTTTCGCCGCGAAGCAGGGTTGCCCTTTAAGGAAACCTACGGCAACTGGGAATCTACCGGGTTGGATGGCCATATGGGCGGCCACTATGTGTCAGCGCTTGCGCTAACCTATGCGTCCACGCGCGACAAAGCCGTATTAAAACGATTGCAGTATGTCATTGCCGAATTAAAAAAATGCCAGGACAAATTAGCGACGGGTTATATTGGTGGAATTCCTGACAGCAAAAAAATGTGGGATGAAATTGCAGCGGGCAATATTCGCGCGGATAACTTCTCCACTAACGAACGCTGGGTCCCCTGGTATAACCTGCATAAGATCTACGCTGGTTTGCGCGATGCCTATCTTTATGCAGGCAGCAAAGACGCAAAAATAATGCTGGTTAAATTGTCGGATTGGACGATGACATTAACCAAAAATCTATCGCCCGAGCAAATGCACGCAATGTTGCGCACCGAGCATGGTGGGATGAATGAAATATTTGTCGATGTGGCGCAAATCACAGGTGATAAAAAATACCTGCAGTTGGCGGAGGCATTTTCACATCAAGCGATTTTGCAACCGCTTGAAAAGCAGCATGATCAATTAACTGGTCTGCATGCCAACACCCAGATTCCCAAAGTTATTGGCTTTAAACGCTATGCCGATGCGACTAAAAACCCCGAGTGGAATAGGGCGGCTGAATTTTTTTGGCGGACAGTCGTGGATAAACGCTCGGTCGCCATAGGTGGTAATAGCGTAAAAGAGCACTTTCACGACCAGCAAGATTTCTCCTCCATGGTGAATGAAGTGGAAGGGCCGGAAACTTGTAATACCTACAATATGCTGAAGCTAACGGAATTGTTGTATTTGTCCGCCGCCGCTAACCAAAAAAACCAAACGCAATACACGGATTACTACGAGCGCGCACTCTACAACCATATTTTATCGTCACAAAATCCGACCACTGGCGGCTTTGTCTATTTCACCCCTATGCGCCCCAATCACTACCGGGTGTATTCGCAAGTGGATAAAGGTATGTGGTGTTGTGTCGGTTCCGGTTTGGAGAGTCAATCCAAGTACGCGGAATTTATTTACGCGCGCGATGCCAGCAATAAAGTGCCCGCTGTCTATGTAAACTTGTTTATCCCATCTACTATGGAGTGGAAAAAAAAGGGCATCGCCCTTACGCAGCGCACACAATTTCCTGATGAGGAGGCTGTGCATATCCAGATTGAAAAATCTGCGCATTTCACCTTAAACCTGCGCTACCCCTCCTGGGTAAAAGCGGGTGCTCTGAAAGTCCGCATCAATGGAGTGTTGCAAGACCTGCAACAGGATTCGAGCGCCTATATCACGCTGGAGCGTCGTTGGAAAAAAGGTGACACTGTGGAGTTTAATTTGCCCATGCAGACCCGATTGGAGCAAATGCCCGGCGGTGCGAACTATTATGCAGTGTTGCACGGCCCGATAGTTCTGGCAGCCAAAACCCAGCCCTTTGCGAATGAGTCATTGAATTATTTTTCCGATGATTCGCGCATGGGGCATATCGCGCAGGGGAAAATGTGCCCGATGGAAGCTGCACCTTTTTTGTTGGGTAATACGCAGGAGTTTATCCAAAAATTAAAACCTGTTGTCGGCAAGCCGCTGACATTCGATGCATCGGGCTTAATTAACGGCGTGCAAATGGCGCATGTGGAACTGATTCCATTTTTTCGTTTGCATGAATCCCGCTACACCATTTACTGGCCTTACACCACCGCTGCTGAAGTGGAAAAAGCGCGCGCTAAAGCAGCGGCAGACGAAAACACACGTTTGCAATTACAGGCCAATACCATCGATCAGGTAGCGCCCGGTGAACAACAACCGGAATCGGATCATTTTTATAAAGGCGAGCAAAGTGAAACCGGGTTATACAACGGCCGTCATTGGCGCCATACCCGCGCCTGGTTTAGCTACGAATTAACCGATAAAAACCAGGAAGCAAAATTTTTGCACATCACCTACGCCGGTGTGGATTCAGGCCGGAGCTTTGCTATTTATCTCAATGATGAGTTGATTGCAGAAATAAAATCAACGGGTAAAGCAGAAGAATTTTTCACCGAATCCTACGCAATTCCTGCGCAGCTGGTAAGAAAATCCCACGGCAAACTGCGTGTAAAATTTGTGGCAACTCGCGGTTCCATTGCAGGCGGGATATATGGAGTGAGGTTAATGCGAAAGTAGGTTTACAGGGCGAGCGTCCCGTTGCCGTTAAGCGCTCGCTGGATCAGGACCTGTTAGCCTTGGAAAAAAGATTTTACTAGTCTTCCTGCAGTTTTAACTAAAAAGCGCGATATTTTTCCTGGTGTATTTCCATTGGGAGGGGATCTTTTTGCGCTTGATTTTTAATTGCGAGACATAACAGCTCGATAATCATAAATAGGAGTGGAGAGATGAGAACGAAGAAAACAAGGTTGACCGGCTTGCGTAGGTTAGCGGCATCCCTGGCGATGTTGACGCTATCGACCCAGGCACAGATTCTAGCGCCTACGACACCAGATTTTATCAATACATCGGTACATGACCCATCGGTCATTAAAGTGGGTAGCGAATACTATGTATTTGGTTCGCATTTAGCCGCCGCTAAATCGCCGGATTTACTCAAGTGGTATTCCATTGCCGACGGCGTGAGTGCAACTAACCCGCTGTTCAATAATGTACTGACGGAATTGGCAGAAACGTTTACCTGGGCGCAAAGTAATACACTCTGGGCGGCGGATGTAATCCAACTCGGTGACGGTAAATTTTATATGTACTACAACGCCTGCAAAGGCGATTCACCGCGCTCGGCCTTGGGCATTGCCGTGGCTGATAAAGTAGACGGCCCTTATCTAAATCAAGGCATTATTTTGAAATCTGGTATGTGGGGTTTGGCGAGTGAAGATGGAACCGTATACGACGCGCGCAAGCACCCCAACGCAGTAGACCCGGATACTTTTTATGATGCATCGGGCAAGTTGTGGATGGTTTACGGCTCCTACTCCGGTGGCATTTTTATATTGCAATTGGATGCTGCAACCGGAAAACCGCTACCAGGCCAGGGTTACGGCAAGCGTTTAATTGGCGGGAATCACAGCCGCATTGAAGGCGCTTATGTGCTCTATAGCCCGCAATCAAATTACTACTACCTGTTTATGTCCTTCGGCGGCCTGGATGCAGCGGGTGGTTACAATATTCGTGTAGCGCGCTCATTAAATCCGGACGGCCCTTATCTGGATGCGCAAGGCAACGATATGGTGAACGTAAAAGCCAATGCGTCTTTACCTATTTTTGATGATGCGTCTATTGCGCCTTTTGGCGTGAAGCTTATGGGCAACTTTTTATTTGAACGCAAACTGGGCGAGAGCGGCACAGGTATAGGTACAGGCTATGTATCGCCCGGGCATAATTCGGCGTACTACGATGCAGCGAGTGGAAAGCATTTTATTATTTTCCACTCACGTTTCCCGGCACGCGGTGAGGCACATGAAATCCGGGCACATCAATTATTGATCAATGCGGATGGTTGGCCTTTGATTACGCCTTATCGCTATGCCAATGAATCTTTGGCAACGGTGCGGCGTGAATTTATTGCGGGCGATTTCTTATTGGTTAATCACGGTAAGGACATTTCCTCCGCAATTAAAAAATCGCAACTAATCAGCTTGAATACTACGGGCACTATTACGGGTGCCGTTACTGGTAGTTGGATTCTGGTGGGCGACAACCAGATTGAAATCAATATTGATGGTGTACCGACTTTTAAAGGTGTATTGCTTAATCAATGGGACGAAACAGCCAAAGCCTATGTATTGACATTCACGGCATTGTCGAATCAGGGTGTGGCAATTTTCGGCAGCAAGTTGGCGAAGAAAACCGATGCGCAAATTGTTGCGGCGATAAAAACTGAATTAAGTCTTGGGGATACTTCCGCGATAACGTCTGATTTGTCGTTGCCGGTTGAAGCAACGCGCAACGCAACCATTAGCTGGGTTTCGTCGAACACGGCAATTGTTAGTCACTCCGGTGTGGTAAAGCGCCCGCTCAATGGCGCAGGTGACGCGTTAATTACCTTGACGGCAACGATCAAGAAAGGCGCTGCGACAACGACAAAAAGTTTTACGCTGGTGGTGCGTGAAGAGTCGGCGGGCGGTTTAATTGCACACTATGCATTCAATAATAATTTAAATGATTCAACCGGTGTGTTAGCGGCAGGCACAGTTAGCGGCAATTTAATCGGCGCTGCTGGCGGTAGTATCAGTTATGTTCCCGGTGTGGCTGGCGCGGCGGCGTTATTTAACGGCAGCAGCGGCGTGCGATTGCCCAATGGCATTATCACAAAAAATACCTACACAGTATCGCTCTGGTTGAACCCGGATCAACTTACCGCCTTCAGCACGACTTTTTTCGGCGCGCGCGACGGCAACGCCTGGGTGAGTTTATTGCCTATGGGGCATGGCTGGGTGAGTGGCAATTCCATGCTCTGGTCAGGTACTGCCTGGTATGACGCCGGTTTGGGTATGAATATTCCCGTGGGGCAATGGACGCATATGGCATTTACCGTTAATAATGGCACGGTCAATGTGTATGTGAATGGAAGCAAAAAATTCAGCGGCGTGAATTTCCCGAATGTATTTACCACCAATAGCGGAGTTTTCTCGCTGGGGGTTAACTGGTGGGACACACCTTACAAAGGTTTGATGGATGAGTTGCGCATCTACGAAACCGCATTGACCGATGCCCAGGTGCAAACCCTGGCCCAGTAATCGGCAAAAAATATCTCCTTAACGGGTGCTACTTAATGTGGTGCCCACATTGATTTGGCTGATTAATGGAGTCAGTAATGAAAAAAATAATTGTGGGTTTGTGTTTATCCTTGTGTGCCAGCTTTTCCTCTGCCGCTGTTATTTCGTTTGATGATTTATCGGGCAACCCGGCCGATACCATCGGTGATGCTTACGAGGGCTTTAATTGGGGTTTAATGGCGAGCGTTAGCAATGTCGAATTTCCCGGTAGTGGTTTTGAACAGGGTGTTGTTTCGGGTGATAAGGCGGCATTCAATCAATTTGGCATGGATGCAAGTATTGCCCTTGCCGCTGGCGGCACCTTTGATTTTATCGGCGCGTTTTTTACCGCTGCCTGGATCGGTGATTATTTTCATGAATTAAGTTTTGAAGGTTATCTGGATGGTGCCTTGCTCTATTCAACAAGCTCCGCGTTCGCGATAACCGATACTACCGCCAGTTGGATTCAACTCGATTGGGCGGGAATAGACCAGCTGAATATTTATAGTAACCTTGCCGGTTGGGATCAATGGGTGATGGACGATTTCACAGTGGATATTCACGCAGTGAGTGTGCCTGAGTCATCATCGTTAGTATTGTTGCTGATGGGGGTGTTAAGTCTGTTTTTTGCGCGTGCTAGGGTCAACCTTCAATAGAAGTCCGTAAGAAACTAATCGCTCAGCGGAATTAACATTTGCGCGAGCGATTAGTTGTTTTTATTCCTGCCGATGATTTTCTCCGCATTGTTTCGCGTTGGTATTTCTCCCGGCCGATTGGTGCGATAATAGTAAGATACCTATTATTGTTACCGCTCTGATATTTGAATTGCCCATCGGTGCGCACCGGCCAGCAGCTCTTTGGAAAGTTTGGGGTCATTTAAGCTTCGGGCAATCATGACACTACCAGCTAACAGGCTCATTAGTGCGAGCGCGTCCTGTGAGCTTTTCTGATTTTTTGTTCGGCTGATCGCCGTTGCAATTTCCCTTATTTGTTCTGTATAGATGGCCTTCGTATCATCGCTGGCGCGAGCCACATCAACCGACAGGGCCGGAACTGCGCACCCGCAGGCAACGTCTTCCACATGGGCCCCACCCAGGTAAAAATTAATTAATTCCTGTGCCCAGTCCTCGCCATTGTTTTCAATAATGCTGTTGATTGTCGCGGCGTAGTCGTGCATTCCTTTACTAACAACCGCCTGAAATGCTTGATCTTTTGATGCAAAGTGACCGTAAAATGCCCCGGATGTAAGCCCCGCGCGTTCCGCCAGCGCGTTGATTCCCAGCCCGCCATACCCCTGCTCCTTAAAGCCTTCACTCGCTGCCTTAACAATGGTGTCCTTCACTTTATTCATATGGTCCTGTGAAGCGCGCATATTACTTACCTTGGCTAATAAATAATGATCATTATATTTAGATTGACAAAAATAGCGATCACTATTTATATTTATGGATAGTGATCAATATTTATAATTTCGATGATCGCTGCCCCAACAATTTATTTAAAGGATATTTATAAAATGCCTGTTCAAATTATTGCAACTGAAGGAGTTATCGCTCGCCATCGTACAGCTGAGTTACATTGTGAGATAGTCGAGCTGTTTTTGTCTTTGCATGGGCTTAGCGGAAATAGGTTTATGCAGCCGAATGTAATAGGCGAGGTTGTTTTTGTTGATCCCGATCTGAGCTTTGCGAATAAAGCGTCTGCCAAAATTGTGGTTGTGGAGTTACGAGTTCCGTCCTTTGCGTTTCCAGATCAGCAAATTAAAAATGAATTTGTCGCTCAGGCGACCCGGTTAGTGATCGCGGCGGCGGAAGGGCGACTGGCGGCAGAGCAGGTGTGGGTTAATGCCGTTTTTGCAGTTGATGGGCTCTGGGGAATTGGCGGAAAGGCTTATTCGAATGATCAGCTATTGGAGGAAATTTCTGCCGCGGGTTAATAAATGCGCTCTGGTTACCGTATTTCGTGGTCTTGCAACCAGGGCGCTAATTGCTTTGTGTGGGCGTTTATTTCGCGAAGAAATAGCTATGAGAAAACTAGATTCCCGTTATTTCAAACGATTACTTTGATAAGAATCCAATTCCTTTTCATTCACCAGCGGCCAACCTTCTTTATCCCAGTGAATGTTTAATATTTTTAGTTTTTGTAAATAGTTATCGGCCGTTTCGTAAGCGTGCAACACTAAATAATCTTTGCCGTCCCACGTGTACGCGCTGTTGTGGCCAAGTCCGACCCAGTTTTTATTGCCTCTAATTAATAAGCTGCCGCCGCCGTCATTCATATCTTTTCCGGCGCGATCAACATAGGGGCCGGTTACGCTTTTGGAGCGACCAACTACCAGATGATAAGTCGAGTTGGCACCTTTGCAGCACAATCCCCAGGAGGCGAACAAATAATAGTATTCGCCCTTTTTCAGAATAAACGGGGCTTCAATTTCACCGGGGCCAGCGTTGCTGTTTGCACTTGCGGGCACCTGGTCGCGTTTGGCAATGCTATGCCACTCTTGTGGTTCAGCAGGCCGCGTCCAATCCGCGTTTAATTTGAAAACTTTTAATCCACTCCAAAAGGAGCCGAAACTCATCCAGGCTTGGCCTTTTTCATCCACAATTACCGCCGGGTCAATGGCATTCCATGCATCGCGATTGGGTACTGATTGCAGCACTATGCCTTTGTCTTCCCAGCGGTAGTCGGGCGATGTTGGATCGAGTGTTTTGTTAACGGTGACTCCAATTGCCGAGGTGTTTTTGCCAAAGGCAGAGACGGAGTAATACAAATAAAACAGGTTGTTGTGCTGGATGATATCCGGCGCCCACAGGTGCCCATTAAAACCTGGTGCGACTGATTTGGCCCAAACTGGCTCAGTGGCAAAGGCGCGATCCGACAATCGCCAGTTCACCTGATCTTTGGAGCTGTAAATGGTAATGCCCGGGCCGGTACTGAAGAGGTACCAGGTATCGCCTTCGCGCGTCATTACCGGGTCGTGTACATCCACTTGTTTGGCATTAACCAGTCCGGCAAGGCAGAGCAGGGCACTGGTGCCCAGCAGTTTCAGTGCTTTGGTAATGATTTTGCGCCCACTCTCGGCGCGGGCAGGGTTGATTGACGGCATTTTTATCTCTCTTGGTCTAATTCTCTGAATATGTAATATAATATTAAACTTTAAATAATAACAGTTAACCCCTGTTAAGTGGCCCGTTGCGATAGTGCGCTTACGCTGGCTGGAGACTGGACAGGAATGGGGGAATTTATGAAGTATGGTGCAGCTTTGTCATTGTTGGTTGTTTCGTTGGTGTTATCGGCCTGTGTGCCGACCTGTGAAAATATGCCGGTTGAATCTTTGCGTAAACCTGAGCCCGCGATTCCAGAGTCTTTTATTCCACAGCGCGCCGATCCTTTTATTCATCGCACGCCTGATGGCCATTATTATTTTATTGCTACCGCGCCCGAGTTTGATCGAATCGAGTTGCGCACTGCCAATTCATTGCCGGAACTAGCCAACGCTGAGGCTAAAACAGTTTGGCGCAAACACAGCAGCGGCGCTATGGGCGCTAATATTTGGGCGCCGGAGCTGCATTATTTTGATAATACCTGGTACATCTATTTTGCGGCGGGCGATGCAGAAAAGCCCTGGCTAATTCGAATGTATGTGCTGGCGAATCGCAATACGGACCCACTGCAAGGCCGGTGGGAAGAGTTAGGGCGAGTGAATACCGCACGCGATTCCTTTGCGTTGGATGCCACCAGTTTTGCGCATAAAGGTCAGCGGTATCTGGTGTGGGCGCAAAAAGATCCGGAAGAGAAATTAAACTCGGCGCTTTATCTCGCCAAATTAATTTCGCCTACGCAGGTGGATAAGATTGAAGTGGAAATTTCCCGCCCGGAATTAGACTGGGAAATTCAAGGGTATAAGGTCAATGAAGG
Source organism: Cellvibrio sp. KY-GH-1 (assembly GCF_008806975.1). NCBI lineage: Bacteria > Pseudomonadati > Pseudomonadota > Gammaproteobacteria > Cellvibrionales > Cellvibrionaceae > Cellvibrio > Cellvibrio sp. KY-GH-1. Next base: position 4,911,517 of record NZ_CP031728.1, read on the forward strand.
CGCGGCGGTGATTATCCGCAACAACAAAATCTTTATCAGTTATTCCGCCAGTGCGACCGATCACCGCTACGCGATGGGCTTACTCTGGGCGGACGCCGATGCAGATTTACTTAATCCAGCTTCCTGGCACAAGCTGCCCCAGCCGGTATTTAGTACTAACGAAACGCTGAATCGCTATGGTCCCGGCCATAACAGTTTTACCCTGGCGGATGATGGTCAAACTGACATTATGGTATATCATGCGCGCGATTATTTCGCCCTGCAGGGCACCCCGCTGACCGACCCCAATCGCCATACTTATATTCGCCGCCTGGAATGGACGAGCGAGGGATTTCCGGATTTCGGGCAGGCGAAAACTGACTAGAACAGAATCGCGTAAGACCGAAACCCTGAGCTAGAATCGCCTGAAATAGAATCGAAAAAAGATCAAACACAATCAACCTAAAACCATTATTTGTGAGAGCAAACAGCCAATGACTTCGGCAATTACCCAACGTGTATTCGGCACCACGCCCGCAGGCGAAACGGTTACTGAATTTACCCTGACCAATAACAATGGCAGCATCGCCAAAATAATTAATCTTGGTGGCATCATCACTGAATTGCATGTGCGTGATAAAAACGGTCACTTGGATGATGTGGTATTGGGTTTCGACTCGCTTGAACCCTATTTGGACCTTGGCCCTTATTTTGGGGCGCTAATTGGTCGCGTAGGTAATCGCATCGCTAACGCCACCTTCATGTTGGACGGCGAGCGTTATTCGCTAACTGCAAACAATGGCAGTAATAATTTGCACGGCGGCCCTGTTGGTTTCGATAAAAAAGTCTGGGCTGCTGAAACTTTTGAAAATGCTCAGGGCCCAGGCCTGGTTTTGAAATTACTGAGCGAAGATGGTGACCAGGGTTTTCCAGGTAATTTAAATGTCGCTGTGACTTATCAATTCACCCACGATGATGCAATAGTCGTGGATTATTTTGCTACTACCGATAAAGCCACTCCGGTAAATCTAACCCAGCACAGCTATTTCAATCTCGCTGGAATTACTAAGGGTGGCGATATTCTCAGTCACCAAATGCAAATCTTTGCTGATCATATTAACGCGGTAAACGATGCCCAAATCCCCGTGGGTGAGCCTATGCCGGTTGCTGACACGCCATTTGATTTTCGCTCGCCACAATTAATCGGCAGCCGTATTAATGCTGCGCACGAACAAATCAAAAACGGTTTTGGCTACGACCACAACTTCCTAATCAATCAAACTAACTATAAAGAGCTGACGCTGGCGGCGCGCGTTGAAGAAGCAAGGTCGGGCCGAGTCTTGGAAGTGTTCACCGAAGAACCCGGTGTACAATTTTATTCCGGTAACTTTTTAGATGGCAGCTTAACCGGCAAAGGTGTTACCTACCAAAAACGCACCGGTTTTTGTTTGGAGCCGCAACACGCCCCTGATTCAATTAATCAACCGCAGTTTCCGTCGATTGTGCTACGGCCGGGTGAGGAATATAAAACGCGGACTATTTTTAAATTATCTGTAAGGTAGTATTTGATATTTGTTCCAATAAAAAGCCCTGCTCACGCGCAGGGCTTTTTTAGTTGATTTCAACCAAGTCAACAAGTTCGGAATATTTCAAAATTTGCTCATCCGCCGTTAATAATCGCAACGGCTCACAAAGGGTTTGAGCAACTAGCATTCGGTCAAAGGGGTCGCGATGAATATCCGGTAATCGTGCAGCCTGCTTTGAATGTTTGGCGGTTATAGGTAATTCGGTAAACCCGTTTGCCTGAATGCCTTCGATTAAATCGTCTATATCAGCTTCAAGTTTTCCTGCAGTAATTTTAATTCCCGCTTCCCATATGGAGGCGCTGCTGATGTATGCCTCAGTGGCGGTAGCGATGGTTTGTTTTGCTGCTTGGGAAAGTCTTGGGCTGTCCGTTAGCCACCATAAGTAAATATGGGTATCCAATAAAATACGCATCAATTTCCCTCGAAGGCGTTGAGAATCTCGTCAGGTAATGGTGCATCAAAATCATCGGCGATTTTAATTTTTCCCTTCAACGAGCCGGGTGTACGTACGGCGGGTGTTGACTCAATGGCAACTAGTTCGACTACCGGTTTTCCTGCTTTGGCAATAATGACTCTCTCACCTTGAGTGACAGCCTCGATTAATTTGGAGAAGTGAGTTTTGGCGTCGTGAATGTTGACGGTTTGCATACCTGGGTGCTCATTGTTTGAACTGATGGACTAATGTTAGTCCAGTTACAATGCTAACCGCAATCAATATCCAGAGAATCTCTGCTGGATCAATGTAGAGACCCTTTCCCGCCTTGGCATTCCAGCCCTTTCTGGGTAAACTCTAATTGTCTTATAATATTAAGACAATAATAATCAACCCCTGCTAACAATAATGAACAGGTACCACTATGTATAAGCATTTACTGGCCGGTATTGGCCTTTTGCTCTGCAGTTTTACCGCCTCGGCGATTACCCTTTCCGGCCTTATCAACTCCCATGACCCTGGCACTATTACCAAAGATGGCAGCACCTATTTCCATTTCACCACTGGAACCGGGATCTGGTATTCAACGTCTACCAACCTGACCACTTGGACTGGTGGACCAAGCCCGGTGTTTACCACTTACCCTTCGTGGATTGCTAATAAAATTTCCGGCTTCAGCGGCTCTTTTTGGGCACCAGATGTCATTCATATGAATGGCTATTTCTATCTTTATTACTCGGTATCCACGTTCGGTACTTCGGTATCGGCAATTGGTGTAGCGCGATCGGTATCGCTCACTTCGCCCAGTTGGGAGGATTTGGGGATTGTGGTGGAGTCGTTTGGTGGCAGTGCGGAAATTAATGCAATAGATCCGGCGCTGTATCGCGATCATGACGGCAAAGTTTATATGAGCTACGGTTCCTTTTTTGGCGGAATCGGTATGGCGGAGATCAATCAATCCACCGGCAAATTAAATGGCAGTGTGACCAAAGTTTACGGCGGTAATCACGCGGATATTGAAGCGCCTTATATCGCACGCAATGGCGATTACTATTATTTGTTTATCAATCGCGGTGCCTGCTGTAAAGGTTCGAGCAGTACCTATTACGTGCAGGTTGCACGGTCAACATCGATTTATGGCCCCTACACTGATGTGCGCACCCTATTGCCCAACACCGACGGGAAATACAAAGGCCCCGGTCATATTGGTGTATTGAAACAAGACGGCTGTAATTACGTCTCTACCCACTATTACGATTTAAATGATAGCGGCAATGCCAAACTCGATATTTTAAAAATGACTTACAGTGATGGCTGGCCGACATTAACACGCAGTTTCTCGGTGGCAAGTTGTGGCGGTGTGAGTGATGGCTTGTATCGCATTACCGCGCGCCACAGCGGTAAAGATTTAATGCCCGCCGCAAAATCCAGCGCGAATGGTGCTCTGATCCAGCAAGAAACCTGGAACTCCTATCGCGCGCAGCAGTGGTATGTCATTAATCAGGGCACTGGCTATTACAGTTTGATTAACGCAGCGAGCTTGAAAAGTCTGGATGTGTATAACAACTCCACTGCTGCAGGAGCAAATATAGCGCAGTGGGATTACTGGGGCGGAGCAGGGCAGAAGTGGAGCCTTACCAGTAGTAGTGGCTATTACACCGTTAAATCGCAATTGAGTAATTTGCCGGTGGATATTTTAAATTTGAGCACGGCTAATGGTGCGCAAGCTATCCAATGGACTGCTACGGGCGCCACTAATCAGCAGTTTAGTTTGACGCGTTTGAAATAAAAAATGTAGGTTGGAAAAGCACAGCGCCTTCCGACATTAATCAGTGTTTTTGTACAAAATTAAATGTCGGAAGGAACCTTGGTATTTTCCAACCTACAAAAAAATTAAACTCACGATGAGATTTTTTATGAAAAAAATTGCCAGTGTTTTGTTCATCATGTTGTGTGTTGGATGTAGTCAACAGAAACTACCAGAAACCCTCTCCAGCCCCGACAAACAAATATCCGTGAAAGTGTTCATCACTGAACAAAATACTCTGGCCTACAGTGTTGATCGTGCTGCGCAAACTGTCATCCTGGCGTCGCCCTTAGGTCTGCAACTGGCCGATGCTGATTTTACCCAACAGGTAAAAATCGATACGCAATCGGCTGTTGCCAAGGTGACAGATACCTACAAAATGCGTGTCGGCAAGAAAAGTGAAATTCGCTATACCGCCAATGAGCAGGTTTTTTTTATCACTAATGCTCGTCAGCAAAAACTAGCACTCACTTTTCGTGTTTCCAATGATGGCGTTGCGTTTCGTTATTTAGTAAATGATTCGGCAGTTGCCAATAAACAATTTATTAAGGACGTGACCGGCTTTCGCGTAGCACCTAGGGCTAGGGCATGGCTGCAGCCCATGGCGGTGGCGCAAACCGGCTGGAGCAACACCAATCCCTCCTATGAAGAACATTATCAAATCAATGTGCCTGTGGGTACGGAATCCACTTTGAAACAGGGTTGGGTTTTTCCGGCGCTGTTTAACTCGGGAGATAACTGGCTGGTTATTTCTGAAACGGGAATGGATGGCTCCTGGCATGGCTCGCATTTGCAGTTAGGTGCTGGCACCGGTGAGTATGTTTTGGCCCAGCCGCAAGCGCCTGAAGTATTTATTGACGAAGCGGGTAAGAAGGGCGCTCTGCTTGCCAGCGCAAAAAAGACATTGGTATCGCCCTGGCGAATTGTTGCGGTAGGTTCGCTTGCACAGGTTATGGAATCTACTCTGGGAACTGACCTGGCTGCACCCGCCATTAACGTTGAAAATGGTTTCATTAAACCAGGCCATAGTTCCTGGAGCTGGGCAATTTTAAAAGATGATTTCACCACCTTTGATGTGCAGAAAAAATTTATCGATTACGCGGCGGATATGCATTGGGATTACACGCTAATCGATGCCGATTGGGATAAAAAAATCGGTTATGAAAAATTAAAGGAGCTGGTGGATTATGCGGCGAAGAGAAATGTCGGCATTCTGGTTTGGTATAACTCGTCTGGCGACTGGAATCAAACGCCCTATAGCCCCAAGAGTAAATTAATTACCCGAAAATTGCGCGCTGCAGAATTTTCTCGTTTGCAAGCAATAGGAGTTAAGGGAGTGAAAATTGATTTCTTTGGCGGCGATGGACAATCTTTTATGCAGTATTACATCGATATTTTAACCGATGCTGCCGCACATCAGTTGCTGGTGAACTTTCACGGCGCAACGCTGCCACGCGGTTGGCAGCGTACCTATCCCAATTTAATGACGATGGAGTCCATCAAAGGTTTTGAATTCACAACCTTCTCCCAAGCGGATCAAGACCCGGTTGCACAGCATGTAGCAACCGCGCTCTTTACGCGCAATATCTTTGACCCTATGGATTTTACGCCTATGGTGTTTGGCGATATTCCCAACATCAAACGTGTGACTGAAAACTCTTTTGAATTGGCGGAATCGGTGTTGATGATTTCCGGCGTTCAGCATTTTGCGGAAATTCCCGAAGGTATGGCGACTGCACCGGATTATGTGAAAGCTTTTCTGCGTGAATTGCCGCGTGAATGGGATGATGTGAAATTCGTTGATGGATATCCGGGAAAATATGCCGTGCTTGCACGCAAAGCAGGTGATGTATGGTATATCGCGTGTATTAATGCAGAACAAGAAGTGAAGAATTTGACGCTGGACGTAAGTTTTGTTGGGGATAAAAAAGGCTATGTAATTACCAGCGGAGAAAACCAACGCAGTTTTGTGCAGCGGGAAATTAATAGCAAAACGCCTGCGGCGATTAGCCTGCGACCCAATGCCGGGTTTGTTATGGTGTTGAAATAAAAGTAGATGTAACCAGTGAGAGAGAAAACACAATGAAGAAATTTTTAACGAGTCTTTTATTGCCGATCTTCTTGTTAAGTTGTGCAACAAAAGATTCTGATAAGACGAGTGCGGCTACTAACGCACCACCAACCCAGACGAATGCCAACAGCTTTACCAACCCCATCTACCCTAACGGCGCTGATCCCTGGTTGGAATATTTTGCGGGTAATTATTATTTAACTACCACTACCTGGACTTCCCAGTTGGTGATGCGCAAATCGCCAACGCTTGCCGGCTTGGCAACGGCGACGCCAATTCATATCTGGTCGGAAAGTGAATTGGAGCGTTGCTGTAATTTCTGGGCATTTGAATTTCATCGCTTGAAAACGGAAAAGGGCTATCGCTGGTATGTAATGTACACCTCCGGCATTGCTGAAAATTATGATCACCAGCATTTGAGTGTCATCGAAAGTCAGGGTGACGATCCACTTGGCCCTTACACTTATAAGGGCTCGCCTATGCCGGATTCCTGGAATATTGACGGCAATTATCTGGAGCACAACGGGCAGCTTTATTTATTGTGGTCTGAATGGATGAAGGACGAACAATCTATTTTTATCGCCAAAATGATAAATCCCTGGACGATTACCGGTGAGAAAGTATTAATTTCCAAGCCTGAATACGCCTGGGAAAAATCCGGTATGAAAGTGAATGAAGGTCCGGAAATTTTAAAACACAATGGCCGCACCTTTATGATTTACTCGGCGAGTTTTTGTAATACGCCGGATTATAAATTAGGCCTCATCGAATTAACGGGTGATCCATTAAAACCTGAGTCATGGAAAAAATTCGCTGAGCCGGTGTTTAGCAAGGCCAATGGTGTTTATGGCCCCGGTCACAATGGCTTTTTTAAATCGCCAGACGGTAAAGAAGATTGGTTAATTTACCATGGCAACGCGAGCGAAAAAGAAGGATGCAGTTCAACCCGTTCTTTACGTGCGCAGAAATTTACCTGGAATACGGATGGTACACCGAATTTCGGCGAGCCGGTCGAAGCCGGCAAACCGATAGCTTCCCCGGCTGGTGAAAATGGCCCCTTGGTTACCCAGGTGCAGGGCGCGCAGGTGCAGTTGGTAAACAAAGCCAATCACCAGTGTATTGCCTTTGATACGGATGGAATAATTGCCTCTGCAGATTGCAATAATGAATCGGCGAGCAACTGGGTACTGGATTACACCACCAACGGTAATTATCGGTTGGTGAATAAGGATGGAAAATTTTTAGCTCAAGGCGATGGTCATCAACGTGGAGCTAACAACAGCCATGGGCAGTGCTCGGTTGGGCAGGCCGATGAGTTAACTATTGCCCCCTGGCAAAACCAGCTCTGCCAGCAATGGCAATTGGTTCCACATGAACAGGGTTGGGTAAGTTTGGTCAACGCGCAAACCAAACAACCTATTCAATTCGCTAATTGCTCGGAGCCTGCTCCGGTAGCTGGGAAAAAATCAGTAGAGGATGTGCCGCAATTTATCGCACAAAAGCCCGCGTGCAGTTTATGGCGAGTCCAACCCCTGCAAGAAGTTGCGATCACCAGTGTGCAAAGCGGGAAGGCGATTAGTGTTGCGGGCGCTACCAAATCGGGCGCTAATATCGAACAGGATGAGTGGAAAAATATCGCTAATCAACGCTGGATCTTTGTGCACACGGAACAGGGGTTTTATTACCTTCAGTCGGTAGCGAACGATAAACTCTGTATGAGTGTGGTGAATACTTCCATCGTGCCTGGCGCTAACATTGAGCTGGCCGCTTGCGGTGATAAGCACGCGCAATGGCAGGTTGATTTTCTTGTCGATGGGACTGTGAAACTTGTTAATCGTAAAAGTAATCTGGTTGTTGACCTGGCCCATTGTGGAGTCGCTAACCACACCAATATAGCGCAGGGCCAATGGCTGAATTCCAATTGCCAACGCTTTCAGATTAAGCCTATTCAATAGGCGTTAATCAACTATCGGTTTAATTCAGCGGCGCTTGTGAAATTTTCACCAGCTTCATCCCCCCAATTGGGGGGTGAGGCAGCTTGTCTGCGTGATTAGCATAATCATTGGTCCGAAATGCTTTGTGCTTGACGAGAGGCTATTCGGTGACAGTTGATCACGATATGAATCCAGGATGATTTAAGGAGACTGCTATGAACCAGAAAGTTATAAAAGAGCACGAGGAAAAGTTGCTCGAGTTGCGGGTGCAAAGTTTGGAGGCTGAATTGGGTCGGCAAAAAGCACCTCCGGCGAAACCTCACTTTTGGACAAATCCGGCGATTTTAGCGATTTTGGGGGCAGTGTGTACGGCTTCATTTGGGTTGATTACCAATAAGGAGCAATTGAATGCGAGCCGACAACTGGAGCGCGATAAAATGGAGTCGTCGCTAATTTTAAAGGCGATAGATTCAAGCGATGCAGAGCAGCGGATATCCGCTTTAAAATTTTTGGTGAAAGCCGGACTTATCTCTGATCACGATAAAAAAATAGATGAGCTTAAATTGGAAGATGTACCGCGTATAAAAAATACGCCAGCTGCAACCAAGCTAACCTTGGGTGCTGCACAGGATAGTGCTAGTGAGCAAGCAAAGCCGCCTCAAAATCCTGTTGCCAGGAATTAAGCGGATGTGAAAAGGGATATGGAGTTGCTTGCGGAATTACATTGCGGCCCGAGTTATTTTTGATTGGCAATTGAATCTTCAATAAAATTCAATGCTTCGTCAATCAAGGCCAACATTGCCTGGCGTGCGCGTTCAGGGTTGCGGTTTTTAATGGCGTTGAACACTTTGGAGTGGTCTTCAACTACGCCTTCATGGTTGCCTTTGATGGGGTTGGTGTGGCTGATGCTCACGCGCAAAGCCGTGGAAATAAAATCGCGCAGGCGAATGTAAAAACGATTGTTGCTGGCGTAAAGGATGCTGACGTGAAAGGCGATATCGGCTTCCAGGTCTTCTTTGCTATTGCCTTCGGCCTGGCGCATTCCTTCTAATGCTTTTTCAATCGCTGCGAGCTTGCTCTCATCTGCATAGCGTGCGGCAAGGGCCGCTGCTTCCGGTTCAATCGCGATGCGCACTTGTAAAAATTCTTTCAGCACGTGCAATGAGGGTTTGCTTTCCAATACCCAGCGCAATAAATCCGGATCAAAAATATTCCATTGGTCTTCAGGTTGAATGCGAATGCCCTGACGCGGCTTGCTGGTGATTAACCCTTTCGCAGATAACATTTTTACCGCTTCGCGGACGGCACTGCGGCTCACGCCGAATTTTTCACACAGTTCTGCTTCGGTGGGCAGGCTGTCATCAACGAATTCACCGCAGATAATCGTGCGCCCCAGTTCCTGTACCATACGCTGTGAAAGATTGAAGTTGCGATCGAGAATTGCCATCGTTGTCATTGCTCTGATTGACCGAAATTATGGCAGCAGATTAACGATTTATTGTTAATAATACAATCTGAGAAGTGGACAAATACTGGCCGCGTTAGGTTTGTTTTTAAATCAGACGATGTAACATTGTCCAAGCTAGGGCAGGCTTCCAATTGGCGGCCCAGGCAGGCAGGTCAGCGGCAGGCATGGGGCGCGCAATGCCGTAACCCTGGGCCAATTCGCAGCCGAGTGGAATCAGTAATTCGCCGTGGGCAACGGTTTCAACACCTTCCGCAATCACCTGGCGATGAAAGGCGTTAGCGAGGCCGATAACGCCTTTTACAATGGCGAGATCGTCCGCATCATCCAACATGTCGCGCACAAATGTCTGGTCAATTTTTAATAATTCGGCGGGCAGCCGTTTTAAATACGTGAGCGATGAATAGCCAGTCCCGAAATCGTCCACTGCAAAACTGACACCCAAGTCACGGCAACGACGCATGATATCGGCAACTTCAGCAATATCTTCCAATGCGCTTGTCTCTACAATTTCCAATTGCAGATAGGCGGGCGGCACTTGTGGGTGCGCCGCTAATTGCGCCGCGAGCTGCGTGACAAACTCACTGCGTTGTAATTGCAGTGCACCTATATTGACGCTCACTGGAATCAATAAACCAAGGCGTTGCCAGTGCGCGATTTGTTGCAGTGCGTCGTTAATGACCCAATCACCCAGCTCGATGCTGAGCGGATGATCCTCAATAACTGGCAAAAAATGCGCCGGCGATAATAAGCCGCGCTCTGGGTGTTGCCAGCGTACCAGTGCTTCGGCACCAACAATTTCACCAGTGCGCATATTGACCTGGGGTTGATAGTGAAGCACAAATTCCTTGCGATCCAACGCAATGCGAATGTGTTCGAGGGATTCGCGCTGGGTTTTCACGGCAATATCTTTGGCAATATCAAATAAATGATAACAATTTTTTCCCGCTTGCTTGGCCAAATACATAGCTTGATCCGCGTGACGCAACAATTGGTCTGCGTCAGCGTCATCTTGTGGATAAAGCGTGGCGCCAATACTGGCGGATACCAGCAACAGATGCTGATTCAAGGTTACGGGTTCAGCGGCAACACTTAACAGGCGATTTAAAACCGCCTCATAATCCTGGGGGCGTTCGAGATCTACCATAACAACGACAAATTCATCACCACCGATGCGCGCGAGCGTATCGCCTTCGCGCAATACTTCTTTTAAACGATGGGAAATATTTACCAACAGTTGATCGCCGGTATCGTGGCCGTGTTGATCGTTCACGGCTTTAAATCCATCCAGATCCAGATAAAGCACAGCGAGTGAGCGAGCACTCCGATGGCTGCGTGCCATGGCCTGTTTCAACCGGTCCGCGAGTAAAACGCGATTGGGTAAGCCCGTGAGTGCATCGTAATGGGCAATATATTCCAGTTGGCGCTGGTGTTCTTTAAGCGGTGTTATGTCGGTGAATAAATTTACATAATTTTGCGTGATCCCGTGAATATCCTGCACCGCGCTGATGGTCATCATGGCCGCATAAAGCTCACCATTCTTGCGACGATTCCAGACCTCTCCGTACCAGTTCCCTGTTTGCAACAAGCTTTGCCAAAGTGCGCTGTAAAAATCTTTATCGTGCAAACCGGATTGCAAGAAGCGCGGGTTCTTACCGAGCGCTTCTTCCCGGCTGTAGCCGGTGATATCAGCGAAAACTTGATTCGCCTCAATAATGTTTCCTTGGCAATCGGTAATCAAAATACCTTCGCGCGCGTGGGTGAAAACGCTGGCGGCCATTTGCAGGCGCGATTCAGCATGCGACTGTTCAATGGCAAGTGACGTGAGCCGCGTTTCGCTGTCAATTAAACCTAATTCGTAATCGGTGGGATTGCGCGCTTCGTTGTTATAAAGCGCAAAGGTGCCGAGCACCTGACCCTGGGCAGAGTAAATGGGTTGCGACCAGCAAGAGGCAATATGCGCTCGCTCTGCTAAATCGCTAAAGGCTGTGGTCCAGGGGTGAGTGTGGACGTCGGGAATAATCACCCGATGACCAAAAAATACTGCACTGCCGCACACGCCCATGCCTTCCCCCACGGGTAAGCCATCAATGGCTTTGACAAAAAAATCGGGCAAGCCGTAGGTGGCACCGTTACGCAAATGTTGGCCGTCGTTGTCCAGCAGCATAATGCTGCAAAAGCTACCGGGTAGCAGGCCGGCCATGTCTTTGGCGATAGCGGGAAGGATGTTGGTCAGTGGCATTTTGGCGATCAGCATTTCCAAAATGCGATTGTGGTGTTGGTGGCGACGCTCGGCTTGTTTGCGCTCGCTAATATCCTGGTAAATGCCGGTCAGGCGTATTAATTCACCATTTTCATAGTGCGCCATGCAGGTGGTGCGTAGATCTATCTTACGCCCCTTAAAGGTGTATTTCTCCACCTCAATATCAAACACCTCGCCAGTGTCCATAGCTCTTTTTAACGCGGTTGCTATGCGTTCGCGCGAGCCGGGCGGATACATGGAGAAACCTTCATCCAGGCTAGGCGTGTATTCCTCGGGAGTGGTATCGTGAATGTGGTAGGTTTCAGCGGTCCAGTAAATCTGCCGCGAGGGCACATGTAATTCTACGCCACCTACTTTGGCAATATTCTGGGATGCATCCAAAATGCGTGCGCTGGTGCGCAACTCTTCCAATTGCGTGCGCTCTACGGCTACCTGGTTAGCCAGTTTCTGTTCGAGTAGGTGCAATTCCTGGCGTTGTATCTCCAGTGCCAATTTGTGAATTTGCAGCTCTTGCTCCAGTAGCTGCTGAGGCGATAAATCAGCCTGATTTTTGGCTGAGCGCGGCAAGCTCCGCCGCCATTCAGCCTGCGCACGCGCATAGAGCTCTGCTGCATCGAGGGGGGAATCCGGGGACATGTGGTGTTAATCCTTCGGTTAAAGCTCCCTTGGGCAATATGCCCTGAGGCGTTGTACGTGTTGATGAAATATAGCAGCGGCAGATAGTGGTGTCGAAGTGTAAGTTTGTAATTTTAATCAGTAGTCACATCGATAGAACCAAAATAAAGGTGAGCGAAATAATTATGAATTTATTGCTATGGATTTAAGGGTTTTTACCTACTTGTGCAGTACTTTTTTTGTAGCGTTTTTTTGTTTTGGTGGTAATTCTCTTGTGGTGTTGGCGTCTGTATCATTGTTGGTGTAATCCTGTGTAATTGATTATCCTGTTTTTATTGCCCGTCGTGATTTTTGATCTGGAATCCAGAGATGCAAATTAGTAAAAGTGCCAAATGGTCTATCGTGCTCTTGCTGCTGCTGGGAGCGGGAATCTGTTTTAAGTTGGAAATGAAAGCGGCGACGGGGACTTTTCTGGCTGTTGTCCTGGTGTTTGAATTTTGCTTTCTGGGTGGGATTTTGCGAGTGAATGATCGCGAAGAATAGGGTAACCGCCAAAGCACCTTGACGATTACCTTTAGGGTAGTTGAGTTATCGATTAGTTGTTCGTTGCGTTTTGTTCCGCTTTATTGTCGTAATAATTTTTCAACACAAAAAATGCTTTCTTTTTCTCGCCGGTATTTGAATAAACGCCCTTGCGATTGAACTCATCCTGAATTCCCGGTAAGTGGCGACGCGGTGAGCGGAAATCGGTGAGAATCCAGGGCGAAGTGCCGACAAAGCCGTCAATACCATCGAGCATTTTCAAGGTTTTAATATATAAATTTTCCTGGAATTCTTCGGTAAAAATTGTATCGATATCACCATGATTCCCGGCGCGTGCATCGCCGCCAAATTCGCTGATAAATACCGGTTTGTTGTAGTTGATTTCCCAGGTAATACGATCAATTTTTTCCGGTGCGCCATCGTACCAGCCAATGTATTGGTTGAAACTTACCAGATCCAGGTGTTCTGCCAGTGGATCTTGTACCACCGCGACATTCGCGTTATCTGTGCGATAATGTTTTTCCATGGCGGCACTTAATAAGCGCGAGTTATCCAGGCTGCGCGCTTTGGTGGCGAGACGCGTGAGAAATTTATTGCGAGCATCGGATACTGGTGTTTCGTTGGCGAGCGACCAAATAATAACTGCCGCACGGTTTTTATCGCGCTCGATCATTGCCGTTAACTGTGCTTCGGCATTTTGGTAGGTGGCTTCGTTACTCCAATTAATCGTCCAGTAAACGGGAATTTCCGACCACACCAATAATCCCATTTGATCGGCAAGGCGCACCATATCTTCGTTGTGAGGGTAATGGGCCAGGCGCACAAAATTGGCATTGAAGCCTTTTGCCCAATCGAGCAACTGTTTTGCTTCGGCCGCATTTTTTACTCGACCTCCGCCTGTCGCTGAATACTCCTCATGCACAGATACGCCGCGCAAAAATACCGGCTTGCCGTTAAGTAATAATTGTTTGCCTTGAGTGCTGATGCTGCGCAACCCCACGGTATCGGTAAATTTATCTTTGCCTGCATTGATTTGCAGTGAATAAAGTTTTGGGTTTTCCGGCGACCAGAGATGCGCGTTAGTCGCTTTGAAGGAAAAATGCGCGGCGCCACTGCTGTTGGTCGTCAGCGTCTGTTGAATATTCAATTCCGGTAGTTTTAGCGAAATTTTTTCCCCGCCCTTGGCTCCATCCAGCAACACTCTGCCGGAGACAGTTTTATCCGCGAGCGAGGTTAATTCAATTTTATAATCGCGAATAAAGGTTTGCGGCACTGTGATAAGTTTTACTTCACGCGTAATGCCGCCGTAGTTCCACCAGTCAGTGTTTAACGTAGGGACTGCATCGGCGTGACGTTTATTGTCCACCTTTACCACGAGCGAATTATTTTTATCTTTTAGCTTGCCGGTAATTTCATAGTGAAAGGGCGTGAAGCCGCCGACATGGACGCCGAGCTTTTTACCATTCAAATAAACGTCCGCGCGATAATTTACTGCCCCGAAGTATAAAAAGGTACGCTCGCCTTTTTTTGCAGGTGGTGCATCAAATGTTTTGCGATACCAGACGGTACCTTCGTAGTAATAAAGTTTATCGGTTTGGGTATTCCTGTCGCCGGGCACTTGCAGACTGGCCGATTTATCAAAATCATATTCCAGTAAATCGCCGGGGGATTTTTGTTTTGAATCAGTAAAGTAAGCGTTTTGCGAAGGTGTTGCCTGTTGATCAAACGGCTCGTAGCGATAGTTGTAATACCCGTTTTCGTAGGGGTCGACAATTATTTTCCATTCGCCGTTTAATGAAACGGAATCGCGGCTATAAGTTTGTATTGAGAGGGCTTGTAGTGACGTGTTTTGCAGTGGTGCTTCTGTTGCGCATATAAATTGCGTGAACAAGGCACAGCCCCATAGGGCGCCGAGTAAAAATACTTTCATGGTTTTTCTCTGTTGACTGATGGTCTTATGGTTTATGTGTGCGTGCTTGTCTGTGTAAGCTGGTGTCAGGGTCAGTAGAAAAATACGCGTTTTAAAATGTGCATTGCTGATATGCGGTTGACTCAGCATGCTCATATACAGCGCGAAGAAGATTCTAGTCTGGATTGAGCGGAGAGTTTAAGCGGGGTGGGGTAAATAATTGTTAATCGCCATTTCTTCGCTGGCTAACGTTCTATTAACCAGTTTGGATCAGCTTTTGGCTGGTCAGCTAATGAAGTCCAGCTTGGTCGCGCTGGACGTAGTATTAATGTATCGCCATCTTTGAAGATTTCCAATTCGTGAATATCTTTATATTCCATATCCTTTGGTAAGCAAATTATTTGATCCTTGCCATCTGTTTCGATAGTTATAGTTCGCATAAATAACCCCGGGTAGCAATTGCTTTTGGATTGAAGTGCTTTGATGAATACACGAGTTATAGTACTTGACTCTTTGGTGATACGCGTTGCGTTAACCCCCAATTGCGCACTTTCTCCATATACAAATACACCACCGGTGTCGTGAACAATGTGAGCAATTGACTTACCGCCAAGCCACCGATAATCGTAATGCCTAGCGGTGTACGCAATTCAGAGCCTTCATGAAAGCCGAGGATTAATGGCACGGCACCAAGCAGACCCGCGAGGTTGGTCATTAAAATCGGGCGCAAGCGAATCAGTGCAGCTTGGTAAATGGAGTCGCGCGATGACAAGCCTTGGTGGCGTTCCAGCTCCAGCGCAAAGTCGATCATCAAAATTGCATTTTTCATCACTATACCGATCAATAAAAATAAACCGAGCATAGCGATCAAACTGAAGGGTGTATCGGTAATCCAAAGCGCGAGCAGCGCGCCAATACCTGCAGAAGGGAGTGTGGAAAGAATAGTGAGTGGGTGGATGGTGCTCTCGTACAAAATCCCCAAAATTAAATACACCGCGAGCAACACGCAGGCAATCAGCACTGCCGGATTCTGTGCCATGCCGGGGACGCTTGGCCCCCAACCCGGCCGCGAGCTACCGGCAGGGGCGAGGTAGACTTCTTTCGGCATCATCAACTCGGCGACCTTGGCTTCGATTTCTGCACGCGCCTGTTCGGCAGTGATGCCTTCGGCGAGGCCGTAGCCAATACTTTCTGAAACAAACTGATTGCTGCGGCGAATACGATCTTCCGCCAAACCATAATCAAAACTGGAGAAGGTGGATAGTGGCACGCGCTTGCCGTCGCGTGTAATCACTTGCAGTTGATTGAGAACCTCCGGTGTTGCGGTATAGCCCGGCTCCAGCTCCATCACCACGCGGTATTGGTTCATCTCCTCGTACATAGTGGAAACTTGTCGCTGTGAGAAAGAATTGTTGAGCAGGCTGGCGACAGTGCTCATGTCGATCCCCAAACGCTGGGCGGCTTCACGATCAATAGTGAGCTGGATCTGCTGAGTACCTTCTTCGCGCACGCCATCAATCTCGGTGACTGCTTTCATGCCCTCCATCGCGGTAGTCAGCTTGGCGGCCCATTTGTGCAGTAATTTCATGTCGTCGGAAAGCAACATGACTTCGTGCTGACTGCGACTGAAGGGCGAGCTGAGGCGAATATCCTGGTCCGGGCCGATCATTAGCATGGCGCCGGGAATGCTGGGCAGTTGGCGGCGAATGCGGTCGGTCACTTCTACCACTGAAACCCCGCGCTCAGACAGCGGTTTCAGGCTGATACGCATCCACGCATTGCTGACACCATTGCCGCCGCCGCTGGCTCCAAACACATCTTCAATAGCCGGGTCGTTGAGGAGTACCCGGCGGAACTCCTGGATTTTCGGCTGCATTAACTGGAACGAAAAGCCGTCATCGCCGCGAATCCAACCGGTCATTTGGCCGGTATCCTGCTCGGGTAACATGGTTTTGGGGATGGCGATATAGAGGTAAATATTGATGCCGATAACCGCAGCCAGAATCAGTATAACGATACGGCTGTGGCGCAACGCCCAGTCAAGTGCGACGGCATAGCCTTTTTTCAAATCATCAAAAATGCCCGGCTTTTCTTCTTTGGTGGATTCGGCTTTAAGCAATTGGCCGCAGAGCGCAGGCGTGAGGCTCAGGGAAATCACTAGCGAAATGAGCATGGCAGCAGCGAGAGTGATGGAGAATTCACGGAACAGCTTTTCCACCACTCCACCCATCAACAATATGGAAACGAAAATCACCACCAGCGTCAGGTTCATCGCCAACAGCGTAAAGCCCACTTCTCGTGCACCCTGCAGCGCGGCTTCAAAGGGCGGCATACCTTTTTCGATATGGCGTTTGATATTTTCCAGTACCACTATCGCATCATCCACCACCAACCCGGCCGCGACTATCAGTGCCATCAGCGACAAGTTGTTGAGTGAGAAGCCCCAAAGGTACATGACCGAGAAGGCGCCGATGATCGCCACGGGAATCGCCAGGGTCGGGATCAGAGCGCTTTGGGCACTGCGTAGGAATACAAACACCACGCCGACTACCAGCATAACGGCAACGGCAAGGGTGATTTCCGCTTCCTTTAAGGTGGCGCGGATACCGGGGGATCTATCCATCACTACTTTCAACTGGGTATCGCCGGGCATTAATGCGCGAAGCGTTGGCAACTGTGCGTTGATGGCGTCGATGGTTTCGACAATATTGGCCCCCGTCTGACGACTAACCGTCAGCGTCACGGCGGAGCTGTGGTTGTGGAAGCCATCGGTATAGCGGTTTTCTACCGAGTCGCTCACGGTAGCGACGTCGCGCAAACGCACCGGGCCGGCATCGCCATAGCGCACCACCAGGTTTTGGTAATCCGCCGCTGTGCGCAGGGTTTCGCTGGTATACACCTGCCAGCGCGTATCGTCTTGTTCGAGTACACCCATAGGGCGCTGCACATTGGCACTGCTAATGGCGTTGCGCACTTCATCTAATGCGATGCCGTAGCTGGACAGGGCATTGGGGTTGAGCTGGATACGCACTGCCGGTAGTGAGGCGCCATCGATACCCACTTGCCCCACACCTTTAATCTGCGCCAATTTTTGCGCGAGTATGGTGGAGGCAGCGTCATAAAGCGCACTCGGCGACAGGTTGGGTGAGCTGAGTGCCAGTGCCATCACCGGCGCTTGTGAGGGGCTGATTTTGCGGTAACTCGGGTTGCCTGGCATACCGGCGGGAAGTTGGCCGCGTGCGGCATTCAGCGCTGCTTGTACATCGCGGGCGGCGGAATCCAGGTCGCGGTCCAGGGTGAACTCCACCCAGATAAAGGTGCTGCCCTGGGTGGAGTTGGAGTTAATCGCGGTCACCCCGGGAATACTGCCGAGCGCGCGCTCAAGCGGGGTGGCTACCGTAGACGCCATACTCTCCGGGCTGGCACCGGGGAGTTGGGCGAAGATCTGCACGGCCGGGAAATCCACCTGCGGCAGTGGTGCCACGGGCAACATCCGCCAGGATAAAAGCCCGAGCAATACAATCCCTAGCGCCACCAGGGATGAGGCAACGGGCCGCTTAATGAATGGTTCTGCAATTGTCATGCATTCGCCTCGTCGGGCGCGGAGGCGGGTTTATTGACCCAGCGATCAAAAAACAAATACACCACCGGGGTGGTAAACAGGGTGAGTATCTGGCTTACCAGCAAGCCGCCTACCATTACCAAACCCAAGGGCTGGCGCAACTCGGCGCCGGAGCCGCTGGCGAGCATTAAGGGAATGGCGCCAAACAGGGCGGCAAGGGTGGTCATCAATATAGGGCGGAAGCGCATCAAGGCGGCGCGATGAATCGCCTCGCGCGGGCCCATGCCCAGCGTGCGTTGAGCATCGAGCGCAAAATCCACCATCATAATGCCATTCTTTTTTACCAGCCCGATTAACAGGACCACTCCAATCACTGCAATCAAATCCAGTGGCTGCCCGGTTAACAACAGCGCGAGCAGTGCCCCCACGGTGGCGGAGGGCAGAGTGGAGAGAATGGTCACCGGGTGGATAAAGCTCTCGTAGAGCACTCCCAGCACTATGTACATAGTTACCACCGCGGCCAGCACCAGCCAGAGGGTGTTGCTGAGCGAGGCACGGAAGGCTTCCGCCGCGCCCTGAAAACGCAACTCTACGGCGGCAGGCAAATCCAGTTCGGCGCTGGCCGTTTCAATCGCCGCTATCGCTTCCCCTAAAGAGGCATCCTCCGCAAGGTTGAAAGAAATCGTGGTCGATGGAAATTGGCTTTGATGATTAATCAGCAAGGGCGTTGGCCGCTGGCTGATTTTTGCGAGGGTGGAGAGCAGTACCGGCTTGCCGCTGTTGGAGTTCACGTAGGTATTTTCCAACGCTTTCAGGCCCTGGGCGTAATCCGGATCTACCTCCAGCACCACGCGGTATTGATTGGCTTGGGTAAACAGGGTGGCGATTTGGCGTTGCGCGTAGGCCGTTTGCAAGCTGCTGGCAATATTGCTCACGTTTACGCCCAAACGTGCCGCCGCATCCCGGTCGATCTCCACATAGGCTTGCAGGCCGCGTGTTTGCAGGTCGGCGGCGACATCGGCGAGCGCCGGCTCCATGCGCAAACGCTCCAATACCTGTGGCAGAGTTTCATCGAGCAACGCGATTTCCGGCGCGGTCAGGGTAAATTGGTACTGGGTGCGGCTGACACGATCCTCAATACTCAATTCCTGCAATGGCTGGAACCAGGCGGTAATGCCGCTGATACCGACAATTCGCTCCTGCAAGCGGCGAATGATGTCGCTGGCGTGGTCATCGCGCTCGCCGTGGGCTTTCAGGTTGATCAGCAAGCGGCCTGAGTTGAGGGTGATGTTGTTGCCATCGACGCCGATAAACGATGAGATGCTCGCCACATCCGGGTCTTGCAGAATCAGCTCGGCGATCTGCTGTTGGCGCTCGGTCATAGCGGCGAAAGAGGTATCTTGTGGCGCTTCGGTAATCGCCTGGATAGCGCCGCTATCCTGAATCGGGAAAAAGCCTTTCGGGACTACCAGATACAAGCCGGCCGTGAGCGCGACCGTACCCAGCATCACCGCCATGGCAGCGGTTTCGCGTTGCAGCACTTTATCCAGCAGTTCGCCGTAGCGGCGGATGACCTTGTCCAGAAAATCCGGTTTTTCGCTGGTGTGCGCCGGCGCATGTTTAAGCATGCGCGCGCACATCATGGGGGTGAGCGTGAGGGAAACTACCAGCGAGATGCCGATAGCGACTGCGAGCGTAATCGCGAATTCCTGAAACAAGCGGCCAACCAGATCGCCCATAAACAGCAGTGGAATTAATACTGCAATTAGCGAAATTGTCAGGGATACCAATGTAAAACCAATTTCCCCGGCACCTTTAAGTGCGGCATTCATCGGCGTTTCGCCCTGTTCGCGGTGGCGGGCGATGTTTTCCAGCATCACGATTGCATCGTCCACCACAAAACCGGTGGCGATGGTGAGTGCCATGAGTGTCAGGTTGTTGATGGAAAAATCGAGGAAGTACATGGCGGCGAAGGTGCCGATCAAGGACAGTGGCACCGCCAGACTGGGAATGATGGTGGCGGGAATCGAACGCAAGAAAACGAGGGTTACCGCAACGACCAGGAAAATCGCAAATATCAGCTCTTTTTGTACATCGCGAATGGAGGCGCGGATGCTGTGCGTGCGGTCGCTTAATACTTCAATTTTTGCGGCCGTTGGCATAGTGACCATTAACTTGGGCAGCAGGGATTCAATGCTATCCGCCACATCAATCACATTGGCACCAGGCTGGCGCTGGATGTTGATCAGCACTGCCGGTTGCTCGTTGGCCCAGGCGGCGAGGAATCGGTCTTCGGCGCCATCTTCCACGGTAGCGACATCCCCTAAGCGCAGCGGCGAGCCCCCGCGATAGCTGACGATTAAATCGCGATACTCCTGCACCGAGCGGATCTGGTCATTGGCATCCAACATGGTGGAGCGGTATTCGCCGTCAAAGCTGCCCTTGGGTTGGTTGGTGTTGGCAGCAACGACGGCGTTGCGCACTTGCTCCAGACTCAGTTGCGTATTGGCAAGGGCGTTGGGGTTTACTTTGATTCGGATCGCAGGGCGCTGGCCGCCCGCCAGGGTCACCATGCCGACACCGGGCAGCTGGGCGATCTTCTGCGCCATGCGCGTGTTCACCAGATCGTACACCTCCGGCAGCGGCAGGCTTTCGGAAGTGACGGCGAGAGTCATAATCGGCGCGTCCGCCGGATTTACTTTGCGATATACCGGCGGAGTTGGAAGATCATTTGGCAGCAAATTGCTGGCCGTATTCAGTGCGGCTTGCACTTCCTGCTCGGCCACGCCAAGGTCCATTTCCAGCAAAAATTGCAGGGTGATAATCGATGCGCCAGTAGAGCTGGTGGAGGAGAGTTGTTTGACGCCAGGGATCTGCCCCAGGCTGCGCTCCAGGGGTGCGGTGACGGTGCGCGCCATGACATCCGGGCTGGCACCCGGGTTAAAGGTGAAAATCTGGATAATCGGATAATCCACCTGTGGCAAAGCAGCCACAGGCAACAGTCGATAACCCAGAATTCCGGCCAGTAAAAACGCCAACATCACCAGCGAGGTGGCAACCGGGCGAAGGATAAAGGGGCGGGAAATGCTCATGGGTTATCTCAATTTTTCGCCGAAGGCTGTTCAATCACCTTTACGTCTTTGCCCGGCCAAAGGCGATCAACGCCCTCCAATACAACCTGATCACCTTCAGCCAACCCGTCGAGTACCGCAATATTTTCGCCTTCCAATGCGCCTAGTTTGATTCGACGCATCTCTGCTTTGTTGTCTTTTATCAAGTAAACATAAGTGCCTTTGCTGCCGTACTGCACGGCATCGGCGGGAATCGTCACCGCGCCGTCCAGCGTCTGCAGGTGTAAGCGCGCGTTAATAAATTGATTGGGGAAGAGGCTGTCATCGGTGTTATCAAACTCCGCCTTCAGGCGCAGAGTGCCGGTGGTGGAATCGATTTGGTTATCCAGCGTGGTCAGTTTGCCAACGGATAAAAGGTTGTGCTCGCTACGATCCCATGCCTCCACCGCCAGTGATTGTTGTGCCGATAGCGCAGCAGAATGAGCCTGACGCACGGCGATCAACTGGTTTTCCGGAATGGTAAATACCACGGAAATAGGCTGGGTTTGGGTAATGGTGACCAGCCCGGTGCTGTCATTGGCGTTGACCAGGTTGCCCACATCGACTTTACGCAGACCGGTACGGCCGGAAATAGGTGCGGTAATACGAGTGTAGGACAGTTGCAGACGCGCGTCCTCCAACTGGGCGCTGTGACTTTTTAATGTCCCGCGAAATTGTTCTACCAGGGCTTTTTGCTTATCGAATTGCTGTTTGGCGATGGAGTTTTTGGTCAATAGTTGCTCGTACAGCGCCAAATCATCTTCTGCATTCTTCAGCTGCGCTTTAGTTTCCTGTAACGCGCCTTCGGCCTGATGGAGTTTTACTAGGTAGGGCGCCGGGTCAATCTCCGCTAACAGGTCACCGGCTTTAACCGACTGACCTTCACTAAATTTCACGCTCAGGATCGGTCCACCAACGCGCGGGCGCACGGTTACCGTGTTTAACGGACTGACGCTCCCAATGGCTTTGATATGTACTTTTAAATCGCTTTTGCTAACGCTAACTACGTGTACCGGTGTTGGGCCCATCCAGGGGTTTGGCGGAGGCGGGCGTTTGGCTTCGGGCGCGCGAATCGCGAAAAACCACACTAAAAACAAAACCACAACGGCGCTCACGGCGAGCAGCCAGCGCTTGCCGCGTGACAAGCGATTTACAGAAGCAGACATGAATACATCCAATCAGTTGGTTAATTCGGGGCAATCGAGGAGGCGCGCTGGTTATAACAAAACAAATTCGGATCTGGCGCATTAATCAGGCAGGCTAGTATGCAAGGAATAAGCCTGCAACGGCATTTACATTTCTGGACGATTGATTACAAGTCTGCGATAGATTCCCAGCGTATCGGCGACCGTAAAACCTGCCCAAGGGCTGAATCCAGACTAATTTCAATTTTGAATAGTAATATTCATTTTCATTTGGAAAAATTATTATCAAGTGTTAACTGGTTCTCAGTAATCCAACTGCGAAAGCACAAAAATGACAGCGCTGTCTTTTCAGGTAAGACAAATAATAAATATAAGAAAAATAGAAATTTAAGCGACAAATACAACTCTCCAACCAAATCATCCGTGTCCCAGTCGTAGTCGGGGCGATTTAATTTTCTGGCGTCGATGTATGCGCCATTCGTAGTAAATGGACCACCTTGCGGTGCGGCTTTCTAGTCTTTGCCGTTTGGCTGTTTGCATTGCAATCGACAGGAGTGGATGTACTAAAAGAGCTCTCTTCAGGGCTCGCTAATAATGAGTGTTCGTCCTTTTCATCCAAGTCTCATCCAAGGAGATAACATAATGACTACTCCGCACAAAAGCATGCGCTTGACCCTGATGGGGTTGGCAGTGCTTGCAGCTAGCTATGGAAGTTCTGCGTCGGCAGCGTGCAGCTACGTAATTACCAACGAGTGGAATACCGGTGCAACCGGTGAAATCCGTATTACCAACTCCACATCGGCAGCGATTAACGGTTGGTCCGTGAATTGGCAGTACGCCTCAGCCAACCGTTTGTCCGGCTCCTGGAATGCCACCGTATCCGGCACTAACCCCTACACAGCCACTAACCTAAGCTGGAACGGCACTTTGCAGCCAGGTGGAACAGCGACCTTTGGCTTTCAAATGAATAAGAATGGCGCGGCGGCAGAGATTCCAACGATTAACGGCGCCGTGTGTAGCGGAACACCGACCTCATCGGCTCCGTCTACCTCGTCATCTGCACCACCGAGATCATCTTCATCGGCTCCGGTGTTGAGTTCATCGAGTTCATCAAGTTTGCAGGCTTGCTTGCAGCAATGTAATTGGTACGGCAGCTTGCAACCGGTTTGCGTGACCACCGCCAGCGGATGGGGTTATGAAAACGGCAAGAGCTGCGTGTCGCGCGCTACTTGCACCAGTCAACCAGCGCCTTACGGACTGACTAACTGCGGCAGCTCATCAAGCGTAATCATTACAACCAGTCGCTCCAGTTCGTCTACGCCAGCAACCAGCTCGAGTTCGATTCGCTCGTCCAGTTCTGCGCCCGCGACCAGTTCAAGTTCCATCCGGTCTTCCAGTTCTGCGCCGGCTACCAGTTCAAGCTCGATTCGCTCGTCCAGTTCAGCGCCCACTACCAGTTCAAGTTCAATTCGCTCGTCCAGCTCGTCGGGCACTAATACCAGCGCAGGCGTGTTCCGCGTAAACGCTCAAGGTAACCTGACCAAAGATGGACAGTTGTTGCCAGCGCGTTGTGGTAACTGGTTTGGTTTGGAGGGGCGCCATGAACCATCGAACGATTCCGCCAACCCAAGTGGTGCGCCCATGGAGTTGTATGTCGGCAATATGTGGTGGGTGAACGACAGTAAAGGCTCTGGCCGCACTATCGACCAAACCATGAAAGAATTGAAAGCGGCGGGTATAACCATGCTGCGTATGCCAATTTCTCCCCAAACGCTGGATGCCAATGATCCCCAAGGCAAAGAGCCAAACTTGAAGAACCATCAATCCGTTCGCCAGACCAATGCGCGTCAGGGGATGGAAGATTTCATCAAGATTGCCGATGCCAATGACATCCAGATTTTTGTCGATATCCACTCTTGCTCTAACTACGTAGGTTGGCGTGCAGGTCGTATCGACGCTCGTCCACCTTATGTGGATAAAGACCGCGTGGGTTACGACTACAAGCGTGAAGAATATTCTTGTGCGACTACCGGTAATCCAAGTTCAGTGACCAAGATTCACGCCTACGACAAAACCAAGTGGTTGGCGACCATCAAAGAAGTTGCTGGTCTGTCGGCCAAGTTGGGCGTGGATAACCTGATCGGTATCGATATTTTCAACGAGCCATGGGATTACACCTGGGCTGAGTGGAAATCTCTCTCCGAAGAAGCTTACGCGGCGATGAACTCGGTAAACCCGAATATGCTGATTATCGTGGAAGGTATTTCTGGCAACGCCAACTCACAAGACGGCACACCGGACACCAAAGTCCCAGTGCCACATGGCAGCGAAGATACCAATCCTAACTGGGGTGAAAACCTGTTTGAAGCCGGGACCGATCCAATCAATATTCCGAAAGATCGCTTGGTATTCTCACCGCACACCTACGGTCCATCTGTGTTTGTACAAAAACACTTTATGGACCCCGCACAAACCGAGTGTGCTGGTCTGGAAGGCGATGAAGCAGCAATGCACAAGTGCCGTGTAGTGATTAACCCAACCGTGTTGGAAGCTGGCTGGGAAGAGCACTTCGGTTACCTGCGCGAACAAGGCTACGGTATTTTGATTGGTGAATTTGGTGGCAATATGGATTGGCCCAACAAAACCAGCCAGGCGGATCGCACCACCTGGAGTCATATCACCACCAACGTAGATCAACAATGGCAAACCGCGGCGGCGGCCTACTTCAAGAAGAAAGGCATCAATGCCTGTTACTGGTCTATGAACCCGGAATCTGCCGATACCTTCGGCTGGTACCTGACTCCATGGGATCCAGTCAGTGCAAACGACAAGTGGGGTCAATGGACCACGCTTGATCCACGCAAGACCACGCTGTTGAACAGTCTGTGGGGCCGTTAATTCAACTCGATTGAATTAATTGCCATAAAACGCCCGGATTCGAATGCTTGAATCCGGGCGTTTTTGTTTCAGCTAAGCTATTTGTGTTGTTACAGGTCGTAAGCTGCAAGGCTTTGCGCAGTGGATCGCATACTGGAACATTGCCCGGTTGAAACAGTGCGGTGCAGGTTATTTAAAAGGATGATGGCACAGATATTGTTTGTTATTTTTTGCCTGGAAAACGGCCTATTAAAAAAGGTTATAGATATGCGGATGTAATCGGTGTTTACTTGAAACTTGGAGCCATAAATTGCAAGGGTCAAATAATTTTCGTCTTGATATTCAAGGTCTCAGAGGAATAGCAGTACTGCTAGTGGTGCTGTATCACTTGGATCTGCCCTGGCTAACCGGCGGCTATATTGGGGTCGATATATTTTTTGTCATTTCCGGGTATTTGATTACTGGCCATTTGGCTGAAGCGTTGGATAACAATCGTTTTAGTTTTAGTGAGTTTTATGCACGTCGTGTGCGCAGGATTATTCCCGCATCAATATTTGTGTTGTTCTGCACCATGTTGGTTTCCTGGTTTTTGTTACCACCTTTGCTCCTGCCAAAGGTAATGAAAGAAACTATTTCCACTGCACTTTATTTGCCCAATATTTTTTACGCTTACCAACAGACTGATTATTTGGCGGAGACTGCGCCCTCGCCCCTGTTGCACTATTGGTCTCTCGGCGTTGAAGAACAGTTTTATTTTATCTGGCCCTTGTTGTTATTTTGTTGCTGGCGTTTATTCGGGAGCCAAAAAAAATACCTGGCCGGTATTCTGATAATACTGCTGGGGCTGTCGTTGATGGCGTGTATTCTTCTGACTCAGTCAAGTCAGCCCTGGGCATTCTTTCTGGTGTTTACCCGCGCGTGGGAATTGGGTTTTGGAGGGCTCCTGGCCTTTTGGTTGATTGAAAAAAAATATACCGCTCATAATCCTCTAGCCCCCTTTTCTTCAATAATCGGTTGGTCAGGGCTAGTACTGGTCGGCAGTTGTGCAATTTTCTATAACAAACATACCCACTTTCCCGGCTTTGCGGCGGCGTTGCCGGTATTGGGTGCAGCCCTGATTTTGCTGGCAGGGGCTATTGGCAAGAACACGGTGTATCTGAACAAAGTCATGGGGATTAAACCGCTGCAATATATGGGGTTAATTTCCTATTCGCTCTATCTGTGGCATTGGCCAGTTATCGTTTTCGCGCAGGAGTTGTGGCCGGAATTTACCGGCATCTACGCCATAGTGAGTTTATTCATTGTCTCAGCGGTATTGGCGGAATTAACGTACCGCTTTATCGAACAACCTTTTCGCAATGTATCTGGAAAATTCTATCTGCCGGCTAAGTCTGCATTGATTAGCTGTGGTGCTGCTTCGATATTTCTTGTGCTTATTGCTGGAGGCTATGGTTGGCAAGTTAAGTCCTGGCAGCTGTTTTCTGATCAGCTTGCGCAGGAGTATGTACCAGATACAAGCCCCGAGTTCACCGGCTATGTGCCCAGAAATCTAGCGCCTGACTTGCGCCAAGTAAGCAAGTCGGTGCCGAAGATCTATAACGATGGTTGCCATGATGACTTGATTGCAGAGGTTGCAGCTGGTTGTGTATTTGGCGATACCAATGCACGCAAAACCTACGTGCTTTATGGAGATTCTCATGCGGCGCAATGGTTTCCAGCCTTGCAGAAATATTCAGAAAAAAATGGAGTTAGATTAGTTACGTTTACGAAAAGCTCATGTCCTGCGACTGATATAGATGTGATATGGCGGGGTGGCGAATATACCAGCTGTGTTAATTGGCGCAAAAAAGTACTGAAAAAAATTAATCAGCTCAATCCTGATGTGGTAATAGTTTCCAGTTATTATGGGGCGAGAGCATCTTTGGATATGGAGGATTCGTCCAAAGAATGGATGCAAGGATTGGTGCGAATGTTTACCAGTTTTCCTGAGAAAACACAGGTGGTTATCATTGGCGATACCCCCAGTTTTACACGCACACCAGCGCTATGTTTATCAAAAAATCTGTCAGATACGGATAAGTGTGCAGAGCCAAGAGGGAATGTTGTGGATTTGCAACTCGCCGATATGGAAGAAAAGGTCGCGCGCGATCACCACCAGCATTACATTGATATGAACCGCTATTTGTGTACAGATTCTACCTGTGGCCTGATCGTTGGCAATGTCCTTATTTATCGAGATCGACACCACATTACGGTTGAATTTAGTGAGAAATTGGCAGACGTTTTGGGGGGCGCTATTGATGGCACGCTAATCTCTTCTCTCGCACTACATAATTGATCTTTCCAAAACGTATGGTGCCTTTTGGGTGGCTTAACCCATTGCAGCTTTTGCTAGTCTGTTTTTGTTAGTGTGAGATATTCCGCTGCGGAAATTTTGCACCAAAAATTGGGCAATTGTGGCGCAACCAGGAGGAAAAAATCCTCCTTCTCAAACTCGGGTAGCGGTTGGGCTGTTAGCAGTGCATGAAAAATTTTTAGTGGGTTACGATCAAAAAATAAAGGAGTTGCGGCGGACATTGGCGCTGACCGGTTGGTTATTTCCATGAAGCTTGGCGTCAGTGTTGTTTTTTTGTTGCTGAACCCTGCACTGAGTAGGCTGGCATTTTTCATTGCGCATTCATAAGCGGCAGTAGTCTTGATAAATAAATCCAGTTTGTCTTGCTCACTTAAGAATTGCTTGAATTGTTCAGCTTCGGCGGCGAAAAACAATGTGCGTACAGGTGCATTGGTAATGTAATCAATAATGAGATGCTCCTGCCGGGTTCGTTTAAGCAACTCCACTGTCAACGGAACGGCAATAGCTAGTCGGCTCAGTCGCCACCAGCTTTGAATGTCGGCGGTTACCGACAGCCCGGCAGCGGATTTCAAACTATTCAACCAATCTCTTTCCACTGTGGTAAGGGGAATTTCATTGGCGATTGGGCGATAGTCGCCGCGGGCCAGTCTGACCATACAATCCTGTAATTCAGCAAGAGGCATACCCCGGCTCCCTGGTGCTAACCTGATTGGTGTGTAGATGGGTGCCGTGGATGGCGCAATATTTTTTCCATGCAGTTTGAGCGAGTGTTAGTTGCGACAGAATTTTTTCTTCGCCCAGCATCGGCAGTGAAAATTCCAGCAGTTCATAAGTAATTGCACAGAGGTTGGGGGTGTGGGGTAGGATTAAGTCCAGTAGGCCCCACACAGCGTCCGGAACCAAATCGCTGTGTACATCCAATTGAAACCCTTCATGGGTTATGCCGCCGGCGATGTGAATTTCCACAACCCGATCCAATTGCAATTGCATTAACGCATAGGCAGGGTCAAAACCAAAATTCAACGCATTGCAATAAAAATTGTAGAGGTCGAGCAATAAACCACAATCGGTGTTCGTCAGCAATTGATTGAGAAATTCAATTTCACTCCAATCATTGCCTGAGAAATCCGGTAGATAGTAGGTCGTGTTTTCAATGAGAAAGGGAACGCCATAACGCTTGCATAGATGTTGAATTCTTGGTTCAAGCAACGCGAGTGCTTCGCGCGTAAATGGAAGGGGTAATAGTAGTCCCGCATGGTCTTCGCCCGCGCTGTCACCCTGCACCAACGTGAATCCCAAGTGCTCGCTGTGCCAGTAAAATTGTTGCTGCTGCGCATATTGATCAAGCATATTTACATAATCCTGATTCCAGCCGCGCGCTGAACCTATGGATAAACCCAGTCCGTGTACTATCACCGGAAATTGCTGCGCCAGGCGTTTGAGGTCGGCAAGTTTACGCGCTTCGAAACGCAGGCTTCGGCGGCCATCTGCTAAAATTTCTTCGCATAACATATCCGGGCTGACTTCAATAAATTGAATCAGCTGTGGGTTGCTGGTGATTAGCGGCGCAAAATCCCAGTGATAATTAATCCCTACACCTAATTTCGGCAGCTGAGATCCGGGTAACATAAATCCTCCTTATCAGTGAAAATTCCGTTACTTTTTTTGGGTAGAAATTCTTACGCCGCCAAAAATGGAAACAGACAAAAAACTTGGACGGTTGAAATAAAAATGCCGATACAAAATTGCATCGGCATTGGTCTGATTTAGCCCATAATGGTTGCTGCTACTGGAATTCGAGCGCTTAACTTAACGACCGGGTTAATACGGAAGCGCAAATCGAAGCCATTAAATCCACATGCCAGGCAGCCGGTAATGCCTCCCAACTGTTTCAGAATGCTGTACATGTCATCCAAGGTGACATCGGCGCTGTTAAGCGCGACATCAATGACTTTGGCTGGTGTTGTGGCTTTAATGACATTGCCATAGGCGTCGTAACAGGTTTGCGCATTTGCCCCTTCAGCGGCAACCAGGGTTGCTACTGCACCGGCAGCGAGCATGGAATTGCGCAGGAAATCGCGACGATCTTTGGTGTTACTATTTTCGGTGTTGTCTGTTGCTGCGGAAGTTGAGATTTTTTCGTCTGACATGATCCTTCTCCTTAACGATTGATGGGGTGAAAGAACACTTACCGGAGGCTCCTTGGGTGTTCTTGTTATCCATCATCTGCCTGTGGGGAAATTTAGCCAGCGAAAAATGAATCTGGATTTTTGTGAAATATTCACTCCGCGAAGGGATCATTAACCCCCGTTTGTATCCTGTACTGTTGGCCCCTGCGAGCGATAAAAAAGGTGAGGCTATTATCAGTCTGGCCGAATTAAATCCACAGCCGTACATCTACATGTTTATGCGCTGGCAACTAATGGCTATTCGCGTTTAACGCATCTGGATGTATCGGGCTTGGCAGCTTTTTCTTGAGCCTGCGTAAGTTGTAAACGTTTTGTGTGTGGTTCTCCGTTGTTTGGAGCCTTGTACCGGATGCTAATCGGCATCCGGTTTTTTTGTTTTTGGGCAGCGATGAATGTGTGTGGTGCAACGTACGGATTTATATCCCCAAAAGGTGTATCTTCTGAAGGTGGTTAATATAAATCGTCGGCAATTAGGTTGGCGGTTAATCGCATAGGAGAATAGTATGAAAAAATTGAACCTAAACTCTCAGCTGTTTAGTGTATTAACAGCTGTTCCATTAGATACAGATTCAGAGGAACAATTGCCTCTGAATGTTGCAATTCGTAGAGATTACCAGCCATTGAAATATCGCAAGCCGATTGAGAATTTGCAGCAATCTGCGACAGATGAAGGACTCAAACGTGAGCGTCAGCAACAACATAAATCGTGGTTAGACAAGTTGCGTGAGCAACCTCATTGAGTAATTACAGCCAAGTGAGGTTTGATAAAGCAGGGAGCTGCCCTGATTGGCGAACCTGCTTCGGTGTAGTGAGCATATTTATGGAATTCAACGATCCTTGGCCACCAGAACTTATTGACAGGTTCAACACTAATCGCTTGATTGTGCTCAAGCGTCAGGCTTCAGCGCTGGGGCTGGAAAAAAAGTTGCGACAGGATGAGATATCCCGTCGCAATGACAATGACATATTTATCGATGTAAGACAGGCCCTGATTGATTTGGAGCCCGTGCGTGCAGATGTGTTGAAATTTTCAATAAATGATGGGTGGATTACATTACAAGGTGAGGTCGATTGGGAATATCAACGCCGCGCCATTATTTCCAGGGTTTTATTTATTGTTGGTGTGGCGGGAATTGTTAATGACATTCATATAAAAAATCCACCTATGCTGTTCGCAGGTATAAATAATTGAGCAGGACTTTCCGCTCGGTTTAAACTCTGGTGCGCCACAAAAGGTGTGCACGCCACAGGATAAAACCGGCAGCCATTATCAGCAAAAAAATCACTAGTCCTCCAGGGCCAAAAGCCGATGACATGGATATAGCTCCCAATACTATAAAAACAAAGCCCAGTATTCCCTTCATCTCTCTTTATCCTCTTTTAGTTAAAAATCTTCGGTTAGTAAAAAATCTATTGAAGCTATTTGGTCGAATCAGGCGTAGTCTGTGTGCAAACCTACCTTAACCTGTTTGCACCTGGCGTAGTATCGGCGAGGCAAATTGCTACACCTATGTTGTCGGAGTAAACCCAATGCCTGCGCCAATCAATCCCCGCCAGAATCGATTAATCTCGGCCTTGCCGCTCAAAGTACAGGACCAACTGTTACCTGACCTTGAATTGGTACCTTTGCCCTTGGGCATGGTGCTCTATGAGTCGGGCGAGGTGATGCGCTACGTCTATTTTCCAGCGGATTGTATTGTTTCACTGCTTAATGTCCTGGAATCAGGAGCATCAGCAGAAATATCTATTGTCGGCAACGACGGCATTGTCGGCGTGGCCCTCTTCATGGGTGGGGAAAGCACACCTAGTCGCGCCATTGTCCAGAGTGGCGGTTATGCCTATCGACTCGCTGCACAAAAATTCAAGGATGCATTTAATCAGCACGTGGAAATGCTCACGTTGTTGTTGCGCTATACCCAGGCCTTGATAACACAAATGGCACAAACGGCAGTGTGTAATCGCCATCATTCAATTGATCAGCAGTTGTGTCGTTGGCTGCTCTTATCCCTGGATCGCTTACCTGCCAATCGCATTACTATGACACAAGAACTTATTGCCAATATGTTGGGGGTTCGTCGTGAAGGTGTTACTGAGGCTGCAGGTAAATTACAGCGCCTGGGTGTTATACAGTATTCTCGCGGGAATATCACTGTTGTTGATCGCCGGCACCTGGAAGAGCTTTGCTGTGAATGTTATGCCGTAGTCAAAAAAGAAACTGATCGCTTAATGCCTTACCTGATCCCAGGGCCCCTTTCCTAGTGCTCAGTGGTTACAACCCGCATCATTAAAATACTTCCTTGCACGCAGTGAAACATATATCTCGTGCCATTGCGCAACTTCCATGATTCAACTCTACCAATGCTCCGCGCTGCGACAATGAGCGTCTGCGACTGTCATCCCAACAGTACTACCACAGTGAATTTGAGCGAGCAGTTAGCTTGACAAGTTTATGGAGTTGGCTATTGATTGTCGGTGCGTAAGCACACATACATGCAGTGGGTCGTCATTATCTCTTTAGCAAGGGTTTAAATAATCCGTAGCGCCAATTGCGAATCGCAAATACGACGCTGACACCGTTGCGTTTTTCCAGCGGCAAACTGCTGTCTTGCTGATTTAATTCTTCAAACTCACGTGCAAATCGTTTTAGTTTTCGTTGGAACTCCAAATTGCTGGCGGGCGAGAGCATGCCATTCAATACCAACAGGCATTCATCATTTCCTTCAAAGCGTGAGTTAAAAAACTCTTGCGCTAATTTATCCTGAAAGAAACGCTGGATTGGCCCGCCTTCGCGCCAACCAAAATTGTTGGCCACACGCAGTTTGATTTTATTTTTGGGCAGCAGCTCGATGATATTTAATTTATCCAAGCGGATAAGTTTTTTCAGGCATTCGCTTTCGCTGAGTTTGTACCACTCCAGAATTTCTTCCAGGGTCCAGCGGTTGAGCACACATACGGTAATTAGCAGCAGTGTTATATCCCGGGTGATCTCCTCTTCCTGCTCTTGAGTGAGCTGCTGCAATTGCGGCTGCTGGTCATTCATCAGCTGCACCAAATCCGAAATCTCCATTTGCATTAGCTGGCAAATCTGCTCCAGTCGCTGCAGGGAAATTTGCTGTTCGGAAAACAATCGCTTCACGCTGGCCTCGGTTAGGTCCAGGTGTGTCGCGACCTGAGCATAGGTCAGGCCGTGGCTTTTTAGGGTCTTTTTCAGGGTAACTAGCAGGCTATTGATCTGCGGCATAGGGTGCTTTTATTACTTTGTCGGAGGGTGTTGTACGAAAGGTAGCAAAATACGCTACCTTTTGGCTAGAAAAATTCAACTTTACAGAAAAAGGTAGAAAGTCTTTGCAGGCTTGGGCATGCTGGCCGGGCGTTTTAATCTCCCCCGGCCCCTCTTCATAAAAGAGGGGGGATTCAAGCTCCTTCCTTTGGTAAAGGGAGGTTGGGAGGGATTTAACTTCAGGGCTGTGTTTTAAAGGCTTTTTTAAGGAGATTGCTACCGTGCTGCCATTGTTCCGCATTAAAGGTTTTATGCCTTACCTGCTGGTGTTGTTTGTAAATGCCTTTATCGATTTGGGTCACAAAATTGTGATTCAAAATACGGTATTTAAAATATACGACGGCAATACCCAGGTTATTTTAACGGCGTTGGTCAACGCGCTGATTTTAATTCCGTTTATTTTATTATTTTCCCCCGCCGGATTTATTTCCGATAAATACGCCAAGCACAAAGTCATGCAGTACAGCGCCTGGGCTGAGTTAGCGGCGGTGCTAATTATTGTGTTGGCCTATTACCAGGGTTGGTTTTGGCTCGCGTTTGCGATGACGCTTATTCTTGGTATTCAAGCCGCAATTTATTCGCCGGCAAAATATGGCTATATCCGCGAATTAGTTGGCGATAATAATCTCGCCAGTGCCAATGGCTTGGTGCAAGCGCTAACTATTATTTCCATCCTCGGCAGTACCTTCGTGTTCTCGGCGCTGTTTGAAATTTTCTTGAAAGATGTCGTGATCACCGATGCTAATTCCATCATTGCGCACATTGCCCCGTTAAGTTGGGCGCTGGTGGCGTTCACTCTAATTGAGTTATGGATGGCTTACCAATTGCCCAATCGCCAGGGTGAAACTCAAAAACATACTCAAACCTTCAAGGTGGGTAAATATTTAAGTGGTGGGTACCTTGGTCAGAATTTAAAAACCCTTGGTGCCAAACGTGCCATCTGGTTGTCCATCGTTGGCCTTACCATGTTCTGGGCGATTTCCCAAGCGGTGTTGGCTTCCTTCCCGGCGTTCGCCAAAGATGTTCTCCATGAAAATAACACCCTGGTGATTCAAGGTATTCTCGCCTGTACCGGTATCGGTATTGTCATTGGTTCCTTAGTGGCTGGTAAGTTATCGAAAAATTATATTGAGTTGGGTTTGATTCCAATCGGCGCGCTGGGTTTTGCTTTACTGCTTGGCCTATTGCCTGCGCTCGATTCACGTTTCGGCATGGCCATGACATTTATGGGCTTAGGTGTGCTCGGTGGGTTATTTATTATTCCGCTGAACTCCTTGATTCAATATCACGCCAACGCCGATGAGGCAGGCACTGTGTTGGCCGGTAATAACTGGGTCCAAAATATCGGCATGATTGCCTTCCTTGGCTTAACCATGCTGCTCGCCAGTATCGGGCTTTCCTCCGCGCAGCTTTTTATCGTGTTAATGCTGGTGGCGTTGGCGGGCGCTGTCTTTACCGTTTACGAATTGCCACATTCATTAACCCGTATCGGCGCTGCGTTTTTGGTGCAAGGTAAATATAAAGTAAGCGTCGTGGGGTTTGATAATTTACCCAAAACCGGCGGCGTGTTGCTGTTGGGTAATCACATCAGCTGGATCGATTGGGCCATGGTGCAAATTGCTTGCCCGCGTCCGGTTCGCTTTGTGATGCTTCGCTCCATTTACGAACAGTGGTACTTAAAACCTATCTTTAAATTCTTCGGCGTGATTCCGATCAGTGCTGGCCAAAGCAAGGAATCACTGGAAAAAATTAACGAGTTATTGATCGCCGGTGAAGTGGTGTGTTTGTTCCCGGAAGGTGCCATTAGTCGTACAGGTTCACTGGGTTTATTTCGCACCGGCTATGAACGCGTTGTAGAAGGGGTCGAAGGCGTTATCGTTCCCTTTTATTTGCATGGCTTGTGGGGTAGCCGTTTGTCACGCGCACGCAGTGAAAAATTGCGCAGAAATACCGCGCGCGGTCTGCGTCGTGAAGTGGTAGTAACCTTTGGCAAGTCGCTGCCGATGGACACCAAAGCCGAACAGTTAAAACAAAAAGTATTCGAGCTTTCGTTTGATGCCTGGGAGCACCAGAGCCAGGAATTTGACCCCATTCCCTTGGCCTATATTCGTTCTGCCAAAGAGCATTTGGGCGCAACATGCGTGATCGATACCAACGGCACTGAATTAACCAATGCCAAAATGCTCGCCGCAACCGTGGCATTCGCGCAGCAAATGCGTAAATTGGATCGTGAACAAAATGTAGCAATTCTATTGCCCGCCAGCAGCGCGGCGGTAATCGCTAATATGGCCGTGCTGCTGAATGGCCAAACCGCCGTCAATGTGAATTTCACCACCAGTATCGCGGCGATTCAGGCCGGGGTGAAAAATGCGGCGATTAAAACCGTTTATACCTCGGAAAAATTTATCGATAAATTAAATGGTCGCGGAATAGATACCACAGCAATGTTGCAAGGTATGAATGTTGTTTATCTGGAACAATTGAAAGAGCAGTTATCCAAATTCCGTTTTATTGCCGGATTTATCGCAGCGCATATTTTACCTGCTTATGGGTTCTATCGCGTCTTTGGTAAAAAAGTTAACGTGAATGATCCCGCAGCCATATTATTTTCCAGCGGTAGTGAAGGAACACCCAAAGGTATTGTGCTCAGTCATCGCAACTTTATGGCCAATATCAAACAAATTAGCGATGTACTAAAAACCCGCGATGATGATGTGGTTATGGGCAGCCTCCCACCGTTCCACTCCTTCGGTTTAACCGTAACGACATTCCTGCCGTTAATTGAAGGTATCCCGGTTGTGTGTCATCCAGACCCGACGGATGTTGTGAATATTGCTAAAGCCATCTCTCGTAACAAAGTTACCGTCATGTGCGCAACCGCAACCTTCTTACGCCTGTACAGCAAAAATAAAAAAGTGCAGTCACTCATGTTGGAGTCGTTGCGTGTGGTAGTGGCGGGTGCAGAAAAATTGGCACCGGAAGTACGTGAGGAATTCCAGCAACGCTTTAATAAAATTATTTACGAAGGTTATGGTGCAACTGAAACGACACCCGTAGCCAGCGTCAATATTCCTGATCAACTCGATTCTAACGATTGGCATGTGCAGCTGGGTACCAAGTTGGGTACGGTTGGCTTACCGTTACCGGGTTGTTCCTTCCGCGTAGTTGATCCAGTGAGTATGCAAACCCTGCCGGTAGGTGAGGATGGTTTGATATTAATTTCCGGCACCCAAGTAATGCTTGGCTATCTAAATGACCCAGAGAAAACGCAATCAGTCATTGTCGAGCTGGATGGGCGCCGTTGGTATAAAACCGGTGATAAAGGCCACCTTGATGCCGATGGTTTCTTAACCATTGTCGATCGCTATTCGCGCTTTGCAAAACTAGGTGGCGAGATGATTAGCCTGGGCGCTGTTGAGCAAGAAATTAAAAAGGTAGTTTCCGAGCCGGATGTAGAACTGGTGGCCGTTAATATTCCTGACGAGAAAAAAGGCGAGCAAATTGTATTGCTGACTACGCTGGCAATAGACGCGAGTGAATTACGCCAGCGTTTATTGGCGATCAATAGTAACCCCATGATGATTCCTGCTCAGGTACATCATTGTGATGTTATTCCCAAGTTAGGTAGCGGCAAAACAGATTTTAGTGCAGCGAAACAATTGGCATTAAGTCTCGCCCAGCTCCAGTCCGTAACTTCTGAATAAAAGGATTTGATCGTGAATAAATTACGC
Organism: Cellvibrio sp. KY-GH-1; assembly: GCF_008806975.1. Lineage (NCBI taxonomy): Bacteria > Pseudomonadati > Pseudomonadota > Gammaproteobacteria > Cellvibrionales > Cellvibrionaceae > Cellvibrio > Cellvibrio sp. KY-GH-1. The sequence goes on from NZ_CP031728.1 coordinate 4,948,372, forward strand.
GTTCTGAGTTTAAGTTGTTTGCTGTTATTAGGATTGGGCGGCTGCGCCAGTCAGCAGATCGGCAGCAAAAGTAGTGTGGTGGAATATCTGTATCCGAAAGAAGATGCTCCGGTTATCCAGCCGTCTATTCCTGTGCTTAAACTGCCAATTAAATTGGGTGTCGCCTTTGTGCCGGAGCAAGCAAGTCTTGGCGGCGGAACCAATTTCTGGACCGGGCGTAGCATTGGCTCGGAAGGATTAACAGAAGCCAAAAAAATGGACATTCTTGAAAAAATAGCCAGCCATTTTAAAGCGCAAAAATTTATCGGCGAGATCCAGACAATTCCATCCGCGTACCTGACACCAGGTGGCAGCTTTACCAATCTTGATCAAATCAAAACTATGTACGGCGTTGATGTGATTGCTCTGGTTTCCTATGATCAGGTGCAATTTACGGATGAGGGCATGTTGTCCCTGAGTTATTGGACCATCGTAGGTGCGTATCTGATCTCCGGGCAAAAAAATGATACCAATACACTGATCGATACGGTGGTTTATGACATTGAAAGTCGCAAGATGTTATTCCGTGCTCCCGGTACCAGTATCGTAAAAGGTCGCTCGACCCCGGTTAATCTTACTGAAGAATTGCGCGATGACAGTGTTAAGGGGTTTGAGCTATCAACCAATGAAATGATTAAAAACCTGGATATGCAGTTGGCTGCATTTCGTGAAAAAGCCAAACAACGCCCGGAAGAAATTAAAGTGGTTCGCTCATCGGGTTATTCTGGCGGCGGCGGAGCTATGGAGTGGGTGTTAATACTGTTGCTCGGCTCGCTGTTGTTCACCCGCCGTCGTAATAAATCGATTGTGGGCAAATAGTAAGCTGCGTACAGCCTACGAATCAAGGATGTACGCACATCTTGAATGCTATGCAGGAGGCATTTTATGTTAGGTTCAATTCATAAATTGGTACGGGCTTTTATTTTTCAGTTGGTTGTTGTGTTCATTAGTCCGGTGATTTTCGCTCATGACCGCGATGTTAAACCTGCTGGAAAAACCATTATCGATTTCCATGCCCACATTGCAGGCTTGGGGTATGGTAATTCTGGCTGTTTTGTTAACGAAAAAATGCGCAACAATTTTCGCTTCCCGTTTTATTTAATGGCTATGGGCGTAAGCCATAAAGAGCTGCGCGAGCAGGGTGATGCGATTGTGTTTAAAAAAATTAGCGACGCTGTTGCTAATTCCTCCAGTGTGAATAAAACCGTTATTTTGGCGATGGACGGAGTGATTGATGCTGAAGGTAATCTGGATAAACAATTAACCCAGATTTATGTACCTAACGATTATGTGTATGAGCAAACACAGAAGTATCCCAATCTGCTCTACGCGGCGAGCATTAATCCCTACCGTAAAGATGCTATCCAGCGTCTGGAGCAGGCCAAGGCGAAGGGCGCGGTGTTAATTAAATGGTTGCCATCGATTATGTATATCGACCCTGCTGACCCAACGTTGATTCCGTTTTATCAAAAAATGATTGAACTGGATATGCCGCTGTTAACGCACACTGGCATGGAAAAATCCTTCAGCAGTGCGCGCGATGAATTGGCCGATCCACAAAAATTGACGCTGCCGTTATCCATGGGCGTAACCGTAATCGCCGCGCATATTGCAACAACGGGTAAATCCCACGGTGAGGATAATTTTGAGCGTATCTTACCAATGTTTAAGCAGTATCCGACGCTCTACGGTGATATCTCCAGTTTAACGCAAGTGAATAAACTGGGCTTTATGCGCAAGGTGGTTACTGCGCCGGAATTGCAGGGGCGTTTGATTTACGGCACCGATTGGCCTCTGCAATTTTTCCCTCTGGTGTCGGCCTGGTATCACCTGGGCGATATTAATCTTAAACAGGCTCTCGCGATTTCGCGCATTCGTAACCAGTGGGATAGGGATGTCGCCTTGAAAAAAGCGATGGGTATTCAGGATGAAGTATTTGCAGATGGGACGCGCGTACTAATGTAGTTGTGTTAAGTGTTCTGTTAATTGGCCGGCGCCGCATACATAGATCTGTAACGTTTAATAAACTCGTAGGCAGCGAGAAATTTTTTAAATTGTTCAGTTGTGCTTTGCAATTGCTCCTGGGTTAAGCCCTGGCTGGCCAATTTATCCGGGTGGTATTGGCTAGCCAGCTTTTTAAACGCTTTGCGAATTTCTTCTTCAGTCATTCCTGCATTTACGCCGAGTGTATGGTAAGCCGCTTGTAAATCGGCGCTTTGGTGGCCCGGCTGATTGTGGGTGCTATTTTTTCCTGAGTGGCTGTAGGTTTGGTCGCTGGTGGTCTGTGATTTGGGCGGCGCCGTGTAAGTGTGTTGATGCGGTTCGTTGGCACCGGGTGTGTTGATTCGGGTTATTTGATCCTGTGTGTAAATCATGCGCAGCAAATGATTAAACACCACACTTTTGTAGCCCAGCTCCCGCGCTAGCCACAGTATTGCATGCAACTCTTTTTTTACTAAACCGCCATCGGCACGCGCCATGGTAATTAAATGCACCAACAATATCTGCACCAGTTTTGGCGTTGTCGTCAGCCGAAATTCTTTTATCGTCTGGCTGGCGTTGAAGTCTGGCCGCGTGCCGGATTTGAATAAATAAAGTGCCTTGCGTTGTTCCAGTTCCGATAAATTCATTTTTTTCATATGAATTTTAACGCGCTTTATTTCGTGGCGATTAATCTGCCCATCGCTATGGGCCACATATCCCAAAAGGCTAAATACTGCCTTTAGGAATGCTGTGCGAATTATTTGGCTCTTGTCGGACATGGAAATAGTAGTTCCTGATTCTGCCGGGACCCGAGGGGTGATAATCCGGTTGAACTATCAGTGTAGCCGCCAAAACCGAGTTTGCTGAAACGATTTAATCCAAAAAGTGTAACGATAACCGCATAGGCTGGAAGGGCTGCTTTTCCACCTACCAAAGGAATTTCCGATGAAAATGTTATCGTTTCGTTTCAAATTGATCGCTTCCGGTCTTTGCTGTGTTATGGCCTCTGGTCCGGTAGCCGCCAACCCGGATGTAACCGCGCGCGAATATAAATTGCTGCTCAATCCGGCGCTATTTACTTACACCACAGAATCCTCTCAGGTTAATAGCTACTTTTCGGCGTTTACTAATGCTGTTGAGGCGAAAATTGCGCGCGATGTGTCTGGCAGCCTTTCGCTGGATAAGGTGCGCACTGTGAAGTTTTATGATACGGCCGGTAGTTGCTTGTTGAATAATTCCGGGTACATTTTTCGCGATCGTATTGAAGGTGGGCAATCTGAGGTGACGTTAAAGTTTCGCAGTGCTGATCCCTACATTGCAGATTTTGAAGACCTTTCCGCGTCCAGCAATCAAGCGGATACAAAGTTGGAAGCGGATATAGGCGCAAAAGCGGATAATGCGTTTGTGATTGTATATGGTCATTCAACCACCTCGCCCAATACCCGCACGATTAATAATTTTGAAGATATTAATGTGCACTTCCCCGGGTTTTATACCAATTATGGCATCGCCGATTCAACGGCCCTGGCATTGGTTGGTAATCTCGCTATTCATGAGCGCGTGTATGATGGTGGAATGATTGATCTTGGTTCTATCGACGCGGAAGTGAGTTTGACCTTGTGGTACTCCAGTACACCTACACCCTCACAAAAACCGGTGGTGGTTGAGGTTTCGTTTAAGTACGAAGATTCTGCAGCAGATTACACCAAGGCGGTGGTTAACAGAGCCAAGCAGTCGTTTGATGCTATGCAAACATTAAGCAGCTGGAACTCCACAAGTTCAGTAACCAAGACCCAGTTTGTGTATAGCTACAACCCGGCTTTTTGTAATTAAGGGTCCGATAGAAAGGGTTCAATAGAAAAGCGCTTGCGATCCTGGACTTATTTTTAATAAACCTGAAAACATAAACAACAGGCCGCGCATTGCGGCCTGTTGTGTTGGGCATTAATTCAAACGATTGATTCGGTTTTGCGGGCCGGGCGCAATTTGCACTCCGGGTTGGGAGGAATCCGCGTCGTTCGCTGTGTTTTTAAAATACGCTTCCAACGCATCGACATCTTGCGCGCCGCCCAGGCGTTGGGTGCCTTTAGCGAGTACGTAAAATTTGTCGCCGCCGTCTGCCAGAAAATTATTCACAGTAATGCGATAGCTCTGCAATGGGTTAATTTCAATTCCATTGAGTTGAATAGATTCGCGCGCAACTTTATCGCATGCGGCGCCGGCGGCAGACCAGCTGTAAGTAAATCCCGCTGAAATTTGCAGAATGCGGTTAAACGCTTGGCCGGTGGTATCCGTTGCCGGGTAATTCCATTCCGCTGGCGCATTGCCCGCGTGGCAACCGGTGAATTGCTGCTCCAATAAAATATGCATTTGTTCGCCGGTTAAGGTCAGTGTTGTGAGGCTATTGCCAAAGGGTTGTACGGTAAATACTTCGCCGTAAGTCACCTTGCCATCACCTTCCCCTGCGGCGCTTGAGGTATACAACAAACCGGGCGAACGAATACCGCCGGGGTTCATAAATGCAACGCGCGCATTGCCTTTTTCTGCACTGGCGGTGGCTTGCAATTGTGCATCGGCAATTACATCACCCAATGCAGATTCGCCCGCGCTGTTAATGCCGGAGTCCGGCATGGCGGCGGTAATATCGCCGATCACCCGGTTGGCAATAGGCATGGCAAGCGTGCGGTATTTGCTGACCAGCGCGGCGATTTCCGCATTGGGTACTACGCCAGTCGCAGAGCGATCCACAAGTTTATTTTGCGCATTAATCGCGGTGATGTCTCCGGATCTGTCGTTGATGGTCAGGTTGATGTCGGTGAGTACCCGGCCAATGCTGTTGGCACTGGTCACCGAAATGGAACGACCTGCGCTATTTTTTACCCGGCAGTTATAGGCTTGATGGGTGTGACCAGAAATCACCAGATCCACTTCGTCATGCAAACGATTCACAATGGATTCGACCGGTGTGCCGGATAATCCGCCCACACAGGAATTGATGGTATCTGCTGCTTGCGTAACTGGCTGTGTTCCGCCTTGATGAATAAGTACCACCACAGCTTTCACGCCGCGTGCGCGCAATTTGGGGATGAGCGCATTCACTGCTGTGGCTTCATCGGTAAATTCCAGGCCGGCAACGCCGCTGGGAGAAACGATGGTCGGAGTTTCTTTCAAGGTCATTCCAATAAACGCAACGCGAACTTTGCCAAAGGTTTTTATCGCGTAGGGCGCGAACAGGGTGTTGCGATTACTGGTATCCAACACATTCGCCGCGAGAAATGAAAAGTCTGCACCTTCAAAGGGAACCGGTGTTCCTACTACCGCGCCCTGGCAAGAATTGGCATCCACCGGGTGGCAGCCGCCGTTTTGCATGCGCAATAACTCCGCGCGGCCTTCATCAAATTCGTGGTTGCCCACGGCATTAAATTCCAACCCCAAGCGATTCATCGCTTCAATGGTTGGCTCATCGTGAAACAAGGCAGAAATTAACGGCGTCGCGCCAATTAAATCGCCCGCAGAAACAACGACATTGTTGGGGTTCTGCGCCTTCAGGAAATCCACATAACCTGCCATCCACTCAACGCCGCCCACCGGAATGGTGGGCGATGCCGTGGCCGCATTTGCGCGCAAATTACCGGGTGCTTCCAGCTGCCCATGAAAATCATTAAACGCGATAATTTTCACTGGAACTTCAGTGGCGAATACAGCGCAAGAGCTAGCGGGGATGCACAGCAGTGCGAGTAATTGATTGATCAGTTTCATAGTGAAACTCCCGGATTGTTAGTTGCGCGCAACGCATATTGACGACGCAGTCCGAATGCCAATAAACCAAACCCTATTAACAGAATTGCACCTGGCTCATCGGCCTCAACGATTTGCAATGCGCCGACAGTGGCCATGTATGGCAGCCCCATTTCATCCTGTGCGGATTGCTGTAAAAATCCGCTCACCGTGTAAGTGCCGGGTTCAAGCTGCAGGCGCAAGCGACTAAACTCCGCGAGCGACCAGGCGTAATCCGCATCTATACCCGCAAAATTGCTAGAGTCAGCGGCAACACTGGAGGTAGCGAATTTTTTACCGTTAATCACCACAGAAAACATATCGCCTGCAATACCTGCATCGACAATATTTAAATAGCTGCTCTTCAACAGCGAAAACGAAAATACCAATGCCGAGCCATCGCCCACATAACCCAGCGGCGCATCACTTTGCGCATCAACCCACTCGGTATTTCCCGATTGCGCGATGAGCGGATCAACATCAAATAAATACCAATTACCGGTACCCGGAATAATTTCTGTCGCGCTCGCATGAGCGGCAATAGCACTGAATAAAACGCTGGAAACCAGCACAAGAAAACGACGCATATCCTTCTCCGTTAATAAATACCAATATCGCACCCCTATGGCGCGCTCCGGCAAGATGTTGAACGAGGGATATGAAAATTGCTTGATGAATTAATGACAGTTTTTATATTGTAGGGCCTTCGTAAACCCAACCTCGGGTTTACCGCAGTGCTGAGCTTAAGGGTGCCAACGCATACCGGTAATAGGCTGTAATATATGCCAGGCCCGAAATTGGTTATGGTCGTAGGTCGGGCTTACGAACTGCTATCTTTTTGAGGGTGCCTATGTGCCCAAAACGGACTTTGGGCACGTGATCGTTATGTTCTCAAAACGCAAGTTCATGCAGCTGTATATGTTTCTATAAAGAAGCTAGTTGTCAAAAATACACCAACCAAATTCAAAATAATTTACAGGAAATGGAAATAAAATTGTGAACAGATTAAGTCTGAATTTTGTGAATTGTTACGGAATAAGAAAACTGAAAGCTGAGCTTGAATTCAAGCGAAAAGGTTTCGCCATTTACTCACCAAATGGCGTGATGAAAACATCATTTGCGAAAACAATGACTGATTTGGCTGGCGGTAAACAACCATGTGACTTAGCTTTCCCTCTGCGAAAAAGCGTTTTTGAAGTTAAACTCAATGGGCAGCAGTTAAAAAGTGATGAGATATTCGTTGTTAAATCTTATGATGAAAATTATTCATCCAATGAGGTATCCACGCTATTGGCAGATTCAGAATTAAAAAGTAGATATGAAGCGGTTCATAGGGAGATTGGTGAAGCAAAGAAAGCACTTGAAATAAAATTGCGCATCTTGGCTGGCTTTGGAGAAAGATCAAAGGAAAATCTCGATCCTATTATCGAGAGCGTTTTTGGTGATGAATATTATGATGCACTATTTAAGTTAAAGGCAGAGATTGACTCCGCTGTGGAGGAGTCCTTTTGGAATGCAAATTACAAAATTATATTTGATCCTAAAGTTGCTGAATTCATATCAGATACGTCAGTCACTTCCGATATTGAAGAGTATGCAAAAAAATATGACGAGCTTACTGAGAAATCACCGATTTTAAGAAGGAATTTTCAGTACCAAAATATCCTTCAAATTCAGCAAAATCTGGAAACCAATAATTTTTTCAATGCCGGGCATAGTTTACGTTTGAATGATAGGAATGGGTCAGGAAAAACAGATATTGATACAGATAAATCGCTTTTGGAAAAAATTGAGGCCGAGAAAGAAAGGGTTATTAATGATTCTTCTCTTGTCAAGAAATTTAATACCTTCAATGCCAAGCTCAAGAATAAAGAGCTGCAATTTTTTCGTGATCATATTGCTGAAAACCAGCATATACTCAAAGAATTGCGAAATCCTAATGAATTTAAGCGAAAGCTTTGGGTGCAATATATTTACAAGGCAAGAGAAGATTTTGATCGACTTATCAGTATGTACCAGATCGGAAAAGAAGAGCTTGCGGTCATAGTAAAAGAAGCTCGCTCTAATCCAAATGACTGGGACTCTGTCATAAAGGAGTTTAATCTTCGATTTATACACCTGCCATTTCAACTCGTAGTTGTAAACAAGTCGGACGTAATTCTCAAAGGAATTGCTCCTTCGCTAGGGTTTAAATTTGTTTGCGGTGAGGAAGAGCGAGTTTATGCTGAAAAGCAGAAAAATGACTTGCTTCGTGTGCTCAGCACGGGGGAAGCCCGCGCGTTGTACATTCTTAATGTCATGTTTGAAGTCTATGTTCGAAGGAAGCTTAATAAAAAAACATTATTTGTTTTTGATGACATAGCAGAGTCATTTGATTATAAGAACAAATTTGCCATTGTAAATTACCTTCAAGATGTAGTGAATTACGATGATTCGGATTTCTTAACTATCATTCTCACACATAACTTTGACTTTTTAAGAACTATTGAAAGCCGGATGATTTGTCCGGCAGATCAATGCCGAATGGCCTTCAAAAATGAGGAAGGAATCAAACTAAGTGATTTCAAGCAATCTGATATTCAAAATCCATTTCATAGATGGCAAAGCAGGCTGGCAGAAAGCGTGATTCAAGTTGCCTATATTCCATTTATAAGGAACTTGGTTGAGTACACCCAAGGCGCGAAAGACAAAAATGGAAATGACACTGCTGATTATTTAGCTCTCACATATATGCTTCATTATAAACATCAGACTGAACAACTTAAACTGGCTGACTATAAAAAAATTTTCGAAAGAACACTGTTAAATGTTGAGTTCCCAGATGTGGATGAAAATATTACGATCTTATCGCATATATTCGCTACGGCAGATCAATGTCTAGATGCAAGTGACGGAATAAATCTAGAGCAAAAGATAGTTCTTTCGATGTCGATTCGTATCTGGACTGAAAGATATATAATTCAGGAAATTTGCAAAATTGATTCATCTTATGATCCTGCAAAAAAGCAAGCTGGGCAATTAATTGGAAAATATAAAGCCCAGTTTAGTGAGCGCGCAGAGGATATTGACATAATGAAAAGGGTTAACCTAATTACTCCTTCCAATATTCATATCAATTCATTTATGTACGAGCCGATTTTGGATATGGGTTTTGACGAATTGAAGCGGCTATATCAGGATGTTAAATCTAATTTGATATCGGATTCGGTTAGTTGAAGTTATCATCAATATAAGGATGCCCGATTTTGGCCGATTTGTTCTGTGCCCGAATAATGTGCAATATGATTTGATATCACTACGTTAGAAAAAATTAAGGAAGTTACAATGTCGGACCCCAAAAGAATTGCTCTTTTAATTGATTGCGATAATGTTAGTCATAATTCAATCGAAGGAGTGTTAGCCGAATTAGCTAAATATGGAGCCGTGAATGTAAGGCACGCACATGGTGACTGGAATAATCCTTCTTTAATCGGTTGGATAGAGAAACTTCATCCAAATGCCATTAGGCCCATGCAACAATTTGCTTATACAAAAGGAAAAAATGCAACTGACTCAGCAATGATTATCGATGCAATGGATTTGCTCTATAGCAAAAACGTCGATGCTTTTGCATTAATGACTAGCGATAGCGACTTCACTCCTTTAGTTCTCAGAATTCTTGAAAGTGGATTACCGGTTTATGGTTTTGGCCAAAAGAAAACACCCAAGCCATTTGTCGATTCCTGCTCGCCCTTTATCTATATTGAAAATTTAATACCTGAACCTGAAAACAAATCCGAAAAACTAGAAGACCAACTGCCACCCGCTAAGAAAGGTAGAAGTGATCTAAGAAAAGATACTCATCTGGTGAAGCAGCTAAGGCTTGCAGCCGAACAGAGCTCCGGGGATGACGGTTGGTCTTACATGGGACAAGTTGCTAAATATATATCTAATAATAGTTCATTTTCACCTTTGAATTATGGCTACGCAAAACTAAGTGACTTAATAAAAGCAAGCGAATTATTTGAGATTGATATGAGAAGCAATGGTTCGGCAATGTATATTAAAGATGCCCGCAAGCAAACTTAGCTAGAAATTCCGCTCTTGGCCGTTATGCGTCGGAATCGACTTGGCATTTGGTCGAAGATAGCGTGAAAGTCACTTGCGTGCCCAAAGCGAACACTGAAGCAATTTAAACATAAATTGAAAAAAACCTCTAATCAATTTTACCTTAAGCATGGGATGGATATTTTGAATTTAAAGCTCAATCCACTCAAAATTGAACCAAATGACCCTTTCAAAAATGACCTTTTGGGCAGAAAAGAAGAAGTGCTCAATCTGTCATTGCTCGCTGCTAACGTAAACTCTCCAGCAGTGATAGCAATTGATTCTCGATGGGGTACAGGTAAGACAACTTTTATCCGATTGTGGGAGCAGCATCTCAAAACAGAAAAATTGCCTTCTCTTTACTTTAATGCTTGGGAAACTGATTTCTCTGACGAGCCATTAGTCTCTTTTCTAGGTGAAATGAATGAAGGTCTAAAAAGTCTCATCGGCGTCAATCAACAGGCAAGCGACGCATGGGAAAAGGCCAAAGCCGCTGGAAAACAAATTGCAAAGCGAGGAATTCCTGCATTGGTGAAAATTGGAACTGCGGGAATTATTGATGCTGATAAAATAATAGAAGATGAGATTATGAAAGTGACTGGCTCATTGGCTGGTGATGCACTCGATAATTACCTTCAGCAAAAAAAAGCAATATTCGAGTTTCATGAAGCGTTGACGAAATTTATTAATCAATCAGCGGATGGTAGGCCATTAGTAATATTTGTTGATGAGCTGGATCGCTGTCGACCAAACTATGCAATAGAATTACTGGAAAGAATTAAGCATCTCTTCAGCACAAAAGGTTTGGTTTTTGTGTTAGCTCTTGATAAGAAACAGTTAGGACATTCAATTCAGGCTGTCTATGGTAATGGAATAGATTCAAATGGGTATCTTCGTCGGTTCATCGACTTTGAGTATCAGCTTAAGGAGCCAGACAAGGCTAACTATATCAATTCGCTATTTTCTTCATTAGAGCTGGATAAATTTTTTGCACCAAGGAAACAGTACTCTGAGCTTCAGTACGATCAAGAACATCTAAAAAATGTATTCGTAATGCTTGCAACTGGTCTTCAGCTTTCATTGAGAGAAATTGAGCAACTTCTTGCGAGTATTAATATTGCAATTAGAACCGCTAAAGAAAATGAGTATATTTTTCCTGCATTGTTGGTCTTCTTGGTAATTTCAAAGCATTTCAATTTTGATGCATATGAACGATATATCGCGGACGAGGGAGAGGAATTTGAACTAATCGACTATCTCTATAAAATAGTGTCTGCCAAGAAGAGAATTGATAATTTTGAATGTGCCTTAGTTGAAGGCCTTCTGATAGCTGCGAAGAATAATCAATTTAAAAAGAGTGAATCACCGAGATTGTTGAAACACAAAGAAATTCTTAAAAATGAACAGTTAGATTTCAACGAAAGGAACTACTCTGAGATAGTTTGTAATGTTGTTAGCAGACCCTCAGCTAGGGGTGGAATGGATCTAAAGAGACTAAAAGACCGTATCAACTGGCTCAGCAGATTTGAAATTTCAAGTGCTTCAGAATAAGAAAAATTGGGTCCGCAGAACACTAGCCAACTTCCCTTCTTGGTCGGTATGCGACATTGAATAGGATGTTTGAAATATGGCTAAACTAGAAAAAATTTTTGATTGCTCGCTTCGGTATTGTAAATGACTTTGGTAAGGAATCTGACATGGCCGATTATGCTTCTAAATCTACTGCTGCTGAATCACATAGTGCGGCGCCACAGGCTCGCGCGGCGCGAACCGATTCTCCGGTTAATTCAATCGTCAACGAGCCAGTGCAGGCCGAGCAAGTGGAAGGGGTTGAAGGCGAATCGGAGTTGATCCAAACCAAGATGGATCTCGGGGTAGGCGCCGAGCGCGCGGGCACCGGGTTCGATAGTCGCACGCAATCAATAGCGCAAACAGCTCGTAGGTTGGGCAGTTATGCCCAACAAATCTATTCAATAATTCAACATGTTGGGCATTGCTGCCCAACCCACACAAATGCCAATGTCCGGTTGTGGTCATAAGCAATATCTATTTGCGCCCCAATTACAATTGGAGAATCGACAAAACCGAAGCTATCGGCTCAATTCCCCCAGCTGCTCACTGCAAAGAATCCCTCATTATCCCCAATCAATGGAACTTGCGGGGCATTTCCCGTATGATTGTCGCCGGCAAAAGCATCCCCGGTTGTTTTGGTTTGCATCGGTCTACCAAGAATGGGTCATCAAGCGCCCATCACAATAATTATAAATGTACCAAGCAGTTTTCATGGCTCGCCTTTTTTGCAAAGGTTAGTTGCGTGAATACCAATAACAATTCGCGGAGATCAGTATGCGCTATTCCTCTATTATTTTTTCTTTATTGGCGGCTTCAATCGCCAGTCAGGTGCTGGCGGCCAATCGCCCCTCGGGTTACACCACCATTTGTAAAAGCGATCAAACCTGTTCTGTTGCCTCGGCGACCAATGTGGCATTTGGCCGCAATGATACGTTTACCTATAAAGTATTAACGGGAACCTTTGTGTGCAGTGAGGCCACATTTGGCGCGGGCACCAAAGTGGCGGGTGGTGTAAATGAGTGCTCTATTCCTGCTGCTGCCAGCTCTGTTGCTTCGAGTAAGCCGGTGGTTAGTTCTGCAGTTTCTTCCAGTAAATCCAGCATTGCTTCATCGGTTGCGCAAACCAGCAGTTCAGCAAAATCCAGCAGCGTTGTTGCTTCAAGTTCGGTGGCAAATAACAATTGTTTGGGCAATATCAGCGCGAGCAAAATTTATTATGTTTCCAAAAATGGTTCGGCCAATGCCAATGGCACCAGTTTTAGTTCGCCGCTGGATTTAACCACTGCCCTTGCGCAAGTGAAGGCCGGTGAAATGTTGTTGCTGGAGCCAGGCACTTATTCTGTGCCTTACACCGCCGGTAAAGCGAATACCATTACTTTGTCCAAGTCGGGCACTGCATCTGCACCTATTCGCGTGGTGGCCGCCAATTGCGGGCGCGCCGTCATTGATTTTTCCTTTCCGGAATTGGCGTGGGTGCAAGATTCTTATGGCATTTATCTAACGGGCAGCTACTGGTATTTCAAAGGCATTGAAATTACGCGCGCGGGTTATCAAGGCGTTTACGTCACGGGCAAATACAATACCTTTGAAAATTGTGCCTTCCACAATAATCGCAACACCGGCTTGGAAATTAATAAAGGCGGCGCCTATACCACCGTGATTAATTCCGATGCCTATCGAAATTATGACCCCAAGAAAAACGGCAGCATGGCCGATGGCTTTGGGCCCAAGCAAACACAAGGGCCGGGCAATAAATTTGTGGGCTGCCGCGCCTGGGAAAACTCTGATGACGGTTTCGATATGTTCGACAGCCCCGAGATCGTAACCGTGGAAAATAGCTGGGCATTTCGCAACGGTGTGGATGTATGGAATTACGGCAGCTTCGCGGGTAACGGCAACGGTTTTAAATTGGGCGGCAATAAAATCGTAGCGCGCAACCGCATCACCAACTCCGTGGCCTTTGATAATCCGCTCAAAGGTTTTGATCAAAATAATAATGCTGGCGGTCTAACGGTGTTGAATAACACTGCCTATCGCAACGGCATTAATTACGGGTTGGGTAATCCGGTCAATTCCGGCGAAAAACATTATTTAAGAAATAACATTTCCTTGTCGGGAACTGTGAGTGTATCCAATGCGGATAGTAAAAATAATTCCTGGGATACCGGCCCCTCGGCAATTGCAGCGGATTTCGCCAGCCTGGATTTATCCCTCGCTACTGCCGCGCGCAATCCTGATGGTTCTTTGCCGAACAATAATTTGTTCCGCTTGAATGCGAACAGTGCGCTGATTGATAAAGGTGTCAATGTGGGTTTGCCTTACGCCGGTGTTGCACCGGATTTGGGGGCGTTTGAGAAAAAATAACGGCCATGCCACAAGGGCGCGCGATTATCGCGCGCCCTTGTAGTGTGCGATGGTCGTTGTAAGCAGGCGGTCAGCTTTCTCCCGCAATTTGCCATAGGCACAGGGAGTCGTTCGAGTCTGCATCCCCGATGGTGGCAAAGAGCGATGGATCGGTTGGGGACCATATCGCTGAACCTTTATGGGCAATACGAAGATAAAGTTCCTGATTCTTGTTGGTCGATGTAATTACCAAATCCTGCCCATTGGCGGTTAACCACAGCGTGCCATTGGCATTTAATTGGCGCGGTGAGTGTTGTGAGCGCCGTTCGATAAACGATAGTGCCATGCGTCGACTATCTTCGTCGGCAGTGTCCATATCTACCGGCCGCTCCTGGTCGCCGCAAACTTCCCAAGTGAGAATTTCAACAAGCGCCTCTGCTTTTTCTTCGTCAGGTCGCGCTAGCAACATATCACCCGAATCGGGATGCCAACCAATCATCTCCCGATTCCAATCGGAAATGGCGAGCACCTGGCCTTTGAGTGAGTCAATCACTAATACCCGGCCCGCAGAAGTGCCGAACTGATTTCCTATTTGGAGCGCAAAAAAATGTCCTTCGGCGCTCCATGAATAATCGCGCACGTAATACCCGGGAGGAATGACATGGTCCAGCTCGAAGCGCCGCAGGTGATTTTCAGCAATGCCATTGTCACGAATCGCATCCGATACCTGAAAGAGGCTTAGTGCGCGCGCGCCACCATCGGGCGATGAAATTCCTGCTCCGTCCATCATCAGCAATTGGGCGTGCCCGGGGCGCCATGGGTTGGGCGTATCGTTGGGCCGACCGATAGCGTCGAGTCCACCCGGGCGCAATCGCGTGGGCGTCAAATCGATGCGAATCGGTTCGAAGTGCCCAACGTGAATATAGAGTGTTGGTTTACTTGCTGCGTTATATGAGGCGAGATCTATGTAGTAGCAAGGCAGCAACCCCCTGCTTGGATGCACGCACCAACGACACCATTTGGGCGGCTGTCGCCAGAGTAACGTCGGACGTTGTGAATAATGATCGGAATCAAGCGCCAAGCCTTGCGATGATACGCGATACCGCCGGACGCCATGTTGATCGCAGGCTATCAAAATTTCCTTGCCGTCGTCGGACCAGCTTTGGAAAATGGGGGCAGCGGCATATTCAGAAATGAATAATCCATTCTTCACTTGGCGCACGCCGTGCGTTTCAAGAATACTTCGCTCACTGCCTCTGGCATAAAAGTGACGTTCGGCATTTTTTCGGGCAATGGCGTTTACTTGAAGTGGAAAGCAGGGCATCCAGGATGCACGCGGCCTTTTGGGCGGTGGTTTGAGATAGGTAAAGGCGGCTTTTAATGAGGAGAGTTCGTCAGCCGATGGGAATTTCACAATAACAGTTTCAGCCGCAAAAGCGCCTGCCTTTGACTCATCGAGCAACCTGGTTACAGCCTCGGGGATTTGCTGCACCACAACCACCGTGTCTTTCTTTTTGACCGTGATGATTAACGCAATCACTCCCGCTATCGTCCCGATTCCCGTCCACCACAGACCTGGGTCGCTGATAAAGCTGTCAATCAATAGGTCAACGTGAGCCATTACACTGGTGATAACGTCATGGCACAGGGTTGATGAAAAAATTTTCTCACAGGAATCTAACGCCAACTCCCTCTTCGTTGCTTGCATGTTGGTTCCTCATAGTTGTTGGTGCCGTTGTCACGCTCATCAAAAAAATAGTGTCCAAATATTAAAATTAGTTTTACCGCATTAATTTTCGTTACAGCATTACGTTTCTCAGGATGTTCAGTACAGTATTTAATAATCACGCAACTGCCAAGTCAGCGGGCATTAGAGACTCTGAAAGATTATAAATATTGGGAATATAAAAAGAAAAAATGTTCTTTAACAATGAATTGTCGGTAAAAGGTACTCCGCCATCCCCGGCGCCCGAATGGACGCACCCGCCCGCTTACCCCAAACAGCTGCTAGGCTCAGTTAGCAAAAAAAGTTGAATCCAAATATCACCCTGGGCCGTATAACCATCGAATCGGCCCAATTCTGTCGGAGTACAGGGGGGTTCATAACAACCGCATTAATAACTAGAGCACAGCATCATGGATACGAATTACGATTTTTTGCATCTGCTCAGCGCCACGGCGCAGGGCGATAGGCAGGCGTTTGCGAACTTGTATCGCCAAACGGCGGGGCAGTTGTACGCAATCAGCCTGCAAATGCTGCGTCGGCGCGACCTGGCTGAAGAGGCCGTTCAAGAGGCTTATGTCCGTATTTGGCACAACGCGGGCGATTATCAGCAGGAAAAAGGCACTGTGTTGACCTGGATGATCAGTATTGTTCGCTATCGCGCATTGGATATGTTGCGCGCGGCAAAAAGCCGGCGTGAAACCGGTGACGAATTATTGGAGGAGGCGGAAGACGATCACACGCCCGAGCGCGAGTTGTATGAACAGCGCGATCGGGTGCGTATTGATCGATGTATGGATCGCTTGGAAGACGCGCAGCGCAGTGCGATAGAGCTGGCTTATTTTCGCGGGCTTACCCATATGGAAGTGTGCGAGCAAATGGAAACGCCCTTAGGAACCATCAAAACCTGGATTCGGCGTGGTCTGGAACGTTTAAAAAGGTGCCTTGAATCATGAATTACCTTACCGAAGAACGTCAAAGTGCATTGTCTTCCGAGTATGTGTTGGGAAGTTTGCAAGGCCCGGCACGCATTCGTTACCAACGCTTGCTCATGCAACACAACAGCCTTCGCCATCACCTCTGGCGGTGGGAAAGCCGGCTGAATGAATTGGGTGGTGCGCTACCTGCTGTGCAACCTCCGCCCGAAGTGTGGGAGCGCATTCAAACCCGCTTGGGTTTCAATAGCCTGCCGGCTAAGGGTGATTCGGCCAATGTTGTTACGCGTTTGCCGCAACGCAAGCCGCGCGCATTGCAATGGTTTGCGGGTCTGTCGGCGGCCGCAGCCATTTTGCTGGCGGTATTGCTTATTAATCTGCAACCGAGCGAATCCTTGCTGCCGGGGCAAATTGCGGTGGTACAAAGTGAACAAGCGCAAGCGCTCTGGCTGATTGAATTGCGTGACGATCAATTACTGGTAACTGCTACGGATAAATTCAAACCGCTGGATAATCAGGATTACGAATTGTGGATGGTTGCTGCCGATGGTCGCGCGCCGATTTCCTTGGGGATCTTACCCAAACAGGGCAAGTTGAGCCTGCCGCGTTCGGTATTGTTTGATCAGTTACAAGTCGCTGCACTGGCGGTGAGCCTGGAACCGCTGGGTGGATCGCCAACGGGCCAACCGACCACCGTGCTTTACACCGCCGAGTTAGTAGCTATGTAATCTAGCGTTATCTGTTTTTAACCTTTATACCGGCAGCTACATTTTTAACTGACGAGTAAACGTAATAACGACGATGAAACGTCACATAAACCCGCCCTTGGCGTAATGCCACGCGCGGGTCTTTTTTTATGCCATCGCGTGCTGCCGATAATTAACTTAAAAATAATTAAAAAATAATTAAAAAAAGTGAATCCAAAAATCACGTTGAGCCGTTAAGTGTTATGTCAGTCACTTAACCCAGGAGTCAACGATGAAACACAAATATCTATCTGCCGTTATCGGCACCCTCTGCGCAAGCTTGCTTGCCACTCACAGTTTTGCATCCAGCCACCGCGAAGCGCCCAATATCACCCGCGCCCCCGCATTGGATTCAACCGACTTTTACGCCTTTAACAGTTATGAGCCGGGGCGCGGTGATTATGTAACGCTAATCGCGAATTACATCCCACTGCAAGACGCTTACGGCGGCCCGAATTATTTTGCGATGGACCCTTACGCGGTGTACAGCATCCATGTGGACAACACGGGCGATGCCGTTGAAGACCTCACCTTTGAGTTTCGTTTTAGCCAGGCATTGGCGGGCGGCGAAGGTGTGAAATTAATGGTGGGGCCGGAAGGAAGCAGCCGTTCGGTTGCTGTACCCTTAAAAAATGTGGGCGGTGTTTCAGCGAGCGATATGTCGGCAGTGAATTTTAGCGAGAGTTACTCGGTAAAATTGCGCACCGGCGATCGCAAATCCGGTACGCGCGCCGATGTGCAAATGGCAACCGGCATGGGCACTAGTTTCAAAAAACCGCTCGATTACATCGGCAATAAAACCTTTAGCTCAGCGGCGGGTTATGCGACCTACGCGAACAGCTTTATTTACGAGATTAGTATTCCCGGCTGTAACACCAACGGCAAAGTGTTTGTTGGCCAGCGCAAAGATCCCTTTGTGGTAAACCTGGGGAAAATATTTGACTTGGTCAATATTGTTCCCGTTGAGGGTGATAGTGCGCCCGGTGCTGGCGATGCAGGCGGCTTCCCGGGTGGAATTACCCAATCGTCGGCGAATGACGATCTGCTGGATAAAAATGTCACCGCCATTTCGCTGGAAATTCCCAAGGCTTGTTTAGTGGGTAGTGGCAATGGTGTTATCGGCACCTGGACCACCGCGAGTTTGCCGCAAGCGCGAATTTTAAATCCGCAAGCATCGTTTAATAAAACTGAAGTGAACGGCGGTGCGCTCACGCAAATCTCGCGCTTGGGCAATCCATTGGTAAATGAATTGGTGATCGGCCTAAAAGATAAAGATCGCTTTTCGGTTGCTGAACCTAAAAACGATGGCCAGTTTGCGGATTACGTCACTCACCCATCATTACCGGAATTACTAAATATTTTATTTAAAGATGCGGTGAACACCACATTAGGCGCAAACCTGCCCACCCTGGCGCCGACCAATTTTCCGCGTATGGATTTGGTCACTGCGTTCCTGACCGGTTTCCCCGGCGTTAACCAATTAAAAACCGTAACGCCTTCGGAAATGTTGCGCTTGAACACCGGCATTGCAGCTACAGCGCAAATGCAACAGTCCGCATTTGGTGTAGCGGGCAATGACCTTGCCGGTTTCCCCAATGGCCGTCGCCCCGGCGATGACGTGGTGGATATTGCATTGCGCGTAGTCATGGGGCGTTTGTGTTACCCCATTCCTGTTGGCGGTGTCGATACTGATTTGGGTTTATGTAAACCCGCCGATGCCAACGTGGGCAATGTACCTTTCACCGATGGTGCGCCAGTCAGCGCCAGCATGATGAAAAATACGTTCCCTTACCTCGCTGATCCACTGCCTGGTTCCAAGTAGGAGGTGAATGATGAAAACTTTATCGCTTCTAATTCCGTTAAGTATTGCACTCCTACTGAGTGCGTGCGGTGGTGACAATAAAAAGAAACCACCCAAAGCCAATACGTCACCCATTGCGATGGCCGCGAGTGTTACCACACAGGCAGACACGCCAGCGACCGGTAAATTAATGGCCAGTGATGCAGACAAAGACCGGTTAAGTTTTGCAGTGTCAACGCCGCCTGTGAACGGCACGTTAATGCTGGAAACAGATGGCTCTTTTCGGTATTTGCCCAATGTGGATTTTACCGGCACTGATCAATTTGCGTTTACCGTTTTCGATGGCAAGGCGACCTCAACCAGTGCCATGGTAAATATCACAATCGATTTATTGGCTGTGAATATGGGCGCTTACACCCGTAAAGCCTTTGCACAAACTGAAACAGATACACCCCTGTCGCTGGATAGCCGAGCGATCACTCAGGATGCCACCGAAGAAACAGCGTTCGATGATTTGTTAATGCCGTAAAAAATCGACAACGATTGCGCCCGCTATGGACAGTGGGCTTTTTAAAAAAATGACAGATTACAAATAGTTTTTATTGCTGCCTTGCAGCGGGTGGTAACGATGAAATACCAAATGGCAATGACAGTATTTTACTGTTTGATAGCGAGCGCCCAGGCGAAGCCCTACATTCCTGCCTCGCCGGACGAGGTGATTGCGGTGTGGGATATGGCTGCGTCCCGGCAAATACACGGCTTACCCACAAAAAATAATTTGCCGCCTGAGGATATCGCCGCGCTGACGCAATTGGCGAATCAATATTTAGACCAAGCGGCGCAACCGGGGTTCGCCTATTTGTACGGCGTGACTGAAGCACTGCTAAAGCCTGCCATTAAAAATAACGTTCAGGACACCGCACTCCTGGTGGCCTGGGCGCAAGTGCAACAACACCAACATAAATTTCTGCTCGCACAAGAAATTCTGAAAAAAATTTTCACCCGTGAGCCAAACCACATCGCCGCTAATTTACTCGCGGCGCGTTTGCAATTAATTCAGGGGAATCCCACGGCGGCTCAGGCTTATTGTTTAAAACTGTTAGGCCATGCGGATCTGCTCACGTTCAGCGCCTGTTCCCTGGAGGCGCGCAGTTACCAGGGCGAAAAAGCACTCGCCGAAAGCTACGCACAATTACAACAACTGTTAGCCTCCCAAGGTTTGCCGGATGACGAGCGCCAGTTGTGGGTTTTGCAAATGTTGGCTGACATGGCAGTGCGTTTGCAGCTGTATACCCAAGCGCAGGATTTGCTGGCAAAAATGTCCCAGCCAAAAAGCCTGAGCGCTTGGGTGCAATGGGCCGATATCCAACTTGCCCTGAATAACAACCCCTTGGTTGCAGAAAAAATAACCGATGTAATTAAACAGACTAGTCAGCTCGATGACGCCTTGCTGATCCGCCTGGTGATGGCGGAAAAAAAATTAACCGGCGAAAGCCAATGGCAAATGCAATTGCAAGAGCGCTTCGCATTGCGTGAACAGCGCGATGACCAGGCCCATGCCGCTGACTTGGCGATTTATTACCTGGATGTATCCCGTGATGCAAAAAAAGCGCTCTATTGGGCGGAACGCAATTGGCAGGATGCGCGCGAGCCTGGCGATAAAAAATTATTAGTCCGCGCACAGCAGTTGGCGGGTGTTACAGAAAACCTGTCAGAAAAAAATATCCCCCCGATGGAGGCAAAATAATGCGCTGGCCTTCATTGATCATTTTTTTCATGACATGCGTTACCGTGCTGCCGGTCTGTGCACACCAACTGAGTACTGCCTATGCAAGGTTACAAATCAATTCGCAGGGGCTCGTCAGCGGCGAGTGGCAACTTCGCCTGTACGACCTGGAGCAGGCGGTTGGTGTCGATGTTAATGGCGATGGCAATTTGCGTTGGGGGGAATTGCAAGTGCGCGCGGAAGTCGTTCAGCACTATTTGTCCAATCAAGTGCAAATTAGCCGTGGTAACTCGCGCTGTTCGTTAATCATCACCGATGAATGGAAAATTGATTCCCATTTCAATGAATCCTATTTGCAAGTACCTGTGCGTGCACAGTGTGCGCTGGCTGGTGCCGTTGCTATTCACTATAGCGCTTTCTTTAACGAGAATACCGAGCACAAATTATTGCTGACCTTGAACAGCGATACCGCGCAAAGCAGCCGCGTGTTGAGCGAGGCACAGCCAGAAATTATCTGGAATGTGTCGGCGGGTGATCCTTGGCAGACCTTTTATGAATTTGTGTATCAAGGCATGGTACATATCTGGATCGGTATAGATCACATTTTATTTTTATTATCGCTACTGCTGGTGAGCGTATTAATTCGTCGCAACGGGCGCTGGGTTGCCAATCATGATTCGCGAAATATCCTCGTTAACACCGCCTGGATCGTCACTGCATTTACGCTTGCGCATTCCATTACGTTGTCTGCAACGGCTTTGGGCCTTATTCATTTTTCAAGCCGCTGGGTGGAAGTGGGTATTGCGCTGTCGGTCATGCTGGTTGCGCTCAATAATATTTATCCATTAGTCGTGCGTTTGGGGTGGCTCACTTTTGCGTTTGGTTTATTGCACGGAATGGGGTTTGCCGGCGTGTTGGGTGAATTGGGTTTGCCGGCGGATCAACAAATTCTTACGGTGCTGGCATTTAATGTGGGCGTGGAGCTGGGGCAAATGGCGATTGTGTTGTTGCTGTTACCGCTGTTTATTTTTCTCCGAAATCAATTGTGGTACGCTCGGTACGCGTTGACCGGTATTTCGATAATCATTGCATTCATCGCTTTACAATGGGTAATCGAACGCTGGCTTGGTTAAGGAGCAAATAATGAAGCGCATTTTTATTGGAGCTGTTGTCGAATCGTTATTCGTCAGCAGTAATTTGGCATTAGCTAACGCGGCGATTAACCAGAGCGACCTGGCTCAGGTTGAAAACCTCATGGTGTATGGCACACAGTTAAATTTATTGGGCACCAGTATCGCGGCGGCAGAAGGTGTAATCGGCAGCGGTGAAATTGAACAGCGCCCGGTATTGCGCACCGGCGAAATATTGGAGTTTGTACCGGGCATGGTAGTCACCCAACACAGTGGGTCGGGTAAAGCCAACCAATATTTTTTGCGCGGTTTTAACCTTGATCACGGCACAGATTTTTCCACCGCTATTGATGGTATGCCAGTAAACATGCGCAGCCACGGGCACGGGCAGGGCTATACGGATTTGAATTTTATTATCCCGGAATTAATTGAGAATATTCGCTATCGCAAAGGACCTTATTACGCGGAAGTTGGGGATTTTTCCGGCGCGGGCGCGGCCGAATTTTCGGTAAAAAATTTGTTAGCTGCTGGCCAGCTTTCACTAACAGGCGGCGAGTTTGATTATCGACGCCTGTACGCTGCCCATCAAACTTCACTCGCGTCCGGGCAATTGTTATTCGGTGTGGAAGCGCAAACCTATGACGGCCCTTGGGCAGACATCAACGAAGCAGTGGAAAAAACCAATCTGTTGGTTCGTTATTCAACGACATTGGCAGACGGTACCTTCTCACTAACTCTGATGGGTTATGACAATCAATGGGTCGCAGCCGATCAAATTCCCGCGCGCGCTGTTGAGCAGCAAGTCATCCATCGACTTGGCTCGCTGGATAAGGATGTTGGCGGTGAGTCGAGCCGCTACAGTGTCTCTGGTCAGTGGCAAAACCCCGATTGGAAAATCAATGCTTATATTATCGATTCTGACTTGAATTTATTTTCCAACTTCACCTATTTTTTGGATGATCCCATCAACGGTGATGAATTTGAGCAAGTAGATAATCGCCAGATAATGGGTGGAGAGATTAAACGGAACCTCGCCACTGATATTGCCGGAAAACCGCTCACGCACACACTTGGTGTACAAGTTCGGCACGATGCGATTGATGAAGTGGGCTTGTACAAAACCCGTGCGCGTGAACGTATAAGCACAACCCGCACTGATGCGATTGATGAAACCTCAATAGCTTTGTTTGCGCAAAGCGATTTGCAATTCACCGAAAAATTTCGCGGGCACTTGGGTGTGCGCCACGATTATTTGGCAGTGGATGTACACAGTGATCTGGTGCAAAACTCCGGTGATGCCAGCGACGGTATGACGAATGTTAAAGCGGGTGTTAGTTATCAATTAACAGATTCGATTGAAACCTATGTGAACATCGGCCAGGGTTTTCATTCCAACGACGCACGCGGCGCAACGATTACGCGTGATCCAATCACCGGCGCCATCGCCGAGCCTGTCGATTTATTATCGCGTTCAGACGGCGCAGAGCTTGGGCTGAAACTATTTGATCAGGATAGCTACAACATTTCCGCGTCCCTGTGGCATTTGCAACTCGATTCAGAATTATTGTTTGTGGGGGATGCGGGCAACACCGAAGCGAGCCGCGCCTCTGCGCGCTCAGGTATTGAACTCGCCGGTTATTTTTGGTTTGCAGACGGGTGGAGTCTGGACACTGAATTGGCCTGGACGCGTTCACGCTTTACCGAAGCGCAATCCGAAGAAGGAAAATACGTGGATGGTTCAGTGCCTTTTGTTGCCAGTGCAGGCATCACTTACGCCCCGGCCCAAACGGGATTTCATGGCAGCCTGCGCTTACGCCATTTCGGCGCGCGCCAACTGGATTCATTCGGTTTACACAAAGGCAAAAAAACAAGTCTCGTCAACATCGGCGTAGGCTACCGCTGGCAACAGTTAAGCCTGGGCCTGGATGTGTTCAACCTATTGGACAGCCGCGATCACAATATCGACTATTTTTATACCTCGCGTTTGGCCGGCGAACCTGAAGGCGGCGAGGAAGATCTACACTTCCACCCGGTTGAACCCCGCAGCCTGCGTGTGCGTCTTGAATATTCGTTTTGATTTTTTTTTAATCTTCATTGGTTGGATTCAACAAAGGCGGCAGTTGCCGCCTTTGTTTTAACTGACAGCTTGCCTCTTCAAATGCCCATCAATCCGCTCAATCACATACGCAATACTATTAATCGCCCGCGGCGGTAATTTTATTCGCTCATTCACCTGATCAAACAACACCTCCAACAAACACGCCTGCGCCCACAATTGGTACGCCGCATCTTCATCGGTTTTGGCTGGCAGGGGTTTGCAAATTACCGTAAGTACTTGCCCGCTGGGCGAACGAATTTCAAGGCAGGATTTTTGGTAAAACGTGTATTGGAGTTGATCGAGTTTAATAACAAGGGACGTGGGGAACGGGGGAGGGAAAACTATATTATCCATAACAACATTCTCTTTGATCTGTTTGTGTAATCGCCGCATGAGGTCGTAATTCATGGGGGCGAACTGAGCAGGGTTACGACCACCGGCAACAGATCACACCGGCCCACCCGAAGGTGGCCCCACCCAGCCCGCCATAACAAACAGGCAAAGCTGTGCGAGGACACAAAATACTCACGTATTCAGTGCCGATCTATTGTCGGGGGTCGTAATCCCGACTGCGGGATTTACCGCAGCGCGGGCAGGTTAGGGGATGAGGCTGGGGTTGTCAATGTGAGGGGGTAATGGGGTGTAATTCAAATGCGCTTTTTTAAAAAATGTTTGGTTGACAAAATGATTAATAACCAGAACTCAACTTATTCCAGATCAAGTGATTTTTACTCCAGTGGGAGTCAATATTTTGAGTAAAATCGGGACGAACGAGTTTTGCTCTAAGTTCATTCCATTGAGATGAATCTTTTCTAATTATGATTCCTTCCATGTTGCCATCACGGTATTCGCTTGAAGAATTCAACGTTTCGAGCAATTGTGGAATGGTGGTGGTTCCATGAAACAAGCATTTGGGGGTAGATAAATTTAATTCTTGCGCTAGCTCGTTTCGACGGCAAATGCTCCAAAACTTTTCATTAGCCTTGTCATAAATATCGAAAACGATAAACCAATCGGGAAGATTTTGGTAATCAAGGGAATGTTTAGCTGCACACCACTCGCCAAAAATTATTAACTGTTCATCAAGGGCTTTTGATAATGCATTTTGATGTTGAGTTAGCCAGGCATTGAGTCTGGAAAATTGACCACTGAATGGTTTGGCTAGATACCGCCCGCGGTTTTGAACCTGAATCTCTCCATTGGAATCGAGAGATATGCCCAGATTTGCGCCATCAAGCTTTTCTTCAATTATAACTCTGCCTGAGAGTAGTTCTTTATTTTCTTCAGGCGATAAAACTTTATCGTCGCGAGGGTTTTCTTTGCCAAGCCAAGCTACATGAGGAGTGTGTGGAAACCTAAAAAATTGATTCATTTGGCTTTTTTCTCGTCGTATTTTGCACGAGACCATTGTTCGATGATTGGTTCTAGTTTCACTCCAGTTTTTTTAATTTCATCTTCCCATCTGTGCCAATCTGAGTCTGCGGCAAAGGCAATACAGCTATTACCATAATCTGTAAGTGCGGCTAAAGCTGCGGCAACCATTTTTCTATCAGCTCTGTCGTCAACAACAGTTTGCAATGGTTCATTTAATATGGCGTGTCCATCTGAATCGTACTCAATGTTCACCAAATCGTATGCAATTGTGTCCCATTTGTGTCTAACAACTTGAAGACCATAAGCATTATGCCCAAGCTTTGCTCTATATTCCTTTTGAATGCAACCTTGGCCATCAAGCACCAAATGTGATTCTGACGATTTGAATTCTTTGAGCCAATTCCAAACCTGTATTCTCAGCTGCGCATCTTCCGGAGTAGCATTAATGCTTATGTCATCTATTGTGCTTGCAGCGATTATAACGTTTGTGTCCACAACATAACGATCCTTCATTGTCTACTTTCCTTGTGTAAGATGTTCAAACATCAGTCTTGCTTGTTCTTCTGTTTCAGCTAGTGAATCACCAAAAAAATTCTGAGGCCAATTATGAATTCGTCCAAATTCATCAGCATTTAATTTGTTCAGTTGAGCTTGATCACCGTCATTTTCCACAAAATACATTAGACAGTCATCTGGCGAGGTTTCTCTTCTAGCAATCAGGGTTTGCATACGCCGGAACAAATGCTCGGAATGGGTCTCAACAATAAATTGAATATTGCGTTCTTTGCTAACTGATACGAAAAGCTCTGCTAGTACAGATTGGGCCAATGGATGTAAATGAATTTCAGGCTCTTCTAGTAAAATGGTTGAACCTTTTGGCGCGAAGTGAGCCAGAGTTAATACGGGAAGAACTTGTGACACACCTATTCCGACGTCTCGCAAGTTAGAAACAATCTTCTTTTTGATGACGACAATTTCGTATCTGGTTGATCTAGCTACTTGACGTACAGCTATTCGATCAGCAATCCCCATTTTCTTTAGCCATTTAGATACTCCTTGCAATACACTCTTGCTTGCATCCTTCAGAAATTCGCTAGCGAACAATGCGTCGATAGATTTATTCCCATCACTCTCAATTATGCCGGGACTGCTTTTATTCCATGTGTAGTCGCGTTCAGGTTTTCTGCGTAATGGGCCTAGGTAGGAAATTGAGTTAAGCTCTTGCCAGATAGCATAGCTGACATCTTCAGATATCATCCCATCAACTCCCATAGCATTTATGGCTTCTGCTGGTAACGCAATTGATCTTGAGGGAGCATACTGTTTGCCTGTGATGCGTGGTTTACTTTCTTCATTAACTCGAATTGAGTAAGCCCCTCTTGATGCTCTTGTTGCTCGAAATCGACTATTTCCTTCGGATATTTCCAAGTCATGAATTACCACGGCGCCGCTTGTTGTCGCGCCGTAGCTACTCTTAAAATTACCTGTTTTTTGATTTTTATTTGATTTATGGCTGTAGTTAAAATCAATAGTGAACTGTCTTAGTCCCGTGACTCCCTGAGTTAAAACATCATCAAATCCGCCGAAGTTAAAATAATCATTGTCATCTCCGCCTAAATTCAGATGAATAGTTCTGTCTAATGACTTTGCTGTTTGTTTTAAGAGTAACAAGCTTTGAATAAGGCTGGATTTACCTGATGAGTTTGTGCCAAGTAACAAATTCACGGGAGCAAGTTTTATCTCTCCTGTGTCTCGCCATGCTTTAAAATTTTTAAGGTGTAGCTTGGTGAACATCAGCAGGCTCCTATTTAATCATTAGGCTTGAGCAGCATTTTGCATCGAGTGTAATACTCTGCATCATTTATATGTTTTGAGAGTTTACTAAGAATAGATATTGGCTAGAGGATATAGCAGTGGTGTATTGATTAAAACCCGGAAAACAAAAAGCCCCGTTACTTTCGTAACGGGGCTTTACTGTTTGGTGCCCAGGAAAGGACTTGAACCTTCACGGCCGGGGGCCACTAACACCTGAAGCTAGCGTGTCTACCAATTTCACCACCTGGGCATTCTCAGCAAGCTGAGGCCGCGCACTATAAATATGGCGCCTGTGACTGTCAACAGGGTTTTCGGTTTTATTTGTAGGTTTGTCATCATTGCTGCCCTATAATCCCCTTATGAATGCCAGGATA
Organism: Cellvibrio sp. KY-GH-1; assembly: GCF_008806975.1. Lineage (NCBI taxonomy): Bacteria > Pseudomonadati > Pseudomonadota > Gammaproteobacteria > Cellvibrionales > Cellvibrionaceae > Cellvibrio > Cellvibrio sp. KY-GH-1. The sequence goes on from NZ_CP031728.1 coordinate 4,975,894, forward strand.
GTTTGAAAACTACCAATTTTGCTCACAGGATGCCCAATTGACTAAACGTAAGAACCCCAACCGTGACCCCTTTGCTGCCCGCGAAGCGGAAAAGTACGAAAACCCCATCCCCAGCCGCGAATACATCCTCGATTTACTCGACAGCGCCGACCAGCCAGTTACCCATGAACAAATGTGCGCAATGCTCAAGCTCACTGGTGAAGACCAGGTGGAGGCCTTGCGCCGTCGATTGATTGCCATGGCGCGCGATGGGCAGTTGATCAGCAACCGCCGCGATGCCTATGTGCGCTCGGACAAGATCGACGTGGTGCGTGGGCGGGTGCAGGGGCATCGCGATGGTTACGGGTTTGTGATTCGCGCCGATGGCGAGGAGGACATCTACCTTCATAACCGCCAGATGCGCAAAGTGTTTGATGGCGACGAGGTGCTGGTGCGCCTGTCCGGTGAGCAGTATCGCGGTAAGGAAGAGGGCGCGATTATTGAAGTGTTGGTGCGCAATACTACCCAATTAGCCGGGCGGTTCTTTAATGAAGAAGGCGTGCAGTTTGTGCGCCCGGAAAACCCCAAAATCACCCACGACATTATGATCCCCTTCGGTGCCTACGGTGGCGCCAAGCACGGGCAAATTGTGGTGACCGAGATCACCCAGCAGCCGGATAAAAACCGCCTGCCGACCGGCCGCGTGATTCAAGTGCTGGGCGACCATATGGCGCCGGGTATGGAAATCGAATTGGCGATTCAGGCCCATGGTATTCCCAGCGTTTGGCCGGCGGATGTTCTGGCCGAAGCTGCGCAACTTTCTCCACAAGTGGAAGAAAAAGATAAACAGCATCGTGTCGATGTTCGCCAGTTGCCGTTCGTGACTATCGACGGTGAAGATGCGCGCGACTTTGACGATGCGGTACTTTGCGAGCGTCGCAAAGGCGGTTGGCGTTTGTATGTGGCGATTGCGGATGTGTCCCACTATGTACAAGTGGAATCGCCACTGGATGTAGAAGCGCGCGCACGCGGCAATTCGGTGTACTTCCCCGATTATGTGGTGCCCATGCTGCCAGAGGCATTGTCCAACGGGTTGTGTTCGCTCAACCCGGCGGTGGATCGCCTGTGCATGGTATGTGAGATGAACATCAGCGATGCTGGCCGCATTACCGGTTATCAATTTTATGAAGCGGTAATGCATTCGCATGCGCGGTTAACCTACACCAAAGTGGGTGAGATTCTTACCGGCGAAGGTGAGGCGCGCGAGGCGTTGCGCAAAGAATATAAAGCAGTAGTTCCGCAACTGGAATTGCTGCACAAGTTGTATCAATGCTTGCGTGTGGCGCGTGATGAGCGCGGTGCAATTGACTTTGAAACTGTGGAAACGCGCATTCAATTCAATGAAGATCGTAAGATCGAACGCATTGTTCCGATTAAGCGTAATGATGCACACAAATTGATTGAAGAGTGCATGTTGTGCGCAAACGTATGTGCAGCGAAATTTATCGAGAAGCACGATCTTATCGGTCTGTACCGCGTGCATGAAGGCCCGACGGAAGCCAAACTCACCAATTTGCGTGCGTATCTTTCCGAATTAGGTTTAGGGCTCGCCGGTGGTGATCGCCCAACACCGGGCGATTATCAACAATTGTTGCAAATGATTCAGGGCCGCAGTGACGGCCATTTAATTCAAACCGTTATGCTGCGCAGTTTGCGCCAGGCGATGTATCAGGTGGAGAATCACGGCCACTTTGGTTTGGGTTATGAGGCCTATACGCACTTCACCTCGCCCATTCGTCGCTATCCGGATTTGTTAGTACATCGCGCGATTCGCTCAATTATTCGCAGTGAATTGCCATCCACTCATGTGCGTCGCGTAGAAACGGCCAAGCCCATCGCCAAGCGCAAAATTTACCCCTATACTCCGAGCGATATGCTGGTATTCGGCGAGCAATGTTCGCGCACTGAGCGCCGTGCAGATGAAGCCACGCGCGATGTGGTGAGCTGGTTGAAGTGTGAATACCTGCGCGATCAAGTCGGTGCGGTTTATGATGGCCACGTCAGCGCAGTCACCGGCTTTGGTTTGTTCGTGGAATTGAATGAGTTGTATATCGAAGGTCTTATTCATATCACCTCCTTGCCGCACGATTATTATCGCTTTGATGCGGCGCAACAGCGTCTGGTCGGCGAGCGCACGCGCAAAGTATTTGGTTTGGGTGATGAGTTGGTCGTGCGCGTGGTACGCGTGGATCTGGATAATCGCAAAATCGATTTTGAATTGGAATCGGCCAATGCGATTCGCCGCCCCAAATCAACGGTAAAACCCAAGGTCGCGAAGCGCGATTCATTCAAAGCGAAGAAATCAGCGGATACCTTGTTAGAAAAATCACTGACGGCAGTTGAGCAGTTGGCGGCTTCCGCGAAGAAAGCGGTAGTCGATGTGGTGGAAAAGTTTGCGGGTAAGCCCGCCGCTTCATCGCCTAAGAAAGCGGCTGCAAAACAGGTTGAAGCAAAACCGGCCGCTAAAAAAGCAACCGGAAAAACGGTAACCAGTAAGGCCCCGACGGGCAAAGAAACACCCGTTGCCAAGCCCAAACCAAAAGCCGTGAGCAAAAAAGCGGCTGTTAAAAAATCCAACGCGAAATCATCCGCCGGGAATTTTGAATTGGATGAATTTGCGCTGGATGATTTCGTCGATGGCCGCGCCAGCAGTGGTAAAACGGCTGGAAAAAAACCGGCCGCGAAAAAACCGGCCGTAACCAAGGCAGCACCCAAACCGCCTGCCAGTAAAAAAGCGGTGACTGGGAAAACGGCAACTAAGAAAACCGAAAGTAAAAAAACCGAAAGTAAAAAAACCGAAAGTAAAAAAACCGTCACTAAAACAGTAGATGCTGGCAAGCGAGCATCGGCTGTGGACCTGGCGCCCGCTCCAAAATCTGCAATAAAAACAACCGCTAAAAAAGCGGCGCCGGTAACGAGCGGCGCGAAAAAAGCTGAAACGACTAAAACCACAGCCGTGAAAAAAATTGCTGCCCAACAATCCCCGGCGAAAGCCGCACGTGGGAAAGCGGCAGCAGGGAAATCATCCACAGTGACGAGTGAGGTTGGTCATGGCCGTAAGAATGCGAAGATTCCAGGCGCAGCAGCGTCAGCACCAGTTAAATCGCCAGCGCCAAAGGCGACAAAAAGCAGCACTAGCGCTAAACCTGCGTCGGCAGCTGCTAAAAGACCGGTGGCTAAGGCTAAGAAGAAGGATTAATCGCTGGTTGCAAGGCGAAGGCTTTATCTATGATGACAGCCTTAATCGCGAAATTTTTATAGTGAGAGACCGGGAAGTGCGCGAGCGTGATACGCGTATTTCCGAGCGCTAGGTTTTTCAGCTTGGTGTTCAGGCTAATGTTTAGATTCTTCTGCAGGAAAGTGTTTTGAAACGCGAAATTATTTATGGCTTGCACGCGGTGCAGGCATTGTTAAAAAGTGCGCCCCAGCGAGTAATTGAAATTTACTTGCTGCAAGGGCGCAATGATCAACGTTTGCAAAAAATTGTGAACGCTGCCGAAATCAATGGTATTCACTGCCAGCAAGTAGGCCGCAATAAACTCGACGATATGGTGAGCGATGAAAATCATCAGGGCGTGATTGCGATTTGCACGCCCGGCGAAACCTACGATGAAACCTGGCTGTTCCAATTTCTGGAAAACCTGCGCGAGCCCGCGTTTTTATTAATTCTGGATGGCGTTACTGATCCGCATAACCTGGGCGCTTGTATGCGCTCGGCAGAAGCGGCGGGCGTGCATGCGGTAATCGCCCCTAAAGATAAATCGACCGGCCTTACGCCCGTTGCACGCAAAGTGGCGTGCGGTGCAGCAGAAGTGTTGCCGTTTGTACCTGTCACCAACCTGGCGCGCACGCTGAAAAAATTACAGGAGCAGGGAATCTGGTTATTTGGTGCGGCGGGTGAAGCGGAGCAATCTATTTACCAATCCAACCTCACCGGCCCCATTGGTATTTTAATGGGTGCCGAGGGGGATGGATTGCGTCGTCTCACACAGGATACTTGCGATCACCTGATGAATATTCCTATGGCGGGCACGGTGAGTAGTTTGAACGTGTCGGTCGCTACGGGTATTTGTTTGTTTGAAGCGGTGCGTCAGCGCCGTGCGAAATAATAAATCCCTCCCAACCTCCCTTTTCAAAGGGAGGAGTTGTTGCTCCCCTCTTTGGAACGGGGCGCGTAGCCAAGAGGGGCTGGGGAGAATAAAAATTATTTTAATAATTGAATCTGAACTTTCTGGCTTTTATCCAGGGTAAATTTCGCATCGTTAAAGCTGGGTGGTGCAAGCTCGGTGCTTTTGCTGCTGGAGCCAAAAGGTTCTGCCGGCAGCATGCCATTAAAATCCATCTTGCCGTTATCGTTGACATCCTGATAAACCCTTAGCGCGTAATCGCCCGCTGGCACGTCGCCCAGTTTTATCTGCTGGCTTGTTTTATCCACGCTGATTTTTTCGCGCTTCACCGCGTTGTTGTTGCTGTCGAAGCATTGCGCATCTTTGTAGAGCGAGATGTACAGGCTGCCTTGCAGATGTTGGATTTTATTGACTTCCACCGTTAGCTCCGCCGCAACAAGATTGGGGCTGGTAACAGTGAATACCAAGGCGGTACAGGTAAGGAGCTGTAGGTATTTTTTCATGATGGTTCCCTATTCAATTCGTTAATAACGTGAGCGGTAGTAAGCTGCTTTTATGCGGTATTTTTTGCTGGTTTAGCGTTCGGCGATCAGCGGTTGGGTTTGTAGAGCTTGTTTGGAGCGATTTATGATCCGGCTTATCACACCGACGATTAATCCCAGTGGTGCCACAATATAGGCAAAAACAAAGAATGCAAACTTGGTAGCCGCAAAGCTGGAATAAATGTAGGCAAGTGCATCGGCAAAATCAGCAGGGTTGGCGAGCATCACATAAGACACCAGATTTTCCAGTTGATCGCTGATCGGCGCTATTGCAGAAATCAAAGCGCATACCACCATAATTTTTCGGCCTCTGCTATTCGCGGTAAATAAACGCGAGATCAACACCAGCGCAAAGCAATGCAGCAGCAACACCGATAAAATAAACAGGGAGTCTATATGCTGCGTTAGCAGGTAGACGTCAAAGGTTCCCAGTTCTTGCAGCGTGGCGTACCAGCCTTTTAATTTTTCTGCGCTGAATGAAAGCTGCGCAACATGATAGGGTACTGGAAACTTGGATTCGACATAACTCGCGGTTAATGTGCTTGACGCCCAATAATTAAATGCAAAGGCCAACAAGGTCAGTACAAATAGCGTCAGGGTTTTAGGGCTGTCGAGAAAGTAGCGGTAGAATGTTTTCATTACGAGAATCCTTTTGGCTGGTCGGTTGCGCATTTCGGTGCTGGCAATGCGATGGGGTCATTTTCAGTGGCGAGGCTATGCGCGACAAGATCGATATCGGTATAGGAGCTATGCAAAATTGGATAACGCAAATCGATTAAATTTTGACTGGAGCCTGATTCAGGCATTTTTGGCCGTGGTTGAGCACGGTGCTGTGGCCCGTGCGGCGGAGGCAATAGGCGCAACCCAGCCGACGTTAAGTCGCCAGATTGCGGCGTTGGAAGCGGAGATAGGCGCGGCGCTCTTTACTCGTGGTGCACGCGGCAGTGTCTTGACGGCAGCCGGTGAAGCACTGGTCTACCCGGCCAAGCAAATGCAGCAGGCTGCACACGCACTGCAGTTGGCTGCTTCGGGGCAGAGTCAATCGCTCAAGGGAACCGTACGCATCACCGCGAGTGAAATGACCAGCGCTTTTTTACTTCCACCCATCCTGGCGAGCTTGCGCTGGAAGTATCCGGATATCCAATTAGAAATTGTGGCGAATAATGCCCAGGATAATTTATTGGAGCGTGAGGCGGATATTGCGGTCCGCATGGCCAAGCCCGAGCAAGACTCTCTGGTGGCGCGCCATTTAGGCGGATTAAAAATGGGCGGCTTTGCGAGTAAGGCGTATCTGGACCAAAAAAATGTTCCTTTCTCGCCTGCCACTATGGGCGACTTTGACTGGATTGGGTACGACAAAAACCCGGCCATAGTAAACAGTTGTCGTGCTTTGGGAATTGAGCTAACGCGCGAATCCTTTGCGGTGCGTAGCGATGACCAAATGGTGTGTTGGCAAGCTATGTTGAATGGAATGGGGATTGGTTTTGCATTTGAATTGTTAGCAAAACAATATCCGCAATTGGTGCGCGTACTACCTGAAAATTGGATCAAGGATTCGCCGGTTTGGTTAACAGCTCCGCTGGAGCTTCGCTCAAATCCGCGCATTAGGGTTGTGTACGATCATTTGGCCGAGCATCTCATTGCGCTCATCAATAACCAGAAAAATTGATCGCAGCAGTATTTTCCATCACGGATAGTTGTTGGTGAGTAGTCCCGTAGCAATCCTTGTGTAACCCGTTATTACCCAATCATCTATTTCCCGTATATTTGAGTTGGCTACATAAAATTTTCTTCTAATGAAAAGAAAATGTTATGTAGCTGTCATTATTTTGTCATTTCCTGATTGCTATAGGTACTTGCCGGTGATATATATGGCAACGTTGTCATTAAGACTTTAATGTCCACAATAACGTTACACCTATAACAAAGCAGGCTGGGAAATGCCTGTGATAACCGACCAGAGGGAACTCGCTACGAGTGACCAGGACCGGTGTGTTTCCCAAGTACGGCCAATCTATTTTGTTTTTTTACGCAAGCAATAGATAAGTACTGCTCCACGGGACACCCCAACAACAATCTCAATGATTTATTGAAAATAGACGCGCAGATTCTAAAGAAATTTTTCAAATTTCTTTACGGCGTTCTTTTGTCTAAAAACTACAAACGAGAGTGGGGGAAAATAAAATGAAACCAGCAACCTTGATAAAACCAACAACTCTGGCGCTAGCCGCATTCTGTATCAGCGGCTTATCAACCAGCGCCATGGCAATCGATTGCTCCAGCATTCCCGCGTGGAATGTAACGGCCGCTTATGGCGGTGGCAGTCAGGTGAAAGAGCAGGGCAATGCCTATAAAGCCAATTGGTGGTCGCAGGGCCATAACCCGGTGAATTATTCCGGCCAGTGGCAGGAGTGGACTTTGCTTGGTGCGTGCGATGGTGCAGGCAATTCATCAACAGCAACGTCATCAAAAAGTTCGGTAGCTTCATCCGTTGTGGTGAGCAGTTCAAAATCATCCAGTTCAGTGGCGCCTTCAAGCGTGGCTGCATCCTCAGTAGCAAGCGGTAACTGCGCATCACCACAATATGTTGCAGGAACCAATTACACCGCTGGTTCACTTGCGCAAAATGTTGGCAGTGAATATCGCTGTACTGTTGCGGGCTGGTGTGGTTCTACCGCGAGCTGGGCGTACGCTCCCGGCACAGGGGCGCATTGGCAACAGGCGTGGGAATTAGTGCGTTCGTGCGGCGCTGTCTCCAGCAGTATAGCGAGCAGCGTTATTGCTTCGTCTTCATCGTTAGCTACTTCCAAATCTTCCAGCAGTTCTTCCGTTGCTGTAGTTAGTAGCAGTCGTTCTTCTTCCAGTGTGAGTGGCAATGGCCGTGTTCCCGGCGATGCAGCAGCATTACCGAAACACGCATTGGTTGGCTATTGGCACAACTTCGATAACGGCTCCGGCGTAATTCGTTTGGGTGATGTTGATCCGGCGTGGGATGTCATTGTTATCGCCTTCGTGGATGACGCCGGCAATGGCAGTGTGGATTTCCGTTTGGACCCCGCTTTAAACAAAGCGCAATTTATTGCTGATGTTGCTGCAAAACGCGCGCAGGGCAAAAACATTGTGCTCTCCTACGGTGGTGAAAAAGGCACTGTGACGTTGAACAACTCCACCAACCTCGCCAACTTTGTTAACAGCACGGCGGCGATCATTAACGAATATGGTTTTGATGGTGTGGACATTGATTTGGAATCCGGCGCGGGTGTCATTCACGGTGCACCAGTCATTTCCAACATGGTTTCGGCGATCAAACAACTCAATGCCATGTATCCGGATTTGTATGTCTCTATGGCCCCCGAGCATCCCTATGTGCAAGGTGGCTATGTCGCCTACTCTGGCATTTGGGGCGCTTACTTGCCGATGATTGATCAACTGCGCAATGAATTGGATTTGTTGCATGTGCAGTTGTACAACAACGGCGGATTGGCAACGCCATATGCGGCGCAAGCGTACCAAGCGGGCACTGTGGATATGATGGTGGCATCGGCGCGTATGTTGATTGAAGGTTTCCCATTGGCGAATGGTACTGCGGGCCAGTTCAAAGGCCTGCGTCCGGATCAGGTTGCGCTTGGCTTGCCATCCGGCCCACGTGCAGCAGGTTCCGGTCAGGCAACCACTGCAGACATTAATCGCGCAGTAAGCTGTTTGGCATTGCGTACTAATTGCGCCAGCGTTGCGCCCTTAACTGCCTACAGCGATTTCCGCGGCGTAATGACCTGGTCAATCAATTGGGATGTAAAAGATGGCCGTATTTTCTCGGTGCCAGTGGGGAATCATCTGAAAACTTTGCCGTAAGTAAACTTAATCTCTGGCGGATTTCCTCCAGCGGTTAACCAAAAACGCCCACTGGGTTCCAGTGGGCGTTTTTTATTGCCGATAGCCTCTGCTATCCTTGCCTCAGCTTATCACCTGCAAATGCGGTGCATTTGTCTTACATAACAAAATATCCAGGAATTACTTATGACCATCACCTTGCGAATCCTTAGTTCATTGCTGATCGTTACCAGCGTGTTAACGCTCACTGCCTGTGCACCTGAAGTGGGTAGCCCGGAATGGTGTAAATCGATTGAGGAGAAGCCCAAGGGCGATCTCACCATGAATGAGGCCAAGGATTACGCCAAGCATTGCGTATTCAAGTAAGCGCGACCGAGTACAACGACTCCACGCCATTTTGCGCCTGGCCACGGGGCGCAAAATGGCGTTGCCATATAAGACAGCGTTAATAAAGTCGCTGAGACGGCGTTAGTAACGCTGTGTTGCTGCAGAGAAAGGCCTAATGAAAACAAACTTTCTAAATATCCACGACCTGGTATTGGTGCTCACCGCGCTGGAGTGCGGTGTGCTGGCGGTATTGTTGAATTTATTGCCAGCAAAACATATACAACCACGACGGATTCTGGCTGGCTTCTTTGTATTGATTGCGCTGGTACTCACCACCACTTTAATCGTGTGGAATGGCGATTTAAAAGCCGCTGCGATCAATCACACACCTCTGGTCGTTGCCATCCTGGCGGCCTGTTTATTACTGCAAGGGCCGGTGCTGTATTTTTATTTGCGCTCGCTCTCGCAAGAGATAAAGCTGCTGCGCTGGCGCAACCTTGTTCATGCGATACCTACCGTGCTTGCTGCGATTTTATTGGTCGTCTTCGGTATAGATAGCCTGGAGTGGCAACCTACCACAAATTTGAGCGGCGCCGAAAACGCGGTAGTGGCGTTTTTATGGGCGTTGGTAAAGCTGTCGCCACTGGGTTACATCATCGCCTGTGTGATTGCCGAATATAAATTGCGCGAAAACCTGCGCGACCTCTATGCCGATATTTCTATGTCGGAATTAAAGCTGGCCGATGCTGTGCTCGCCGGTTTTTGTATTCACTGGCTCTGGTCGCTGCTAGCCTATATGTTAGAGGGGATGGTCAGTGCCGCTGTTAGCGATAGTTTGGGGATTATTGATAATTACCTGACAGTGATTCTGGTGAATGGACTATTTGTATTTGGTCTGATCAACACGCGCCAATTATTAAATGTGCAGGCGATCCCGGTTGCCAAGCCGGTTCAACCGAGCAAAATGGATCACAAGGTGGAAGTAATAGAAAAGGCGATCCATGAAGATAAACTGTATCTGGAAAACAATATCAATCTGGAGCGGTTTGCGGAGCAGATTGGCTTGAAGCCGCGCGATGTATCTGCCATTTTAAAAATGCATTACCAGAGCAATTTCTTTGAATTTATCAACCGCTATCGCGTGGAAGAAGCAAAGCGCTTGCTCATTTCTCCAGATTATAAAGATGAAACAATTTTGGAAATAATTTACAAGTCCGGATTTAACAGCCCTTCTGCGTTTCATCGCTTTTTTAAACGTATGGTGGGAATTACACCGACGGAATTTCGCCAGCGCGGTTGATTGTTCAGGCGGATTACTCCGCAATGCATCGAGGGGGAGGCTGAGCTTCCCCCTTTTTTTAAGCGCCTGATTTATTGTGCTGCAACCGCCTGGAAGCGTGCCAGTTGCAAACCGCTGTCGTCTTGCAGTACGAGTTGGTCGGCGTGCACGGAATATTTGCGGGTATTTTGCAGTGCCTGATTGAATCCGCCTGACAGGTTCGCGTCGTCCGGGCAGGCCATTCGGGTAGATGCAAGTTCACCAAAGCTGAGCGTGTCGTGGGCGAGCTTGTAGCTGCCCATCATTTTATTGCAGCCGTCAGAGCCGGAGAGGCGCGCATCAGCACCTAACACCAGATAGGGAGCCTGCGCTGTATCCGCTACTTCCGTGTCTTGTAACAGTATTAATTTCCAATGGGTGCCAATCAAGTCACTGGCAAGCGGGGTGTTCGCGTCGTTGCTTGATGGCGTTGCACTGGTTGCCGCTGCGGTGGCGTTTGTTGCGGTGGAGCTTGTTGTAAACTCGGTGCTCGCTGTAACAGCGGGCTCACTGCTGGCCGCTTTTGAATTTTCCGGTGAGGGCGAACAAGCTGAATTTAATAAAGCAAGGCTCGTTAGTGCGACAAACATTTTTATATTCATAATGCCAATCCTTAATAAAGTGCAGTGGAAAAATTGGTAGAAAATTGGAGACAGAAATCCCAGACCAATTAAATATTTTTTTGCCAATAGCCAACGTCCAGCCAGCGCCCGAATTTAAAGCCGACTTCGCGAAAGTGCGCCACCTGGCGAAAACCAAACTGCTCATGAATACGTTCGCTCGCGGCATTAGGGATGGCGATACAGGCCAGTAGTACATGGATGTTGAGCGCTTTGAGTTGTTCGAATAGCGCATTATACAGCTGGCTGCCGACACCTTTACTGCGATGATCCGGATGCAAGTACACAGTCACCTCGGCGGTGTGTTTGTAGGCGCTGCGATCTTTCCATTTACTGGCATAGGCATAGCCCAGAATCGCCCCATTCTCTTCAAATACCAGCCAGGGAAATTGTTGTGTGTTGGTCTCCACCCGTTTTTGCATATCGATAACACTGACCGGTGCTTCTTCAAATGTGATAACGGTATGTGCAATGTAGTGGTTATAAATATTGCAAATAGCGGGAATATCATGAAGGTTGCAAGAGCGAATTGGCATTGAAGTTTCCATTTAAACGGAATGAGAAAAATTTGGTATGAAAATACACGCAAAAGAAATTTTAGTGTCGCTTAAATTTTTTTTTGCAAAAAAATTCATAAAACCCGGAACATTCTTTAACAATTTGTAAAACCAACCGGTGGTAGAGTTTTACATGGTATGTGGCGAGTGGAAATAATAATACAGGTGCCATGCCATTGTTGTTGTATCGATTGTTCTCACCGCTGCTGCCATTTCCATTTTGTTGTCAGGGATGTATGACAATAACTTCAACTTACTTATTTACCAGGAGCCGTAAAATGAAAATGGTGAAACATTTCGCATTCAGTGTTGTATTACTAATATCGTTCTTCACTAACCAGGGGTTTGCACAAGCCAGTAATAGTTATGCCTTTAACGTTAGTGAGGGTTCAGTGGTCGTCACCCCTGCATGGTGCAGGATCAACCCATGCTTGCCAAGTGTAGCGACCTTTACCGGCAGTTTTGTCGCGCAAATTTCTGCTGCCGGCGATCATATCCTATTCCCGTCATCCAGTCTCGTCAGTACTCCGGACGTCAGCTTCCAACTGCCGACCGATCCCAATGAGGATAGCTATGGTGTAGTACGCGATATCGCCTTTACGTTTGAGGGCGATGCGATTAAAGCGAAAGGTGTCGTGGATTCGCGCGCGTTTGATGGCCCGTTAGTGGAATATCAATTTGTCGCCAGAACAGCGCGTTCGCAAATATTTACGGCGCGCCCTGACTATCGCAAGTGTGCAGCGCCTTTGTGCGGTGGATATTTTGTGAAGCTGGTTAATCAAAAATTAACCCAGTGCGCCGACGGCAGTTTGCAAGAAGAATGCTACGTGGCTTCTGTTGTGTATGGCAGCGGTCCCATAGATGCGGGCACTATTTCATTCGCAAATAGAACGCCGCTGTTACTGATCGGCGCCATATTGCCCAAGACGGATACAACGGCTGGTGTGTTGGGTGTATTCCTGGCAAAAGATGCTTATCGCTCCGCAACGCAAAATACTGCGGTGGGTAAATTTTATAGCGCAACCAATAACGGAATTATGTGCATTACCACCCCTTGCTTCAGTTTCGATGAGCAATTGCTTAACACTACCAATCGCGTGACCAAGCTGTCGGATGTCAATTTGGAGATGTCCGGCGCATCACCGGATGACGTAACTTGGGCGTATCAATTATTGGCAAATGGCGCACCTTTGTACGCAGCAGGTGTCAATCAAAAATATCAGGGTTTTGCTGGTGTAGGTGTTCGTTTGGTTGCGCAGCAATTCTATTTGCCGATTAAACCAACTACTGCGGAAAAATAGTTGTCCGTTTGTTAAGAAATAAAAAAGCACCATGAAAGTGGTGCTTTTTTTGTACGGGATGGATTTTAAATATTTATTTTCTTCTTTTTAGTTTTCTTCAAGTTTGCCCCCAACTCGAGTTTCAATTTGTTGTCTTTATTGATTCCGCCTTCGCGCGCTACTGCCAATTTTATTTGCGTAGCTTTTATGCCGGAAATTTTTGCGAGTTGGCCGTATACCACCTGCGCACGCTGATTGGCGAGTTGTAGTAAATCTGCCTGACTCACAGCCTCGATAGCGACGAGTTTTTCTTTAATAGTTCTCGCATAGCTTAATTGGTCAGCATTGTCCTCATTGCCCGTTGTTGCTTGAGCTGCATTTTTCAATGCATCCAGGCTGGGGGATAAATGCGCTTCGGTGTAGAGGTTTTCCAGTGTGGAAATATATTTACGCGAGCCGATATTGGCATCGCTTTGGCTTTGCGAAAGTTGTTCGCGCAAGCGGGTTTCAAATTTTTGTTCCTGCAATGCGTGAGTGTCAAAGCTCACGGAATAAACACCTGGAATATCTATTTGTAAATCGGGGCGCTTAATCAATGCCTCACCAATCTGATTTACTTTTTCTGTCTGTGCGGGCGATAAATCGGTGCGGCCCGCGAAAAAACTGATGTAACCCAGGTCCTTGTTTTTACCTACACCCACCAAGCCCGCCAAAAAGCGAAAGGGCGCTGCCGCGACATTGGTGATTAATTTGCGAATGGCTTTGCGTAGGGTTTTCCCATAGTCAAATTTGGGGTCATTGATATTGCCCTGCACTGGCAGGTCGGCGCGGATGATACCGTCTTTATCTTTGAGCAAGGCCACGGCAAGGTCGAGCGGTAAATCGGCGGCACCCGGTTGAGCGACCTTCTTGCCTAGCGCAAATTCGTGTAGCACGACGTTGTTTTGGCCGAGCATTTGATCTTGATTAATATCGTACTTCAGATCGAGATCCATTTTTCCCTTGGCGATTTCGCGCCCGGCAAATTTAATCGCGTAAGGTGATAGCTCGGAAATATCGATATTGTTAAAGCTAAGGTTCATTCGCGTTTTTTGTGTTGGCTCAAGTGGGAAAATTTCCCCAGTCATCACCATTTCGCCATAGTCACTCACTTGCCCCTCGAGTTTGACGTTCGCGGGTGAGTGACTGGTGGAGTCGAGCGTGGAAATAGTGCCGTTGATATGCGCGATGTCGGCAGAAAAAGGCAGCGGAAGTGAAGAGTCAGTAAATTTGCCGCTGGCATTTTCAACATCGATGCGACCAATTAAATAGGTGAAATTGCTGGATGTGTCTGCAGTGGTTGATTCCTGCGCGGTAGCGGCTGGCGTTGTTAAAACTCGCGTGAGTGTATGAGTACCATCGGAAAAAATATTGAAATCGGCAAATGCCTCGTTAAATCCCATGCGCCCAATATTAATTTTTTTTGCTTCTACATCGGCAATAATGCGATTGAGTTTTAGCGTTGACCAGCTCAACAGAGTTTTCCCGCTGGCTTTTTCCTGCACTTTTATATTATTGAGCTGTGCGTTGCCCTGAATTTTTATTGCCTCTTCTGCTGAAGTAATTTTTCCTTCCGCCGCCAGTTCACCCTCGGTAATATCTACCCGCGCATACGCTTCCACAAAACTTTGCGCGGCTTTGGCGGGCAATTGCGTGATTTTGTAGGTCCCTTCGGCATTTGCGAACGGATTTAACTGGAATTTTGCGGTGGATTCAAATTTGCCGCCTTGCAGACTGAAGCTTGCGCTTGCCTCGGAATTTTGCTGCGCGCGAGTGCTCAGGTTTTTCAACTCCATGGCAATATTTTCGATTTCCACCTGCGAGTTGGTGCCAATGGATTCATCCCGGTAGTGAAGGTTTAACCCATTAATGGATAGCAGTTCATTAACCACTTGCCAGGGTGATGGCTCGCTGTTGGCACTGCCGCGTTCAGCAATCACTTGCTCGAAGTTGAGTTGTCCTTGCGGTGATATTGTTGCCCAGGCCTCGCCATCGCGCAGCTGGATTTTGGGTAGCTGCACACTGGCTTCAGGCCATTTTATTTCACCACCAGCGAGGTTCACTTGTTTTAATGCGAGCAATGGGGAATTGCCCGCAAGTTGATTTACTTTCAAATCCTGCAGATTTGCTTCAATCCCGGAGAGCAATACAGTCAGATCAGATTGTTCCGGTTTATTGAGTGCATAATGAAATTGCACTTGCAGTTTGCTGGTTGCGACCGCAACTTTGAAATCATCTTTTAAATAATCGGCCAGCGTAGTCAACGCCGGTCCTACCAGGTTTACATCGCCTTCGCTGGAAAATGGCGCGAGGCGAAAGTTACCCTGCCAACTTAATTCAACACCGGTATTGGTTTTTAGTAGCAGTGATTGGTTGCCTGTGGCATTGGGCAGGGTGTTAAATTGATGTGCTTGAAATTCAATCGGACCCAAGTCTGTTTCAAAGCGACTTTTGGGCAGCTGATCAACAATTTTCAGTTGGGCAATTTGCAGTTTAATGTCTTCAATGCGTAACGGCAGCGTGCTGCTGGTGGATGATGCCGATTCGTCGGTTGCCGTTGCGCTGGCCATCCAGTTATTCAGAATGCGGGTGAAATTATTAGTCTTCGCATCTATGCGCTTGAATTCGCCATACAGGCCAGTCAGGTAGGCTTCTTTGATGCTCCAGCTATCGCCAAACGAATCCCACGGCTGCAGGTTAATAAAAAGTTTGTCGAATCCCAGCGGTTGCCCCAGGTCATTGCCGGAAATTTTTAGTTGGTTGATCGTCAGGGTGAACTCATAGGGATTGATGGAAATTCCATCAACATCCAGATTGAGCTGCAAGCGCTCGACTACCAGCTCGTTCAGCTTGCTCTTGATAAGCATTGGTGCAACAACGGCCAGCGTCAGGTGGTACATCAGGAATAACGCGACTAACCAAACCCAGGGGCGACGCCAGGACAGCCAGCTGAAATACTGGATTACTGTTTCTTTCATCATGAATAAAACCGAATCTGTTTGATTACTACAGGCCTATGGCCAGATGTCATCCACCCAGTCTAGCCGGATTAACGAGGCTGAACTGTTAAGTGCTGCTTTTTGTTGCTAATTAAGACTCGCAAATCGGGGTTTGGTTTAGCCTATACTGCGCGGCTTTTACTAACAGTTACTTATCAATAGTTATCCAGCAAGGAAATTAACCATGGTGTTTGAGTGTGTAATGGAAGTCAGGGACTACGAGTGCGACCTGGCCGATGGGGTCAATAATTCGGTGTATATGAATTATCTAGAGCATGCGCGCCACAGTCTGTTGAAGCGGGGTGGTATTGATTTTGCGGCCCTGGCGCGCCAGAAAATTGGCCTGGTGATTGCGCGTGCAGAAGTGGATTTTACCCGTTCGCTGATGAGTGGAGATCAGTTTGTGGTGCGCACCCTCGTCAAGCGGCAATCCAAACTGCGCTATGAATTTCATCAAACCATTTATCGCCTGCCCGACGAGCAGGTGATGGTCAAAGCAGTAATCACCGGTGTGCCTATTAATGCCGAAGGTCGCCCCAGAATGCCGGCGGAACTGGAGCCATTGATTTTGGCGCTCTGTGAGGCGTAAATTAATCGCTCATTCCCCCCTGTGTTCCGGGGGAATGAGGTATTGGATTTGACAGGGGTTGTCTCTACCTGTGTTGTTGTACGGTTTTCTTCAATAAAGCTAATAATCAAAACGTTAAACACTACTACCGCTAAATGCCATGAAAGGAGAACGAGATGGATTTGTGGAATAAACTTACTGGTGAGTTGATTGATATCATCGAGTGGACCGACGATAGCAACGACACCCTGGTGTGGCGCTTTGAGCGCTACGAGAACGAAATAAAAAATGGGGCCAAATTAATTGTTCGCCAGCAGCAAGTGGCGATCTTCGTTAACGAAGGACAAATTGCAGATGTGTTCAGTTCCGGCACCTACGAGCTGACTACGCAGAACCTGCCGATCCTTACCACCCTTGAAGGCTGGAAATACGGTTTCCATTCGCCCTTTAAAGCGGAAGTGTATTTTATTAGCTTGCGCACCTTTACTGATAATAAATGGGGAACGCAAAATCCGGTAATGTTACGCGATGCCGAATTTGGCCCGGTGCGTATTCGCGCGTTTGGCAACTTCACATTTAAAGTCATTGATCCACGTTTGCTGCTTAACGAAATTGTTGGCACTGATGGCCATTTCACCCTCGCCGAATTGGATACGCAATTTAAGGCGCTGGTGGTATCCGGCTTTTCCGATGCCATTGCCGAGAGCCGCATTCCTATCCTGGATATGGCTGCCAATTACACCGAAGTATCGAATCAGGTGTGTGAGCGACTAGGTGCAGACTTTGGCGCGTATGGTTTATCAATTATTAAATTTGTGGTGGAAAATATTTCACTGCCGCCTAATGTGGAAGAAGCGTTGGATAAGCGTTCCTCCATGGGCCTGCTCGGCGATTTAAATAAATACACCCAGTACCAAATGGCCAATGCGCTGGAAGCGGCAGCAAAAAATCCCGGTGGCGAGGCCAGTTCAGCCATGGGAATTGGTTTGGGCTTCGCAGCGGCTAACCAAATTTCGCAAGCGATGGGCAACTCACAATCGGCAAACAGTATGCAGCCGACGAGCAATGCACAAGCGGCTTCTGTTGCTCCACCACCATTGCCGGGCGAAATTAATTTTTTTGTCGCGCTTAATGGTCGCCAGGCCGGGCCTTTTCCGCTGGCGGAGTTAACCAATATGGCGCGCGCGGGCCAGCTGGACCGCACTTCACTGGTGTGGGCACAGGGCATGGCCACCTGGGAAAAAGCCGGCGAAGTCGCGTTGTTGCAAGCGCTGTTTGAATCACTGCCGCCTCCGCTTCCGGGAGCGTGATTATGCAGCTTTCCATTAAGTGCGATGGCTGCGGAACAGATTTAACCTATCAATCGGGGACCAAAAATCTGGTGTGCAGTTATTGCAATCACCAACTCAAGATTGCCGATGCCGACGCGGCCAACGAAGCCAATCGGGAACTCAATCTTGAAGAATATTTGCAAAATTATGCCCAGCAAAATCCACCCGTAGAAAGGCGCGTAATCCGTTGTAAAAGTTGCGGCGCGCAAACGGAATTGGCGGAGCATCAGCAAGCGGGCAATTGCCCATTTTGTGCGACTGCTTATGTGTTTTCACAAGCGGAATCGACGCGATTGATTAAGCCGCAAGGCTTGTTGCCCTTTCACATTACCCAGCAACAGGCCGCGGCCAGTGTGCAGGTGTGGCTGCGCGGTTTGTGGTTTGCGCCGAGCAAATTGAAACGGCAAGCAACACAGCTGGATAAAATGCGCGGTATTTATTTGCCTTTCTGGACCTACGATTGCGCCACGGCAACTCGCTACCGCGGTGAGCGGGGCGAACGCTACAGCGAAACGGTGATGGAAAAAGATGCGCAGGGTAATCCGGTTGCGCGCGCCGTTTCAAAAATACGTTGGCATTCTGCGTCGGGCGTATTTGAAAGTGATTTTGACGATGTACTGATTCCCGCAAGCAAATCTCTGCCGGAAGATTTGCTCTCTTCACTCGAACCCTGGGATCTGAGCGCCTTGGTGGATTACCAGGATAATTACCTTGCCGGTTATATTACCGAGTCTTATCAGGTGGATTTAAAAACGGGCTACCAGCAGGCACAGGGAATTATCGATGATCGTTTGCGTGCGGAAGTCAGGCAGCGGATTGGCGGCGACGAGCAGCGCATTTCATCGATTGATACCCATTACCTGAATGCGAGTTTCAAGCATATTTTGTTGCCGGTGTGGGTATCGGCGTATCGTTTTGGCGATCAGTCCTACCAACTGATTGTCAACGCGCGTACCGGCGCCGTGCAGGGCAAGCGTCCCTGGAGTTGGGTGAAAATCGCAAGCCTGGTGGTGGGGATTTGTGGTGCTATTGCACTGGGGATTTTCCTGGCCGGGCATGGTGGTGGATCGGCTCCACTGAATCCCTAGGTTGCGGTAATAAATCTACTTAGGATTTTCTGCGTAAAGGTGAATCCAAAGTGGCTTAAGTTGCATCCAAACTGGTAACAATGTTGTTTAGCGCAGGGGATGGAAATGTTGACGTTTATTTGCTGGTTACTTTTATGGGCCATTTGTTGGCCCTTGGCGCTGTTGGCGTTAGTGCTCTGGCCAATCGTATGGCTCATCTCCATTCCCTTCCGCATCCTCGGTATCGCCTTCGATGCCGTCTTCGCGTTTTTGCGCGCGCTGTTATTTTTACCTTCGCGCATTTTGGGTGGGAGATCCTGATTATATTCCTACGTAGCCCGTATGGGGTGTAACGGAATACGGGGATTTTGAATTTGGAAACAACCTAACTATACCCCGTATTCCGCTAGGCTCCATACGGGCTACGCGCTTACGCAGCCCAGCGCAACCTACTGACTCTTATGCGCAACCGTATGCGCGTTTTGTTCCCAATTCTGTCCGTCAAAATCGATAACCTTTACCTGCTTTGGTTGCGTACTTAAGCAGCGCAAATTGATATCCACGCCATCGGGGTTTGACCGTGGGATATAAAACGGTTTTACACCACAAATTTTGCAGAATTTATGCTTGGCGACGCCGGTGTTGAATGTGTAAGTGGTAAGGCTTTCCTCACCGCTTAACAAACGAAAATTGCGCGCCGGTACAATCAAATGCAAAAAGCCCGTCATCGCACAAATGGAGCAATTGCAATTCTCCACCTCGACTGATTCCGGCGCTTCCACTTCAAATTTTATTGCGCCGCAATGGCAGCTGCCGTGATAGAACATATCTTTTCTCAATTATTTAACAGCACATTACAAAACCGACCATGCTCACCATGCCAATTATAATCCCACCTGTCGTAGAAGCTAATAGCCGTTCTATGTTTTCATTTTGTTTTGCTTGTGGTGAAAGATAAATAATCACTGCAAAACCTAATGCCACTACGGTAGAAAAAACAGGGGGACCCGAACAGAGAAATATGGTTAAGATGGCGCCTATGCCAATTTCAAGTAGAGTAGCGCTGAGCCAAACGCTTAATTCGAAACGCTTGCGTTGGATTAAATAGGAACCCAGTAATCCGGCAGTGATAATACAGCCTGCTAGATATGCTGATACAAGTGGATTGTTCATGGCGAATGTAGGTGTTGAAAAAGCGCTGAATCTATCCTAAAAACAAAAAAACGCCATAGATTGTTCTATAGCTGCAAGGAGTGGATAGTTTCTTTTGAATTTCACGTAATCGTTATGGGTTTTAAACGACATAATTTAATTAATGAGAAAAATGTCAATTTTTTGAAATTTTTACGGTTTATTCATGTTGACTTTAAGGTTTTCGGACAATCAAATATCTAGTGATTTTGCTTCATCGTAGACCAACAGCTGTAAGGTTTTGAATGGTGTGAAAATTTGCAGGATAATTTTTATTTGCTAATAGATTAGGGATCATATATGAAATATTTAGTTTTGTTCTTGGGTTTATTTTCATGCACCGTTTTTGCTGTTACGCCGCCGCCGTATTGTGTTTACGGTAAGGTTAGTAGTAGTTATCCAGAGCCTCCAGAGTGCTTATCTTCTGACCCTATTATTAAAAATCAATATATATCACTAGGTCTGTGTAAATCGTCCACCGGGATATCGAATTCAACGTTATCCAATGGTTATTTAAAAATAGGAACTCTAGGTGGGATTGGTAGATATTTATTGATTAACGGTAAGAATACTATTAAAGGGGACGGAGATTTTCTGGGAAATGGAAATGGGCATAACGAGAGAATTTCATTCCATGATTCCATGGGGGGCTACCGGGGTGTGCAATCTACCAACTTTGAAGGTAATGCCTATTTTGATTATATACCCTATGGTGCTTATAGTGGCAGCGGACAAATTTGGGCAGTTAATACAGCGTATTATAATATCTGTTCGAAAATGGATGTTAGTTTCCAGTATGCGCCGCATATTCAAGTTAATGGATACAGTATTCCATTTAATCTTTATAGCGCGCCGTCCAGTTTGACCTTTTATTACGAAGTCGATTACAACTCTAAAGCTGTCAGGGAAAACTTACCGGTAACTATCAAGGTTTTTGCTGTTCTAAATGGTGTGTCTTATACAATCACCAATACATCAAACGGTCAGCGAGGAACTGTAGTCAGCTATCCCTTCTCATTTATTAATTTGCGTTACGGAGAGCGAGTAACGCTCTCAGCAGAAGTCAATGACGGAACATATTCAACAAAAATTTACCTCGGAGCTGTGACTAACTCGAGCCCTCCCTCTAATGTTGAGCCACCAATGTACTGCCTAATGGCTTGCGGTGGAAATCTGGACTCTTCTGCCAGAGCAGAATGTCAGCGAAACAATGCTGCCTGTGAATACAAAGTTTGGTGATGACGATTAGGTTAGGCTTAATAGGGCAAGATAACAAATTTGCCATATTTGTGCTTTTGATGGCACTTATTTATTATTAATTTATGATGGTGCGGGCAGTATTAAAAGAGGTCGGTTTTATCTTAATATCTTTGTTCCGCTTTTTATAGAAAACGCCTGTAATAATTACAGGCGTTTTTTTTAAAGTCATTGCCGAATAGATTTATTTTCTGGATAGATTTTTGATTATCGTTAGAATCTTTTATTTGCGTTCAAGCAAGTTTTAAAACACTGACCCATGCATTGGTATATGTCATTCTCATATCCTAGGTGAGCGGAGCAATAATTGGAGCGCGCCGGTGTGGCGCAGGGATGTGTGCTGAACGAAAGTTGCCATTTAATAAAAGAAAGTTGGTGAGAGCGCAAACTTGGATTTTCATCCTGCTCTGTTTTTTTGTGCATTTTCCCGTGGATACTCTCTTGGAAACTATTTCTGCATCTGGATTATTGCGTGCGCCAATTTTCGGATGATCAATGCCTTGTTGTTGGTCGATAATAATTAGTGCGGTGTTTTTGGGTAATTCCATTTTCAGCTCGGTAAGTTTTGTGTTGGTCTGTTCGGGTTGGGAGTGCGTTGCGATAGGGACATGTTGGGCATCGCTGCGCTCAGCTTACGCAGCCCGGCTCAACCTACTGACTCTTATGCGCAACCGTATGCGCGTTTTGTTCCCAATTCTGTCCGTCAAAATCGATAACCTTTACCTGCTTTGGTTGCGTACTTAAGCAGCGCAAATTGATATCAACACCATCGGGGTTTGACCGTGGGATATAAAACGGTTTTACACCACAAATTTTGCAGAATTTATGCCTGGCGACGCCGGTGTTGAATGTGTAAGTGGTAAGGCTTTCCTCACCGCTGAGTAAACGGAAATGTCGCGCCGGTACAATCAAATGCAAAAATCCTGTCATCGCACAAATGGAGCAATTGCAATTCTCCACCTCGACTGATTCCGGCGCTTCCACTTCAAATTGTATTGCGCCGCAATGGCAGCTGCCTTGGTAGATCATATGTGCCCCCGTTACTTTTTGACATGGACGGTGGTTTCGAAATTACTGCGATATTGGCAGCCGTAGGGTTCGGGATATTGCTGGCTTGGCGTTATGGTTTTATCTGTTTCAGATATGTCATAAACGTAGCGTTTGAATAATGTGGTCAATACCAATTGCTTGTTGTGAATTTTCCAATTAAGCGCCGATATTTCGGTTCCGTCTTCCAGTTTGCTTATGTAAATTTTGCCGTCGCCCATGATATCCAGAATGTGATTTTTGGTGCAGCCGATAGAGCCAAGCTCCCAATCCAGAATACTGCTTTTTCGCAGCATGTTTTCTAAATTGTCTGCTGATTTTTCCGGGTTGGCGATTACATAAAGGCCAATATTTCCTTTGGTGTATCTGTGCGAGCTAATTCCTTCTCCCAGGCTAAACAAGCGTGATTCCGGAGCGGGTAAATTAAGGGACGCTAAAACCTGTTCGATTTTCTGGTTGAGTTGGGCTGAGCGCGGGCTCGGGGTGTAGATGATATAAGTACCTTCGTTAAGCGGCGGCAGTGGAATTTGCGGTTGATGAGTTTTAAAGCCAACAGTGGTTAAGGAGTGCAGTAATTGCTGCTGGGTAGGTTGGTCAATCCCGGAGGTATAAACATGGAGATGTGTGGTGCTACAGGCAGCAATGAATAGTACAAACATAATTATTAGAAACTTCCACATTCTTTGGTTTCCTTAAGGTGATGGCAGGCGGGCGTATTCTAATCCCAAAAATAAAAGCGCCGCTACCAATCGCTTGGTAGCGGAAAATTTGGGTGCTATTACTAATGTGGAATTAGGTTTTTAGTTTTGCGTTGCAATCCAAATAATCTTGGACGCTAACTAGTTTAGAGATTCGATCTTGGATAACCATTCATTAAATCCAGCGCACATTGCTCTCATTCTATCGAGGCCGATTTCTTTAGCGATATTAGGGCCATGAGTAGTTTTTCTGTAAATTGTATTGGCTTCTAGTCGTTTTGATGGTGCTGTTTCTTTTGAGTTGTTGACTGATTCGGGGTTGTTATTAAATTCCAGTAATATGGTGCTGGCCCATTCATGCAAATTTTCGTCTTGTAATTGGGAGGCAATGGCTTCAGGTGAGGAAAACAAAAGACCCTCAAACTCATACATTTGTATATAAGGGATAAGCTTGTGTTTTTGTTTTTCGTCAACTGCACTATGAATTTTCTGTTCCAAAGTTACTTTTGTTTCTAAAGCCTCTTTATGCTTAAAGCCATAGAAATCATAGAAGGTGCTTGTATAATCAAAACTATGCACTAAATGCTTGAGTTCATGTTTGACCCTATCCACGCTTATGTTGCCGCTAAGGGAGACGGGGGTAACATATATTCCTCTAGCTGATAAATGTGGTTCCAGAACCACTTTAACGAAACGCTCTTCAGTTGGTCCCTCTACGGAAATCCCTATTCTTACCATTCTGGCCTTCCTCCTATGAGGTTTTTAGTCCAAATGTCGCCCATGCCATAATCTTCTAGCCAGTGTTCAAGTGCTTGTCTTTCTAATTTTTTAAAAGTGGATGCCCCGTCTTTTTGATCAACCACAATGAATTCTTCAGGCTCGAAGCGGTTTGCAAATGCGACAGATTGGGTTGAACAGATTACTTGCGTTTTTTTTGATACGGATTTTATTATTTCTGCCAGTACATCTAAAGCTGCTGGATGTAAACCTAATTCCGGTTCATCTAAAACAATTGTGCTGGGTTTGCTCCCGTCTGGCTGAAGAAATAAAGTTGCCATGCAGATAAATCTAGCTGTTCCATCTGAAAGCTGGTTGGCAGAAAATGGGGTTTCATGATCGCGATGAATCCATCTTAATAAAATTGATTCGTCACCTTTTTCGCCTTGAGGTTCCAAATAAAAATCATGGAAAAAAGGCGTTACTGTTTGAATGGCAGTAATTATTTCTTCGTAGTTTTTATAAAAGCTGGTTTTTAAGTATCTTAAAAATGGTGCTAAATTGCTCGCGTCAGGTTGTAACATGAAGCTCGCACTTAATTTTTGCGCTTGCTTGAATCCTGCTGTAGAACTTGTGTCGTGAAAGTGATAAACCCTACATTTTTGCATGTATTCGCGAGTGTATTTTTTCACTAATGTACTTTCAGCTTCCGCGTCTGGGCGAAGGCCACTTTCTCCTAGCTTTCCTTTTACATAAAAATTTCTAGATGATTCGTTGTATGTGCAGTATTCATTCTCAAAAACGAGGGCATCATTAGCTTCCCCGTGTACAAATTCGACATGATACCCATTTTGACCGACATCAATATGAATAACGATTTTTGGTGTTTTCTTTGCTCCAAAATGGAAAAAAGTGTTAGCAAATCCATTTTTTTCCACATAGGACTGCAACTTTCCCTCTGATAAATTTCGTAGAAATGTAAAGAGAGAAATAAAATTTGATTTTCCCGCTCCATTTGCTCCTATCAAAATGTTGATGGCGCTCATAGTCAAGTCGAGCTGCTTTATTGATTTAAAGCCCTGTATTTTGACTCGGTGTAGATGAGTATTTTGTTGATCTGTCATGATTCAGCCAAAATTGCTTTGTGATTTAACTGGAGTACGCCGTTTCAGGTTGCTGACCAGTTCTTAGGTGGAATGATTGTATCTGCCGAGTTGAAGGCTGGGCAAGTTTCTTCACTCTTTTCCTTATCTTAGCACCCTCGAGGGTGACTTCTAGAGGGAATGCCTTTCTTGGTCCCAAACTCGGCTCGGTAACGACCGCTTTTCACGTTTCGTGCTTGCTGAAGGATGGTCATGTTGGGCATCGCTGCGCTCAGCACCAACCTACGCTTGAGCTGGGGCTTTACCCCAAAAACAAAAACGCCGCTACAGATTGCTCTGTAGCGGCAAGCGGGACGCTATTACTAACGAGAATTAGTGGTTGCGTTGGGTTCTGCGCCCAATAGCGATAGCGGCGAGGCCGAGGAGTAATAGGGCGAGTGGGGATGATTCCGGCACTGCGGCAGTTTCGTTGATGGTGAAGTTATCCATGACGAAGTGTTCACCGCCTTCACCGGGATTTGTAGGCGTGCCGCCCCAGGAGCGGAAGCTGAGTTTGTTGATGCCGGTGTAATTGAAGTCAAACCATTGCGCGCTGCTGGTGTTGAGGATGACGGTTTGGGTGAAGAGTAAAACGTTATTTAAAAATCCGTTAACTTCCAGTTGCAATCCATCGTTCCAGGCAGCGGTTAAATAAGTACCGTTGAAATTAAAAATATCGCCAGTAATTGTTGATGTGGTGGCGAAATTATTAAATGCGGCGTAGCTGCCGGAGACAACGCCGTTTGCAAAACCGGTGCCGGGCAATGTGTTTTTATTGATGTAGGCAACACTGGTCCAGAATTCATTGCCCCAGTTGAGACCTTGATAACCGGATTGGATTGTATCGACTTCGGTAGCTGGCAAGTCATCGAAGGTGATGACGGTTGCTTGTGAATTGATGCTGAATCCGAACCCAAGTGAAAGTAAAACCGATAACGCGAGTGATTTGGTCTTGTGCATGATTGTGTCTTCCGTTAGTTGATAGTGAGTACAGTTTTTTTAATTTTCGAATTCACTCCGATGTGAGTTTGGCGTTGCTGTGAGTGTTTTGAAACCGTAGAGTCAGGGATGACGAGACGGAGCTACATGGATGTATTTATGCGTTTTCAAAACACTCACAGCAACGTCAAACGTGTTCGAAGCAGGTAACGCGAAAAAACCGCCCGTAAAAATCACAGGCGGTTTTAGTTTAAAGTAATGACCGAATAAATTAATTTTTAAACTGGAATCGTTTTTTAATTGAAGTCCGGGCGTCTCATTAACACCCGGACTGTTCTTTAAATTCCGACCCAGGTATTACAGTCCTGTCAGTCGTACCTCCCAGATTGAATAACCCCATTGGTTGCCCGCACTGCGTGCAGTGCCGTAAATACGCACGTAGCGATAGTTGCCATTTAATGAAAGGGTGTCGGTGCGATTGCCAAAGGTGCCATCGGATTTGCTCGCAATATCTGTCCAGTTGGCGTTGTCCGCGAAGTTAGGTGAATTGGAGCCTTGCACTTTGTAAACGCCCGCGTTGGCTGCTTCCCAATCGATTGCAATACTGGTCAGTGTTTTTGCGCTGCCCAGATCCAACGTTAACCAGCTTGGATCAACCGCGTGTGCCGATTCCCAACGAGTGACCGCGTTTTTATCAATCGCATTTGCTGCGGCAGTTAATGCGGTGCTTGCCGTTGCGCTAACAGGAGTTAATGGTCCCGCCGTAGCAACACTGGATGCCGAGCTGCTGCTAGCGGCGGTACCTTGTGCGTAAACTTTCAATTCGAAAATCGAATAGCCCCAGGTATTGCCTGCACTGCGTGCAGTGGCATAAATGCGTACATAGCGATAGCTGCCGCTCACAGTGTGCGTATCAGTGCGATTGCCGAAGGCCGCGCCGGTAACGGTTTTTAACGTGGCCCAACTGGTGCCGTTGGTAGAGCCTTGCACTTCATAGTTAGCCGCGTTGGCTGCTTCCCAATCGATCACCACTTGCGTGAGATTGCGATTGGAACCGAGGTCCACCATCAACCAGCTCGGGCTTACGCCGTGGTTGGATTCCCAACGAGTTGCCGCATTGCCATCGACCGCATTAGTTGCTGGCAACATATTGGTGCTGCCGGTTACCGGGCGACCTTGTGATACCAATACCGAAGCCGGTGCGCTTGAGCTGGCAACACTGGATGGTGTTGATGAAGGCGCGCTGGAGCTGGCTGCAGATGACTGCGGGTTGCCTGAACCGGTGAAGGACACGGCAATGGTGTGGCTCGCGGAAATCGCGTTGAAGCTGTAGCTGTTCAATGCGCCGAGTGAAACACCATCCACAATCACATTGGCTACTTGCTGGCCGGTTGGCGGCGTGAAGGTGTAAGTCGCCGAGTCGGTGTTGTTTTTGCTGTAGCGAATAGTGCCGGCCGGAGTGATGCTGCCTACGCCATCCAGGTTGATGGTGTAAATGCGGTGCGGTTTTAAATCTACCGCCATCAATTGCACATCGGCCACTTCAACCACTTCACCCGCCGGTGGGCGGAACCAGAAACGGAAGTTGCGCTCGTTGGCCGGTGGGAAAGCCGCGAAGTTGGTGAAACTTTCGTAGGTGCCATCGGTATTGCTGTTGGTCCAGTTAATCAGGGTGTTGTTGGCCGTGCCGTACTCTGCTTTGAACTGGGCAAGGCTGCGTGGCGATGATTTATCGCCTGCTACCAATACTTCTTTCACTTCGTAGTTAGGGTCGATCACTACGTTGACCCACAAGTCCTGACCATCCGCCACACCGGGTTTACCACTGGCTTTGTTGCCGGTTGAACCGTCAACTGCACGTGCCGCTGCGCCCCACCATTCAGTTTCCCAACCAGAGCTTGCGCCGGTGAAGTTGGTAGCGCTAATCGCCGGAACCAATGGATCACCTGAGCCGATATAGGCGATTTCACGGATGACAACATCGTCGATGTAAGTGGTCGCATTGCCCATGCCGCCGAACAGGAACGCCAGACGGCCGGGGTTATCGCCACCGGTGAAGTCAATATTGAAGCTGTAGTTGGCGTTAGTGGTTCCCAGCGCGACCGTTTGCAGCAGATAAGTACCGGCGCCGGACGGGTTCAACTGGTTTTCGGATAAGCGCAATTGGATGTTACGTGGCGATGCCGCGCGAGCGCGGAAGCTCACCTGGTAGCGATAATTACGCTTCAAGCCAAAGCCCTCGGTGTGCAGTTGGTAAGAACCTGAGCCAGTACCTTGCGCGGCCGCTGTGACGCGGGCTTCACCGTTTACCACGGCATAGGCAGCGCCCGAGCCGTCATAGTTCTCACCCGTCCAGCCGGCCAAACCTCCGGCGAAGTTGCCGTTGCCTAACACATTGATAGAGCGATCCAACTGCGCGGTGCCCGCCGGTTTTGGATAGACATTAGCCACATCTTCAAAGGCTTTGAACTCCAACAGCCAGATTGGCTCGGCTTTATCGATACGGCCTTTGGTGACGAGTTTGATGTAGCGGTAAGTCTTGTTTACATCAAAGGTATGAGTTGCCCAGCCCACGGCTTGCTGATCCGAGCTGAGTAGGTATTCCCAGTTGCCAGACGAGGTTTTGCCGTAGATGTCGTAAGACTTGGGCAGGTTCCAGGCCCACTCGATCCAGAAATATTTAATCGGCTTGTCCATACCGTAATCGATGGTCACCGAGTGGTTATTGTCGTCGCGCGGGGTCGCCCACTTGGAACCGACATAACCGTCAGCAGCGTTTTTAGCGCTGTTATCGCGATAGGCGTTATCGCCTTCCTGCAAATAAGCATCAGCCGTTACCGACACCGGCGCCATCCAGCCTTTCAGTGAATAGAAACCCTTGGTGTTATTGGTGGGGCGGAAGAAACTGTATTTATTCTCGTCGGTGTACTTCTGCCAACTGTCAGTCGTCGGCAGCGGCCAGTGGGCCACATAGTCGACCAGGAAGTCAGTACCGGCGCGGCCGATGTTGGTGTTCATGCTCGCGGTGTCTATGTACTCATACTCGGTTACGCCGCCGGTCACACGGGTGTAGCCGGTTTTGTTGGCGACGTTGGCATCGGTGCTGAACTTGTTGTAGTTACCCACATCTGGCCACTCCACATGGGTGATGGCGTGGTTGAGGATCATGCGCATAGGCGTGAGGTAGGGCCAGGGCTGGTCTCCGCGCTCGGCTTTGGTCCAGGTATAGGTTTTTACCCCATTGACGTAGTACTCAATATATTCCGGGGTTTTGATCACACCGTAGGTGACGTATTGGTTACTGGGGTTAACGCCCAATTGTGCGTAAGTCGTGTTGTTGGGATTGCCGCCGTAAGCCGGGTAGGGCGCCGACCAGTGGGTTTGCGGTGCTTTGCTGGCATTGGCGCCGGTGAACTCGATAATGTCCAGTTCCTGACAGGCAGTCCAACCCACATCCGGGAAGTTTCCTAACAACCACCAGGCCGGGAATTCGCCATTGCGCGCTGGTGGCATTTTGATGCGCGCTTCAAACTTGCCATAGGTGAAGGTGGCGGCGTCGGTTATCTGCGATTCAATTCGGCCTGCGCGAATAAACAGGGGTTTGCCCTGGCCGGCGTTTCCGCCGTAGTAATCCTGGATTTGGCCATCCATATAACGGGCTTTGAGGTTGAGGGCTTTGCCGTCGCTAGCGCCGGCATCGTCTTGCCCGCTGCGAACCGTCCAATCGGCCGCTGGGTACTCAACGTCCTGATAATCCTGATCTTCACCATTCACAAAAATGTTCTTTTCGACCAGCCATTTGCTGCGGTCAATGCTATTGCCGTTGAACTGGTCAATGAAGTCAGCATTGGCGTTGGGGGTTGCCCACCAGGCATCGTTATAGGCGGTTTGGGCTTGCGCTCCCAAAGCACCCAGGCTTAACAGTGCCAGTGTGAGCGAGTTGATCTTGTAGTTCATAGTTCCTCCAGAGGAATTATTGTTTTCACAGGAGTGGTTAAAACCGTCTTGATGACGCTGGCTGGCGATCTCCCGATGCCTGCCGCTTGGCTTCCCTGGATGTAGCTGTGGTCTTGCGTTTTATTGGGTTTCTACAGGCGGGTGGTAAAAAAATCACCCGGCGTCGGCATTACCGATGCCGGGTGAAAAGCTTCATCCATACCCCCAGGGCGGAGGTTTGGATAGAGGGAGCCGTGGATTACCAACCCGACACTCGTGCCGCTTTACCAACCCAGCACACGGGCTTCCCAAATGGAGTATCCCCATTGGTTGGTGGCGCTGCGCTTGGTGCCGTAAATACGCAGGTAGCGATAGCTGCCGGAGATCGTCAGGGTGTCGGTACGATTGCCGAAGGCGCCGCCGGCTTTGCTGGCGAGGTTGGTCCAG
This sequence comes from Cellvibrio sp. KY-GH-1, assembly GCF_008806975.1. Taxonomy (NCBI): domain Bacteria; kingdom Pseudomonadati; phylum Pseudomonadota; class Gammaproteobacteria; order Cellvibrionales; family Cellvibrionaceae; genus Cellvibrio; species Cellvibrio sp. KY-GH-1. Next base: position 5,005,913 of record NZ_CP031728.1, read on the forward strand.
TTGGCGTTGTCGTTCGATCCCTGTACCAGGTAATCCGCCGCGTTTGCTGCTTCCCAATCGATGGCAATACTGCTCAGGGTTTTGGCGCTGCCCAGATCCAGCACTAACCAGCTGGGGTCAAGGGCATGGGCGGATTCCCAGCGGGTGCCGCTGTTTTTATCAATCGCATTCGCCGCAGGTGTTAACGCCGTGCTGGCGCTGGCGCTCACAATATTCAGCTGACTAGCCGGACCTTGAGAGCTTGTTGAGGAGCTGCTAGACGATGAGCTGCTGGAGGCCGCGCTCTGGGCATAGACTTTCAATTCCCAGATCGAGTAACCCCAGGTATTACCTGCACTGCGCGCGGTGCCGTAAATACGTACATAGCGATAGCTGCCGGATACGGATTGTGTATCGGTACGTGTGCCAAATGCGCCACCAGTGACGGCTTTCAGTGTGGTCCAGCTGGTGCCGTTGTTGCTGCCTTGGATCTCATAGTTAGCGGCGTTAGCTGCCTCCCAATCGATCACGACTTGTGTCAGCGCTTTCTGGCTGCCCAGGTCGACCATGATCCAACTTGGGTCAATGGCATGGTTGGATTCCCAGCGAGTACCCGGGTTGCCATCAACCGCGTTGGTGGCTGGGGTGAGCGAGGTACTTGCAGTTGCCGGACGACCCTGCGAAACCAATACGGATGGGCAGTTGCTACAACCGGCCACGCTGGAACTGCTGCTGGTAGCAACAGGGTTTGATGAGCGCGAGCTGCTGGTGATTGCAACTGAGCTGGAAATGCGTGAGCTGCTGATAACTGCCACCGAACTTGCGCTGCTGCTTGGGATAACCACTTGCGATGAGCTACTTGAGGTTTGTGATGAAGAGTTACCGGAGGTTGCCGGCGCATCCTTGTTGTATTCCATCACGCGGAAGTTATCGAAGTAGTAGGTGCCGGTACTGGCCACGCCGGGGGTGATCAGGAATATCAACTGGTCGATACCGGTGAAAGGCGCAGAGGCTTTGTTATTCGCCCAATCGCCCAATGCCGCACGGAAGTTAAAGTTGAATTCCAGGGTTTCCCATTGTCCGGTTTTGGTGGTCTCGGTTTGGTAGAAGCTGTGGCGGCCCACTTGCCAATCTGCCGGAGTCACGGCGCTGACTTGCAACTCGTTTTCCAGGTTCAGGGAAATGATGGTGCCCACCGGTGCAGTGGTGTAAACATCCACTGCCACGCGCACCATCCCATGTTGTGCATCCAGTGCATCGGGAATACCGGTGATACCGTTGAAGGCGAGGGTGTCGTAGGTTGCACCGGCATCGCGGACATAGCGCAGCACATTCGCTGAGTTATTCACCGCATTAGGCGCCGGGTTGGCGACAGTAGTGCGTACACCGCTGGTGTAAGGAGCAGCCTTGATCGCGCCATTGCTGGTGCCGTCAAAGTTGGCGATGGTTTGCTTCACGCTGTAACCGTTGTCCGGCCAAACGATGCGGATGTTATCCATGTAGAAATCCGCCGGGCGATTGGAGCCGGCCTCTACCATCAATACCAGATTATCGGCTTGGCTAGCGGCGATCGCGGAATCGGGTGTGCCGGTAAAGCCCAGCTCAACGGTGTGCCACTCGCCGGCTTTACCGATGGTGCCGTTAAAGCGCGCCAGGCGACCGGTGTTGCCGTCCCAACTTGGGGTCACGCTCACCACCGCACTATTTTCCAGTCCGCCGCCGATCTCTTTACCCAGCAGGTTGGTTGCGGAACCAGGGTAGTAAACATCGGCAAAAATCTTGGCGCGACCGGAACGCAGCTCGCCCGCATTCAGTTTGCCAAAGCCGGTCAACTTCAGGTTATCCCAGGTCTGGCTGGCGTCGCGCACATAGTGCAGAACCTTGCTGGAGGTATTAACCGCACCGGGCGCTGGGTTGTTAACAATTGCACCAGCACCAAGCGCTACGCCATTTTGCACGTGAGCGAGCCCTAACCCACTCTCGTAACCGGCGAGCAATTGGGTGCGCCCTTGTTCAATGGTGACTGGCTTGCTAACCGTCTTCAGGCTGCAACCGCTATTAAAGGTCACGTTGAAATTGCCGGAGCGCGCCGAATTACCAATAGACGCTACGATTTCACGAGTGCCCTGGCCAGAAACAATGGTTACGCCGGCCGGAACTGACCAGTTGTAACTGGCAGAGGCGGGGCCATCGATGCGGTATTTTTTGTAGGTATCACCGCGGTAGACATAGGTATCGCCTTCCACCGACCAGCTAGCGTCGTTCTTGAATACCGCCACGTAATCCACTTGCATTAACTGCTCAGGGCCTTCGCTGCCGTTGGGGTTGCCGGCCAAAGAGCCACCCATCGCCAGATTCAAAATCACGTGGAAAGGCCGGTTGTAGAACGAGTTCCAGTTGGAACGAACGGGGGATGGGCCATCCAGTTTGCTGCGTGAGCTGGAGATTTTGGGCACACCGTCAATCGACCAAACCATGCGGTCCTCGTACCACTCAACGGCGTAGGTATGGAAGTCGGTTTTGGTGCGGCCGGCTTCCGGGGTGATCAGGTTGTCGGGGTTCGGCCAGCCGGTGTTGCCGTTGTAGGGCCAGTAGGCACCGTAGTGAAGAGTGCCGAGGATATCTTCGCTGGTATTCACGGTTTCGAGGATGTCGATCTCGCCACCTTGTGGCCAGCCGTGGGAATCGCGCTGTTGTTCGCTGGTCAGCATCCAGAATGCGGGCCAGGTGCCGGAAGCGCTAGGCGTTTTGATGCGGGCTTCGATTTTGCCGTAAGTCCAATCTTGTGCGTTTTTGGTCCGCAAACGGGCAGAGGTCCAGCTCTTGCCTTCGTAGGCTTCGCGAATCGCCTTGATATTTAGCAGACCGCCGCTAACCCACATATTCTGTGGACGGTCGGTGTAGTACTGGAGTTCGCCGTTGCCGCCGCCGTCACCATTTACTTCTTGCGACCAGTTGTTGCGATCGAGCGCGGTACCGTTAAAGTCATCGCGCCACACCTGGTTCCAACCACAGGTTTGGGCGGCGCTGATTTGACTGATTAATAGGGCTCCTGCTGAAAGCAAGGTATACGGAATCAGGCCAATGCTGGCTAGTTTTTTCATATTGCCTCTCATCTTTATTGTTAGATTTGTAGTTGTTAGTGGATGCGGTCATGCGCCGCATGCTGTGCACTATTTCATCGAAGGCTAGCGACGTGCCTCCTGTTTTTTGCAGAATGTAGAAAACTGAGAAGGCCCACTTACTGAAATAGCAAAGTGGGACATTGGGAGCTGCCAGTTTCGGTGGTAATTTAGTGACTAGTCGGGTCTCTCCAGTCTAATTACCCGATTCGGTTTCGTCCTTAAAACAAAATAATCCGGATTACCGATTAGTCGGATCACCGACCTGTCGGGCCAGGTGTATAAAAATAATGAAAAGTCTACTACTCAACCTGCATGAAGTGGTCATAGCTCTGACCATTCTGGAAACCCTTATCCTCTGTGTTGTGCTGGGGATACTGCCGGGCGGGCGTCGTCAGCCGCGGCAACTACTGCAGGTGTTTTTCCTGCTCGTAGTGGGTGCCCTCTCCACCACGCTCGTGACCTGGAACGTCAGCTTTCAGGCTATGTCCATCGCCAAATATCCCTGGGTGCCCGCATTGCTCTCTGCCTGCCTGATGTTGCAGGGGCCGGTACTTTATTTTTACCTGCGCTCTTTGGCTCACCCGGTTAATTTGCGCCGGTGGTCGCAGGCGGTTCACCTGGTTCCGGCCTTGGTGGCGGCGGCGGTGGTCGTTATTTATGACCTGAGTATTTACGACTGGATGCCTTGGCATTGGTCGCAGTTGGCGCCAGATGATCGCGCCGCCCTCGCATTTGTGTGGGCGTTGGTCAAGTGTTCACCATTGGGTTATGTGGTGGCTTGTCTGGTGACTGAAATTCGATTGCGCCGTCAGCTGCGACAAATCTATGCCAACCTGGCGGAATTTGAATTGCGCCTGGCCGATTTGGTGCTAGGTGGCTTTTTCCTATCCTGGATTTGGTCTTTCGTCACCTATTTCCTGGGTGAATACGTCAGCGCTGAAACCAATGACTTGTTAGGTACGATCAATGTTTACCTGACGGTCCTGCTCGTGAATGGCCTCTTTTTGTTCGGCTGGCGCAACGGCCGGCAGTTGTTGCCGGAACTGGTCGTGGTTGAAGAGCCGGGTAAAGACAGATTGCAGGAAATGCCCCAAATGGATGAAAAGCTGCAAGCCGTGGAAAACGGTATTCGCCAGCAGCGCTTGCACCTGGAAAGTCAAATCAACCTGGAGCGGTTTGCGGAACAGATCGGGGTAAAGCCGCGCGAGCTATCCACCATTATTAACGACCATTACCAGCAGAATTTTTTCGAGTTCATTAACAGCCAGCGAGTGGAAGAAGCCAAACGGCTGTTGGCCTCCTCCGAATGTATGGGCGATACAGTGCTGGATATCCTCTACAAATCCGGCTTTAACAGCCAGTCGGCCTTTCACCGGTTTTTCAAACGCATGGTGGGGATGACACCTTCGGAATACCGCAAGCAGGCGCAACGCGCGCTTGCGGCGGCCAATGTTAATTAACTTGTTGAATGATGGCAGGTGGGGCGCTTTTACTTGCCTGCTCGGCCATCTTCTCAATGTAACTGGCGAAGCTCGGGTCTTCACCGGTCAGCAGCTTGGGCAACAGGGCGCGGAAGTGCGGCTTGTTGCACCACTCCATAATGTAGTCCTCCCAGGAATTCCAGCGCCGCGCCTGCTTGGATTCCATGTCCTCTTCGTACAGCAGCAGGTAGGCACGTTCAAACAGTGAGGTCAGCATGCTGAGGATAATCAGCAAGCGCTCTTCCTGTTCTTCGTTGAGATTGGTGGTGCCGGTGGTGGAAAAAAGGCGTAAGTCCGGATGCTCCAATGCGACTTTCAAAAAGTCCTGATAGTTATCCGACAGTAATTGATAAACCTCCTCTTCCTCGTTTTCACGCTCTTTGCGTTGCTCATACAGGAAGACAAAAATCGCCATGGGCAAACCCAGGGTAGTTACGACATAGCTACCAATTTCCCAGAATTCTGCGTTCATATAATTTCCCCTCTACCGTTGAAATTCTAACAGGGGTTTAACGAGGCGGGAGAAAACTTAGGTAAACCTACTCGGGTGAAGCGGACTCGCTGGGTATAAAAAAGCCGCCCGAAGGCGGCAATAGCTTTACTCACTTGGAAAATGCGATGTGCTTTTTTAGTTGGCTTTGCTGATGCGTATCCAGTTGATGTTCCAGCCGCCGGCATTGGCTTTCAGGCCAAACTTGTGGCTACCTGCACTCAGGGTTACTGTGTGTTTGATGGTAGTCCAGGTTTGCCAGCCGCCGGTGCTCGGTACAGCGAGGGTACCGTAGGCAGGAGATCCGCCCGCTTCTTCAAAGGTCAGGCTGCCACCGCCGTTTTGGCTGGCAACGCGATACTCAATCACATAGCTGCCGCTGCTGGGAATAGTGACCGGTGTACCAGCGTAGGACAGCCAATCACCTGCATCGATATAGCCCACGTTTTTACCGCCACCAGTATCGGTGGTGGTTTCTTGCTGGGTGCCCTGTTGCTGGCTGTGATCTTCGGCCTGGATGGTGGTAGTTACCGGGCCTGGTGGAACAGTATTATCTAGCGTTTCTACTTTGAGCCAGTTGATGTTAAAACCACCGGTAACTGCTGATATCGCGATGAGCTGTTCGCCCGCTGGCAACGCCACGTTGTGGTTAATGGTTTGCCAGTTTTGCCAATCGCCAGTCGCGGGTACGTTGATATTGCTGTACACCGGGCTGCCACCGGCTTTTTCCAACTGAATCTGCCCGCCGCCCGCCTGAGCGGCGACGCGGTAACTAACTTTGTAGGTGCCTGCTGCAGGTACGTTGATTGAATAGGTCATCCAATCGCCGCTGTCGATGTAGCCCACATTTTGGCCACCACCAGCGTCGCTGGTATTTTCAGTTTTCACGCCACTGGCTTGGCACCAGCTTTCCGCTTGGATATTGTCGCCAACATTAATTGTGCTGCAGGTTGGCGTTGGTGGGGTTGGGCCGCCGCCCCAGTTGCGGATGATGTCTTTGGCGAAAGCGCCTGATGCCGTGAGTTGTGAGCTTGCCCATCCGCCGCTACCGCTCGCACCGGGAACCAGAGCGGAGGAACCTTCCGCTTTATCATTCAATGCCCAGTTTGCATGGCTAATTTGATTGCGCTTCATGAAATCAACCCAGGCGTTGGTTTCGCCGTAGTTAACTCCGCCGTCACCATTGGCGTTCACTGAGCCCCATTCGGTCACAAAAATAGCCGCGTTGTTATTCAACGCAGTCTGGGCAAAATCGCGCACGCCCTGACCGTGGGAGCCGGCATAGAAGTGCAGGGTGTAGGCAATGTTGCGACCTGCAATAGGATCGCGCGAGGCTTCGTCCACGCGCTGGGACCAAGTGCGGGTACCGACAATGATCAGGTTGTCCGGGTCGATCGCGCGAATCGCGTTGACCACTTGTTGGGCATAAGGCTTGATTACACCACTCCAGGAGGCTGAATCGAGCGGCTCGTTGTACACCTCGTAAATCACGTTATTGGTATTGCCGTAGGTGCGTGCCATCTCCTGGAAGAATGCGATGGACTGTGATGTAAATTGCTCGGCGTGGTGGGTGTGCCAGTCAATAATTACGTACATGTCGTTGGCTATGGCAGCATCAACAACCGCTTTGACTTTGTTTTTGTTAGCTACCGGGTCTTGCAAATAACCGCCGCCCTCATCAACACCCATAGCGGCACGAATCAGGTTTGAGCCCCAATCGGTTTTCAGCCAACGAACCGCGTCGGCGTTATAGTATTTTTCGCCGCCCCAGCCGTTATTGCTCCAAAATAAACTATTACCGGCGAAGCTCGCTTGCTGGCCACCGGCGAGAATCTTGTTTCCGCTGACCGACAGCGGTGCTACATCAGCCAAGGCAATGCTGGATAGCATGCTACCCGCAAGTATCCCAATGAGGCTGTTAAGCAGGGTTTTGCGTGGACGAATAGGGCGCGTGCTCTTGGCAATGCGACCGGGAAGATTATTGTTCATTATTGTTCACCGAGTTGTGTTGGTAGATATGCCCCTTGCGTGCGGGGGGCCTTGCTTGCGCAAGGTGTTGTCATTTCATTCAACCATGCTCGATCAAACCACCTACTTTAGGTTGTGGCCTAAAGTGATAACTCCCACTTCGTGCTTCATCTTGAAACAGCAAGCTTTTTATAAAAAAGCCGTCTAAAAAAGGCCGCCATCCTTTCCCACTCCTTTAAAAGAAGATGGGGTGAGGGGGGCGGCCAAGTCCAGTCTCTGGAAATCGGTAGCTTGGAAATTAATTCACTTTGGTGATACGGATCCAGTTGAGGTTCCAGCCACCGCGATTGGCCTTGATCCCAAACCGATGAGTGCCTGCATTTGAATGCACAACGTGGTTGATAGTGGTCCAGTTCTGCCAGCCGCCGGTTGAAGGCACATTCAGGTTGGCCCAAGCAGGGGTGCCGCCGGCCTCTTCAAAGTTCAGGTTGCCGCCCCCATTCAAGCTGGCGATGCGATACTCGATGCGGTAGTTGCCGGTTTGGGGTAGGTTGAGCGGTGTGCCGGCGTAGGAGAGCCAATCACCGTTGTCGATCCAGCCCACATTCAAACCGCCACCGGCGTCCGTTGTGGCCTGGGTTTCGGTGCCACTTTGGGCGCTGGTGTTTTCCGCCTGCAGGGTTGCGCTGAAGCCATTGTTGTTATTGTTCTGCTTCGGCCAGTTTTGGATGATGTATTTGCTCAGCGAGCCCGAGGCGGTCAATTGATTATTCGCCCAACCACCACGCGCATTGGCGCCGGGTGTTAAGGCGGAGGCGCCTTCGGCTTTATCGTTAATTGCCCAGTTGGCGTGACTGATACCGCGGGTTTTCATAAACTCAACCCAGGCATTGGTTTCGCTGTTGGCGACTCCGCCATTGCCATCGGCATTCACAGAGCCCCACTCGGTCACAAACAGGGCGGCGCCATTATTAAGTGCAGTTTGTGCTTTATCACGCAGGTATTGGCCGTGGGTGCCGGCGTAGAAGTGCAATGTGTAGGCGATGTTGTTGCCCGCGAGTTTATCGCGTGAGGCAATATCCACATCCTGCGACCAGGTGGGGGTGCCAACGATAATCAGGTTGTCCGGGTCAATCGCGCGAATTGCATTAATAACGGCCTGCGCATAGGGTTTGATCACGCCGCTCCAGGAAACCTGCAATGGTTCGTTATAAATCTCATAGATCACATGGTTGCGGCCGCCGTAAGTGCGCGCCATTTCCTGGAAGAAGGCGATGGACTGGTTGCGATAGTTTTCTGCTTTGTGGGAATGCCAGTCGATGATCACGTACATATCGTTGGCGATAGCGGCATCCACCACTGCCTTCACTTTATTCTTGTTGCCGACCGGGTCCTGGATATAACCGCCGCCTTCATCCACACCCATAGCTGCACGCACCAGGGTTGAACCCCAATCGTTTTTCAGCCAGCGCACTACGTCAGCGTTGTAATACTTTTCGCCGCCCCAGCCGTTGTTACTCCAAAACAAGCTGTTGCCCGCGAAGCTGGCAGGTTTATCGCCGGCGAGGATTTTGTTGCCGCTAACCGATAAGGGCGCAACATCTGCAACGGCCAATTGGGAGCAGAGCAATCCGCCCAGCAAGGGTAATAGCACTGTGTGTAACAGGTTTTTTGCCAATGTCTTATTCATTATTATGAACCCTGGATTCTGTAGAGAGTTGTGTAGAGCTTGTGTCTGGCCAGATTTGGCCGCCGCTTCCAGTCAAACTGCGCGGCGCTGGAAGTGGGCTCAGTGTCAATTGTTTTAGCGAACGGCAACCTCCCACTTTCAGGGAGTGGTAATTCGAGTTTAGGGTTTTGCGCAATTCGAACTCGGGAGCGATGGTTTCTCTGACTGCCGGTAAAAAGCAGTTTTAGTTTTAGAAGTTCAGGTGGACAGATGAACAATGACCGATAGCGATGAGGGAGAAGGTGCGGGATAATTATCGCCTTGCAAGGTTGGCGCGAAATCCGTACAATTTCGCACCCCAAACCGGCCGGGGGTAATGGTTTGCTCGTGCAAATCTAAAACCGGCTACTCCTTGTCTCACTGCTACCCACGTTAATAACGGGGCTAACGGGAGACTTTAACCCGTAAGGAGCTAATAATGCGTCATTACGAAATCGTGTTCCTGGTTCATCCGGACCAAAGCGAACAAGTACCTGCAATGGTAGAGCGTTACACCTCTGCTATCAAAGCTGACGGTGGTCAAGTTCACCGTTTGGAAGACTGGGGCCGTCGTCAATTGGCCTACTCAATCAACAAAGTGCACAAGGCTCACTATGTTCTGATGAACGTAGAGTGTTCTGACGCTGTGTTGGAAGAGTTGACTACTAACTTCCGTTATAACGATGCTGTTCTGCGTAGCCTGGTTCTGCGTGAAGATGCTGCTATCACCGAAGAGTCTTTCATCCTCAAAGCCGAGAAAGAAGGCCGTGAGCGTAAAGCACGTCCACCACGCGCTGAACGTCGTGATGATGCCGATGCAGAAGACCTGTCTGATGAAGACGGCGTTGATGCTGAAGACTTTGAAGAAGAGCAGGGGGTATAACCATGGCACGTTTTTTCCGTCGTCGTAAGTTCTGCCGTTTTACCGCTGAAGGCACCAAGCGCATCGATTATAAAGATGTTGAAACCCTGAAAGCCTACATCACCGAAACTGGCAAAATCGTTCCAAGCCGCATCACTGGCACCAAAGCAAAATACCAACGTCAGTTGGCATCTGCTATTAAACGTGCTCGTTACCTGGCTTTGATTCCATACACTGACAGCCACGAGTAAGGGGTAATAGAGATGGAAGTTATTCTGCTCGATAAAGTAGGTAAATTAGGCGCGATTGGTGACAAGGTTACCGTTAAGTCTGGTTACGGCCGTAACTACCTGTTGCCACAAGGCAAGGCTGTTGCTGCTACTGCTAAAAACATCGCTGACTTCGAAGCGCGTCGCGCTGAGTTGGAAGCTGCTGCTGCTGGCAAAATTGCTGATGCAACTGCACGTGCTGAGAAGCTGGCTGCACTGAGCGTGACCATCGCTGCTAACGCTGGCGACGAAGGTCGTCTGTTCGGTTCTATCGGTACTCGCGACATCGCTGACGCTATCACTGCGGCTGGCGTTGCTGTTGCCAAGTCTGAAGTTCGCTTGCCACAAGGCGTGATCCGTGAAATCGGTCAATACGAGATCGATGTTCAGTTACACGCTGAAGTAATTCAAGCTGTTAAATTGGCAGTTGTAGCTGAGTAATTTGTTACTCATCACGATTGCTGTGCGAGTTGGCATTAGCTGACAAGCACGACGAAATCGGGCACTATCGACAACCCTTCGGGGTTATAGATGTGCCCGTTTTTTTTGCCTTTCGATTAATAAATAAGTACCCGAATTTATGTCCAATACTGCCTACGAAACCTCCAGCTTTGAAAGCCGCCTGGCCGATGAATTGTCCAGATCGGCGCTGCCACATTCGGTAGAGGCGGAGCAATCGGTATTGGGTGGCTTGATGTTAGAAAATGGCCGCCTTGATGCAGTATTGGAAGTCGTCACGGAAAACGATTTTTTCCGCGAAGACCATCGCATCATTTTCCGCATGATGCTGAACTTGCAGGAAGCCAGTCAGCCGCTTGATGTTATTACCCTGTCGGAAGAACTGCATAAACACGATGAGTTGGAGCGTGTTGGTGGTTTGGGTTATCTGGTTGAAATGGCCAATAACACACCGAGCGCGGCCAACATTGCAGCCTACGCCAAAATCGTGCGCGAACGTTCCACGCTGCGCCAACTGATTGCCGCCGCACAAGACATCAGCAAATCCAGTATGAATCCGGCGGGATTGGACTCGGATGATCTGCTGCAACTCGCTGAAAAACGCGTGGCCGAAATTGCGGAGGATCGCCCGAAAGAGGGCGGTTTGGTCGGTGTAAATGAACTGCTTAAAGAGACGGTCAAGCGTATCGACGAGCTGTTTCGTTCCGGTAGCGATATCACTGGTGTTCCGTCCGGTATTAATGATCTCGATCAGCGTACGTCGGGATGGCAGCCGGGTGAATTAATTATTCTTGCGGCGCGTCCGTCTATGGGTAAAACCGCATTGGCTCTGAACTTTGTAGAAGGCGCCTTGTTTAACCAGCCAAGACCTGTGGTGATCTTCAGTATGGAAATGCCGTCCTCGGCACTGATTATGCGGATGATGTCGTCCATTGGTCGTATTGATCAGGGCAAGATGCGTAACGGCAAACTGACTGAAGAGGATTGGCCAAAACTCTCATCGGCCGTAGCAAAACTGAAAGACAAACTGTTGTTTATCGACGATACCGGCGGCTTGAACCCGCAGGAAATGCGCGCGCGTATTCGCAGAATCGCCCGCGAACATGGCAACCCCGGCATGATTATGGTCGACTACCTGCAGTTGATGACGGTGGCTGGTGGTGGTGAAGGTCGCACCCAGGAAATTTCTGAAATTTCGCGCTCCTTGAAAGGTATGGCCAAGGAATTTGAATGTCCGATGATTGCGCTTTCCCAGTTAAACCGCGGTGTGGAACAGCGTCCCAACAAGCGCCCCATGAACTCCGACTTGCGTGAATCGGGCGCGATTGAGCAGGACGCGGATGTGATCCTGTTTATCTACCGCGACGAGTACTACCACGAAGACAGCCCTGACAAAGGTATTGCCGAACTGATTATCGGTAAGCAGCGTAACGGTGAAATTGGTACCAGCCGAGCCGCCTTCGTGGGCAAATACACCCGTTTCGATAACCTGGCTCCCGAGTACTTCCAGCAGGGTGGTTATGATTAATGAACAGCCAAGCCCGCTTGCTCGATAAGCTTTGCGCCAATATTGCCCCCGGCAAACTTGAATGGATTGGTTTGCGCTCGGAACGGCGCAGCGCAGTGGTGGTGGTTGAGTCAGCGAATGCAATTGTCGATTTGGGATTGGCGGGCGATCACCGCATGAAAAAGACCCCGGGCTCCGCTCGTCAGGTCACGCTTATCAGCAGTGAATATATCCAGCAAATCTGCCTGCATACTGGTCACAGCGCTATAGACCCGCGCCTGCTGCGCCGCAACCTGGTAATTTCCGGCATGAATATGAATCTATTGCGCTATCAACGCTTACAAATTGGTGATGTCATTCTGGAAACCAATGCGCTTTGTCATCCTTGTTCACGAGTGGATGAGGCTTTGGGTAAAGGCGGTACGGCAGCGATGTTTGGTTACGGCGGGCTCTGCGCCAAAATTATTCAAGGCGGCTCCTTGAGTGTGGGTGATTCGGTAATTCGTTTGCCGGCAGTCGAACGTGAGTAGTTTGCGTTAAATTACTGGTTAAATTTTGTTCGAAAAATGTACATCCTTTCGGTGACCGTGTATTATCGCGCGCCCAATCCCTAATGGGCTTTTGACCTAGTTTGAGGCGTGTTAATGCAGGTTTTCCATCATATCAGCTCTTTACGTGAAGCCCTGGCAGCGGAGCGACGCGCCGGAAAACGTATCGGTTTTGTGCCTACTATGGGCAACCTTCATAATGCCCATCTTGAACTTGTGAAAATCGCTCAAAAGAATTGTGATGTTGTGGTGACCAGTATTTTCGTAAACCCGCTGCAATTTGGGTTGAATGAAGATTGGGATAAGTACCCGCGCACTCTGGCAGCTGATACGGTCAAGCTTGAATCGGTTAATTGCGATTATCTGTTTTGTCCGGATGAAAAAGAAATTTACCCTAATGGTATGGCTGAACAGACTCGTGTGATAGTGCCGACCATGACCGATGTGTTGTGCGGTGCTAGTCGTCCCGGCCACTTTGAGGGCGTGACAACTGTAGTCACCAAGCTGTTTAATATTGTGCAGCCGGATGAAGCGGTCTTCGGGGTTAAGGATTTCCAGCAGTTGGCAGTGATTCGTCGCATGGTGGAAGACTTGTGTATCCCCATCAAAATTACCGCCGGCGAAATTTTCCGCGAAACCGATGGCTTGGCCATGAGTTCGCGCAACGGTTTTATTACCGCGGATGAGCGCCCCCGCGTGGCGGTGCTCAATCGCACGCTGAATGGAATCAAACAACATATCGAGCAGGGGCGCCGCGATTTTATTGTGTTGATCGACGAAGCGCGCAGCCAAATTGAGGCGGCGGGTTTTCGGGTAGACTACATCAATATTTGTAACAGCCGCACTTTAGAAATGGCGGCACATGATGATCGGGAGATCACGATACTCGGCGCCATGTTTACCCAAGGCGCACGTTTAATTGACAATGTTTCCGTGGTGCTTGGCCGTTAAAAGCCCACCGTATCAGTATCTCCCTGGAGGATTTTATGCTGTCTCATATGCTTAAAGCCAAGTTGCACATGGCCAAGGTTACTCAGGCTGAACTGTGGTACGACGGTTCCTGTGCAATCGATGCGAATCTGGTAGCGCTTGCCGGTATGCGTGAATTCGAACAAATCGATATCTACAACGTCAACAACGGTGAGCGTTTCCACACCTACATTATTTTGGCTGAGCCGGGTTCAGGCACCTTTTCTATGAATGGTGCCGCCGCGCGCAAAGTGGCAGTGGGTGATCGCGTGATTATCGCCACCTACGGCCATTTTACCGAAGCAGAGTTGTTAAACCACAAGCCTAAGCTGGTTTACCTAAACGAAGACAACACGGTGAATCGCACCAGTAATACCATCCCAATGCAGGTTGCGTGATTATCTGTACGAATAAGTAATGTAAAAGGGTCGCATGCGGCCCTTTTTTATTGGGGCCCATGGGTTGAGGTTCGAGATATTATTATGAGTAAGAAAGCTGACGATATCCTCAAGCAATTCGATCTGCTGCAGGGCGAATCTAGCGAAGAGCAAAAAGAGCACAGCTTGCGCGAGCAGGCGCAGGAGCGCGCAAAAGATCCATTGCATATCAATGCTGGCACTGCATTTGATTGGGAAGAAATGGAGGCTTACAAGCGCGAGCTGGCGCGTCTGGATCGCGAAGGTCCTGGCGTTAAAAAATAGTAGTAACTCAAAGCGATCAATAGCGGCTTGCTGATTATCAAAAGTGATGCACTTTGGTGCGTTGGATTAAAATCAGCCAATTTTTTGCACCATTTGGACAACGTTGTCATTGAGCTTTTAACCTCAATCCTGCTAAGCTTGTTGGCTATTGAAGGTGCGGGTTTGAGCTGTCGCAGTTTTCATCCGTCACTGCCCTCCTGATGTAATAACAAGATAACGGCAAAGAGAGATAAGCATGTCAGAAGTACACCTGTATCCAGTTCCAGAAAGTTTCAAAAAGAACGCCGCCATTGATCTGGCCCGTTACAAGTCCATGTACGAGCAATCGATCAATTCGCCCGATACTTTCTGGGCAGAGCAGGCCACGGCTTTTCTGACCTGGCAGCAACCCTGGTCGCAGGTCACCAAAAGTGATTTGAAAAAAGGTGAGGTTTCCTGGTTTGTGGGGGGGAAGCTGAACGTTAGCGTGAACTGTATCGACCGTCATTTGCCAGCGCGAGCCAATCAAACTGCCATTATCTGGGAAGGTGATGATCCTTCCGAAGATCAATTTATTACTTATCAGGAATTGCATGATCAGGTGTGTCGCTTGGCCAATGCCCTGCGTGAGCGTGGGGTGAAAAAAGGCGATCGCGTCTGTATCTATATGCCGATGATTCCGGAAGCGGCTTATGCCATGCTCGCCTGTACGCGCATAGGCGCAATCCATTCAATCGTATTTGGTGGTTTCTCTCCTGAAGCGTTAAAAGACCGTATTCTCGATGCGGATTGCCAGGTAGTAATTACCTCGGACGAAGGCCTGCGCGGCGGCAAGCGCGTTCCCCTGAAAAAGAATGCCGATGTGGCCCTGGCGCACTGCCCGAAGGTTCACACTTGCATAGTCGTGAAGCGCACTGGTGGCGATATTGCCTGGAACGAGCAGCGCGATTTCTGGTACGAGGAACTGGTTGAACGTCAGTTGAATAATGCTGAACCGGAAGTGATGGATTCGGAAGATCCGCTGTTTATCCTCTATACATCCGGCTCTACCGGTAAACCAAAGGGTGTATTGCACACCACCGGTGGTTACTTGCTGCAAGCCGCGATGACCCACAAGTACGTGTTTGATTATCAGGAAGGCGATGTTTACTGGTGTACCGCTGATGTGGGTTGGGTAACTGGCCACAGCTATATCGTTTACGGTCCGCTGACTAACGGTGCGACCACCCTGATGTTTGAAGGTGTGCCGACTTACCCGGATGCGTCCCGCTGCTGGCAAGTTATCGACAAGCACGGTGTAAACAGCTTCTACACAGCGCCTACCGCTATTCGCGCGCTCATGGGCGCTGGTAACGACTTCGTGACCAAAACCTCGCGCGCCAGTTTGAAGCTTCTGGGTAGCGTCGGCGAGCCGATCAACCCCGAAGCGTGGGAATGGTATTACCGCGTGATCGGCGACAGCCGCTGCCCGATTATGGATACCTGGTGGCAAACCGAAACCGGTGCGCACATGCTGACACCATTGCCCGGCGCGATTGGCTTAAAGCCAGGCTCTGCCACTGTGCCTTTCTTTGGCGTTCAACCGGTATTGCTGGATGCGGAAGGCAAAGAGATTATCGGTGCGGGCGAAGGTAACCTGTGCATCAAATCTGCATGGCCAAGCCAAATTCGCACCGTGTTTGGCGATCATCAACGCTGCATTGATACCTATTACAGCACCTATCCAGGCTACTACTTCACCGGTGACGGCGCGCGTCGCGATGCCGATGGTTACTACTGGATTACCGGTCGCGTCGACGATGTAATCAACGTCTCCGGTCACCGTATGGGCACGGCAGAAGTGGAAAGCGCTTTGGTGCTGCACGACAAGGTGGCCGAAGCCGCGGTAGTGGGTTACCCGCAC
This sequence comes from Cellvibrio sp. KY-GH-1, assembly GCF_008806975.1. NCBI lineage: Bacteria > Pseudomonadati > Pseudomonadota > Gammaproteobacteria > Cellvibrionales > Cellvibrionaceae > Cellvibrio > Cellvibrio sp. KY-GH-1. The sequence goes on from NZ_CP031728.1 coordinate 5,021,861, forward strand.
GATATCAAAGGTCAGGGCATCTACGCTTATGTAACCTTGATGACTGGCGAGCAACCCAGCGATGAACTGAAAAAAGAATTGCTGGCGCTGGTGGTTAAAGAAATCGGCGCAATTGCTCGCCCCGATGTTATCCAGTGGGCTCCCGGTTTGCCAAAAACCCGCTCGGGAAAAATTATGCGCCGTATTCTGCGTAAGATTGCGGCCAATGAACTGGATTCCCTTGGCGATACTTCGACCCTCGCTGATCCAGCAGTGGTCAATGAGTTGATTGAGAATCGTGCGAATAAGTAATCGCTCAGTTTTATGGTCAAGTCATTGCACTGATGACTAGCTTTCAAAAAGGATGCAGAAATGCATCCTTTTTTTATTGCATTTTTTTATCTGTAAATGAAATTCGAAAACATAAAATTGCTTTCATTGTGCTGTTGATTACAGGGTAAAAATCCGTAAAAACCTGCCATGGTTCAGGAAATTTGGCGCAGTATCTGCCGACTGAAATTCGATGATTTCGATCGGGAAACGCAAGATGATAAAAATAGCAGCGCAATGGGTGATGATTATGTCGGCAACATTTTCTGGTTTATTGGCACACGCGGAAGCCACGGGTCAATTTTCTGCAAGTCAGGATATCGGCAAGCCGAGCAAGGCGGGTGCGTTGGTTTACGACGCCGGTTTGCAGCAGTACAAAATAACGGGAACAGCAGGCGAAGTGCGCACTAATGGTGATGTATTTCATTTTGCCTACACCCAATTAACTGGCGATTTTATTGTGCGCGCGCATCTGGCGTTTACCGGAAAAAACGTTAACGCTCAAACAATTCTTGGTTGGAATTTACGCACCAGCCTGGATGCAAGTTCCGCGAGCGTACATGCGCTGGTGCGCAGCGATGGTTTAACATCGTTGCAATTTCGCGCAACTGCTGGCGTCGCTACCGAAGCTTATCCCATGGCGATAAAAGCGGCGGATGTAATCCAGCTGGAGCGTCGCGGCGATACTTATATTATGAGTGCGGCAAAAATGGGGCAGCCGTTTCAAGTGACCTCTGTATCCCATATCAGGCTAGGGGAAAAAATTTACGCTGGCCTCAGTGTGAGTGGGTCGTCTGGTGATCAAATCGAAACCGGCATTTTTTCCAATGTGCGCATTATTCTTCCGGCAGCGAAAGATTTCCTCCCCTACAAAGATTACATCGGCAGCAATCTGGAAATCATGGATATGGTCACTAAAAACCGCCGCATCGTGTTTCGCTCACCCGACTCAATTCAAGCGCCCAATTGGACTCAAGACGGCAAAACCCTGATCTATAACTCAAAAGGCTTGCTGTTTAATTTTGATATTACCAGTGGAAAAAGTACGGAATTAGAAACAGGCTTTGCCAATAATAACAACAACGACCATGTGCTTTCCTGGAGTGGAAAGTTAATTGGTATTAGCCATCACGTAGCCGAAGAAAAAAATCACTCGACGATTTATACGCTGCCCATCAGTGGGTCAAAAGAGCCAACACGCATTACGGCGATCAATGCAGGCCACTCTTATTTGCACGGCTTTTCGCCCGATGATAAGTCCATGATTTTTACCGGCGAGCGCAATGGTTTTTACGATATTTTCAGCGTGGATATTGCCACCGGAAAAGAAACTCAATTAACGCACACGGAGGCGCTCGATGATGGTTCGGAGTTTAGTCCCGATGGTAAATATATTTATTTCAACTCCGATCGCACCGGCATGATGCAACTCTGGCGGATGCACGCCGATGGCAGCCATCAACAGCAGCTCACGTTTGATAGCTACAACAATTGGTTTCCCCATGTATCGCCCGACGGCAAGAAAATTGTCTTTCTTAGCTACATGAACGATATAGATTCCGGTCAGCATCCTTTCTATCGCCATGTGTACTTGCGGGAAATGCCGTTCGACGGCGGGGAGCCTGAAGTTATCGCCTATGTCTATGGTGGGCAGGGCACCATCAATGTGCCCAGCTGGTCGCCAGATGGATCACAGATTGCCTTTGTTAGTAATACCCGGCTTTAGCGATTGGGGGTGCTTGGGTATGGGAGGGTTTTGTGGCTCTCGCTGCCCAAGACTATCGGATCGGCGCCAAATCCTGCACAATTTGCGTTTCTGATTAGTTGCTTTCTGTTGTTGCCATGACTGACAAACCTTCCGATTCCGATTTCTTCCTCCAGCAAATGAAAGGGGTAAAGCCCATCAAGGTGGAAGAAAAGGTGGTGCTTGCTAATCCCCAGCAGGATAAAGCCAGCATTGAAGCCCGCCGCAAAGCCGCAACCGCCGAGTTGGCGAAAGATAAGAATTTTCTTTCCGGCGAGTACATTGAGCCGGTGGATCCGCTGGCGATCATCGAATTCAAGCGCGATGGGGTGCAGAACGGCGTGTACCGCAATCTGCGCCTGGGTAAATACCAAATCGATGCGCGCCTGGATTTGCATCATATGACTATCGATCAGGCGCGCAATGCGGTATTCCAATTCATCAAAGACTGCATGACCAATGACATCCGCTGTGCATTAATCACTCACGGCAAAGGGGAAGGGCGCAGCCTGCCGGCCCAGATCAAGAGCTGTGTTGCGCATTGGTTGCCGCAATTTGCCGATATTCTCGCCTTCCACTCCGCTCAAAAGCAGCACGGTTGGGTGGGGGCTACCTATGTGCTCCTGCGCAAGAGCGATAAGAAAAAGCTGGAGACCTGGGAGTTGCACAACAAGCGGTAAAGCACTTCAGGTTACCTCTTAGATTAATTTCTAATTACTTATTCGTAAAAACCCGTCTTTTGATTATCAAAAGGCGGGTTTTTTATTTTAGGTATCGATAACTCTTTGTTTAATCGACACTTTTCAATCCTTCGGTCCAACCAATATTTATTACATGTAATATTGATTTGTTACATGTGATGTCTTAATGTAAGCCTCATGCAGAAAAAATCATCAGCACATTACCAGCGCGAATACCGCAACCGGCTCAGGGAGCAAGGGTTCGTGAAAAAAGAGGTGTGGATTCTCCCGGAGAATGCGCGTCGTCTTGCCCTTTATGAGATGGAGTTGCGGGTGTCTGCTAAACAGCTTGTTTCCCGTGGGTTTATGCCAGTGAAAGGAGAAAGTCGAATGACCGATGTTGTTACCCGTTGGACCACCCCAAGTCTTTACGATGCGCTGAGCAAGGCGGAGTTGTTTGCCAGCAAGCGGGCGGAAATTGAGTTGATTGAAGGGGTGGCGCCTGCGCTGCATATCACTATGTATGAATACGGAGATCTGCCTTTGTTTGTCACTGTATCAGGTGAGCAGATTGTAGTGGAGGCGACGCTTTGGTCGTTGTCGGAAGTGACCGACCCGGCGCTATTTAACGAAACCGTGTTGCGCACGCACAAATATTTTCCGTTATCGACAATCAGTTTGGACAAGATTGATGGCGATGACAGCTACCACATGTTTGGTGCATTGAGTTCTGCATCGAGTTTGCAGGACGTTGTGTTTGAAATTGAAATTCTGGCTTCCAACGTGATTCAGGCAACCGAAGCCTATGGGGACTTTCTTTTGAAATAAACGCTTTTCTTTAACGGTTTTTAAATTGGAGATATTAACGAGGTAAACCCTATGAATATCTGGTCGAAAATGATTACCGCCTTGCGCGGTGGTGTGAATGAAGCGGGTGAAGCGATTGTTGACAGTCAGGCATTGCGTATTTTGGATCAAGAAGTGCGCGATGCTGGCGAGGAACTGAAGCGTTCCAAGGATAGTCTTGCGGAAATTATGGCGCGCCAAAAACTTGCGGAAGAAAAATGCAAGCAGCTGCAGAAAAATATTGAAGAGCATGAAGGCTACGCCGCGAAAGCACTCGAAAAAGGTGACGAAAAGCTCGCATTAGAAGTGGCGTCACGCATCGCTGAATTTGAAAATGGCCTTGCTTCGGAACAAGAAGCTTCCGAAGGTTTTGCGCAAAGTGTCACCAAGTTGCGCGCGGCGATTGATCAGGCTGAGAAGAATATCAAGCGCTTGAAGCAGCAGGTTGACACAGTAAAGGCCACTGAAAATGTTCAGCGTGCGCAAGCCGCCGTTGCTGAACGTCATAGTGGTTCTGATTCTAAAATGCGTACCGCAATGGAGTCGCTTGAGCGCATTAAAGAGCGGCAAGCATTAAAAGATGCGCAATTTAAAGCGGCGGATGAAATGGCTAAAACCAGTGGTGATGATTCGCTTAAAGCGAAATTGGAAGCTGCGGGAATCACCACTAATGGTCCGTCGGCCGAAGATATCCTTGCGCGCATTAAAAATAAAAAGGCACCTGAATAATTCGGGTGCTTTTGAAATTGGTAAGTTACGGGCAGAAAATACAAGGCAATAACCAATGAACGATTTCTTGCTAACCATTTTTAGCTTTCCAACGGTGCTATACACCATCATTTTAATGGTGGCGGCAATCTACTGGTTGTGCGCCGCATTTGGATTAGTGGACCTGGAATTGTTAGATGTGGATGCCTCAGGTTTAGAGGGGCAGTTGCATGCGCACGCTGAGCACACCTTTGCGGAGACCTTCGCTGGAATTCTATTGCGATTGGGTCTCAATGGTGTTCCGGTGACTCTGGTGGTTTCAATAATTGCGGTCGTTGGTTGGCTTATAAGCTACTACCTCAGCTATATGGAATTGGTTCTTTTGGGGTATGGCTGGGTAAGATTTATTGTCGGTGTGCCAATTCTCATATTTTCGTTTTACCTGGCAATTTTAGGAACTGCGCAAGTTATCAAACCTCTACGTAAGTTGTTTGCAAAAGTGGAGCAGAACACAGAGAAAAAAATATTGGGTCAAACGGCAATTGTGCGTTCATCGAAAATCGATAGTGTTTCAGGAGAGGTAAATTTTGATGACGGCGGTGCAGGTTTGATATTGAAGGCGAGATCCCATGGTCCGGAGGTATTCGGACGAGGGGATAGAGTGGTTTTGTTGGAGTACAATGCAGATGAGCATTTTTACCGGGTAATTTCGGAAGAAGAGTTTTTGGGTAAATCTGTAATCAACGATTAATAAACACGTAACGAGATAAAAGGAGTAGGGCAATGTTTGATGCTGCGATGGCTGCACCGGCGTTAACGATCGGTTTTTTTGTTGTTCTGGTGTTATTTGGTTTCGCCGGAATACTTAATGCTTTCTATTACAAGGTCGCCCAGGGTACGGCGTTAATCGTGAACGACACCACATCAACGCCTAAAGTACATTTCACGGGCGCTTTAGTTTGGCCAATTATTCATAAAAAAGAGCTTATGAATATTTCCTTGATTACTCTGGAAGTAGACCGCCGCGGCCGTGATGGATTGATCTGTAAAGATAACTTACGAGCGGATATTTCTGTTGCGTTTTACCTGCGTGTTAATGAAACACCTCAGGACGTATTGCGTGTGGCGAAAGCTATAGGTGCAGAACGGGCATCGGACCGTGAGGCAGTGGAGTTGCTGTTCGCAGCAAAATTTTCAGAAGCGTTGAAGACTGTAGGCAAGCAAATTGAATTTATTCAGTTGTTTGAGAATCGCATGGAGTTTCGTGAAAAAATTATTCAGGTGATCGGCGATGATCTGAATGGTTACGTATTGGAAGATGTAGCAATTGATTATATCGAACAAACTCCTAAGGCGTCATTAGATCCAAATAATATTCTGGATGCAGAAGGTATCAAGAAAATCACAGAATTGACAGCGGCTCAAAACGTGCGCACTAACATTCTTGAGCGTGACGAAGAGCTGGCGATCAAGAAAAAGAATGTAGAAACCACTGAGGCCATGCTGGCGCTGGAGCGTCAACAGGCGGATGCCGAAGCGCGTCAAAAACGTGAGATTGCCTCCATTCAAGCGCGTGAAGAAGCCGAAACCAAAAAGGTACAGGAAGAAGAGCGCCGCAAATACGAGCAAACTGCGATTCAGGTAGCGCAGGATTTGTCAGTGCAAACTGAAAACCAGAAGCGCGAAATTGAAGTCGCCGAACAAAATCGCCTCCGTGCCGTTGCTATCGAACAAGAGAAAGTCACTCGCGCACGTGATCTCGAAGTGGTTGCACGCAAACGCGAAGTAGAGCTGCAAACTATTGAGGCGGAAAAAGCCATTGAGCTGCAAAAGAAAGAAATCGCCAATGTGATTCGTGAGCGTGTTGTTGTCGATAAAACCGTAGCCATCGAAGAAGAGCGTATTAAAGAGGTACGCGAAGTTTCTGATGCGGATCGCAAGAAGCAAGTTCAAGTTTTAGCGGCTGAGGCGGCGGCAGAAGAAGAAAAAGTGAAACAAGTGAAAGCGGCAGAAGCGGAAGAACTTTCGGCCAAACACAAAGCCAGCGAAATTATGACTATGGCGCAAGCCAAGCTGGAAGCTTCTTCCAAAGAAGCGGAAGCCATGAAAAAGTTGGCCGAAGGTATTCAGGCAGAGCGTGCAGCGCCCGGTTTGGCGGATGCCAAGGTCCAGGAAGCCAAAGCAACCGCACTGGAAAAAGAAGGTGTGGCTGAGGCGAGCGTGATTCGTGCAAAAGGCACCGCCAATGCTGAAGCTGGCAAAGCAGAAGCGGAAGTGATTGCCGCGAAAGGTCACGCCGAAGCAGATGTAATTGCGACTAAGGGTACTTCTGAAGCGACCGCGAAAAAAGAAGTTGGTTTGGCGGGTGCAGAAGTGACTCGTGAACAATTCAAAGCAGAAGCGGACGGTTTGACCGAGAAGTTCGAGGCGATGAATGCCATGAGTGAAAACGCGCGCTCACACGAAGAATTCCGTATGGGCCTGGAAACGTCACTCAAAGAAACCTTGGCCAGTATTGCTGCCGGTAAAGAAATCGCGAAAGAAAATGCGGAAATTCTCGCGATTGCCCTGCAGAAAGCCCATATCGATATTGTGGGTGGTGAAGCACAATTCTTTGATAACTTTGCCAAGTCCTTATCGATTGGCAAAGCCATTGATGGTCTCGCGGGCAAGAGTGGGGTGATTCAGGCAGTGCTGGATCGCTTTATCAATAAACCCGCGGTAGCAGCGCCGGCGGCGAAAGAAAAAGCGGAAGATGTAGAGGTTGTTGGTTAAGTAACCTACCTGGCATTTTTAACCCCTCCCTAACCCTCCCCTTGTCAGGGGAGGGAATTGTACGTGCTCTGCATTAAGAGTGGAGTTGTATTTTCCCTGTTGGGACAAGCTTCATTTTATATTTAGCAGGTAGTCAAACCCCACCCACTTTTTAAAGGAGTGGCTAGCTAGGGGTCGTCTTGGTTGAAGGTAAAAAAGGAAAAATCCATGTCGCAAAATACCGACACCGCTGCAGAAAGTATTGTTGATAAGGCTGTTGCTGAAGGCGGTGCCTATGAAATTATTCGTAAGCGTTTGTTGGATCAAGGCCAACAGCTGACGCAAAAAGTCCGAGAGCTGAATGACGCACGTCTTGCTGAATTTGGTAGTTCGGCGATGGTTGCGACGGCGCGTGTGCGAGTGCGCACCGAAAATAATTGTATTCCCCGCGACATAGTGCAGGTAGGTGATTACCTGTTGTTCGGTTACAACGTCTTTTTGGGTTTGAAGAAAGAAACCAAAGTGGAAGACGTATTTTCCCTGTTTATTAAAAAAGATAACGAGTCCGGTGTTGAGCTGGAACAGGTGCCGTTTGCCGGCACTTTTTTGGCAGAACAAAGTTTCGTTAACGATTTTGAAGAACTTTATCGCTACTACAAGGATACCCGTATCGTTGAGTTAACCACAAACAACGGGAAATTGTTGGCTGGCTTTCAAATTGGCGAACGCCTCGATGATATTCGTGTATTTAGTTGGTCGCTATCACCCGACGGCAAAACCGTAAAATACATTGATAACCGGGGTGAACGCGATATTCAATTGCCCCCTGCATTTGATTTTGAATGGGTTTCTGCAACCCGTGAAAACGCGGTACATGGGCGCCACCCGCATTTAAATATTCTCGACAAAGTTTTTGTCGAGACGGTAGGCGGCGACCTTACCATTAAAATTGAAAATAATACTGAAGATGGTCTGGGTATCTATCGCGAAACGGTAGACGATAAAACGCAATCGCTCGATGATGCCAGTGTCTTTTATGCGGCGGTAGGCAATTTGGTGCTGCTGAAAATTCGACCTTATCGCGAAGAGCAATTCCGCTATTTAATTTATAACACGCTTACGCAAAGTGTGTTGCGCATCGATACAATTGGCCAAAGCTGCGTGCAGTTGCCGGAGAATCACGGCATCATTTTTCCGGGCGGCTACTATTTGAATACCGGAGAATACAAAACGTTTGAAGAGGATAACAGTGCGTTCCGTTTCAAACGTATGATTCGCTCGCCCAACGGCGAAGATGTGCTCTATGTGTTTTATGAGCCGGTCTTGGGTGTGGTTTCACTGCTTGCCTACAATATCATTGAGAAAAAATTACAGAATCCGATTTTTGGTAATGGTTATGCGCTCGCCGATAACGGCGAGATAGTGATTTTTTCCGCTGAGGCTGAGCCGACCCGTGTGCACCCCATGCAGATTTGGGAAACGCCCTATGTGAGCGCGGAGTTTGCCAGTAAAGTGCCAGCGAAGCAGAATTTTTACGGCCGTATTGGTAACAATGAATTGGTGCGCGGCATTTCCGATTTTTACAGCATCGGCCGCATTATTAACAATCAGGCAGTGTCGGTAAGGCTCTACGAAGAACTGAGTCTGGCCGCGCGCAAAGTATTTGATACCTTTTATTGGCTTGGTGAAACCGACGTTCAAGCCATTGCCAGTGTGCTGAAAGATATTTCGGCTACTGCTGAGTTGGTGATCGACGAATTTGAAAAAGTCGAATCCATTCGCCAGCAATCAGGCAAAGCCATGCAAGAGGCCGAGCAAGCACAAGCGGAAATTCTGCGCTCACTGCAGCCAGAGAATTGGGTTTCGGCAGAAGAATATGTGGATGCCTTAAGTCGCTTGCGCAAACAGCGCGGCCAACTAGCGACGATAAAAGAATATCGCTATATCGATCAAGTGCGCATTGAGCAACTTGATCAGCAATTGCTGGATTCCAATACGAGTTTAAGTGAACAAACGGTTGCATTTCTGGCGGATGAAAAGTCGCTTACTCCCTATCTGTCCAAACTGGATGAATTAAATCTACAGATCGAAAAAGTAGAAACGTCCGCGGCTATTGCTCCGGTTATTGAGACAATCGAAAAAACTGCCGCCGGTTTGGATTTGCTGTCGGAGTTGATGGCCACTTTGAAAGTAGACGATGCTACTCTGCGCACCCGCATTGTGGATTCGATTTCTGAAGTCTATGCCAAGCTCAACCAAAGCCGAGCGAATGCCAAGCATAAACAAAAGAACTTCGGTTCAACCGAAGCTGTTGCGCAGTTTGGTGCGCAATTTAAACTTTTCTCTCAAAGTATCGCTCATGCGTTGGGTCTGGCGACTACGCCCGAAAAATGTGATGAACAGCTTTCCAAATCGCTGGTGCGCCTGGAAGAACTTGAAGGCCAATTTAGCGAATACGATCAGTTCCTCGCGGATATTATGGCCAAACGCGAAGAGTTGTATGAGAGTTTCCAGGAGCACAAGCAGCGCTTGCTGGATGAACGGCAGAAAAAAGCGCAAAGCATTACTGATGCTGCCACTCGTATTCTTGCCAGCATAGAAAAACGTTCGCTGTCGATCAGCGCGGCAGATGAGCTCAATACTTACTTTGCGTCTGATGCATTGGTGTTGAAAGTTGCCGATTTAATTGCGCAATTAAAAGCACTGGACAGCGCCGTAAAAGCTGACGATGTGGATGCGCGCTTTAAGGCGATTAAAGGGCAAGCGCTCCGTGCCCTGCGCGATAAAAGCGATATTTTTGAAGAGGGCGGTAACGTCATCAAACTGGGTAAGCACAAATTCAGCGTAAATACCCAGGAGCTGGATTTAACCATTATTCCTCGCGAAGGCGAGTTGAATTTTCACCTCGCAGGTACTGATTATTACGCGCCTGTTGCGCAAGCTGAACTTTTGGCGTTGAAGGACTACTGGTCAATCAGTCTGGAGTCAGAGACGGCCCAGGTATATCGCGCAGAGTATCTAGCCGCGTTAATTATTGACGCCGCACAGCAACAGACTGATGGAATTACTCACGGCCTTTTACACGAAGCTTTGGTTGCTGACGAAAAGCTCGGTAAGCTGGTGCGCGACTTCAGCGCGGCGCGCTATAAAGAAGGCTATCAGAAAGGAATTCATGATCAGGATGCGGTTCTCTTGCTAAAAGCGCTGGTGCCAGCGCTCGATTCGGTAGACTTACTCAGGTTTGATCCTTTGGCGCGTGCTCTGGCGCAGGTTTTCTGGGCTAACATCAACGAATTTTCACTGAAATCCAAAAATCAAAAATCCAATCTTTCATTTGAAACCTGGACCGATCGCGCCATTTCCGCCAAACAAATGCATCTTCTTTTTGGCAGTCTTGATGCAATTAATTTGTTGGTGGAAGAAATTGCAGAAACTTTGAGTGAGTTTATCGAGTTTCATCCATTGGTAGTCAGTGCGCTGGATCTGCGTCGCGCTGCAGAATATTTGGTGGAAGAACTCGCGCGTGAGCGCACGGAGTTTATAACCAGCAAATATGCGGTTGCGCTGGTTAATGCATTTAAACAATCGCTTGATGATAAAAGCTGGCGTCACTATCAGGATGTGTTGGTTAAAATGCAAGGCTGGCCCGCAGAGCGCTGGAATTTAACGGCGGCGTGGTTACAGGCCCTGATTAAAGATAAGCAACTTGAGCATTTACAGCGTTATATTCCTGAAGCTGTGGCGGTATTAAAAACGGATCAGCGACTGGATCGCCGCTATACCGAAGTCGAGCTGGAGTTAAGCGTTTCCGGTTTGCTGGGCGAGCATCCGCGTATCCAGAATCGAACACTGGCGTTTGCAGTGGATGAGTTTGTTCAACGTTTGGCTCACCATCGCTATCAGGTGGTGCCGAGTTATCAACGTTATTTGCAAGTACGCCAGCAAATTATCGAGCAAGAGCGTTATGCGTTGCGACTGAACGAGTTCAAAGCAAAACCGCTTAGCTCGTTTGTGCGCAATCGCTTGATTAATGAATCTTACCTGCCAATTATTGGCGATAACCTCGCCAAGCAAATGGGGGCGCTGGGGGCCAACAAGCGTACTGATTTAATGGGTATGCTGATGATGATCTCACCACCTGGTTACGGTAAAACGACCTTGATGGAATACGTCGCGAATCGGTTGGGATTGATTTTTATGAAAATCAATTGCCCGTCGCTCGGTCACGATGTGTTATCGCTCGACCCCGAACAAGCGCCCAACGCTACTGCCCGGCAAGAATTGGTGAAGCTGAATCTCGCGTTGGAAATGGGCAACAACGTGATGCTCTATCTGGATGATATTCAGCACACTAATCCGGAGTTTTTACAGAAATTTATTTCACTGTGCGATGGTACGCGTCGCATAGAAGGCGTATGGCAAGGGAAAACCAAGACCTATGATATGCGTGGCAAAAAATTCTGCGTGTGCATGGCGGGCAACCCCTACACCGAATCGGGTGAAGCGTTCAAAGTCCCGGATATGCTTGCCAACCGTGCTGATATCTATAACCTCGGTGATATTCTCGGCGGCATGGAAGAGCAATTCGCACTTAGCTATATCGAAAATGCCCTAACCTCTAATGCAGTGCTTTCACCTCTGGCGCTGCGCGATATGCAAGATGTCTATAAATTTATCGCTATGGCCAAAGGTGAGCAGGTAGCGACGACCGATTTAAGCCACGCTTACTCAGGTGCGGAAGTTAATGAAATTGTTGGTGTGTTGAAAAAGCTGTTTGAAATCCAAAAAGTGATTTTGAAAATCAACCAACAATACATTGCCTCCGCCGCGCAAGACGATAAATTCCGCGTTGAGCCCTCGTTCAAATTGCAAGGTAGTTACCGCAATATGAACAAGATGACCGAAAAAGTGTCGGCGGTGATGAATGAAACCGAGTTGATGCAAATGATTGCTGATCACTACCTCGGTGAGGCGCAAATGCTGACCACGGGCGCGGAGAGTAACTTGCTCAAGTTGGCGGAATTGCGCGGTAATATTACCGATGAGCAAAAGACGCGTTGGGAGCAAATCAAAAAAGATTTTCTGCGCAATAAAGCCATGGGTGGTGATTCGGCGGATACCGGCCAAAAACTGGTGGTGCAATTGGCGGATGTTGCGGAGGGTGTGCAGAAAATTGCCAGCTTCGCCGGGCATAAACCTGAACCTGTTGCGACAACACCCGAGCAAGATAAAGTAGCGCAGGAAAAGGCGTTACAGGATGTCGCAGTGGCGCAACTGCTCAACCAGTCCCTGCAACGCTTGGAAAAACTAGCCCAACCGGCCGCGCCCAAAGTGGAAGTGGTAAACCAGCCATTGCCCGGGTTGGATAAAGTGTTGAGTGTGCTGGCGCAAACTTTGGAAGGCGCGATTTTACCCTTGGTACGCAATATGGATAAAAAGCTGGATATAGATTTGCGCAACCACGAAAAAATTGAAGAGGTATCGTTGCAAATTAAAACCTTGCAGCAGGAGCTGGCAATTACTAAAAAGCCCAAGGCTCCACCAGCCGTACCAGAAATAAAATAATTATAGGTCGAAGCCTGGGGGAAAAGTCTATGCGGCGCCTATCTTCCAAATTCCGCTGGCTGTTTTTGTTTGCTGGAATCATGGTTGCGGCACAGGTATTCAATTGGGTGTTTAACGGCTGGTTGTATCAATTTGGTCTGGTGCCTCGGCAGGTGGGTTCACTGCCGGGCATTTATATCGCGCCCTTTTTGCACGGCAGTCTGGTGCATTTGATCAACAATCTATTTGGCTTTTTTATTTTCAGCAGCTTGTTGTTCGTGCACTCATTGCAGCGCTATTTATGGAGCAGCTTTTTTATTGTCACCCTGACCGGAATACTGGTCTGGTGTTTCGGGCGCAGTGCATTGCATATAGGTGCAAGTGGCTGGATATTTGGTCTGTGGAGTTTAACCATTGCCACCGCCTGGTATGATCGTCGTTTTATCAATATTCTAATTGCGGTGGCAGTGATATTTTTCTACGGTGGTATGCTCTGGGGCGTACTTCCTACTGATCCCGGAGTGTCCTTTGAATCGCATTTATTTGGCGCTTTTGCGGGTGTGGTCTGTGCATTCATGCAAAACAAATTTTATAAAAATAGACGTTAGGGAGTCATATGCGGCAACAAGAATTAGAGCAATGGTTGGTCGCCAGTCTGGAAGATTTTAAATTAAGCCAATCAGAAGCGTTGGCGTTGCGAGAAATACTGCCGCGCCTGGCGAATGACGATATTGCATTTGCGCGCAATAAGGCGTTTCAGTTGGCGCGCGAGCCAATCCACACGGGTGGCGATAATGCGGTCGCAACATTGCTGTGGTTGGAGAAGCTCAGTAAAACGATTGATAATTTTCGTCAGTCGGAAACTTCATCTATCGCGGAAGCCCATTTCAGCCCCGGCGAAGATTGCCGCCGCCAGTTGCTCGATTTATTGGTTAGTGCCCGCGAGTCAATCGATATCAGCGTTTTTACCATTTCTGACGATCGCCTCTCCGATGCAATTCTCGCCGCCCATAAGCGCGGCGTGAATGTGCGGTTAATCACTGACAATGACAAGGCGCGCGATCAGGGCAGCGATATTTATTATTTGATTGACCTTGGGCTACCTGTGCGGATGGATGCTAGTGAAAACCACATGCACCACAAGTTCGCGGTGATCGACAAAAAAATCCTCGTCAACGGCAGTTTCAACTGGACTCGCTCGGCAACGGATTACAACCAGGAAAATATTCTGGTAACCGATGAGCCGAAATTAGTCAGTGCGTATTTGGAAGAGTTTGAAAGTTTGTGGCTTGAATTCAAGTAGGACGGTTTTGCGTAAAAGCCGTCTTAATAATTTAAAAAGGAGAGATCATGCATTGCAGTAGCTGTAAAAATACCCAATTAGAACCACAAGAGCTGGAACCAGGTTTGGTAGCAGCAAGCTGTCCGTCTTGCAGCGGCGCTTTGGTATCTTTGATGAATTATCGCTTCTGGGCGGATCGCTATGCTTCCACCAGTGTTGCTGAAGCTTCGGCGAATGATGCAGAGGTAAGTGAGTCTGAATCTGTTCATTCTTGCCCTAAGTGCAGCCGCTTGATGATGAAATATCAAATTGGTCCGCAGACTAACCATAAACTGGATTTATGCAGTGCTTGCGATGAGGCCTGGTTGGATAAGGGCGAATGGCAATTGCTGAAGCAGTTGGATCTGCAGGATAAGCTACCGAAAATTTTTACCGACGCCTGGCAGCGTAATATCCGCAAACAGCGTCAGGAAATTGCACTTAATGAGCGCTATGAGAAATTGCTGGGCAGCGAGAGCTTTAGCAGGGTTAAGGAGTTTCGCGATTGGTTGCTAGAGCAACCCAATAAAGATGCAATAAAACAATATTTAATTTCACATCAAGACTAGTAAATCAGGAGAAACTCATGGCTGAGTCGCGTGACTATTTAGAAATGTCGTTTCGTTCAATTCAATGCTTTAGCAATGATGGGCGTTTGGACGCTAATGAGTTGGGTAAAATACTCGCAATTGCTGAGCGAGATGGTGTTATAGATAGCAATGAAATGCGTGTACTAAAGGGGATCATCGACAGGGTCAAACCCTATGAAATAGATTCTGCTATGCGCACAAAGATGCAGGAGATAAGCGAAAAAATTTCTAGTTAGTTTTAGGCACCGGGGGGCCGCCGGTAATTGCGGCTCCCGTGGGTGGCTTATGCCAGTTAAGGTAATGTTGTTTAAAGATTATTGAACTTCAACGAAAATCAGTCTGAAATACCGAGCGAGCTAATCGTTCGACTATAACAATAAAATCCAGTCAAAAGTGTACAGAGACCCGATTAATTACGAAAAGAGGTTTCAATGAAGAATAGTGTTTTAATTAGAAATTCAATGCTTGCCATGGTGTTGTTATTGGTAAGCGGTGTTGTCGGTGCACAACAGGAAAGTGACAGATCCTTCGTGATTGGTAACTCGCATATAATTCCCATTGAATCCCGAAATACCGGGCGGCAACACGAATTGGTTATTATTTTGCCCTCCAGCTACCAGAGTCAGCCCACAAAAAAATACCCGGTGCTCTATTATCTGGATGCTTATTGGGATACTCCCTTGCTCGCATCCACCTACGGCAACCTGATTTACGATAATGAAGTCCCTGAATTTATTATGGTTGGTCTTTCCTATCCCGAGGGAAAAGACTATGGTAAAGAGCGCCGCTTGGATTACACCTTTACTCCGGTGGATGAGGGTTCAGGAAAGTCCGATCAGTTTTTAGCGTTTATCAAAACTGAAGTTGCGCCCTTAATTGAAAAACAATATCGCGGTCTGAGTACGGACAGAGTTTTATCGGGCAACTCCCTGGGTGGACTTTTTACGTTAACGGCAGCGTATAAGGCGCCTGAGTTCTTCTCAGGATTTATCGCCATCAGCCCGGCGGTAGAGTGGGACAATAAAGCGTTGATTAAATTTGATCAGTCTTATGCAAAAGATCATCAATCTCTGCCCGGTCGTGTGTTTATTTCTTACGGCGCGAAAGAATATTCAGTATTTCGCGAACCTATCGCGCAATTCCAAACGACCTTGGCAGAGCGTAAGTACCAGGGTTTGGCTTTGCAAAATTATGTGATGGAAGATCTGGATCACACCGCCGTGAAAGGTGATGGTTATGTAAGAGGCCTTAAGTGGGTATGGAAACCGAAAAAGCCCGCTGGCCCGAGCGGATTGGAAAAAGCCTATTTGGAACAACCCAAAAAATAGCAATAAAAAAGGGGAAATACCTGAATATTTCCCCTTTTTTATTGCGCTCAAATTATATTTGCTCGCTCGTTGTTTCTTGCGCTGGGCCCGCTTCATTATTGAGGTGAATTTGTAGTTCCAAGGACGCGACACCGACATTAATCGACGATGTCAAAGAGAGTGGCTGCTGTGCCAGTGGCCGCCCCTTTAATTCTTCCAATGCTATTTCCAAAATCCGGTACATTTGCGCTGTCGATGCGCGCACGGCTTTCTCATTCAGCGAGTCAACGCCACTGCTCACCGTATTGGTAACAGCGCCTATGGCGTCACCCGTCAGTACCAGTGCCTGGTTACCAATATCTTTCATTTTGTCCAGCATGGCGCTCTCCTTATTAAATTATTTCTCTTCAATCTCATCAACGTCTACTTGCCCGCTCATACGGCGTGTTAAATGCGACCAACACATTCCTACTGCGAGTAGGGCGGCAAGTAATACTTCTATCACCCAGGCCATGGCCGAAATATTGGTTACACTTAAAAAACCCCAATAGACAAACAACCATATCAAGCTTGCGAATAACGCCGCTAAAATAACAATCCCGACCACGCCGAGTGAATTCAGCGTAGCTTTAATATAAATACCCCAGCCAATCAGCAGTATCAAACCGGCGATAACAATATAGGGGGTGATATGACTGATACTCTGGTAGACCCAATGGAAGTAGGAGTAGCCGCTGGGGTTATAGCTCAGCAACACCAATAGCAGTGCAAATAAAAATCGTAACGCTATGCCAGTGCCAGTGAGGTTCATAGTGAGGTCCTGTTGTTAAGAAGTTAACAAAATATCTTTGCCAGTGTGCAAAAGTCGCGATTCTAGTGACCAAAATTACGACGATATTTAATCAAGCCAATTTTTGCATCGGGGTCATAACCCATGGCGGTATAAAAATCCCGAGCGTTTCGGTTCACGCTACCGGTCATTAGCATAATCTTGCTGCAGTTCTGCTGCAAACAAAAGTCCTCTATGTAATCCATCAGGTATTTGCCAATACCTTCTCGTTGATACTGGGTGCCGACAATTACATTTTCCACCACGGCAAACGGTTGGTCTTGAAACATAACATCTTCACACAAACAGACCAGCGCCGTGGCAATTACCTCGCCGTCATTTTCGCACACCAGCAGATGGGTCAGCGCGCTACTAGCAATCGCTGCGATACGTTCAGCGGATACGGACGGCGTAGACAGTGTGGTTAATTCGCTATAAAGCTTGCCAATGGCTTCGACATCGTTAGCCTGTGCGCGGCGAATGCTGCGCATATTTAGTGTGCCCGCTCGATAATCGGCTGTACCAACACCCATGGCTTAATTACCACAGCCCACACCAATGAATCTGCTTCATACCATTGCAATGCTTGGGCATCTTTTACGGCATCGACCAGGCCTGCTTCCATCCATTCTTTTAATTGCGCTGCATTGTCTGCGGCGATTTCTGCAGCGACATGCGTGAGGTCAAGGCTTGGATCTACCGCGATAGCATTGCCGCTGGCAAAAAAGCGTTGCAGTTCCCGCCAGTGAATTTGCGCGGTTTCCAAATTAAGTTGTTGTTCGAGTTCGTTGGTCATGTTTACCTCTAGTGCAAAACTCTTTAACCCCACCCTTGCCCTGCCCTTGAGACGAGGAGGGGAATAAAGCTCCTCCCCCTGGCAAGGGGAAGGCTGGGAGGGGGTATTGATTATTTACTCAGTGCGCGCGCGACGCGAGAATTGGTTGGTTTTCCTAAAACATTACTGATGGTATTACCGGCATAAATTAACTTTTCCAAGTCTATGCCGTGTTCAATACCTAAACCATTTAACAAATACACTACATCTTCCGTGGCGACATTTCCGGTCGCACCTACGGCATAGGGGCAGCCGCCTAACCCGGCGACAGAGGAATCTATCACGCTTACACCCGTTTCCAGCGCGGCATAAATATTGGCTAGTGCCTGGCCGTAAGTATCATGCATGTGCACTGCAATTTTTTCGATAGGGATAGTGCGCGCAAGTATTTCCACTAGCTGTTTAATTTGCCCGGCGGTGCCCACCCCAATGGTATCGCCCAATGAAATTTCGTAGCACCCAAGCGCGAGCAAATCATTGGCAATGCCAGCGACAATGTTGGGATCAACTTTGCCGGCATAAGGGCAGCCGGCAACACAGGAAATATAACCACGCACTGGAATCTGTTGTTTTTTTGCAGCGCTAATCAAGGTTTCAAAACGTGCGATACTTTCTGCGATGGAGCAATTAATATTTTTTTGACTAAAAGCTTCGGATGCCGCTGCGAAAATGGCGACTTCATTGGCGCCAACAGCGATAGCGCGCTCATAACCTTGCAGATTAGGCGTGAGTGCTGCATAGGTAACGCCTTGCTTTCGTGCAATGCCGGAAAATACCTCACCGCTGTCGGCCATTTGCGGTACCCATTTCGGGTTTACAAAACTGCCGGCTTCAATGTAATGCAATCCGGCATCGACCAGATTTTCAATCAGTTGGATTTTGGCGCTGGTGGGAATAGCTTGCTTTTCATTTTGCAAACCATCGCGTGGGCCAACTTCAACAATACGAACTTGTTTGGGAAGACTCATAGGGAAAATTATCGCTAATGGATGTGAGCGAAAGTTTACCAGATAGGTGTGGGTGCTTGAACCCGATTTAAGCAGAAAGGCTGGCGCCCGGTAGGGTTTGCTCGGCGTCGCTCAGGACTTGATGCAGTTGTTCAAGCTGGATTGGTTTGGTGGCAAATGCGTTCATCCCGCACGCAAAGGCGCGATCAGTTTCTGCTTGTTGAACACCCGCCGTTAACGCAATAATCCAGGGTTGAGGGCCGGCATTCTGTTGCGCGCGAATAATTTCAGTGGCGGTGTAGCCATCCATAATGCGCATTTGAATATCCATTAAAATAATTTCGACAGGAATTTCTTTGCAGATATCCACTGCCTCTCTGCCATCGGCAACGGCGGTGACATTGGTGTAGCCGAGTTTGGCGAGCATTTTAATCACAACCATCTGATTCACGCTGTTATCTTCCACGACCAGGATGCGTGTTTTTTTGGTGGCTACCGGCACGCTTTTGGTCTGCGCATCCGGGTGATGACTGCCGAGTTTCAATGCGCGCAGTAAAGCGCGAATCAAATCATTATTGCGCGTAGGCTTTTGCAAACTAATAAACGTGCTGATGCGCCCGCTGGAGCGATCAGAGGCGCTGCTGAGTATGATAGTGGGAATGGGGGCGGTAGGGCGGAGATCATTCAGTCGTTCGGCCAGTTCGCTGCCATGCATCCCCGGCATACATTGATCGAGAATGGCCACATCAAAATGATGTCCTAGCCCTGCGTTTTCCAGGGCATTTTCTGGTGATGCATACGCAGTAGCACGCATACCCCATTGCATTAAGGTGGCCGCGAGAATTTTTCGATTGGTGGCATTGTCATCCACAATTAGCGCGTGCAAATTATTAAATTGATGGGTGTCCAACGCTTGTTGTTCGTGCGCTTTGTCTTCATACATCACCTGGGTGGTAAAGTAAAAACTGGTGCCCTTGTGAACTTTGCTGTTAAAGCAGATTTCTCCGCCCATTTGCTGCACAATTTTTTTGGAAATCGCCAGCCCTAACCCAGTGCCGCCGTATTTGCGGGTGATCGAGTTATCCGCTTGGGTAAAAACCTGAAACAAATTGCCTTGGTGCTCGTCGGGTATGCCTATACCAGTATCGTGAACGGCAAATAAAATTTTGCAGCTGCTTTCATCACTATTTTTATGCTGCAACTCAATGCGCAGTATGACTTCGCCGCGCTCGGTAAATTTAATGGCATTGCCAATTAAATTAATCAGCACCTGGCGAATACGTGAAGAATCCCCCTCCAAGTGCAGTGGTACTTCTGGTTCTATGTAATAGTTTAATTCCAGCTTTTTGTCGGCCGCGCTTTTGGAAAATAACTCGAGGGTATCCTCAATTAATTCTCGCAAATGGAATGAATGTATATCCAGAATGATCTGGCCGGCTTCAATTTTGGAATAATCGAGAATGTCATTGATGATAACCAACAGGCCTTCGCCGCAACTTTGAATGGTGCGCACCAATTGTCGTTGTTCATCGTCCAGCCTTGTTTCACCCAGCAGTGACGCACAGCCAATAACACCATTCATGGGTGTGCGAATTTCATGGCTCATTACAGCGAGAAATGAGCTCTTGGCTACCGCGGCTTGCTCGGCCGCTGTTTTTGCGTAATCCAATGCATTTTCTGTGTGCACTTGTTCGGTGATGTCTCGCGATAATCCCACCATGCCCAAGAGTTTTTGACGATCATCAAAAATAGGAACCTTTATGGAATCAATGTATTTTTCCTGTCCGGCACTATTAAGAATGTGCTCGCGCTGACGACGCATTTTTCCGGAGCGCAACATGTCTTGTTCTTCTTCAAAAATACGAATGCCTTCTTCGGGTGAAAACTTGGGTGAATCCTTATCAGTTTTACCCAGCCATTGATCGGTCGACTTAAAGCCGTGAAACTCCTTCCAGGCTTTGTTACCGCCTAAAAAGCGCGACTGAGGGTCTTTGTAGTAAAACAAATCCGGCAATTGGTCTTGCAGGAACAAAAAATAATTGGCCGATTTAATGGCGGCTTCCTGTTTGCGGTAGCTGATTTCGATCGAAAAAATGGCGCCCGACCAACTGCCCTCAGCACTACTACTTTCCGATGGATCGTAAGTTGCCTGGAGCAAAAAACGGCACTTGTCACCGGCTGGGGATTTGTAGGTAAATTCAAAGTTGATCAGCGGGTCTGCGTTTTCATTATTGCTGTGGCTATTGCTAGCTTCGGCGAAACGCTGCTGTAACAGGGATTTTTCCGGTTCAGGAAATACATCGAAAAACACACTGGCACTGGCCAGAACGCTGGCGGGGGAGATATTAAAAAAACGGCTGATGGTTGGGCTGCAAAATTCAAATTTGCCGCCCGTGGCTGAGGTTTTATAAACGAATAATACAAACGGGAAATTATTATTGTGCTCCAGCATAAGGAGTCCCCTGTATTAGCTGCGCTTCCTTGGGTTGGCGCGTAAGTTTCCGTGTTACCAACATGAGTGCAGTGATTAACTCCAATTCCCTTAGCCTAGCTGATGGCACAGGTTTTGTCACAAATTCCCCGTTTGTATGGCCGGGTTTTGCACCGTCGCTTTTTGTTAATCCTCACCCCAGCGTGGCATTAACTCCTGCGTAACGCCCAGCTGATCCAGAATACGGGCAACAATAAAATCAATTAACTCTTCTACAGTTTGTGGCTGCATATAAAAACCGGGGCTTGCGGGTAGTACCACCACGCCCATTTGAGTGAGCTTGAGCATATTTTCCAAATGGATTTCCGAGTAGGGCGTCTCGCGAGGAACTACAATTAATTTGCGCCGCTCTTTTAGCGCAACATCGGCGGCGCGTTCAATTAAATTATTGCTGGCGCCATGCGCAATAGCCGATAAGGTTCCGCCGCTCGCGGGGCAAATCACCATCGAGCTCGGCGAACTGGAACCGGAAGCCACAGCGGCAAACCAATCGTCTTTTGCCAGCACTTGCAGTTGGTCTTCATCCGCTTCAAACAGAGAACTGAAAAACGCCTGCTGTTCATCAATATCGCGCGGCAAATCCAAATCTGTCTCAGTGCGAATAACTACTTCCGCTGCACTGGAAATCATCAAATACACTTTGCAATCCGCCGCCAACAAACACTGCAACAGTCGCAACCCGTACTGGGCACCGGAAGCGCCCGTTATTGCGAGTGTGATGGTGCGTTGTTTTGATTGAGTCATAGGTGGTGCCTCAAGTTTTGTAACAGTGTCAGATGCGCAGCTTCGCGCGCTGCTATTCCCATAGGCTTATGATATGGGGTTTGGCGATGACAAGCCACATAATTGCCAAAACGCTTACTGGAATGGCGACTATCGCTGCGCGAGTTACGTACACATGGTAAATATGCAGCCGCGCGGATGATTGTTGATCGTACCGCTGGGTATTTAATTGCGCGAAAATCTGCGGCAGTTTGATATTGCCGTACCAGATATCGGCAATTTCTAATGGAATAATTACCAGCAGAATAATAAGCAATTTCCATTGCAGCCAGGGCTGTGCAAAGCCAAATAGCAGCGCTGCCATCGCGATACCCGAAGCGACCAGGCACACAAAGGCGATATGTTCGAGTATCAGCATCTGGATAAATACTTTGTAACCCAGATGAGTTGCCGATGTAAATTCGCCCTCGCGCTGCCGCAGTGCCATCAACATGCACCAGGCGCCCAGGCTTGGCCCCAACCAAAAAATCAACGCACCTATATGCAGTATTTTCAGGCCGATAAACCAATCAACACTATTCATTTTAATGGGTGACTTTCATAGTCTGTTGATGAGGAAATACAAACACGGCAATCGCCAGCATCCACGCCGTGCTCCACACCATACCGGCGGCGGTAAAAAATTTCGCTGCATCCAATGCATAAAATGCACAGCAAATACTCAGCCCAAAACCAAAGAACCAACCGGGAATGCCGGCGAAAATTATTTTTCGCGGTAAGGCTTTGTTCCGCAGCAACAAAATATTCAGCAACAACCCACCGATATTATAAAGCCCATTGCCGAGTGTTCCGGTTAATTGCATGGCAATCATTTCCAGCGTTTGCATACTGGCAAGCGTCGGGTCAATACTGTGACTATGCGGAATCACAAACGCAAAAATCACCTCCGCCCCAATATCCGGCACTATTCCTAACCCCACCAACAACACACCCAATAATCGCCATTCAGATTCCGGAATAAACGGCAATAACATAATACAAAAGGTCAACAACCCCAGCGCCGCCAGCATCCAGTTAAACCACCCCAATTGCCAGAGTGCTAAATTGTTTTGAATAAATGCATTGCGCTCAGTAATGCTATTGCCGGAGGCAACTAACCCATCGGTAATAACGAAAGCCATTTGGAGGCAGGCGAGGGTTAGGATTAAAACAATCAGAAAACCAAGGGTTGAATTTTTCTGCATAGATCGATCGCCATCTCCGTTACATTGTTTAGTCATCAATGTCTTTCGGCAGACGTTTCGAATTGACTCCGATGGATGCCCACCAGGGTAATTCAATCAATAGCGTTTCTTTCCCTTCATTGTTTAAACGATATCCCATGTCATAATTTACAAGATAGGCCCCGGCAAACGGGATAAAAATTGTCAACATGGTGGCTTTGACTTTGTCAAAGCCAGAGTAAAGCGGAAACCTACACGCACCATATATTGTGAGCGTTGAATATAGGAGCCATATTAACCCAGTAGCAAAAAACCAACTGCCAAAATCCATAGTGGTCATCCCTAGCTAAGTTTATGGGTAGCTTACAGCGCATGCTTAGTCAGTTGATCCACCAACTTCTGATGCACACCGCCAAACCCGCCATTGCTCATAATCACAATATGCGTGTTGGGTTCGCTGATGGAGATGGCGCAGTGGATGAGTTCATCCAGGTCTCTTACCAATTTTGCGGGTACCGGGCTTTTGTTGACGATCTCGTCCATGGCCCAATCGACATTCGGGGGTTGGTACCACAAAACGTCGTCCGCGTCGGTGACGCTTTTGTTGAGTGAGCTTTTGTGGACGCCCATGCGCATGGTGTTGGAGCGGGGTTCGATGATGGCGATAATTTTTTCGTCACCCACTTTTGCGCGCAAACCGGCGAGTGTGGTTTTAATCGCGGTGGGGTGATGGGCGAAATCATCGTAGACTTTGATGCTATGGACGTCAGCTAAAATTTCCATACGGCGTTTTACACCGGCAAATTGTTCGAGTGCTTTAGCGGCGTGCTCTGGTGTTACGCCCACATGGCGTGCGGCGATAATTGCGGCTAATCCATTATTCACATTATGAATGCCGGTTTGTGCCCAGTGAATTTTCGCAACTTCTTCACCATTGTGAATTACCGCGAAAGCGGAGCCGTCGGTCGCTAACAGCTTGGCTTGCCATTCTGGTGCTTTCTGTTCGGTAGTAGGTTCCTGTGCAGAGTTTTCTTCGCTAATCACCGTAAATTGTTGTTGCGGTGTCCAGCAACCTTGTTGAATCACTTCTGCAAGGGCTTTGTCGTTAGTCGGGGAAATTAATAAACCGTTATTGGGGACTGTGCGCACCAAATGATGGAATTGTTTTTGAATCGCCGCGAGGTCGGGGAAAATATCGGCGTGATCAAATTCGAGGTTATTTAAAATCACTGTACGCGCGTTGTAGTGAACAAACTTGGAGCGCTTATCAAAAAAGGCGCTGTCGTATTCGTCCGCTTCCACCACAAAAAATGGCGTATTGCCAAGGCGCGCAGACGTGGGGAAATTTTTGGTGACGCCGCCAATCAAATAACCCGGTTCCATACCGGCGTATTCCAGAATCCAGGCGAGCATCGAGGATGTAGTGGTTTTTCCGTGGGTGCCAGCGACCGCCAATACCCATTTGCCTTGCAACACGTGGTCGCGCAGCCATTGTGGGCCGGAGGTATAAGGAATGCCTTGATTGAGTACATATTCAACACTGGGGTTGCCGCGGCTCATGGCGTTGCCAACCACTACCAGGTCAGGCGGGGTGGGCATATGGGGCGGTTGCAGATGGATGGGGTCAAAACCTTGAATTAGCTCAATGCCTGCTTGTTCAAGTTGGGTGCTCATGGGCGGGTAGACATTGGCGTCGCTGCCGGTAACGCGGTGGCCGAGTTGTTTGGCGAGTTGGGCGAGGCTACCCATGAAAGTGCCACAAATTCCGAGTATATGAATGTGCATATTTAACTCATTATTGAATAGTGTTTTGTGTGATTGGTATAAAGGGATTAACCTATACTTTTCAGTGGATTGCAACCTGATTGAGTCTGGCAGGAGTATCAACCCGTGCGATATGGGTCAATTATTGTTAGTGCGGTAATAGCGTTGAGCTTGATGGTTGTCGAGGCATCGGCACAGGCTTCTATTAATCCAAATTCCCGTGTGGTTAAAGTTGCGGCGGCCAAGTCAGAATTTGCGGTTGCCCAGGATTATTTTGTACAACTCTTGCGCAAGGCCCTGGAGGCTGGCGCGGGTGGGCGGCCGGTGCCCGTAATTCATGAAACCGAGTTGATGGAACAAGGTTTGGGTGTGCAGGAAATGATTCGCGGCAAAAAAGTGGACGTCTATTGGATGGGCACAGACGCAGAGCGCGAGCGCAAGCTGCGCCCCGTTCGCATCCCGTTGGATCGCGGTTTAATCGGCCATCGCCGTTTTATTATCCAGAAGCGCATGAAAGGGGCGTTTGATGGAGTGAGCGATTTAAAAGTGCTGAGTGGCTATTCCGCTTGCCAGGGTGTGGAGTGGCCTGATACCAAAGTGTTGCGCATGGCAGGTTTAAAAGTGCGTGAGATCTCCAGCTTTGATCGCATCTTTCAGGAAGTGGCTAGTTTGCGTTGCGAATATTTTCCGCGCGGCTATTTTGAGGGCTATTCAGAAGTAGAGCAGCGCAAAGCAACCTATCCCGATTTAATGTTTTACGAAAACCTGATTCTGGAATATCCCTTTGCGCTGTATTTTTTTGTAAACCCAAAAGATGAAGAGCTGGCGCGCTGGATAGAAATGGGCCTGGAAAAAATGATTGATGATGGCTCATTTGTTAAGCACATGGAGCTGCACCCCTTAACCAAAATCGCGTTTCCGCTCAACAAGGTGAAGAACCTGCGCTGGATTCATATTGAAAACCCCAACATGCCGGCGGGAACGGATTATAGAAATCCGCGTTACTGGTTTCAGCCCAGTGATTTTAAATAGGCTTAGCGCTCTCCCATTAGCCGCCAAGATAACGCGCGCGCTTGGCGGCTTTCATTTGGGTGATGTCACCCATAAATAATCCGTCTACACAATTGCCGAATTCTGAATCCACGCTAAAGGCGAGTAGTTCATAACCCCCTTCTTCATAGAGTGCAGCATATTGCTTAAACAGCACAGGGATTTTGTGACCGGCAGTGGAAAATTCCGTTTGCAGAATTTCAAAACCCTGATCGCGATCCAGCTTGCTGAATTTGTGTTGCAACGCAATTAACGCATCTTCATCAATTTCATGCGGGTGTTTGCCTTCCGCAAGGCTCTCGCTGTCTTTGTAATAGCGCTCGTAATAAAACACCAACAAATCGCGCAGTGCTTTCGGGTATTGCGCGCTCATACTCACCGGGCCAAATACGTAGCGAATGTCCGGGTTGTGTTTGATGTAGGCGCCCAAACCCTGCCATAAATAATCCAGGCTGGCTTTGCCCCAATAATCCGGATGCACAAAACTGCGGCCCAATTCCAATCCTTGTTCGAGATAGGGTTTAATGCCGGGCTGAAACTCAAATAAATCGGCGGTGTACAGCCCGCTAATACCTTTTCTATGGAGAATTTTTTGCGCCTCACCTAAACGATAGGCGCCGGCGATACACAGCTTTTCCTCATCCCACAATACCAGATGACGATAATAGTGATCGTACTTATCCAAGTCGCGGCGGCTACCGGTGCCTTCACCTACTAAACGAAATGTTTGCTCACGTAGTCGACCAATTTCGCGCAGCACGGTGGGGTGATGGTTGTAATCGCACAAATAAATGCCGTGGTTATCGCGCGTTTGGCCAATCAGTTCTGCCGATTTAAACTCCTTGATTAAAGCGGCCCGATCTTCCGGGTGGGCGATGGTTTTTTCGGTGATAAAAATCGCCGGGCGTTGACCCTTTGCACTGCGATTTTTGCCGATTTTATAAAGGTGTTTTTTCAGGCGTTTAATTAGCGCCTTGTCCGCCAGCTTGTCGGTTTCCAATGCGTGGTGGGGAATCACTTCGCCAATTCGGAATTTAATTTCAGCCGAATGTTTATTAAACATTTCGTGGGCGAGCAGGGCGGTGGCTAAGGGTTTGAATATCATCGATGCGCTGTAAAACAGCAGTGAATTTTTGGCAGAGACAAAAATCGGCAAAATCGGCGCTTTGGTTTTGCGTGCAAAATGTAAAAATCCCGCCTGCCACTTTCCATCGCGAATGCCTTTGGGGCTGGCGCGCGAGACTTCGCCCGCCGGGAAAATAATAATGGCTTCGTCGTTATTTAGCGCTTGTAAAATATTCTTATAGCTCTGCTTATAGGCTCCGCGTGTCATATTGTCTAACGGCAAGAGCAACTCGTGCAGCGGTTCAAAGGCCATGAGCATATCATTAGCAATAATTTTTACATCTTTGCGCACTTCGCTTACCAAACGCACCAGTGCCAAGCCATCCAGCGAACCAATGGGGTGGTTGGCGATAATGATTACTCGCCCCTGTGCGGGAATATTATTGCGCTCGCGCTGGGAGACGCTGTAACTGAAATTGAAATACTCAAAAATCCGGTCGATAAAATCGATGCCTTGGTTCCCTTCATGCTCGCGCAGGAAGGCATTGATTTCTTTTTCATGGGTGAGTTTGCGCAGAATGCTCAGGGTAGAATTGCGTACAATGGGTGCTTGCTGATTAAAGCCGGGGAATTTGTCGACGAGGGATTGTTCGATATTGAGCATGGCAGTCATAACCTTGCAGGATGTTTTCCCTGAGGTTATGACTGTGGTGTGACGTTTGTGTGATAAACCGATTGCAGTTGTGTGACATTCAGTACTGAGAGTGAGTGCTACGTTGCCGGAGTCGTCGTCCCGGTTAACTGCTCTTCTTGCTTGGATAGCAGCGCAGCGTAAGGTGCTTTGAGGGCGATAAATTTACCGCTGTCGTTGACGATATCCAGATGCTCTTGCAAGTCTGCATCAATCAAACGCTGGCTAATTAATATTTCGCCTTTGTCCGGCTTCAGGTAATTATTGTGCTGTACCACAAAATCTTTCAGCAGCGATTTGTTGGCGCTGACCGGTGCTGATAATTCATGCACGGCGGCGGCAAGGTGCAAGCGCGGGCTGGGGTTTTTCGCCGCGAGGTTGCTCAGTAACTGCGCGGCACAGACGGCGCGAAAACTGCACTCGTAAAACGCTTCTCCGGTGAAATCGATAATCAGTGTTTCACCCGATAACATTTGCCGCTCGCCGGAATACAAATTCAACACACCCTGCAATTGTTTTTCAAAACGGCGTAACACTGCGGCAAAACTTTCACTGTTTAATTGCTGGTAGAGCTTGCTCATATTGACGATTTGCAAACTCAAACGAACGGAAACGTGCTTGGGCGCTTCTGGTTCCGGCTCGGGGATGTCTTCGATGGTAGGCATTTTTTCCACCACCGCAGTTACTATCTCGCTGGTGCTGGGCAATTTATCCTTGAGTTCTGCCCACCACTGGCGCTGGATAGTCCACCAGATTGCTAATAGCGATACAAATACCGCACCCATCCACATCATAAAAAAGCGATAGTCGCGCTCGCTGTGCAAGGGAACATCCAGAGAAACTTCCAGATAACCGGCAACGTTGTTATGCAATGCAATAGCGGCAGAAAAGGTGTAGCGCTTGCCTTTAATTTCCTGATTGGGTTTAAAGCCGCTTTGCACCAATAATTGGTTTTCTACCGAGTGAATAGTGGAACCAATCACGTGAGGGTACTGGCTGACTTCCAACAGAATGGCCTGCAGGCTTACCAGGTCTTGCTGCAAGGTGGCGTTTACGGCCTGGCGCGCGGCACTATTGGCGAGTACTTGGCCATAATGATTAATTTGTTCGCGTTGATTGAGTTCGCTGTTATAGCTGTAAGCCCAACCGCCAAAAATGCCCAGCGCGATGAGCAGCAGGCTGCAAAGGGAAAGTTGTGGGTAACTGCGATAGGTGTTGATAATGGTCATTTCTAGTGAAGTCCGTGCGCAACTGCATGCGTTTCTGTTGTAACCCCGGTTCCTGCCTGGGTCGTGAAAGACGGCGGCCTGCGCCATGTCGTCTGGAATTGCATTCTAGCTTAAGTTGTTGTCGGCTGCTAAGCGCTAGTTCGCGTCACAAGCTGCTGTGGGGCTGCGTTAAATTCCGCTAGAATGCGCGCTTTCGCCCCCAGGGGCCAAGCCCTACGCCAGCGCATCATGGTCTGGCTCACTAAAGTAGCTAAAAAATAGCTCATCAAGAGAGGCTCTGTGAACGAAATTTTACTGATTAACGCCTCGGGCGTGGACAAGCCCGGCGTCACTCGCGCGATTACCCGTGTACTGGCCAATGTTAATGCCCGCGTGCTGGATATTGGCCAGGCGGTCATTCACGATACCCTGGCGCTGGGGATTTTAGTGGAGCTGCGTATTGCCGCTGAAGCGCGCGCGCAGTTGCTGGAACAGATCCAGCAGGCGACTGAGCCATTAGGTATTCAGGTCCGCTTCCAAACCATCAGCGCGGAAAGTTATGACCAATGGGCTGAGCAGCAGGGTAAGACTCGCCATATTGTGACGCTGTTGGCGCGGCAGGTAGATGCAGCCATGATTGCGGAGCTGACCGCAGTGACCTCTAAACACGGTTTGAATATTGATTCTATTAATCGTCTCTCGGGGCGCGTGTCGCTGGCGGAGTTAACGGCTGAAGAGGCTGCTCAATCCAGCGCATGTGTAGAGTTTTCGGTGCGCGGCACGCCTGCCGATTTAACCGCATTGCGTGCGGACTTTATGGAGTTGTCTGCACAGCTCAATATTGATGTCGCGTTCCAGCGCGATACGGTTTACCGCCGCAATCGCCGTCTGGTGTGTTTCGACATGGATTCCACCTTGATCGACGCGGAAGTCATCGACGAATTGGCAAAAGCGGCTGGTGTGGGTGAACAAGTTGCTGAAATTACTGAAGCGGCCATGCGTGGCGAGCTGGATTTCAAGCAGAGTTTTGCACGGCGTATGGCGCTGTTAAAAGGTCTGGATGAATCAGTGCTGGCAGGCATTGCTGCGCAGCTGCGATTAAATGAGGGTGCAGAGAAATTAATTTCCACGCTGAAAAAACTCGGTTACAAAACGGCCATTCTCTCGGGCGGTTTTAATTATTTTGGCAATTTTCTGCAAAATAAACTCGGCATTGATTATGTCTATGCCAACGAGCTGGATATTGTGGATGGCAAGGTTACCGGCGAAGTGAAAGGTATTGTCGTCGACGGCAAACGT
Organism: Cellvibrio sp. KY-GH-1; assembly: GCF_008806975.1. NCBI lineage: Bacteria > Pseudomonadati > Pseudomonadota > Gammaproteobacteria > Cellvibrionales > Cellvibrionaceae > Cellvibrio > Cellvibrio sp. KY-GH-1. The sequence continues at coordinate 5,051,789 of NZ_CP031728.1, forward strand.
AAAGCGGAATTGTTGGAGATGCTTGCCAAACAAGAAGGTATTGCGTTGGAGCAGGTTATAGCCGTTGGCGATGGTGCAAATGACTTACCTATGCTGAGTGTTGCTGGTCTCGGTGTCGCTTTCCGTGCGAAGCCGTTAGTAAAAGCCTCCGCGGAGCACAATATTTCCAATCTCGGGTTGGATGCAATTTTGTATCTGCTTGGATTTCGCGAGCGGGATAAATTGTAGGAAAGATTGAACACGAAGACATAAAAAAACCGGAGCTGGCTCCGGTTTTTTTATGTCTGTATTTTAGTCGCCAATCTGTGGTTGCTAAGGCTTATATTTAGCAGCGTCTGATTAGTGCGACGCTCAGCTTCCACTTCGTATAAGGACACTCGCGCGATTAGGATTCCATATTGAAATCGTAAGTCATGCCGGTGCTTGGCTCTTGCAAGTAGTGACCCTGAATATAGTGGGCGCCGGCTTGCCACAGGGTGGAAAGTACGCTGGCGTTTTCTACAAAGGGCACCAGGGTTATTTTGTTTTCGCTGTTTAGCTTTTCAATTAATTGGATCAATGTTTCCGGGCTTTCATTATTGTTCTGAATGTCAGTCGTGAAAGACCCATCCACCTTAATCATTTCGGCAGGTACATGGCTCAGGGTATTAAACGGATTCAATGAGCAACCAAAATTGCTGATCGAGAATTGGGTTCTAAGTTTGGTTAGACCTTCGGAAAACCCTTTCGCTGCATTCAGGTGGTTGGTGACATCAATTTCTTGCGCTTGGAACACAATTGAATCAGGCGATAATTTTGCCGCCTTAAACGCAACGCCCAGCCAGGGAATCAGGGTTTCATCACACAGTGACTGACGTCCGATATTCACAATCAGTTTGGTTTTATTGCCCTTGGCGCGATGCTGGGACAGCATCTTGATTGATTCGAGAATGACCCAGCGATCAATTTTAGTGGCAACGCTGATGTTGGCCGCCGCTTCCAGGAAATGATTGGGCGTAATTTCTTCGCCCTTATCATCCAGCATGCGCAAATAGACTTCGTAGTACTCTTCGTCAGAGCCACGCAAGCTGATAATAGGTTGGAACAACAAACGGAAACGGTCATTCGCGAGTGCGTGTTGGATAACGGCGGCTACGTCGATCTTGATTTCTTCTTTGGAAATTTCCGGTTCAAACAAGAGCGCGCTGTTACCATTTTCGCTGCGCACTTTTTCCATTGCCATGCGCGCCTGTTCAATGACGGTGTTAGTGCTGGTAGTGGTCTCATTAATTAGCGATATGCCGATACTGCATGTAATCTGCAGTGTTTTGTGATCGATATCGATAATGTGCGCTTCAATATCTTTGCACAGTTGGTTAGCGCGATTGACCGCAGCATCGGCCTTGACGTTAGGTGCAATAATGGCGAAGGTGGAGTCGCTCAGTCGTGCAATCGTATCGCTGGTGTTGGCCTTGGCGCGCAGTAAAGTGGCGATATCTACCAGCGCTAAATCCGAGCCTGCGACGCCAAAGGTGTTTTTGATACGTTCGCTGAAGTTATCCAGTTCGATATAAAACAAACAGAAAATTTGTTTGTCATCGACGGTATCAATGATGTGATCCAACTGGTTGAGCAGGTATTGGCGATTGTAAACACCGGTCGCCAGATCCTGCCATTTAATTTGCTTCAGTTGTGCTTCCAATGCTTCGTTGTTGCTGTGCACAACGGCTGATGCTGCACGCGCTAAAAACTGGATGCAAGGCTCTTCATCGTAAGTAACCAGTGAAACTTCCAGGTCAATGTGTTTGGTTTCGCCTGCCTGGGTGATGCCGCTGAAGGCCAGTGAACTGGATTCCGCTTCTTCGCCTTTGATGGTGAAATCTTTTAAGAAGTTTTTCAGGCGGATTTGATCGGCATCGGCGACCATATCCATAATCGGCATAGCTTCGATGTCGTCACGATTTTCGTAAGCAAATAGCTCTGCAAATGATTCGTTGGCGTAGAGATACAAACCATCCTGCACGAACGCAATGGCATCGCGCGAGCTATCCAGCAGTTGCTGGCTGCGGCGCTCCGCTTCGCGAAAGCGACGGTCGGCATTGCGGCGTGCCTGGCGCTGTTCGCGATTATTTAACTCGCGATCGATGACTAGCAATAAATGTTGGTCATCGTCGAGGTTAACGACATCCGCTGCGCCCACGCGCAAACCTTCAACCACGGCGAAGGGGTTTTCGTCTTCATCCAGTTCGCTGAGCAGAATGACGGGAACATCTTTGTTGAGACGGCGAATTTGTTTGATTGCAGTTTGCGGGTTGGGATTGGTGGTTTTGTCGTTACCTATCAACAGATCCCAACTTTGCTCCTGAAGCAATTTCACCAGCGCTTCTTCACTTTCCACATGTTGCGCGCGGCAGGGGTGACCGGATGCATGGAGCATGCTGATTAGCCGTTCGGCTTCAGTGCGTGAATTGTTCAGGATAAGTAAGCGGATGGTTTCTGTTGTTGTCATAAGTCTTCTGTATATCAGGGGCTCCCGGCTCATTGTGACTATAGCGCGTTTTTTTGCGCGCGAGCCGTGCGTCGCTGCAATTCCTGGAGTCGTTAGTTTGTTTTTGTTGATTTTGCTGACCACTTCCTGCCGATAAGCCGGAAAACTCTGCCTTGTGTCGCCGCGCGCTTGCCATGCCGGGTGAGCTATTGATGGGGCTATATTACTGGAAACGATTGCCCGCTCAACTTCACATGCGATTTATGCGATCTGGTCGTACCTTTTGTGCTCTGGTTCGCAGTTGTCTGGGTAATGCCTGGGCAGTTTATTGCCAGACTGAATCAAAATCGTCTTTCTTTTCCTCCGATTGTGGTTTGCTTGTGGCCAATTCGCGATAGCCGAATTGGCTAAACGCGCCAGTTGCAAACAGGCGGCTCGTGAGTTGGACGGATAGATCCTGCGCACTGACGCCGGGTTGGGGTTGCAGGTACAGCCGCGCTTTACTGAACTCGTGGAAACTGATGGCGTTGGCGATCAAGCTCGCCGGTTGGTTGATGGCTTTAAGCTCGGGGATTTGGAGTGCGCGTAGATATTCGGCAAACCCGCCCGTTTTATGAACTGCCGCCAGGCCGACCGGAATCGCATGGGGCGCCAATATCTGAATGCCCAGTTGCGTTGCCCCTTTGGTTTGATGTGCCCAGCGCACCACACCTATCGCCCATTTGTTGCGACCGTACTCGCGCAAGCCCAGCAGCTCGCCCGCCCGCACTTGCACGGGGATCTCCTCGCGCCATTCCAAGCCATACCCACCAAGACTGCGGTCGATCAGTGGCACGTTATAGATGGGATGGCTGCCTTGGTAACTGTCTTTCTCTTGGGATTTAAGCTGCTTGTCAATATTGATGGTCGGCAGTGCTTTTCCATCCAGCATCGTACCCTTTATATCAAAGGCGTCACCCCAGGGATCGTTGGCTTTTTTACTGGTATCCGCCTTTAACTGTATGCCGCGTTTTTGATAGATCGCCCCTTTTTCCGGGGCGCCACTAATGGCACTGGATTGGTTTAAAAACAGATTAAATGGCTGCTCGCCGGCCAGATGGAAATGAATGTTGGTCAGGCCGACGGTAACCTCGATATCAGTGTTGACCTCCTGGCGCTCGAAGCTGCGCATGGCGATATGACTCCAGGCTTGCTCCAGGTGTTTTGTCAGAGCGGCAGTTAAATTAACGCCGGTCGGCAACGGGTTTTTTTCCGGTTCTGCCAGGGTTGCTTTGGACAGCTCATGCAGTTGCTGAACCAGGCGAGTGGTGCGCAACTCCAGCAATGTTTGGTCGGTTTGCTCGGAGGTTGGTCGCCAATTGGATTTGTAAAATGGAGGACGGTTGCTATCCAGAAGCACTACAAACAGATTTTCTTTACCGGCAGGTGTGTAGCTCTCCAAATCGGCCATGCCCGCCAACAAATCCAGTAACTTATAGGTGTTTTCAATTTCATCCTGACGCAGCTGGTTTGGACGCGCAGTGGCCAGCAACAAAATTCGCACATAGGTTTGATGGATGTTTTTTAGTCCGTGGTGGTGCGGTTGCTTGTCTTCAATCAGTTCGTATTCCAACGATAGCAATCTGGCCAAACGGTAAAGTGCGTGTACCTCCGCCCAAACCTGACTGGATATGGGCAAATAGAGTTGGTAGGAGCGCAGTAGCAACAACCCCAATGCCGTCATGGCGCGTTGGATAGTCAGGGGTAGTTCCGAGGGGGCGGGTGATTTGCCCAGGGTGTTGCCGGTTTTGAGGCACAGCTCGCGCACAACAGCGAGGTACCCATTCAAAAAGTGCTTTTGGATTGCCTGGGCAACGGTAGCCGTTTTCAACGCAGCTTCCGGCAGTATCAATGGTTGGTTGAGGTATTTTTGGGCCAGGCCGTTCAGGGTTTGGTGCACGGGAATACGCAATAGCTCCAGCAGGCCAAGCCGATTATCCCAGCTCGTCTGCAACCGGCTTATTTCGTGTACCGCTGTATATAAAGGTGCGCTTACCTGTTGCGCTTGGGTTAGTGGTAACTGTTGTAACCACTGCTTCAGCTGCGGTTCTTTATTACCGGCGCAAAAGCTGAGCTGTGCCAGGTTTTGCGCCGGCACTATGAGCTTGCTCAGTAATGGTTGTAAATCAATATCCGTGGTCATCATCCGCCATCAGCTAAATTGCAGTTATAACTATCTCTTTGAATATAGACAATTTTTACCGCTTCGCTTGCGTTGCCCAACACTAATAGGTGTAAAGCAGGGATAAGCGCGTTGTGATCTAGCATGTTTGTACTATTTTTAATGCCACCACTGCTGCTTAATTACAGTTTCGACCAATAACAAGAACCGGAGTTTTATCCAATGCGTTCCCTGTCCATGAAGTACAAGCTGATCCTGTTGGGATTGGTTCCTGGTATCGTCATTCTGCTGGTGTTGCTCCTGCTGGTGAGCTCGCGCATGAACAAGATCGTTGATAAGGACATGGAGGTGCTGCGCGACACGCTGCTGGAGGCTCACAAAGCCGAGCTGCGTCATTCGTTGGATGTGGCTGCGTCCCTTATCAAGCCGCTGTACGACTCCTCCAGCGCTAATGACGCGCCTGAAAAATCCCAAGCGATTGAGCTGCTCAAGCGGCTGAAATATGGCAAGGACGGTTATTACTTTGGCTACAACGGCAATTCAGTGCGAGTGTTTTCTGGCAGCGATAGCGCCAAAATTGGCGAAAGCTTTCAAGGATATAAAGACGTAAATGGGGTGTTCCTCATTAGCGAGCTGGTCAAGCAAGGCAAAGCGGGCGGCGGTTTTGTTACCTATCACTTTCCACGACAAGGGCAGGGCGAGACTGCCTACCCCAAGCTCAGCTATGCCATTTGGCTGGAGAAGTGGGATCTGATGGTCGGTACCGGTTTTTATATCGACAATATTGACGCGTCAGTCGCGGAGGCACGGGCGCTCAGTGAGGCCTACATCCGCACTACGTTGATGATTGTCTTTGCGGTAGCGTTGGTGTTGTTAGTGGGGATTTCCCTGTTGGCAGTGTACATCGCCAATAAAACCCTGGAACCCTTGAATGGCCTGGTGCGTAGCCTGGAAGATATAGCTCGCGGCGGTGGTGATTTAACCCGCCGGCTGAAGCGCACCAGCGACGATGAAATCGGCGCTGTGATTTCGGCGTTCAATACGTTTGTGGATTCCATCCACGGTATGATCCAGCGCATCCAGCAGCTCACCAAACAAGTGGCCGAGATTGGTCAGCAGGTATCGCGCGACACCACCTCTACTTTTCAAACGTTGGATCACCAGCGCGAGCAAACTCTGCAAGTTGCCAGTGCGATGAATGAGATGGCCGCTTCGGCAGTAGAGGTTGCACGCAGTACGCAAGAAGCTGCTCATGCGGCCAATGTGACTGAGCAAACTACCAAGGATGCGCAAAAAACCGCGACTCGTTCGATCGAGAATATCCATCAACTCTCTGATGAAGTGCGTTTGAATACCGATGGTTTGCAGCAGTTGCAGCAGGATGTAAATGGTATTGGTGCTGTATCCGATGTAATTCGCGGTATTGCCGACCAGACTAACTTGCTCGCGCTCAATGCATCCATCGAAGCGGCGCGTGCCGGAGAAATGGGGCGCGGTTTTGCCGTAGTGGCGGATGAAGTGCGCGCGTTGGCCGCTCGTACACAAGCGTCCACGCAGGAAATTCAAAGCATGATTCAGCGTCTGCAAAGCAGCACAACAGCGGCGAGCGACTCCATCAAGCGCAGCTTGGTTAAAGGTGATGTGTCGGTGCAGATGGTGACCGAAACCTCGGCAGCGCTAAATGCGATCGATAGTCAGGTCAGCACTATTAATCAGCGTGGCTTGCAAATTGCGACGGCGGCGGAGGAGCAGACGCAAGTGATCGAATCGATCAACCAAAATATGCACGCCATTGCCGACGCCACTGAATCGGCGAGCAAGTATGCGGCGCGCTCCAACGAGTCGGGTGAAAGCCTGGCGAAGGTGGGTGCAGAATTGCAGCAACTGGTTGGTCAATTCCGCACTTGACTGCAGGTAACGAGGTGCTTTTTTGCAATGTTTTGGTGCATTTTTGTTGGGCCAAGTAAATTTTATTTTGTCCTGTCGCTTCAGGGTTGCACCATGAAAAACCAAATTAGTGCCCGTTATCTTAAAAATTGCGTTTATCTAGGGCATAAATTTTTGCGGGTTGCTGCAATTTACGGGTTTAGTATATTCCTACTCTTTTGTTGCTGCAAAAAAATCCAATAAAATCAGGTTGTTAGATGGTTTTAATGATTGGGTATCTGCCCGGGTGACAAAAATGCCTCTCTAGTTGGTCACTGGCATAGCGCTTGCTAAACCCCTCGCAATGAGGAGTTGCAACCCTATGTCTACTACTGCTTTGAAATCTATTCGTTCCGTGTGCCCCTACTGTGGTGTGGGCTGTGGCATGGTGCTGGAAACCGATGGACAAAAAGTCATCAAGGTTTCCGGCGATAAAAACCACCCGTCTAACTTCGGTCGTTTGTGTACCAAAGGCCAAACCAGTGCCCAGGCGCTGGTTAATTCCGGCCGCATGGAGTCGGCGTTTGTGCGTACGGAGCGCCTGCGCGACCCGGTTCAAACCCCGATGTCTCAGGCGATTAGCTATACCGCTAAACGCCTGCGTGAAATCCTCGATCAGTATGGCCCTGACGCACTCAGTTTTTATGTGTCCGGGCAGATGTCGATTGAATCGCAATATCTGGTGAACAAACTCTGCAAAGGCTTTGTGCGCACCAACAATATCGAATCAAACTCGCGGTTGTGTATGGCGAGTGCAGGTATGGGCTACAAACTTTCGCTCGGCTCCGATGCGCCGCCCGGTTCCTACCAGGATTTTGATCACAGCGATTTGTTTTTTGTGATTGGCGCCAACATGGCGGACTGCCATCCAATTTTGTATTTGCGGATGATGGATCGCGTGAAGGCCGGGGCGAAATTAATCGTTGCTGATCCGCGCCGCACGACTACGGCAGAAAAAGCTGACTTATTTTTGCCGATCAAACCCGGTACTGATCTGGCGTTGCTCAATGGTTTGTTATTTTTGCTGCACAAAAACGGCAAAACCGATTCCGCATTTATCGCTCAGTACACCCAAGGCTGGGAAAACTTTCCGGAATTCCTCGCCGATTACACCCCGGAAAAAGTCAGCGAGATTACCGGGCTATCGGTTGAGTCAATTATTAAAGCGGCGGATTTGATTGGCGCCGCGCCAGAATTTATGACCTGCTGGACGATGGGCTTGAATCAAAGTACCCACGGCACCTGGAATACCAACGCCATTTGTAATTTGCATCTGGCCACCGGGAAAATTTGCCGTACGGGCAGCGGGCCTTTTTCGCTCACCGGTCAACCCAATGCCATGGGTGGCCGCGAGATGGGTTATATGGGGCCGGGCTTGCCTGGGCAGCGCGCATTAGTAGTAGAAAAGGATCGCGAATTTATTGAAAACCTGTGGGGCATTCCCCAGGGCTCCATTAGTACCAAACTGGGTAAGGGTACGGTGGATATGTTCGAGCGCATGGCGCGCGGTGAAATTAAAGCCTGTTGGGTGATTTGCACCAATCCGGTTGCGTCTATTCCCAATCGCAAAATTGTGATTGAGGGTTTGCAAAAAGCGGAGTTGGTGATTGCGCAAGATGCATTCCTCGACACCGAAACCAATCGCTACGCCGATGTGTTATTGCCTGGCGCTTTATGGGCCGAAGCGGAAGGTGTGATGATTAACTCAGAGCGCAATATCACCCTGATGCAAGAAGCAGTAAGCCCGCCGGGCGAGGCTATGGCGGATTGGGAAATTGTTGCTCGTGTTGCGCGCGAAATGGGTTTTAGTGAAGGGTTTAATTTTTCCTCCGCTGCAGAGGTGTTTGAAGAAATTAAACAAAGTTACAACCCCAAAACCGGATACGATTTACGCGGCGTCAGTTACGAGCGGTTGCGTGTTGATCCCTTGCAATGGCCCTGTGCCGATGAAAGCTCCAGCCGCAATCCGATTCGCTATTTAAATAATGGTGTTAGTCAACCATTAAAAATCAACGACGACGGCAGTAAACCACAACTGCAATTTGCCACTGAATCCGGCAAAGGTATTTTTCATGCGCGCCCGCATGTAAACCCGGCGGAAATGCCCGATGCAGAATTTCCCATGGTGCTCAACACTGGTCGCGTACAACACCAGTGGCATACGCTCACCAAAACCGGAAAAATTCCCACACTGAATAAATTGAATCCCGGCACCTTTGTGGAAATTAATCCGCAAGATGCAGTGGAGTTGGGTATTAAGAACAAAGACAAAGTAGAGATTCGCTCGCGTCGCGGCTACGCAATTTTGCCCGCCGTGGTGACTGATCGTGTATTGCCTGGCTGTTGTTTCGCGCCGATTCATTGGAATGATGTCTATGGCGATAACCTGTGCATCAATGCCGTCACCAGCGATAAAATCGATGCAATTTCCCAACAGCCCGAATTGAAAGTGGCAGCCGTTGCGCTCAAGCGCGTGGAAGTGTTTGCAGAAGCGAGCACGCCGGATTCCGCGGCGGATGCCAAGCAATCAAGCGCTCACAATTCAGATTATGAGTTGCCAATGACCATGGCCTTTGCACCTGTGGCTGAGGCAACAGCGGCGAGTTTAATAAAAATGTTTGCTGAAAAAGTGGGGGTTGCTGACGTGGTTGCACCGCCGTTTTCCCTCGATGAAAAAAATTACCTTGCCGGGTTTGTTGGCGGCTTGCAAGCCAGCGCCAAATTGATTCAGGCGGTTCCCGCGTTGCCCGAAGATGCGCCGATTAGCGCTGAGTATCGCGCCTGGGTTAATGGTTTATTAGCGGGGATGTTCAGCCGCGTGTTGCCATTGGGTGTTAGCGTGGTTCCGGCACATGCTAAACCAGCATTAACTTTTTTGTGGGCTTCGCAAACTGGTAATGCAGAAACTCTCGCGCAAAAATTTGCGCAGGAGTTATCTGCGCAAGGCTGGGCCGTAAATTTTCAATCCATGAATGATTATTCGGTAGAAAAACTGGCCGCTGATAAATTTGTGGTTTTTGTTACCAGCACTTTTGGTGATGGTGATGCACCTGATAACGGCGGTGACTTCTGGAGTCAATTAAACAGCGATGCCATGGCGTCACTGAGTGAATTGCAATTTGGGTTATTGGCCTTGGGCGATTCCAACTATGACCAGTTCTGTGGTCACGGCAAAAAATTATTTGCACGCATGCAGGCGCTGGGCGCGACGGCGCTGGTTGAGCGCGTGGATTGCGATACCGATTTTGAAGCCCCGGCCGGCGAATGGTTTGCTAAGCTGAAGGAGCAATTAGCGCCGCATGTCTCCGCATCTGGAGCGGCGAATACTGTTACGAGTGCTTCTCCAACTATGTCCACTGCGTCTACTACCACCGGTTTTAACAAAGCCAACCCCTACGCATCGCGTTTGACGGTAAATAACCGCTTGAGCGGCGAAGGTTCTGGGAAAGATGTTCGCCAGTTTGGTTTTGATCTGGGCGAATCGGGCATCACATATGAAGCGGGTGATGCCTTGGGGGTGTGGCCAAAAAATTGCCCCGAGTATGTGTATGAAATCGAGCAATCGCTCAATTTAAATTCCGACGCACCGGTAGTGGTAGATACCCATGAAAAGCCGCTGCACAACGCGCTACTCGAAAATTACGAAATTTGTCGCCCCAGTTTGGAAGCCTTGCAGTTTATTGCTGAGCGATCCAAAAGTGCCGAACTGAAAAAATTACTTGATGCCGAACACAAACAAGAGCTGCAAGAGTGGCTCTATGGCCGGCAGTTAGTGGATATTCTGCACGAGTTCCCCATTCGTGCGAGTGTAGAAGAATTTATCGGCGTATTAAAACGCATCCAACCGCGTTTGTACTCCATTGCATCAAGCCCCAAGGCACAGCCCAGTCGCATTGATCTAACCGTTTCCGCAGTGCGTTACACGCGCTTCCGCGACAGTAAAAAGATTCGTAAAGGCGTTGCTTCTACCTTTCTCGCAGATCGTGCCGGCAATGTGGATGTGCCCATCTTTGTGCAACCCAGCAAGCATTTCCATGTGCCGGAAAACGGCGCTACGCCATTAATCATGGTTGGTCCGGGTACCGGCGTTGCGCCTTTCCGCGGTTTCTTGCAAGAGCGACAAGCGCGCGGCGACGCTGGCAAAAACTGGCTGTTCTTTGGCGAGCAACATGCGGCAACGGATTTTTATTATCAGGATGAATTGCAACAATTCCAGAAAGACGGCGTGCTTAACGAATTGAGCCTTGCGTTCTCGCGTGACCAAGCACAAAAAATCTACGTGCAAGATCGCATGCGCGAACGCGGCCAGGAGATTTGGAATTGGCTCGAAGAGGGGGCTTACTTCTGCGTGTGCGGCGATGCCAGCCGAATGGCTAAAGATGTGGATCAAGCGCTGCGCGATATCATTCAGCAATACGGCAAGTTCGATGACGCTGATACCGTCAACTACATCCGCAAACTGAATATGGATAAGCGCTACCTGCGCGATGTGTATTAACTATTTAACCAACAGTTAAGTCGCCATCCGGAATCCCCCGGCCAACCGCAGTTGGCGGGGGATTTTTTAATTGGGTTCTGCAGGTCACGACTTCTTTCTTCTGCCGTTAAGCATCCACCCTATGGGGGTGTGGCGCACCAACAATTGATAACTTAATAATCCTATGGAAAAAGTTGTAACTGAAGTCAGTAAAAACTCTAGCCACACATTCCAATTCTTATCCAGTAATAAAACCTGAATAAAGACAATAATCGGCGGATGAATCAGATATATCCAGTAAGCGGCGTCAGCAAGATAGCGAAAAAAACGGTTGTGCAGAGTGAAAAATTTCTTGCCGATTATCAGACACACAAAAACCATATAAGCGGATACAAACCCATGAAGCAGTGCCAGTGTTAGCTGCCTGACTGGCTCTACTGAAAATCTGTCCGGATGAAGTGCTTGCTCGAACGAAACTGTATCCGGATAAAGTGAAAAGGCGACTGCAAATAGCGCAATACTTAAAGCCAACAACACTGCCCAATGAGGTTCGAGCCCATCCAGTAAATGTTTGTTGGAAAAAAATAACCAACCTAGAACGAAATAGATACCGTAATAACCGAATGACCAGAGCTGCGGATATATTTTATCTGGCGTTAGTGCTGGTGGTGTTATTTGCGCATAGAGCGCAGGGACAAGCATTAAGGGCAGGCCGAACAATAGGGTAACTTTGAGTGCAATTGATGAGCGGCGCGAAAGCCACTTATTAAGGTTGAATGGTGCCAACTTTATCCAGAGTAATGCGGACACATAAAAAATAAGCAGATTATACAAAAACCATAAATGCATCGTGCTAAATTGTGTATTCATCACCTGCGGGTTTGGGTAATTATTTACGATAAACATCAAGGCCGGCGGGCGATGTTGTGCGTTGTACGCGGCGTAAATAACGACACCGATCATCGCCGCAAGCAGTATAGGGAGAAATATAACAAAAGGGGCGAGTACGCGCTGGCTGCGGTTTTTTATTAAACCGTTCACGCCATGCTTCATCAATAAATAATGACCAAAAAAGCCTGCGATAAACATAAACAAGGGCATGCGAAACAAATGGGTGAAATACGCGATGGCTTCCAGGCTCGTTGAATGTGTCGTGTTGGATACTACCCAGGTCTCATGGTTTATTGGCATATAGGCAATAGATGCATGAAATAAAATGCCCACTAACATCGCCATTGCGCGTAGGTTATCGAGATAGTGAAATCGAGCGCTTTCGGGATGAAGGAATATATTTGACGATGTTTGTGTAGGTGTGGACACGATTGAACTACCTGTTACCTCTTCTTGCGTGCGACTCATAACACTCTCCTGATTAATATAAGTCATGGTGGCCGGTATGTGCTTTTTTCAAGCCGTCCTAGCGTAGATAATTCACAGTCAGGTGATAATCATGTATTTTGTGATAATACTGTTCACCAATGCGAACAATAAAATTGGCCCGAGGCATAATCAGGAGCGGATAGATGAGTCGCTGGGATGGATTTGAGGAATTTGTCGAAGTGGTTAGGTGCAGCAGTTTTTCTGCGGCAGCAACGACGCTGGGGGTGTCCAAAGCGCATGTGAGTCAGCAAATCAGTAAATTGGAGGAACGATTAGGTACGCGTCTTTTACATCGTACCACTCGAAAAATTTCCCTTTCGGAAACCGGACAAATCTATTACGAACAATGTCAGCAAATTATCGAGGATCTGGAAAATGCGGAGCAGTCAGTCAATACATTGCAGAATGATGCGCAAGGATTACTGCGGATAAGTGCTCCACATCTGTTGGGCGAGTTATTACTCATCCCCGCGATAGCAAATTTTTTAACACTCCATCCAAAATTGGAAATTGATATTGATTTGAATAGCCATAAGGTGGATTTGATTGCAAGTCGTTATGATATTGCTGTTGAGGTAGGTGAGCGCAAGGATATCAATGTGGTTAATCGTGTGTTAGCTCCCACCCGCTTTCATGTAGTGGCAAGCCCCGAGTATTTACAACACTGTGCGGCGCCGACACATCCGGATGATTTAAAACATCATCACTGTTTGTTATTTTCAGACTACGGTCATATCAAGCCCTGGCGTTTTAGCGGACCCGACGGGATTATAAGTGTTACCCCAAAATGCAGTTGGCGCTGCAACAGCGGGCACGGTTTACGTGCCGGCGCAAAGCAGGGCTTGGGGCTCGCCTATTTGCCCGATTATTATTTGAAAGAAGACCTGGAACAGGGAAAGCTGGTTAAAGTCATGAACGATTGGCAATCAGCTGATCGTAACCTCGTTGCCATTTACCAACATCGCCGCCATCTTTCCTCCAAGATACGCCTATTCACCGAGTTTATGCGCGAAACCTTCAGCAAAGAAATTCCGCTGATGTCGGCTTAAAATGAGTTGAGCGGTTTTATACAATTATTATGTTATAGGGCACTGAGCCCTGAGGCTGTTTATGGAAAATTCAATCAAACAACATGCAGAAGAACTTTTAGAAAATGGTGAAGTTGAAGCATTGTATAAATTGTTATCACCTTATCTTGAAAAAGACGATCCTTATGCACAATTTTTGTATTCCAGTTTTAGTTTGGAAAGCTCTGGCGAAACTGAAGAAGAATTTGAAGTGCGCAGTATGAAGTTATTGGAGCTGGCGTCTGCAGGTGGAGTTGCGGAGGCATCCTATCGTCTGGGCGTTATTTACCTGTACGGCGATTTTGTTGAAAGTGCTACCAAAAGTTCCAGTGAATATTTTGAACGCGCCATCACTCAGGGGCATGCGCATTCGAAATTTACCTATGGCTTTAATTTGTATTACGGGTTTGGTGATGTAAAGCAAGACAAGGCGCGCGGTTTGCACTTAATGGAAGAGGCTGCAGCAGAAGGCATAGTATCGGCTGCAGAAGAGTTGAAGCTTATATATTCGAAATAGGTTTCTACCCGCAATTGACGGAGTAGTAAAATTAAACAGATGCAAATGCCGTTCACTTTTGTTTTTTTGGGAGGGCTTTCGCATCCGGTTGCCCAAGTTTTGGCGCTACCTGATGATGCCGACCAAAACTACATAATCGCTGGCATGAAGATCGAGGTGCTGGAGATTGTTATCGCGCAAAACGCACTGCCTGCCAGTACTACCTAGCAAATTCTGATTAATTAATGGTCTCCAGTTTAGGGGATAACCCGTCGGGATCAGCCCGCCGGGTTTATTTAATGCACAGCGCGACTGCGTGCTATTTGTGCCTATGGGGCGATATTGATCAATCCAGTGCAGCCCAATGGTCATCACGGTTTGCGGCTGTTACCAATCACTCATGCACAACGTTATTCACAGCTTTTGTGGATAGCTGTGAATATTCTGTTGTGTGTATTTCCAACAACATGAGCGCGTAGCGTTCTTTTAATGGCTGTGCTGGAAAGTAATAGGCATGCGTGTGCAAACTGACCAGGCTGGTGCAAATAATAAACGCGAGCCGCGCAAGCCAGCCTTGCTGCCAACAAAATTTGGCCAGTCTGTAACCAATAAAAACTGGCACCAACAAAATAACCAGTGATGCAATAAAATTAATCATGGCTTGTGCTCCGACTTTTTTTGCGGCGCAATAAAAATTCGGCGAGGCCTACGCCAATGATATCGGCCACTAAATCCATCGCATCCAGAGTGCGCGTTGCAAAAAATTGTTGGCTCAATTCTTCCAGTAGTGCAAAAAGTAAAACGATAAGACTGCCCCAATAAATTGAGTAACTTTTCGCACGAACCTGGCGCAATGCCAGGCTCAAATTAAGTAAAAAGGCGAGTGCACCGTAAAGCCAGATATGCCCGAGCTTATCGCCCAACGGTAGACTTTCAACTAGCAAAAACACGGTGTTTTTTGCACCTGTATCTGCTTGATAAATAATCCAGCCGATAAAACTCGCGAGTGCTGCAAACGCCAACCAATACACTTGTGTCGTTACTTTCATGATTGGCTCACAGCTTTGCCGGGATTATTCAGGTTGTACCAATCCACTTTACGGGTGAGTGTCATAAAGGCGCCAAGTACAAAGAACAGGAGTATTGATCCCATCAACAGTGCATAGTCTTCTGCACTGAGCAAACCGTATAGCAAGCCATAAAGCAGCGCCAGGGCACTGGTAAAGCCCAATGCACGCACGATGTTTTGCAATACATAACTGACGTAGAAGCCGATCAAACCGATACAGGCGCTGGCAGAAATAATATAGGCGAGCGAAAAACCCATATGTTCCGATAAGGAAATTAATAGCAAATAGAAAAATGCCAGCGCCAAGCCAACCAATGCGTATTGGATGGGGTGTACTTGCAGACGCTTTAAAATTTCAAACAGGAAAAATCCCGCGAAGGTGAGTGCTATAAAAAGCAGCGCGTATTTAATCGCACGGTCACTTTTTACGTAGTGATTAATCGGGTCAATTAAATTCACACCGAACTGACTTTGTTCAAAGCTATTGCATTCACGATTGCTGACACAGCGAAAGAACTGTTCGGCCATATTGGTGGAGAAATAGCTGGTTTGCCAGCGTGCGGTAAATCCGGTTTGGTGGATGCTGTGTTCAATTGGTAAATAGTTGCCAATAAAGCTGGGGTGTGGCCAATCGGATCGCATACTCACGTGTGTTTCTTTACCCAGCGGTACCAGGTTAAATTGGCTGGTGCCTTTTAATTGCAAGGGAAGCGAGAAGGTATAATTTTTTCCCGCGTCAATATTGGCGAGTTTTACATGTACACCATTGCCCAACAGCGATAGTTGGCTGCCGGGCTCGGCGTTGAAGCTGGCTTGATTCCATTGCAAGGTCAGTGAGTTGTCTATACCGCGAATATCGCTTATCCCCAGCGCGACATAAGCGGGCTGTAATTGGTAATCAACAATCGCATCGCCTAAGCCAAAATTTTCCGGTATCGAAAATTTCCCATCAATTTTATTTTTCGTGTGATAAAGGTGCGCGCCATAAATGCCCAGCTTGCGCATCTCCGTGGACATGTCGGAATCTACCCGTAACAGTTCGGGTAAAAAGTACAACTCTCCCTTTACTTGCCGCTCCTCCATGATGCGCTCCTTGTTTTCATTCAGGTGCGCGTAACGTTCGGTTTTTATGTAGGGCACTACTAATACCGGGCCGGTGAGGGTTTGGCTGTAGCTGGAGTTTTTGGCGATCTCTTGCACTACTTGCTCACTGTAGCGCTGACGTTCATCGATGGAGTTACCAATCATCCCGACGGGAATCAGCAACAGGAGTATCAATACCCCAATGGTCATTAATTTAAAGAGTAGTGGCTTTTTCATAAGGTTCTCCCTGTGGATTTGGTGAACCTATGGTCGCAGCTCTCTGTGGGGGTTATATGGGAGTAATGTGGTGTTTATGTGGAGTTGGCCAATTAGCCTTGTTTGGGAAACTCCAGTCGTGCACAAACCCCGCTGGATGTATTGAGCAGTTGCAGTTGGCCCTGGTGCAGATTCATTACTTCCTGCACGAAGCTCAGGCCGAGCCCGGTGCTTTTGCGGCCAGTAGTGGGGCGGGGCAGCGAGAAGAAGCGCTCGGTCAGACGCGGCATTGCGTAGTCGGGAATGGGCTCGCCCTGATTGGTGATACGCATTACCCAGTGCTGATCCTGTCGCTCTACGGTAATCAGGATTTGGCCTGCGACTGGTGTAAAATCCAGCGCGTTATCGAGCAGGTTTAATAATGCCTGCTCGATTAAAAATTTTTCGCCGTAAATTTCGGCGTGTTCATCCAGCGATAATTGCAGTTGAATTTTTTGCTGTGCAATGCGCGCTGCACGCGTATTTAACAGTGATTCAATCAAGTGTTTGAGCGAGATGATGACAGGCGAGTGTAAACTTTGCTGTTGTTCAACTAACGCGAGGTTTAATAAGCGTTCTATCAACTGCTGCAAACGCAGGCTTTCAGATTCAATATTGGCCAGAAATTTTTGCTGTTGCGCTTCGCTCATGGGGGATTGCAATAATTCACTCGCTGCGCGAATTCCGGCGAGCGGACTTTTTAATTCGTGGGTCAGGGTTTGTACGTACTGTTCAATGTAGGCCTTGCCGTCCAATTGGTTGCGCATAGATTCTAATGCATGTGCCAATTGTCCCAGTTCGCCACTGTGGATCAAACCCGGCGTTAACACCGCGCGCTGGCCCTGACTGACGTTGAGCGCGTATTCGCGCAAGCGGCGCAGTTCGCGGCTAAACCACCAGGAGAAAATCGCTCCGGAAATTAGCCCCAATAAAATTAGCCCTGCACCCAATAATCCAAGCCGGCGTTGGGTGCGATCTATGTAGGGTTGCAAACTGCGATTGGGTTTGGCAACGGATACCACACCAATAATTTTTCCTGCGTGAGTAATAGGCGCTGCCACATACATAATGCTGGAATTTTCATCGCCCTGTGTTTCCAGTGTGGAGCGTGCACCGTATTTTCCCTGCAAGGTGAGCAGCACATCGTTCCAGCGCGAATAGTCTTGCCCCACCGCAATATTGCTGGAATCCAGCAGCACTATGCCTTTGTCATCGGTGACATAAATACGGTGATTCACTTGCTGCTTACTGACTCCCCAAATAGTCGCATTGGGTTGGCGCTGACCGTAAGCCTGCAATATTTCGTTAATTCGCGGCGATTGTAACTGATTAGTGAGCAGTGGCTCGCGCAAAAACTCGGCCAGCAAGTTGGCAGTGTCTACTAAGGTTTCTTCTGTGGATTGACGTACGCCGGGGCGAATTTCATCCATCACAGTGCGCAAAACAAAATAGCTGCAGAGCGCAACAAAAAGCAGGTAAACAATAAATATCCGCAGACTAAGGCTCATATTTTTTCACTGCATGCGTTATTGGCGCGTATCTGGTTGGTAAGCATATCCAAAGCCGCGCTGGGTTTTTATTGGCTCAGCGTCGGGGGCGATTGCACGCAATTTAGCGCGCAGGGTTTTGATATGCCCGTCGATATTTCGGTCATAACCCGCGTCGGGATTAATGCCCAACGCATCCAATAATTGATCGCGACTAAACACCCGGCCGGGTTGTGCAACCAGCGTTTGCAGCAGGGAAAATTCCAGGCGAGTGAGTGTTAGCGGCTGTTGCTGGTAGCTGATTAATTTGCGGTCGTTGTCGATAATAAATTCGCGTGTATTAATAAGTGTATTCACAGTAGCGGTTTGGTCCGCAGCGCCAGCACTGGGAGTTGAAACAGTTTCAGGTACTGTAACTACGCGAGTGCGTTTTAGAATTGCCTTAACGCGTGCAGCTAGCTCGCGTGGACTAAATGGTTTTACCACATAATCGTCCGCACCGATTTCCAGCCCTACAACACGATCCAGTTCGGCGCCGCGCGCGGTTAAAAAAATCACCGGCACTTCGGAAAATTTGCGCAGCTGTTTGCACGCCTCAAACCCGGTCATATCCGGCAGGCCCACATCCATCACCACCAAATCCACCGGTGTGGTTTGCAAATAGGCCAGCGCCTTACCCGCGAGTGTTTCCCAGTGGGTGGTGAAACTCTCGGCTTGCAGAACAAACACCAGGCTTTCCGCAATGGAGGGCTCGTCTTCCAAAATTAATATGTGGGGCATAACACAAGGTTCCTGCTTTTTAACGCATGTTAAGGCTTTGTTCTTGGGCTGGGCAAGTTGTCTGCGACTGTTACAATGCGGGCCAATCAGCTGTTGGAGGTAATCTCTATGAGTTCAAATCCTGTTAGTTCTTCATATCCCAAGCCCATTCTTGTTTTACTTGCGGGCAGAACTTTTCCCGAGATCAGTCAAGCTGATGGTGATTTTGATGATTGGATTGCACACGGACTGGGTGAGCAGTGTTTAGTGATGCGGATGGATGCGCGTGAAGCGGAAGACTTACCTGAACTCTCAGGAATCGCCGGTGTGGTAGTGAGTGGTTCCCACGCGATGGTGAGTGAGCGTTTGCCGTGGAGTGAGCGTTTGGCGCAGTGGTTGAAATCCTGCGTGGATGAAAGTGTACCCGTGTTGGGTATTTGTTATGGGCATCAACTATTAGCCCATGGGTGCGGTGGTTTTGTGGATTATCATCCAGAAGGTATCGAAATAGGCACTCGAACTATTCAGTTAACTGAATCTGCCCGGCAGGATTTATTGTTCGCAAATATGCCTGACGCATTTCCTGCGCAATTGGTTCACTCACAATCAGTGCGCGAACTTCCTAACGGTGCAGTATTGCTTGCGCGTGGTGAGCACGAATCCCATCAGGCATATCGGGTCGGCCAGTGTGCATGGGGTGTGCAGTTTCATCCTGAGTTTTCCGCGCCGGCAATGAAAAAATATATTCAGCAATTGGAGCAAAAGCTGAGCAGCGAAAATTGTGATGCGAAAGCGCTGAGTTTAGCGGTCGTCGATACTCCAGACTCTGCAAAATTGCTGCGCAGGTTTGCGGAAATTTGTAATCACCATAAATAAAAACGGCAACCGAAGTTGCCGCCTATTCAATTCCTTTTTTTTGGTTGCCATTATTGGCAGCTACGAACCTGGGTCCAGGCGTTAGTCCAGGCCCAGCCAGTACCCGGCGCGTAGGCGCCACCTTGTGAACACCAACCACTTACTGTACAGCGATACTCATTACCGACGTTCTGTACCAGTGCGTTGTTGGCGTAACTGGCGCCGTTAACGTAAGCGGGTGAAGTACAGCTGCCGGTTGCAACGGATGAAGCTGTAGAAGAGCGTACGCTGCTTACTGAGCTTCTGGGTGTGCTAGTTGTTGCCGACGACGCAACACTTGACCCGCCTTCGCTACAAGCACCCAAATCCAACCAGTAGTTGTATTCGCCTGAGGTGAGCGCAGGGTCATTGCCTTGCGTCCAGTAGTTGGCTTGGTAGCGTTTATTGTTGTGTTGAACCTGTTGCGGCTTGTTGTACACAGTGGCGGCATTCCAGGTTGGTAAACCAGCACAAGTATTACCAGAGATACTTGACGTGCTGATTGATGAGGAGCGAGACGAAGTAGCGATTGACGATGGACTGCTCGACGTTGGGTTACCAAAAACTACGTCGATACATTGATAAAACGCTTCCGGCGCATCTGCAACCGGGTCGCGCTGCCAAATGCTGTACACAATGTGGCGGCCAGTACGTTGTGGCAAATTTACGATATGGGTTGAAGTAGATTCGCGATCGGCCGGTGCAGATTGGTGGATTTGTTCCAGATCAGACCATTTCAGTGGCGCTGCACCTGGGTTGAATCCTTGCTTGGTAATGTAGTAACGGAAGTACTTGGTTTTGTGTGCGGCAGGGTTGGTCCAAATAAACGCAGTGGGGCCTGCGCTTACTGTCGTTGCACCCCAATCATTTCTCGCCAAATCCAAGCCCGCCATGCTTGCGTGGTTTGCGCTACATAACTTGCCATCGGGAATCAGTGCCTGGTGGTTATCATTCGCGCCGCCAATGCCAATGGACTGTGGTTCATATTGGCTTGCGTTGCCAGCGGCAGCAGCGGCAACGCAGGCTGGAGAGCTTCCACCACCTTGCGCAGAGGTACACAGAAATGCGCGGCTTTTAGGGCTGGAAACATAACCGTGCGCACTCACTTCAACTGCGCTAAATAAAGCAGCAGCACCCATCAACGCGGAAAGGCCAAAAATATTTAATGATTTGAAACGGGAAACTGCGGATTGATTATTGATTGTTGTCACTTTCACACTCCACTGTAATCAAAGTTGATTGTTTATTTGGAATAGGCAAAAAAAACGACTGGATGTTTTTGCGAGAATAAAAATGGCTGTGCGTGAAACACGAAATTTTTATTCGGGGACTGAGTCTATGGAGCTTGAAATAAAACACCAGTCTGACTTTTCGCCAAACTGGCGTTTTTGCGTTCGACTTTAGGGAGAAAAATAACGAACCCGGTTTTGTGAATATTTAGGCGTCATTTGCGATGGTTGGAAGGTGTAGATGGTTGTCGCGTAAAGGCGCGCATGATTTGACCAGTCTTTGTTAGCGTAGGTCAGTTCTGGCCTGTGGGTATTTACCAAAATGGCATCCACAGAGTTATTCACAGCTTCTGTGGATAGTTTCAGCGTTAAGAGACGGGCATAGTATTTGCTCCAGCAATTGGGGCGGGCCGTTTGCCGTGTTATCGTCACCTGTGATTTTGTGTCGGAAATCTGGCTTTGGCAGGTAAAAGCAGGTTTAAAAGGGTGCAAATGGCGTTAAATTTACATTTTTTACCAATGTTTTTTGCTTGCATCCTTTCTGTGCGCTTGCATAGGCTCGTGCACCTTTGTAATCTGCGCGCCCGCCCGGAAGCCCGAATAATCCTAATGAAGTGAACGTCTGAATGGGAAGCTGCGGCATATTGATGGTGATCCAATCGCCATTTTCTACCCTTGCCCTGACTGATGGCGTAGAATGCCGCCCTCTTTTGGTGATTCGCTTGTGCGTTTTTTAATCCCTCGATTTGTTGGAGATGCCCAATGTTAAAGCTGCCTGAAACCCTGCGCGAAAACGTCCGCCTGCTGGGGGAACTTCTGGGTGAAACAATTCACGCCCACGAAGGCGAAGAGTTGTTTTCCAAGGTGGAGGGGATCCGCAAACTGGGTAAGGCGATTACCAAAGCCGAAAACGGCGATTCTGCCTCCCTGGTTGCGATGTTAAGCAGCTTGAATGACCAGGACATTCTGCCGATTGTGCGCGCCTTTAACCAATTCCTGAACCTGGCCAATATTGCCGATCAGGAGTACTTCTCCAGTGCGGAAGCCGAACGCGAAGACAGTTTGCAATCCATGATTCTGGAGTTTGCAGAGGCGCATGGCAAAGACGCACTGACTGAAGTTATTAATAAGTTGCGTATTGAATTGGTGTTGACGGCGCACCCAACCGAAGTGACTCGCCGTACCCTGATCCGCAAATATGATCAAATCGTTGATACCCTCGCAGATCGCCAAAACGGCAGCTTGCTGACTTTCGAACAAGACAAGTTGCGCGGCCGCTTGCATCGTTTGGTGGAAGAGATTTGGGCTACCGATGAAATCCGCACTACGCGCCCAACGGCGGTTGACGAAGCCAAGTGGGGTTTTGCGGTTATCGAAAACAGTCTCTGGCAAGCGGTTCCAGATTTTATTCGCCACTTGGATCGTATGTGTACTCGCCATTTGGGTGAGTCCTTGCCCGTAGATATACGCCCCATCAAATTCTATTCGTGGATGGGCGGTGACCGTGACGGCAACCCGAACGTTACCCACAAGATCACCCGTGAAGTCCTGTTGCTGGGTCGTTGGATGGCTGCAGAGCTTTACTCGCGCGACATATACAGCTTGGGCGGCGACCTGAGTATGAGCGAGGCGAGTGACGAGCTGCGCGCAATTTATCCAGATAGTGTGACGCCTTATCGCGATGCGATGTATGACTTGCGCCGCCGCATCCAGTCCACTCTGGAGTGGGCGGAAGCGCGTCTTCAGGGTCGTGCGGTTGAAGTCCCGGCTGATCTGATCACCAGCCGTGAAGATTTGTTATCTCCGTTGATGATGTGTTTCCGCTCGCTGAATGCAGTTGGCTTGCCGCACATTGCTAATGGTCCGCTGGTGGACACTATCCGTCGTATCCACTGCTTTGGCATCAACCTGGTGCCGCTGGACATCCGCCAGGATGGCGATCGTCACGTGCAGGCCATTGATGAGCTGGTCCAATATCTGGGCTTAGGTGATTATCGCGCCTGGTCTGAGGAAGAACGTCAGGCTTTCCTGCTGGAATCCCTGACCAGCAAGCGCCCTTTACTGCCGTCAGTCTGGCCGATGAGCGATGAAACGGCGGAAGTATTGGCGACCTGTCGCATAGTGGCGCAGGAGCCGCGCGAGATTCTCTCTCATTACATTATTTCCATGGCTCAGCAACCGTCAGATGTGCTGGCCGTTGCTCTGTTGCTGAAAGAAAGCGGCATGACCTGGAATATGCCTATTGTTCCTTTGTTTGAAACTCTGGATGACCTGGATCGCGCCCCTATCGTTATGGAGCGTTTATGGGATTTGGAGTGGTACCAACATTATTCTGCCCAGCAGCAAACGGTAATGATCGGTTATTCCGACTCTGCTAAAGATGCGGGCAAAATCGCTGCTACCTGGGCGCAATACAAAGCCCAGGAAAAGCTGGTCGCCTTGGCAGATAAATTTGACGTTTCCCTGGTGTTGTTCCATGGCCGTGGCGGTACCGTTGGTCGTGGCGGTGGTCCGGTAGAAAAAGCGATGGCGTCCCAGCCTCCGGGGTCGGTCAAAGGCCGTATTCGTGTGACCGAACAGGGCGAGATGATCCGCTATAAATTCGGTCTTCCGCGCGTAGCCTTTAGCAGCCTGTCTTCCTATGTTGTCGCAACCATGCGCGCGACCATGTCGCCTAATGCATCACCAAAAGATGAATGGCGCGATCTCATTGAGCGAATGGGTAAAGCCAGCCTTGAAGCCTATCGCAGCATTGTGCGTGGCCATAAAGATTTCGTACCTTACTTCCGCAATTTGACTCCCGAGCAGGAGCTGAGTTTGCTGGCGTTGGGTAGCCGCCCTGCCAAGCGTAAATCTACTGGTGGCGTAGAGAGTCTGCGCGCTATCCCCTGGGTTTTCGCCTGGACTCAAGTCCGTTTGAATCTTCCTGCATGGCTGGGTACACGCCAGGCATTCGAGTACGCACTGGAAAACGATCCGGCGCTGTTGGACGATATGGTCAGCAACTGGCCGTTCTTTTCCAGCTTCCTGGATCTGTTGGAAATGGTTATCGGGAAAGCGGATGGCCCTATCTGCACCTACTACGAGCAGCAATTGGTTCCTGTGGAATATCGTGGTTTGGGTCAACAGTTGCGCGGCGACCTGGCTGCGTTGGAAGGGTTGATTAATCAGATGAAAAAGCAGGATACCCTGCTGGCCGACGACCCAATGCTGCGCCAGTCGTTGGAGGTGCGTAAGCCCTACGTTGATCCGCTTAACTACCTGCAAGCAGAGCTGTTAAAGCGTTACCGTAGCAGCGAGACTATCAGCCCGGATCTGGAGCGTGCGCTCAAGGTCACTATGGCGGGTATCGCCGCGGGTATGCGCAATACCGGCTGATCATATTGCGAGGGCGGCAGCAGTTTTGTCTGCCGCTCTCGTATTTCCCCCTTGTTACCCTCGTGTTTCTTTTTTTCACACATAAAAATGGCCTTATCACCGATTTTTATATGCCAATGAGGTTTCACCCGGTTCAACTTGGCAAATCTTCTTAGAAATCCATTCGGTATATTATTTGAACTGTTTATCGCAAATTTGCTTGGCATTTGGTTTTTTTGTCGTTAAAGTTTGTTTAAGCGCGCATCTGACAGCGCAGTCATTTATAAAAAAACAATAATTAATACCACGCATATAGCTTCAAGCTCAGAAGCAACACAAAACTAAATCATTGGATTACACGGTCGTTATGGATAGCACTGCTCAGTTGTCATCGCAGCAGTACTTGGTTAGCTCTTTTGTTTTTAATAGCAAAAAAGTCAAAATTTAAATTTTTTATATCTAAAAATTTTATCTAGTGGGGTTTGTTTTACGATGAAATCGGTTACCTCCAGGCTCTTTGCGGGCTCGCCAAGAGGTGGTTTTACTCTCATCGAATTGATGATTACGGTTGCGATTGTTGCGATTCTTGCTGCTATAGCCTTGCCGGCTTACAACAGCTACGTCATTAAAAGCGAGATACGCGCGGCGCAGTCAGACTTGCTTGCGCTCAGCCTGGGATTGGAGAACCGCTATCAGCGTACACTTTCGTATCCCACATTCACTGACGCTCAAAAAGCTAACACTGATGGGATCCGGGAAGTGATTGCCAATTGGAGTCCAAGCGCCACTAATTTTTATTTCAAAGTAGAGGCGGTTTCGACGTCGAGCTACACCATTAATGCTGTGGGTAATACCGGGAGCCGCCAAGCGAATTGCAAGATTAGCATTAGCAATAAAAACGAGAAAAAAACCTCAAACTGCAAGTACGTTGCTGGTGATAAGTGGCTATGACACAGCGCGGGCTAACACTGGTAGAGCTGATGATTGTCCTGTTGATTCTGGGGTTGCTTGCAATCGCAGCTTCACCGTTTACCTCAGGCTGGATCAATGATGCCCGTCTCGCAGAAGGTGCATCGGTGTTGGAAGAGGCCGTGGGTCGTGCTAAAGCCGTTGCGATGCGCAACTCGGTGCGTGTGACCGGTGACAACCCGGCAAGTATGCTTTGTCTGTCCTCGGACAAAACAAAAATACGTTTGGTCGCGCCTACATCTGCAACTGCTGCCATTTCCTGTGATACGGCACCGATCTGGACCGGTGATATATCGAAGATTGTGACCGTCAAAGTAGATGATCTTGACTGGAGTTGCAGTTGCTTCAACAACAAGGGGCTGATTATCAAGCCAGCCGCTTGCAACACTTGCAGCAGTAAATCGACCTTTCAATTTTTTCACACTGGAGAAAAGCGTGAAGAACACAGCTATCCCTGAGGCGAATGCCGCGCGTAGCGCAAACCCCGGCTTGGAAAAGGTTAGTGCGCAGCGTGGTGGCGTTATGATCGAATCGTTGATCGGACTCTTATTGCTCAGTTTAGTTGGTGGTGGTGTCATGCACGCGACCGCGCGAATGGCAAACACTCAGCAATTACAAGCGATGCACAATATCTCAGTGAACCAGATGCGTGAGATGGCGACGACGCGCAAGGGCACCGCCGGCGCTAATATTTGTATTGGCGATGATCATGTGATCAATGTCCCAGGCGCGGCAGAACCCGCTCCGCTCACCGTAAAAGGCTGTGCTCCAGTGAATTTTAAAATCAGTAACGTCAAAATTGGCGGCGCCGTCCTGAATAATCAGACAGTGGCCAGCGCAAGACCTGTAGTTATTGAAGTTGGAGCTGATGCCCAAAAGGTGCGCGTTGGTGGTGCAGAGGTAGTCGATGCGCCGGCCCTTTAATCCTGGCTCTTCACGGCAAGCGCGAGGAATGTCATTAATCAGTCTGATGGTGGGGTTACTGCTCGCCATGATTGGTATTCTCGCGGGCATGACGCTATATAAAAATATAGTCCACACCTCCATACAGACTCGCAACGACACCTTGCAAGACGGGCAAATTGCTTCAGCGATGCTGACGCTGCAACTGGAGTTGCAAAACGCCGGGTTCGGAATTCCTCCGGGAGGCGCAGTGGCTCACATCGTACAATCCGGCACTGCAATATATTGGAGATATGCGCAGGGCGGTGTCACAAAATGCAAGGGGTTTCGCGTACAGGACCTTGAAGAAAATACCCGGCGCGAGCTACAGCTACTAAAAATTACGGAAGGTTCTGCGTGTAACTTAACAGATGCGCTCACTTCGTTTAGGTGGGATGTGGATTCGGTCTTGGCTGCATTCCGGGATTCAGAGGCTGCTGACGCTGATTTGCCCGCGATTGCTATGAATCTAGCCAACGCAGAATGTTTCCCTTATAGCATGGGAACCGTAGCGCCACACCCAGTGGTGACTGTTACAGCGGACAATGCGGCAATCAGTGCGGCAAAAAAGGCAGGAACCGCTCCTCCCAATACGCCGTTTGTTTACAGTTTTTGTCTTTCAAACATTTAACAAACTATCGAGCAGGCTATGAGATCACTTAAGCATCGGGTTGGTTTGAGCATCCGTCGTGGACTTCGCGAGCGGCAGCAGGGCATAGCAACCATACTGGTCATTCTGATGATTGGTGTTGGTGTGGTAGCTGTTTCCGTCGGGACAATGCACACGATGCGAAACACGCAAGAGCGGCAATTGGTCGCGCAATCACAAATTAATGCTCAGGCTGGTGCCTGGTCTGCCGTAGAAGCTGTGCGCAAGTACTTGGGTACCCTAGAGAAGGCCCAACTTGCAGCGTTAGAGGGTAATACCAATTGGACGCTTGCTGGAGTAGATGGGTTGACCCAAGCGGCGCTGATTAAAACCATTGAGGCGCCTACGGGTACCGAAGCCGCATTCAAGATCACCGCCGAGGTAAGCGCTCTGGCTGCTGCGGGCCAAGCGTCTTCCACGGTTGAAGTGGTATACGCGATTACACCTAATGCCGGTGACGGCTCCATGAATCTGTCTGGCGTGCTGGATTTCTATAATGACCTCAAGGCCACAGGCGGCATCACGTTGAATGCCCCTGATAGAAAGGGTATGGATTTTAATGTTGATGGTAATTTTAGTGTCACCAGCGCGGGTGTTGCTGGAACCGGTTTTGGAAATATCAATGTAACGGGGAACATTTTGCTCGACTCGCAGGTCGCGGCCGATGTTGTTCGTGGTCGAAATGTAAAGCTGATTCAAAGCGCGAACGTTGCGCGGGCTGAGGCCTGGGGTATTCCCAAGGGTGAGACGGGAAGCGTAGGAGATGGAGCTGCGACTGAAGGTAAAGGCTACACCTGTTGTGGGAATATAGTGTTGGCTACTTGGGGTGTCGATTCGACGGCTCCCGTGGTCGGCACAGCACATGCGAACGGCGATGTGACCTCTACAGCCGGCAAGGTAACTACAATTCTCTCTCGTCGCGATGTAACTGTGTCCGGAAAGGGTGTGGTTTCGGCCACTGCCATGGGTAACGCGTCCATCAGCGCTTGGACTGACTCGGTTGGCACCATGATCGTCGGAGGTGATTTTACAAAGTCTGCGGGTGTTGGAAACAATGGGGCGTCTTTCTCGGTGCTGGGCAAAGCGGATTGCCCCTCCGCTATTGACACCACAAAGAGCCAAGTGTTGAAGATTAAAGATGCCTCTAAAAAGAACGCAAACTGCACCGGAACCGCTGACACGGCATTAGCCGCTCCCACCGTGGACAAGGTTGCAGAAGTGAAATTGAAGGCGCCGGTAGTAGATACTCGGCCACTGAAAGCGGCGGCGAATTACGCCATTGAATTTACTGCCGACAAAAAGATCAGGGTTACCGTCAAGAATGTTAATGGAATTGCAGATGGCGAGTATTACCTTGGAACTTTCGATAAAGTGCAAATGCATCTTTGTAAGGCAGTGACGATCGATGCATCGGGTAACCCAAAATGCAATACCAGCGGTACAGGTGCCATGACCAAGGCCGAAGCCATGCCTTTTTGCATAAACCACGATGAAAATACCACATGTATTAGTGCAGACTTCACGAATAAGGTGCTTGGAATAAAAGCGGATTCAACACCCGCTGCCATGCCAGCGGGTGTGATCTGGTTTGATGGCACCCTCAAGCTTGCCGGTAAGCCCTTTTTCAATACGTTTATTGCCACCGAAAATATAGATACTTATGGTGATTTGGAGGTTTATTCGGTCAACTATGGTTCTGATTACTCCCACGCCAAAAGCGTAAGTACGGACGCGATTTGTAAGAATGAGCGCGGTGCATCCACCTTTTCTCAGTACACAGCAAGATTCCCGACGAACTTTTGCTCTAGCAGCGGCGTTTTTAGCCCTCAGCCGATTGGTAATATCGGGTTGATTGCGGGTAGTTATAACACTGCTACTCCGCCTGTATACGTTGGTGGCAACATCACCTTGACTGCAAAAACGTCTATCTACGGAACAGTGGTTGCTGGAAATATTTTGGATACGTCGGGTGCTACCACTGTCTATGGTTACATCAGTGCCTCAGGTTTAAAGCAGAGAACAGACGAGACCAATGATTTAACTGCATCGTTAACGGTTGATCTTACAAATCTCCCCAAAAACTATACCCCTGAAAAAATTCCGCAGACTGATCCGGCGGCGGGCGGTGCGGGTACTTTGCCAGAGGCAAAAGTACTCTGGAGTCGCTACCTCTAATCTTTCCTGATTCTCGCTGCTTGTCCAAAAGCGCAATTTGATAATGGATCAAATTGCGCTTTTTTATTTAAGTTTCCTCTTTCGGTAGTCGCCCTAAAAACTCGTGTTTACAGCGAGTTGCGCTGAGTATTTTCACTCAGCGGGGGGCTTTTGACACCTCCATAAACCCCGTCTATACCTAGAGAACCCTCCTGAGAGCAAAAGGCGCAGGGATTCTTACACAACGAGCCTGTGTTTTTGCGTTTGATATTGACGGACTAAACCAATGAGTAATTACAACTATTCATCGCCAGCGACGAGTGCGGGCTCCCCCTTGATTGCGTCTGGAGCTGTAGGTGTGCTCGGGCTAATTACCTTGGGGTTAATTGCCAGTGCCAGTCTTTCCGTTATTTGGAAATTGCTACTAGTATTGATTGTGCTGGTGGCAGCTATTTACGCCGCGCTGCAAGTCTCCTCCGCATTAAAACGTGTTGCCGAGTTGCAACAGGAAGTCGAGCGCGCCCAAACGGCGCAACAGTTATCGCAAACCTATAAAGCGCTCTTGGAAAATTATCAGCACCTGCTGAAGGATTTGTTGCCGATTTGGCAGCGCCAAACCGAATTGGCTCGCCACCAGCTGGAAAATAGTATTACAGAACTGGTGGGGCGTTTCTCGGATATTCACCAGCGTTTGCAAGCTGCGGTGGCTAGTTCTGCGACAACTGCCAGCAGCATGAAAGGTGATACCGGTTTGGGTGGTGTTATTCAATTCGCCAACACTGAGCTTGGCCATATTACGCGCACGCTGCGTGCCGCCATGGAGCAGCGCGACGAACTCCTCACCGAAATCTCCGGGTTGTCAAAAATTACCGTCGAACTCAGCGGTATGAGTGCCGAAGTAGCGGGTATCGCATCGCAAACGAATTTACTTGCTTTGAATGCAGCAATTGAAGCGGCACGAGCAGGCGAGTATGGGCGTGGTTTTGCGGTAGTGGCAGATGAGGTGCGCACGCTTTCCACTCGCTCGGGTGAGACGGGTGCGCGTATTGGAAAACGCATTGAGCAAGTCAATTCTGCGCTGCAAACCACGCTCGACAGAACCACAGAATATGCCGCACAAGATAGTGATCGATTAAGTAAATCTGAAGGCGCCATCGCTCAAGTGCTTGATCAATTCCAAAACTCCAGCGAAAACATTTTGCAATCCGCGCACATCCTTGAGCAGGAAAGTGCGGCGGTGCAATCCAGTGTTGAAGAGGTATTGGTGAACTTGCAGTTTCAGGATCGTGTCAGTCAGATTTTAAGCCACGTTACCGATGACATGGAAAAACTGGTGGGCGCATTGGCTGATCAGGAAACACGTTTGCGTCACGGTGAGTCAGTCACACTTATTGATATTCAGGAATGGCTGCGCGCCATCCAAAAAACCTATACCACGCTTGAGCAAGTGGACGTGCATCGCGGCTCGGCCCACTCCCAAACGCCCAGCAATTCTGAAATTACGTTCTTCTAGGAGCATTGAATGTCTAAAGTTATTTTGGTTGTCGATGATTCGGCCAGTGTGCGACAAGTGGTTGGTATTGCGTTGCGCGGGGCCGGGTACACAGTAGTAGAAGCCAGTGATGGAAAAGATGCGTTAGCTAAATTGGATGGGCAAAAGATTAATCTGGTAATTTCGGATGTGAATATGCCGAATATGGATGGCATTAGTTTTGTGAAAGAGATGAAACAAAAAGCTAATTACAAATTTACGCCGGTAATTATGCTCACAACTGAAGGTGCCGAGGAGAAAAAACGCGAAGGCCAGGCAGCTGGTGCCAAGGCCTGGATTGTAAAGCCTTTCCGTCCCGAACAGATGTTGCAAGCTGTTTCTATGCTGATTTAACAGGAATCATTTTACAAAGGTCAACGCTATGAAGATCGAACGCAAAAAAAGCAAGGATACCTCGACACTCATATTTGAAGGCGAGTTGACTATCTATAACGTCAGTCAGTTGAAAGATGAGTTGTTTGCTGATTATGACAAGCTTGCCGACAAAATTGCGTTGGATTTGCATGCCGTCACTGAAATTGATACTGCTGGTGTCCAGCTGTTGTTGTTCGCGAAAAAGTTCTTCACCACCATTCATAAGTCAGTATTTATCACCAAGAGCAATGAGTCCGTAGAAAGTGTTTTGATTGCTCTGGATGTAAATACTCAATTCGCCCTTTAAAGGAAGCCCGCTATGAATCTTGATGGTGCCTTGCAGACATTCTTCGCCGAGGCGGAGGATCTATTGAACTCAATGGAGGCCGCCTTATTGCGTTTGGATGAGGGCGAAAAGGATATGGAAACCATTAACGAAATTTTTCGTGCGGCCCATACCATTAAAGGCTCCGCGGGTTTGTTTGGGCTAAATGACATAGTTAGCTTCACGCACATTGTAGAAAATGTGCTGGATCGCGCGCGTGATGAAAAAATTGTCATCACCGGCGATCTGCTCAGCATTTTGCTTCCGTGCCGCGACCATATTGCGGTACTGGTAGAAAATGCCATGCATGAACAAGCCAATGATGAAGCCTGTTTGGCGCAAGGTAAAACCCTGTTGGCCGCACTCAACCCCTGGTTGGAAGAGTCTACTGCGTCCAATGCAACGGCTACAGCATCGTCTAAATCTATCGCACAAGCACCCAGTGGCAATGAGCCAATTACTGATAGAGATTCCTGGCATATCTCTGTGCGTTTTGGTCCGGATTTGCTGCGCAATGGCATGGATCCGTTTTCAATTTTGCGTTTTTTGCGCACGCTCGGTGACATCACGCATATCACCACGATTACCGACCATCTGCCTGAATTTAATGATTTCGATCCTGAACAACTGTATCTGGGCTTTGAAATCACCTTGAGTAGTGCTGCAAGCCAGCAACAAATTGAAGATGCATTTATGTTCGTGCGTGAAGATTCTGACATCAGAATTATTCCGCCGCGCAGCAATATTGAAGCCTTCGTTAATTTAATTAACTCCTTGCCAGAAAATTCCCAGAGGCTTGGGGAAATGTTAGTGAAAAGTCACGCGATTAGTTATCAAGAGCTGGAAGCCGCATTAGCTACCCAAAAAAGCCAGGCTAAGGCGCTAGGTAAGGTAGAAATGCTCGGCGATATATTAATTGAAGATCAGGCGATAGCGCCTGAAATAGTGAGTGCGGCACTTGATAAGCAGAAAAAAAATAGTGAGAAAAAATCCAGCGCTGAAAATCGCTTTATACGTGTCGATGCCGAACGCCTGGATAAATTAATTAATCTCATTGGCGAGCTGGTCATTAATCGCCAGCGGGTTGATTTGCTCGCTTCCAAAATGGGTAACCCCACTTTAATAGAGGCGGTTACTTCGATGGGGAATTTTACCGAAGCGATTCGCGATGCTGCTCTAACGTTACGCATGGTTCCTATCGGAGATACTTTCCAAAAATTCAAACGCGTAGTGCGCGATACCGCAAAATCGCTTAATAAAGAAATTGAGTTGGAAATTGAAGGTGCGGAAACCGAACTGGATAGATCCATGGTGGAAAAGTTGAATGATCCGCTCATGCATATTGTGCGCAATGCGATGGATCACGGCATTGAGGCGATTGCTGTGCGTCAATCGCGGAACAAGCCGGACACCGGCACCATAAAACTCACGGCGCGCCATGACGCCGGCAATATCGTGATTGGTATTCACGATGACGGCGGTGGCTTGGATGTCGAAAAAATTCGCAAGAAAGCCGTTGCCAATGGCTTGCTTGAAGAAGGTGTTCACCTGAGTCGCCAGGAACTATTTCAGTTGATTTTCCATCCCGGTTTATCTACCGCGGAGCAGGTTACTAATCTCTCTGGACGCGGTGTTGGTATGGATGTGGTTAAGCGCAATATTGAAGAGTTGCAAGGTGGTATTGAAATCGAAAGTGAAATGGGCGTGGGCACCAGTTTAAGTATTCGCCTTCCGCTTACCTTGGCAATTATTGATGGCTTCCATGTCACTGCAGGCCATATCGATTTTATCGTGCCACAAAACACAATTCTGGAATGCGTGGATTTAAATTCACTCATTCATGTGCAAGGGCAAAACTGTGTAAATTTGCGCGGTGATCAAGTTCCCTACATTCGTTTGCGGGAAATATTTTCGCTGCAACCTAAAGATCACAGCCGTGAAAAAATTGTCGTGGTGCAATTCGGTGAAAAGCGCGCGGGCATAGTAGTGGATGAGTTGCATGGTGAAATTCAAACAGTGGTAAAACCAATGGGGCCAATCTTCCAGGCACTCAAAGGCATCGGCGGGTCAAGTCTTTTAGGCACAGGGGCAGTTGCGTTGATTCTGGATATCCAGCAGCTAATTGGCTTTGCCATTAGTCGCGAACACATACGCAATAACGCCTTTGCGGTGAATATTCAGGAGCAGGAACAATGAACCAGGCTAGTAAACACAAGAAGTCCGGACTGCCGGAAGTGATTAAACAATACCTGACTTTTCGTATTGGCAATGAACACTATGGACTGGAGCTGTCGCAGACGCGTGAAATAATTGAATACAGCGGTATCACCGAAGTGCCGTTAATGCCCAACTTTTTACGCGGCGTCATTAACCTGCGCGGCGAAGTGGTGCCGGTAATTGATCTGGCGGTGAGACTAGGGCGCAAGCCGATTGAAGTGCAAAAACGTACCTGCATTATTGTGGTTGAGTTGCAAAACAATGAGCAAAACCATGTGTTGGGTTTGCTTGCCGATGCAGTGAGTGAAGTAATCGAAATGGATGACGAAAACATTGAAGATGCCCCTTCCTTTGGAGCCAATATCCGCGCCGAGTTTATTCAAGGTATTGCCAAGCGCGATGACGAGTTTGTGGTGTTGCTGGATGCAAATAATGCCTTGTCCATTCGTGAGCTGGCTCATTTAGTGGAAGCCCAGTTGCAATAACCTGACTCCAATTGTGAGGGATTTATTGTGTTATCCAATTTGACATTAAAGTTTAAAATTCTCTTGTTGAGCGCCCTGGTGATTCTAGGTTTGTGTTTGCTAGGTGGTTCGGCTTATTTTCAAATCCGTCAGTTCAATGCCATTGTTGCTGAAACCAATCTGCATGTGCAGCGTCGCTCGGATATTCTGGTTGAAATTCAGGAGTCGGCAATTAGTTTTAAAACCCAGGTACAGGAATGGAGAAATATTCTGATTCGTGGTAATGATCCCGATCGGTTTACAAAGCATGTGGATGGCTTTAGCCAGGCGGAAAAGATTGTGCAAGAGCACCTTTCTAACGCGATCACATTACAAAAGGAAGAAGGAGTTTCTTCTGATATTACAGAGAAACTAAAAGCTGAGCATGAAAAATTAGGCAGGAATTATCGCGAGGCGTTAAAGCGATTCGATCAAAAAGACCCGGGCACGGGGATGGTAGTGGATAGATCGGTGAGTGGTATGGATCGCGCCACTGCGTCCCAAATGGAAGAGTTGGCTGCAGCAACTTCCGCTGGCTTTGAAAATTATCTGCTGGAGTCTGATAAAAAAAATCAGTCGGTCTACAAAACAACAGTCAGTATTCTTGTTGTTATTTGCGTTGCCGCGTCTGCAGTAATTGTTGGTGCTATGGCATTTATTTTTCGCGATATGTTTAAAACCCTGGGTGGCGAGCCAGCCTACACCGCCGATGTGGTATCACAGGTGGCCAATGGATTTCTCAATATCGAGATTCAGCTTAAACAAGGCGATCAGACCTCATTGCTTGCCAGTGTAGAAAATATGCGTAAACAGCTGGCGGAAATCATTGGCGAAGTCTGTAGTTCTGCGGATGCCTTGTCGTCCGCCTCTGAAGAAGTGAACGCTACGGCGCAATCACTGGCGAAAGGTGCGTCCGTTCAGGCGGCGAGTGTTGAAGAAACCTCTGCCTCGATGGAGCAAATGTCTGCGTCTATTTCACAAAACACCGAAAACGCAAAAATAACCGATGGCATGGCTCAGAAAGCCGCGCGCGAGGCGGCGAGCGGTGGCGAAGCGGTAATGGGTACTGTGGAAGCCATGCAAAAAATTGCCGAGCGTATTAGCGTGATTGACGACATTGCCTATCAAACCAATTTGCTTGCTTTAAATGCCGCTATTGAAGCGGGGCGTGCAGGTGAACACGGGCGCGGTTTTGCGGTAGTAGCGTCGGAAGTGCGCAAGCTTGCTGAGCGAAGCCAGGTCGCGGCGCAAGAAATAGGAACTCTTGCCCTGGATACCGTTAAGCGCGCAGAAATGGCTGGCACCATGCTCAATGAAATGGTCCCGGCAATTCGCAAAACAGCGGATTTGGTGCAGGAAATTTCGGCGGCGTCAGCGGAGCAAAATTCTGGTGTGGCGCAAATTAACGGTGCAATTGGGCAGGTGAGTCAAACGATGCAGCAAAATGCAGCGGCCTCTGAAGAATTGAGTTCTACTTCTGAGGAGATGAGCACCCAGGCAATTCGCTTGCAGGAGTCTATGACCTATTTCAAGTTGCAATCTGAAGCGGCCAACAGTTCATTTAAAAAGCCGGCAGCAAAAATTTCCACCAAACCATCAAATACCGGCAGCAAGAGGAAAGATACAAAGCCATCAACGGATGATGATCTGGATAAAAATTTTGTGCGTTACAGTTAATGCTCGATAGTTTCATGGGGTTTCGAGCATATTAGATTAATGGATATATATGGAGTTAAACATGACAGTCGCCAAAAAAATGTTGTTGCTGGTATCTACTGCATTATTGGGCATTATTATTCTCGCAGGGGCGGCCCAGGTTCAGATTAATACCGTATTTGAACAAACCAATTACAGCAATGAAAACGTGATTCCGAGTATGCAGTTGTTGGCGGATATTCAAAGCAATATCTATCGTTACCGGATTCGTTTGAGTCGCTTTGTATTAAATACAGACACTGCGCAAACAGAGAAGCTGGAGTCAGATTTAAACAAGGCGATGAATGATGCGAATGTAGGATTAAAAAAATACGAGTCGATGTTGGCGGATGCTCGCGATAAAGAATTGTTAGCGGAAAATAAAAAATATTTTGATAGCTTTATGGGGCAAATGCCGGCGATTTTGGCGGCAACCAAGAAAGGCCAAACAGATGTTGCCCTGTCTTTGATGGAAAAGTCAGGGGATGATGCAAGATCACTGGCAACGGCGTTGGAAACCCATTCGGCTTACAATACTGAAATTGCGGAAAGTGCAAAAAAAACCGCGTTGGCGACCAAATATAATGCAGCGGTTTTGTCGATAGTTATCGCTGCTGTGACTTTGCTTGCTATTGCGTTAATAGGCTTTCTCATTACCCGAAACTTGCTTCGTCAACTTGGCGGGGAGCCGGACTACGCGGCTGCGGTAGTTGCGAAAATCGCGGCAGGGGATTTAACACAACAGGTCAACACAAAAGTTGGTGATTCAACCAGCATGCTGGCGGCGATTCGTGAGATGTCGACTAGTTTGTCGCAAGTGCTAGGCGAGGTAAGAAGTTCAGCGGATGCCTTGGCGTCGGCATCGGAAGAGGTAAATGCAACGGCGCAATCCTTGGCAAAAGGCGCTTCTGTGCAGGCGGCTAGTGTGGAAGAAACTTCTGCATCCATGGAGCAAATGTCTGCATCTATTATGCAAAATAATGAGAACGCGAGCATCACCGATGGTATGGCGCAGCGAGCGGCGGCCGATGCAGCAACAGGTGGCAGCGCCGTAGCAAGCACCGTGGAGGCGATGCAAAAAATTGCCGATCGTATCAGTGTGATTGATGACATTGCTTACCAAACCAATTTACTTGCGCTTAATGCTGCCATTGAAGCAGGGCGTGCGGGTGAGCATGGGCGTGGTTTCGCCGTTGTAGCATCTGAAGTGCGCAAGCTAGCGGAGCGCAGTCAGGTTGCTGCACAGGAGATTGGCTCACTCGCCGGAGAAACGGTGAGCAAGGCGGATAACGCCGGTAAGCTCTTACAGGAAATGGTTCCGAGTATTCGCAAAACTGCCGATCTGGTGCAGGAGATTTC
The DNA here is from genome assembly GCF_008806975.1 of Cellvibrio sp. KY-GH-1. NCBI lineage: Bacteria > Pseudomonadati > Pseudomonadota > Gammaproteobacteria > Cellvibrionales > Cellvibrionaceae > Cellvibrio > Cellvibrio sp. KY-GH-1. The sequence continues at coordinate 5,088,615 of NZ_CP031728.1, forward strand.
GGCGGCGTCTTCCGAGCAAACCGCAGGGGTTAATCAAATTAATGCAGCTATCGGTCAGGTCAGTCAGACCATGCAGCAAAATGCGGCGGCGGCGGAAGAATTAAGTTCTACTTCCGAAGAGTTAAGTTCCCAGGCGATGCGACTTCAAGAGGCGGTGAGCTATTTCACCTTGTCGGTTGACGACAATCGCAATTCCACTACACGTAATTTCCGACAATCCAGTGCTTCACCTGCGCCGGCGCGCGCGCGCAAAACTACGCAGCATTCCGCCGCCAGCGATGATGATTTGGATAAGGACTTTGTGCGCTATACCTGATTTGCACAGTAGGTACGTTAGCATTGGACGAGATGATTACCCGGAAATCAGGCGTTTATGACTACTGAAAATGCAACACCCATTCCGTCGGACAAAGAGTTTCAGCTGTTCCAGCAACTGATTCAGGACAAGCTGGGGATTTTTCTGCCGGCGCAAAAAAAGGCTTTGCTCAGCAACCGTTTGTGGAAACGACTGCAGGCGTGCGATGCAAAAGGTTTTGGTGAATATTATCGCTTTATTCAAAGCCCGCAGGGCAGAAGCGAGCTAAGCACGGCGTTGGAATTAATCACTACTAACGAAACGTATTTTTTCCGCGAGCAAAAACATTTCGATTATTTGCAAGAAGAGGTGTTGCCCAATTATCGGCTTGGGCAAAATTTTCGGGTGTGGAGCGCCGCTTCATCAACAGGCGAAGAACCTTATAGCATTGCGATGGTGTTACAAGATCGCTGTAACTGTGACTGGGAATTACTCTGTTCTGATGTAAATCGCACGGTTGTCGAGCAGGCCAAAATCGGGATTTATCCGGAAACTCGTGTGCGCAATATTCCGCCGCAGTATTTGCGCCGTTTTTGTCGTAAGGGCGTGGGGCCCCAAGCGGGCAATGTACGGGTAAATGCAGAGCTGCGTCAGGCAGTGCAATTTTTTACACTCAACCTGCACGAAGATTTTCCCGACATTGGCAAGTTTGATTTGGTGTTTTTGCGCAATGTATTAATTTATTTTGAAAACGACAACAAGACTAAAATTTTGGATCGCATTGCTGACAAGATGCTACCGGGCGGTACCTTGTTTGTCGGGCATTCAGAAAGTTTGCACGGTATTAGTTCTCGCTTTGTACCAGTCAAGCCGGCTATTTATCGTTTGACCGGGCGTTAATAAATGATCGCTGTTCCCGAGCTAAAACCACTTCACAGCATCCACCCGGGTGAGTGGTACTTTGGTGTGGAGTTCGAACGCTTGCATACCGTGTTGGGGTCTTGCGTGGCATTAACAGCCTGGCATCCCCGTTTGAAAATTGGGGGGCTATGCCATTATCTGCTTGCCAAATCAGCGGAACACAAAACAGCGGAACACAAACCGGTGGAGCGCGATTGCCGCTACGCGGTTTTTGCTCTGGAGCAAATGAAAATGGCCATGCAGTCGTTTGCTAATCCTGATGAATTCGAATTGGGACTATTTGGTGGTGGCGATATGTTTGCTTTTTCTACGCCTACCTCAATCGGTACGGACAATATTCGCTATGCGCAGCAATGGCTTGCGCGCGAGAAATTGCAGGCGCGACATGTGGATGTGGGGGGTACCATATCGCGATCTTTGACGCTGGTAATACCTACTGGTGAAGTGCAGGTAAAACATTATCAAATGAATCCCGAATGAACTGTTGAAAAGCAACGCTTATCGACAATACTTGGTGAAGCGCAATAGCGCCAGCCCTTGGTAAAAGTTGAGATGCTATGACTATTAATGTGTTGGTAGTAGATGATTCAGCGGTGGTGCGCCAAGTGCTTAGCGGTGTACTGAATGAAGCACCGGACATAACAGTTTATGCCACGGCATCTGACCCTATTTTTGCGCAGCAGCAGATGCAAAAAAAATGGCCGGATGTTGTTTTGCTGGATATTGAAATGCCGCGGATGGATGGCCTGACCTTTTTGCGTCACTTGATGCAAGAGCGACCAACTCCGGTAATCATTTGCTCGTCATTGGCAGAGAAGGGTGCTGAACTAACCCTGCAAGCGCTGGCAGCCGGGGCGATAGATATAATTACCAAGCCGCAATTGGGCGTGAAAGATTTTTTATTGGAAGCCAAGCACCTGCTCTGGCAAACCGTGCGCGGCGCAGCCGGTGCCCATGTGTCGCGGCGCAGCCATACGATAGAAACAAAACAGGTTACACCGGTTGTTCCAGTATCTGATTTGGTGACCATGACCGCGACTACCGACACAATTATTGTGATAGGTACTTCCACGGGCGGCACCCAGGCGCTGGAAGAGGTGTTGAGCAAAATTCCTCGCACCTGCCCGGGAATTGCCGTTGTACAGCATATGCCTGAAAAGTTCACCGCCGCCTTTGCCAAGCGTTTGGACGGGTTGTGCGAGGTAGATGTAAAAGAAGCTGAGTCGGGGGATCGCTTGATTCCCGGGCGGGTATTGATTGCGCCGGGCGGGCATCATCTGGAAGTGCAGCGCTCCGGTGCGCAATACATTGCCAAGGTATTTCGCGGGCCGAGTGTTAATCGGCACTGCCCTTCGGTGGATGTATTATTTCGCTCGGCGGCTCGCTCGGCGGGGCGCAATGCAATGGGAATTATTATGACGGGTATGGGGGATGATGGTGCCAGGGGATTATTGGAAATGCGTCAGGTAGGTTGCAGAACTATTGCGCAGGATGAGCAGTCCTGTGTGGTATTTGGTATGCCCAAGGAGGCCATCAATATGGGGGCTGCAAAAGAAATTATGCCTTTATCGCAAATTCCAACGGTCCTGGGGGCCAGGCTATGAAATCTGCGATTTCCGACTTAAGTGTACTGGTTACGGACGACAGCCTGACCCAGCGTCAGTACGCCAAAGAGCTGTGTCAGGATTTGGGGGTTAGCTCGCTCTATGATGCGGCGAACGGTGTTGATGCTTTGGAAGTTCTGGATGCAAATAGTGTCGATGTGATCCTGATTGATTTGGAAATGCCGATCATGGACGGCGTCGAGTTAATTCGCTCTATCGCGCAAAAAAAATTGAATTCCAGTGTGATTATTCTCAGCGCAAAAGATCCGATACTGATTGCCAGTGTGGGGACTATGGCAGAGGCTGATGGGTTGCACGTGATTGGCACTTTTCAAAAACCCCTTTTAGCGGATGTACTTCAATGCAGTTTGTTGCGCTTTATTCAAGACAGCAAAGTATCTGCTGAACCCAAAAAGGCCAACGACAATGAAGTTACTGCCCTCGAGTTAAGCGAGGCATTGGCAAATCGAGATTTAACCCTGGCGTTCCAACCCAAGTTGACGACCCAGGGTTTGTTGCTGCGCGGTGTGGAAGCATTAGCGCGGTGGCGCCATCCAACCAAGGGGATGATTTCACCGGCGGTATTTATCGAATTGGCGGAGCGTCACGGCATGATTGACGCTCTTACCCATTATTTGTTGGAGGAGGCTTTCAAGCACAAACGCAGTTGGCAGCAGTATGGTTTGCGTTTCCATCTTGCTTTTAACCTATCGCCATTGTCACTGGCGGATGCGGATTTGGTGGACTGGCTTTGCAAGATGGCGAATGACTATGGTATTGCGCCGGCGGAAGTTACCTTTGAGGTAACTGAAAATGCCCTTCTGGGTGAATTGGCCAGCGCTATTCGCACGCTCGCACGTTTGCGGCTGAAAGGCTTCCACATCGCGATAGATGATTACGGTACGGGATTTGCCAACGCGCAGCAGTTATCACGAGTGCCCGCAACGGAATTAAAAATTGACCGCTCGCTGGTCCATAGCGCCGCTGTGCGACCGCAACAAAAAACCATCCTGGCCAGTACTGTTGATTTGGCTAAAAACCTCAAGCTCACTACCGTGGCGGAAGGCGTAGAAACCGAAGAGGATTATAAAATCCTGTTAGATTTAGGGGTGGATCTGGTTCAGGGCTATTATTTCGCCAAACCAATGTTTCCCGATGATTTATTGGCCTGGGTAAAAACAGGCTTGAGTCAATTGCGCAAACAGCAAGAACACAAATAATTTGCCTGATTCCAGCGCTGTTTGCGTTGTTCATCACAGGTAGTTCCTTCAACTACTTTTTCTCGACTCCATTCGGCTTCCTTGCCAGGTAAATCGGTATACACTTGCCAATTCAGGTTAAGATACTCGTAATCGCTGTCACCCAGCGGTTTGGGGTGGTATTCATCATGGGTACAGCTTGAGGGTCGCAGCATAAGCACGAATTACTCATTTTGCCGTGAAGAATCACGCTGTAACTACAGGGCTTGAGCCATGAACAGAATGCAACCCAAGCTACATGCGGTGCATCATGTTGCGCTGATTTGTTCGGATTATGAAAAATCCAAACACTTTTATGTAAATATTCTGGGGTTGGAAATCCTGGCGGAAAATTATCGTGCAGCGCGCGACTCCTGGAAGCTTGATTTGGCATTGCCTAATGGTACCCAGGTGGAGCTTTTTTCCTTTCCCAAACCGCCGGCGCGGCCGTCCCAACCTGAAGCTTGCGGTTTGCGTCATCTGGCATTTGTGGTGCGCGAACTGGATGTGGTTGTGGATTGGTTGCTTGCCAATCATATTGAGGTAGAGTCGGTCCGGGTGGATGAATATACGCACAAACGGTTTACATTTTTTAAAGATCCGGATGGATTGCCACTGGAGCTTTACGAGTTACCTGCCTTGCCGCAGCATTAGCGGAAAAGACTATCAAGGTTGCTATTAACAGAGTGAGATGTGTTGGTGTTTAAACAAGCTTATCAGTTAATCGTTATGGCCGTTGCCGTGTTGATGACTGCGTCCGTTCAGGCGCGTGAATTGGTCATTGCGTTTGAAAATACGCTGCAGGATTCCAGCTCTTTGGATGGTAAAGCGCGCTCGCAAATGTTGGTGCGCAACTTAAAAACAGTTGCCGTACCCCAGGCAATGTTTTTAATTAAAACGGAAAATTTGGATAGTAAAAATCGCGAGCGCGTTGCGCTCTATAGCGATAATGGCCATTTGTTGGTTAATGCCGGACACGATCATAGTTTGGTGAGTAAAAGTGATCTCTATGCCTATGAAATTGGCTTGCTAAAGGCCAATCGCTTATTGGCACCTTTTCAAGGCTACAAAAAACACATCCATTTTTCCTATTTACATGAGTCGGGTGATGCGAGCATCCAACGCGGTCTGATTGAATTTCTGCAAGAGCGTGGTTACCAACCGGCATTTACCGGATTTAATCCGGCGCGGGGAATTGATAATTATATTGATCAGTTGTACCAAAAAAAGGTACGTAATAATCGCCGGGTAGATATGGCCGCGCTGGAAAAGGCTTACATTCAGTTAATGTTGGAGCCTCTGCGTCAACAGGACGAGTATTTATTTAATATGCTTGGCTATTCGCCGAGGCAGGTGTTGGTTATTCAAGAAAATGATTTGGCTGCCTATTTTATTGTGGCGCTGGTGGATGAATTAAATGCGCGTGGCTGGACGATGGTTGCCGCCGAAAAAGCGTTGAATGATCCACTCGTTAATCCTGTGGCCTTGGGTGGCTGGGGCGCCAATGGCTATCTGCACGGATTGACTGGCTTGCCGGAATTACCAGTAGCCTATCCGCGCTTGATAGGTGCGCGTCAGGCCGGCGTGGATCGCGTTTTACAACAATTGGTGCCTGGCTTTATTGAATAGCGAGCAACCGCTGTAGAGTTGGTTGCGTCAGGATAATTTTTTACATTTAAGGTGATGTGGTGAAAGAGGCAAGTATGCTGAAAAATTCCCTCCGTTTAATTGCATTTTGTGTTGCCAGTGCAATGACTATGGGCACTATGGCGCAACAAAAATCGGTAATTTTTAAGAATAGTTTTGATTCTGAATCCGACGCAAAAAAGTGGTCGCTAATCTATGGCGCTAAACTGGTTGCGGAGCAAGCGCGCAACGGTACTGGTGCTTTGCAAGTCGATGAAGGCGAGGCATCTGTGCGCTCGCGCGTTAACTTGAGCGAGCAGGGCACACTGGAATTTTGGATAAAAACTTCCACGCCCGCTACCCAATATAAAATTAATGTGCTCGTCGCCAGCACACAGAATGCCGACACAGGCTGGGTGCAAGTGGGGCAAATACTGGGCAGTAATGACTCCACGGAATATCACGCCAAACGTATCTCCATCGATGATCCAGGTAAAAAATTCTTGCGTCTGGACTTTGAAGTCACGAATGGACAAGCCTGGTTGGACGACGTCAGTGTAGAAAAAATTCTGCTGGACACGGCGCTGCAAAAAAACCAGGAAAAAGTGATCGCCGAAGTGTTGGGTAAATTGCGCGATGACAAGAATTATCAGGTGCAGGCCGATGCGCTGCGCACTTTAGGTAAAAATTACGCCGCACAAATTGACGTGCAACGCCAGTATCTGGAATACGCCAACGGTATTTATTCCAGTGTGACTCTGGTATTGGCAACGTCCGAGCGCGGAAAAATGGCCAATCCACTTGGCTACCAGACATTCAAAGGGATTGTGAGCGATGTTAAGCGCGTTGCATCACCGATTCAGAAATCGCGCATGGAATCGCTGCTGAAACCTCTGGGTGATATTGCAACTGCAACCCTGAACGTAATGACACAAGGGGCTTATCAGGCCTTTGCTGAACCCTTTAAAACCATAGTGGCTACCACCTTTGATCGCGTGTCTTATGAAAACGCCGGTGTGGATCGCAAAGCACGCAAATTTGCGGAAGAGAATGGGTTAAAAACCTTTGCCAAGGCCGAAGGCTTTTTAGGTGAGGTGGAAAAAGAATTAAATACCGTCGTTGCCTTGGATAAAGACCTGATGGATATCCAGCGCGAAGTGGACAAGTTCCGCAAGGATCTGGATAAGCATTTAAAAGAGTCGCTGATAGCAGGCGGTATGGGCCGCGGCCAGGAAAATTACAACCGCGTAATGAGTAAGGACGAGCCTACGCGTAACGCGGCCCTACAGGAGATTAACAATTATTTTATTTTGCAGGCAGAGAGCTATCAAAATCATTCCAGCTCCAATACCGAGTTTGTACAATTTATGATGAAAGCCACTGGCACCATGGAAGAGACGCAGGTGTTTAAAGAGCGCTTTAACCAGATTGCCTCATCGGTGATTACATTTTATGACAAATTCGATCGCTCTGTTGCCAAAGACCAAAACCCCTTCTCGGACGAAAAGGATCGCAATCTCTGGGAATCTCATGCGGTCAAAGTGCGCGAGTACATTCAGGAGTCCAAAGCCGCGTTTGCCAAGGCTTATATGTAAATCAAGCGCTCATTGCACGCCGCAAAAACACCCCGCATTGTCGGGGTGTTTTTTTATTCAACGAACTCAGGCGTCATTGCCCGCACGGGTTTGTGATAGAGAAGACGTATATCCAAATCCAATTTAACCGGCTATGCTTCTTCAAGTGATAATTTCCGCGCCGCTGTAAAATATCGAGCGGCGTGCAGTAGTAATCAACTTACTTCCCGAATAAGACAAGCAATAATGCTGACATCAGCCTTTTTACCTTTGGGTATTAACTGGCGCTTCGCGTCAGAAACCTTACGCCGTGCAGTTTTTATGTTGCTTTGTGCGACATGGGTGACATTTGTCAGTGCCACCGCTAGTGCATTGGATAAACAAAAAATAACCGTCTCTTACCTGTATAACTTTGCGAAAAATATTGAGTGGCCTAATCAGGCGACCATGACGTCTTTTGATATTGGTATTTACGGCACCTATAACCCGGCGCTGATGGATGAATTAACAGTATTAAAACAGCGCGTTAAATTGCGTGACTTACCGATTAGCGTGACTCAGGTAAACCGGGTCGATTCATTGGCGAAATTCCATCTTGTGTATGTAGAGCAGGCAAGCGCTAAAACAATTAGTGATATTTACGATGTATTGGAAGGTAAGCCGGTATTGTTGGTGACACACGCTTATGACAATAAGCAACTGGTGATGATAAATCTGACGCCCACCAATGACGATCGCCTGAAGTTCGAAGTTAATAAGTCCAACATCATCAACCACGGCTTAACTCCTTTGCCCGAGTTAATATTAAATGGCGGTACTGAAATTGATGTGGCAAAGCTCTATCGCGAGGGACAAGCATCACTCGTTGCATTGCAAAAGCAATTGCACGGCCGAGAAAAAGCGCTGAATGAGTTAAGCGTATCGATTCAAAAGCAGCAGGCGACTAACGATCAACTGCAAGTGCAAATGGCATCGCTTAGCCAAAACATCCAAAAAAGCGACGCGTTAATTGCGGAGCAAAAAAAGCAACTTGAAAAACAACAGATACAAATTGAAGCGAGTAAGTTGGAGCGCGAAAGCTTGCTCAATGAAGTGGCCCAGCGTACTCGGGAGCTGGATGAACAGCAGCGACACCTGGATAACATCCGCAAGGAAATTGATACGCGAGAAAAGCGCTTGACCTTCCTCAATAGCACCATTAAATCCCAGGAAGATATCATCCTCAAACAAAAAGATGCCATTGTGAATTTGGACGAGTTGGTCGATTCACAAAAAGTTGCCCTGCGTTATTTGTGGGGCTCGGTCATCCTGGGCGCACTCTTGATTGTAACCGTATTGATCGCATACACGGTAAAACGGCGCGATAACCAGCGCCTTGCCGCGCACAGCCAGGATTTGCAAATGGCACGTGATCGGCTGGCCATTGCCAAACGCAAAGCGGAAGATGCAAGCCAGGCGAAGAGCGAATTCCTGTCGTTGATGAGTCACGAGTTGCGTACCCCGTTGCAGGCCATTATCGGGTATACGGAGGTGGTCATCGAAGAATTAAAATTGGCTGACGATGAGCATCACGTAAAAGACTTAACGCGCGTAATTGCCAATAGTGAGCGCCTGTTGAAATTAATTAATAGCGTGCTGGATTTGGCCAAGATTGAATCTGGTCGTATGGATCTTGATCTGGCAGAAGTAAAACTCTCCAGCCTGGTTGACGAAGCTGTTGGGACAGTAGCACCGCTGATTGAGAAGAACGCTATTCGGTTGGTGTTGGATGTCGATGATGGTGAAACCCTGCCAAAAGCAGATCCAGAAAAATTACTGCATATACTCATTAATTTATTAGGTAATGCGATCAAGTTTGCGCCCAATGGACAGGTACGCATCAAAGCCTATCATCAACCAAAACGTATTTTTATCAGCGTGGCTGACAGTGGCATTGGTATATCGGCGGAGCAGCAGGCGGGCATTTTTGATCCATTCAAGCAGGCGGATTCCGGTACAACGCGTAAATTCCAGGGTAGCGGTTTGGGCTTGTCTATTACGCGCCAGCTTTGCGAATTAATGGGCGGCAGTATTCATGTCGAAAGTGAATTGGGCGCAGGCGCCAAATTTATTGTGGAGCTGCCACTACCAATGAATCCCACCCCGGTGGCGATACAAAAAAATGATGCAGAAGAGTCATTCCCCTCAGCGCCATTATCCAATCCGGACGCTATAGGTGAACATGTCGTAATGATTGATGATGATCCGGCATTTTTGGATGTAATGGCGCGCACCATTCGCGCCGAGGGTTATCAGGTACATACGGCGAGTGATGCGGAAAGTGGCTGGCGATTGATTCAGTCCATTAAACCCCAGGTAATTACGCTCGATTTATTGCTGCCAGACCAGCACGGCTGGATTTTATTTGAGCGTATCAAGGAAGATCCGGATGTGTGCGATATACCGGTAATTGTGGTCTCCATGATCGAGGAGCGAAAACGATTTAATCGTCGGCCAGCGGAAGAATACCTCACTAAACCGGTTAGACGCGAAACACTAAAACACGCTATTCAAAAGCTCGCACCTCGTACTGAATAGGAGATCTTCGGTTCATTGAAGTAAAAGCTAAGTCAATGGGCTTTGCATTAATGCAAAGTTAAACTAGTCTTACCACTTTCTTAGTGCAAAAAGTGCTTACTGGTCGAGATACTCACGCATCAGTAGGAAACTTCAAGGCTTATTAATGCAGTTGGGTCTATAGCATTGAGTGGTTCAGTCAGCGGAATGACGGTAAACCCTTTTTAATTAGGTTGTCATTATGCGCTTGTCTCCTGTGGCAAAATTTTCGCTTGCACTTCTTCCTTTCGTTATTGCCGCTGCTGCACGGGCAGCATCGGAACCCTCGTCCGCCCCGGAAGATTTTTATAATCTCAGCCTTGCTGAATTGGGGCAGGTTGAAATTTCAATTGCTACGGGCAATAGCACTCCATTGGATCGCGCTCCGGCTGCAGCCACGGTGATTACTGCCAGTGAAATCGAAGCCTTGGGTGCGCGGAGTCTCAACGAGGTTCTGGAATCCGTACCCGGGCTCCATGTGGGGCTCTCTAGTTTGAGTCGCCTTGATTCTGTTTATTCCATTCGCGGTATCCATACCGGCTTTAATTCCCAAGTCCTGTTAATGATTAATGGCGTTGCAGTGCAATCAAGCTTGCAGGGTGGGCGGCCATCTTTGCTGAAAATTCCGGCCTCTGGAATTGACCGTGTTGAAGTTATTCGCGGGCCAGGTTCTGCCGTTTACGGTGCGGATGCTTATGCTGGTGTAATCAACGTAATTACGAAAGATGCTTCAGTCATAGACTCTACCAAAATAGGTGGTGGTGCAGGAGCTTTTGGAAGTCGTGATTTGTGGTTACAAACCGCTAATCAATGGCGGGACTGGGGCGTATCTCTGAGCATGGCTTATCAGGAGAGCAATGGCGACAGTGATCGTGTAGTCAATACCGATTTGCAATCCTTACTGGATAGGGGTTTGGGAACTACCGCGTCTAACGCTCCAGGAGCACTGTCGACACGTTACCAAATTGTGGATACGCACCTGACTCTCACCAGTGAGAAAACGCAATTTAATTTATGGAGTTGGATTTCCAATGATGCCGGCGTAGGTGCGGGTGGTGCGCAGGCGTTGGATATTAATGGCAGCGATGAAAGTAATCTGCTGTTAATGGATGCAACCTACCATTTTGATGATGCGGGTGGCGACTGGGATAATAGTGCCCGTTTTAGCTACCTCTATTACGACCTGCAAACCCGTTTTACGCTCTTGCCCGCAAATAGTCTGATACCTATTGGAGTTGATGGCAATGTTAATGCCGTCGAGCCTGCTGGTTTGGTGTCTTTTCCCGATGGTTTAATCGGGCAGCCAGGGCAGGAATCTGTCGACACTCAACTGGATTTGATTTCAATTTATTCGGGCTGGGAATCGCATCGAATAAGGTTTGCTGTGGGTTCAAAGCATCAAACCTTGGAAGCGCGTGAATACAAAAATTTTGGCCCGGGCGTGATAACCACCATTGTTCCTGTGGTGTCGGGAAAACTCACCGATGTTAGTGATTCAGAATATGTTTTTTTGCCCGATAGTTCGCGAACTATCGCTTATTTTTCATTACAAGATGAATGGCAGATTACCTCGTCCCTGGAGCTAACGTCTGGTGTACGCTACGACGATTACTCCGATTTTGGTGGAACAACCAATCCACGTATTGCGCTGGTGTGGGCTGGAACAGAACAGCTCACTACTAAATTAATGTATGGCAGTGCCTTTCGTGCTCCTTCATTTACTGAGCAGGGGTCCAAAAATAATCCGGTATCTCTTGGTAATTCTGATTTGGATCCAGAGCAAATAGACACTGTCGAGCTATCGTTCAATTATTTAGCGACCAAAGATTTCCAGACCTCCCTAACGCTATTTCGCTATCAGGCGCGCGATATGATTGAGTTTGTCTCCGCCAATGTTGCTACGATAAAAATGGCGCAAAACGCACGCGATCAGGACGGTGACGGCTTTGAACTGGAGATGAATTGGAAACCGCTTTCTTCATTGCATTTTTCTAGCAGCTATTCCTATCAGGATGCAAAAGATGTAAGCACCAATCAGCCAATTGCGGATGCACCGGGGCAACAGATTAAAGTAAATATGAATTGGGAGTTTGCGCCTGATTGGTCTCTGAATAATCAGTGGATTTATGTTGCTGATCGCGAGCGCCGTGCGGGGGATATACGCCCCGCAATTGATGATTATACCTGGGTGGATTTGGTGCTAACGCGAAAAAATATAATTCCACAAGTTGATGCATCGTTCGCGGTGAGAAATCTCGGCGATGCCGACGCGCGCGAACCCAGCAGTGGCGAAATTGCTGATGATTACCCGTTGGAGTCGCGTAGCGTCTGGTTGCAATTAAGTTATCAGTTCGATTAATTTTTGGGGCAGTAGATGCAAGATCCTAAACACGATCAGGTGCGCAGCCGCAACGAACCCTTTGTGGCGAAAACGGCAACGCGCATTTGGCAAGAAATTCCTGATGCAGATAACCCCTACCTTGCGCGCGCGGCTTACTGCTATGGTTATGATCTGCTGGAGTTGATGAGCAGACGATCATTTTCTGATGTTTTTTATTTGTTATTTCGCGGTGAGTTACCCACGCCAGAACAGGCGAACATTTTTGAAGCATTGATGATTAGCTTGATTAACCCCGGCCCTCGCCACCCCGCCACACGTGCCGCTATGAACGTGGGTGTTGGCAAAACTAACCCCTTGCATATTTTACCAATCGCCAGCGCGGTACTGGGTGGTGATTATCTCGGGGGTGGTGAAATTGAAAATGCGATGCGTTTTTTACGCAAACAACACGCTAATTCCGCACGGGATTTATTTAACGAATGGGCTGATCAGAGCACTTCTCCCGATACCCTTGCTGCCCATGGAATATATGGATTTACTCAAAAATATGGCGGTGTGGACTTCTTAACGCAATCTATTGCAAATCAGTTATCAGAAATGCCGGGAGCTGGCGATTGTTTGCGTTGGGGGCAGGATTTCGCGCGCTACTTACATCCTTTGGGAATTGGTTGGTCAAGTACAGGCGTTGCGGCCGCCGTATTTGCCGATTTGGGATTTCATCCGCGCGCGGGCGGTTGTTTGTTTCAATTGTTGGGCGCACCGGGACTCGTTGCCCATGGTCTTGAGTTGGCAAATAAGCCTATTACTGCCATGCCGTTTGTGAGTGATGATAATTATGTTATTGAACGATGAAGATTCGCTACACAATACTTCCAACAGTAACCCGGATGTAATTCACTTTCTTGACCAGCAACGGGGAAAAATTTTTAGTAAAACCGGTGGCTGGTTTCCTGGTAAAGGTGTCTTTTCCCACGGCTATTCCATGCTGGAAGAACTGGTGGGTGAAAAATCCTATTTTCAAATTTTAATCTTAAATGCAACAGGAAAATTAGTAACTAAAGAGCTAGCCGATTGGGTTGAAGCAATTTATGGCTGTTTAAGCTGGCCAGACCCGCGTATATGGTGCAATCAAATTGGCGCGCTTGCCGGCGCCGCGCGCACATCCGTGGTAGCAGCCACTACCATTGGGTCTCTCGCGGCGGATTCTCGGTCTTATGGTCCCTACACCTTGCTGGAAGGGTTGCGTTTTATTCAGCGAGCGCACGCACAATTTCTTGCTGGCGCCAACGCGCAGGAAATCGTTCAACGTATTACGACCGCCAATCGCGGTAAACCTTATATTGTTGGTTATATTCGCCCGATTGCTAAAGGTGATGAGCGCCTTGAAGCCATGGAGCGCTTTGCAAAAAAATTGGGATTTCATACAGGCTCGCACCTTTCTCTCGCCTACGAGATTGAAAAAGTATTAATGCGTGAGTTTGATGAAGGGATGAATATTAATGGCTATATGTCAGCGTTTCTTTCAGATCAGGGCTTTACTCCCGAAGAAGTTTATCAAATGTTCGCCGTCATGGTGGCCAGCGGTGTAACGGCCTGTTATCTGGATACTTATCAGCGTCCAGCGGATACTTTTTTACCCTTGCGCTGTGAGGATATTGATTACCAGGGGCCAGCGGCGCGCAGAGTCCCTGAATAAATTTCCCTTCTAATTTATGTAGGAATAGTTATGCAAAAAAATGCGTTGGTGACAGGTGGAAACTCAGGCATAGGTTATGCGACAGCGAAGCTATTAAAGGCCAAGGGTTATTCAGTGTTTATTTGTGGTCGTGATCAGGCGCGAATCGATAAAGCAGCGCAGGAACTTGGGGTAACGGCAATTCTTGCTGATGTTGGCAATGCAGGCGATGTGTTGCGGCTGGTAAATTATTTTTCCGATAAACCGTTGAGTGCTCTGGTAAATAATGCGGCTGTTGCGCATTTTATTCCTTTGCCGTTAATTACCAGCGCTGATTTTGACCAGTTTATGAATGTCAATTTGCGCGCGCCATTGGAATTAATTAAAGGGTTGTTACCTTCGCTGCAACAAGTCGGCGGAAGTATTACGAATGTTTCATCGGCAGTTGTAAATAATGGCTTAGCGAATGCGGCGCTCTATGCGGCGACTAAGGGAGCTTTGGAGGCAGTGACTAAAAGCCTCGCTATTGAATTAGCGCCCGTCGGCATTCGCATTAACGCCGTTTCACCCGGCGCGATAGACACCCCGATTATTGGTAAGCTGGGTTTTGATGAGCCTACTCAGGCAGCGATTAAGGCCCATATGGAAACGACTATTCCATTAAAACGTTTTGGTCGCCCGGAAGAAGTAGCAGAAGTCATTGTGGCGCAGTTGGAGTCTAGCTATACCACCGGCGCAATCTGGGCGGTGGATGGTGGTGTTAATGTAACTTAATATGTAGTTGTGTCGGCGCCAAACAGTTAAGGGGATAATGAGCAGGGGCTAATGAGCCCCTTAATTTTTTTATGACGATGCAATTTCTTGCTTGAGTAGCAAGCGCTCAACGGGTAACGGATGCCCTATGTGATAACCCTGTACAAAATCTACGTTCATACTTTTCAATATTTCCAGAATGGCTTCGTTCTCCACATATTCCGCGACGGCTTTTTTGCCGAGTGCCTGGATTACCTGAATCATGGATTTCACCAGAGTCTGGTCAACTTGATCGCGATGCAAGTTCTGGATAAAAGAACCATCCAGTTTGATGTAATCCGCCGGTAAATCTTTTAGATAAGCAAAACTGCTAAAGCCGGAACCAAAATCGTCGACTGAAAAGCTGCAACCAAGTTTATGCAAATCAGCAATGACTTTTTGAGTGATGTGTAGATTAAACAAGCTGGCGCTTTCTGTTAATTCAAACGTGATGCGTTTAGGGTTCACACCGGTCGCGGTGAGATTTTCCAAAATGGTCGGCACCAGATTTTCATCTTTAAAGGCCTGTGCCGATAAATTAATAGCAATGTGATTTAGCTCAGGATGATTATGCAGGGTGTGGATTGCCAGTTTGATAATCCAGCGATCCAGCAAATGCATTTCACCCGCAGATTCCAATGCAGGAATAAAGGTGTCCGGCCCTAAAATACGCCCGTCGGGCTCACGCAACCTCACCAACGCTTCGTAATAGGAAACGCGGTTGTTTTTAATATCGAAGATGGGTTGGAAGTAGAGCACCATGCGATCTTCCATAATGGCCTTGCGAATTTTTTGCGAGGTATTGATGGAATGACGCAACTCGTCACTTTCGCTGTCGAGCGGATCGTATTGGTGAATCAAATTGCGGCCACGCCCTTTGGCGACATAAAGCGCAATGTCAGCGCGCATTAAATGCTCTTCGGCGTTGTTGGTGCTGCCATCAATCAGGGTGAGCCCAATACTGCTGCCCAGGCTGATGCGTTGTTCCTGCAATTGAAAGGTGAATTCCGCAACGATTTGTTGAATGTTGCGTGCAAACTCATAGACTTCATGCGCCTTAATATCGCGCAGCAGGATCGCAAATTCATCGCCACCCAAGCGACATAAAATATCAGTACCGCGAATGCGCTTGCTAAGCAGGTGCGACATCTCGCGCAACACTTCATCGCCTTTTTGATGGCCAAAAGTGTCGTTGATTACTTTGAAGTGATCGAGGTCAAGATACACCAGTGCGTGTTGACGATTATTGCGCACGGAATCCGCCGTGAGTTGTGCGAGTGTCGATTCAAAAAAATGGCGGTTGTACAGGCCGGTTAAGGAATCGTGCATCGCCAAATATTTTAGCTGCTCCTGGGATTCGCGTCGCTCGGTGATGTTGTCCAAGCAGATGGTGAGATTTTCTGAATCCTGCAACCTGGTGGATCGGCTGACTTTTAACTGCGCCCAGAGTTTTTGTCCGCGATAGTTGCTTAGGCATAGCTCAAATTCAGGGCAGGGTTTATTGCTTTGCAGGGTTTTGCGAATTTTATTTTTGAACAGCGAATACTGGTTAAAATCATCAATGGCAATAAACGCTTCCAGTGATTGCCCAATACATTCACTCACCGGAAAACCCATCATGGTTTCCCAGGCATGGTTTAAATATTGGATTTTAAAATCGGCATCCAGTTCCATGACTACTGATTGCAAATCGTTGAGCAATTGGTGATGGCTTTCATAGAGTGCGCGGTATTCGCGCTCTCGTTCTTGTACGTCGTTAACTCGCGCGGCGAATTGCGCATTGCTAACTAAATAGTCGTCGCGGTGAATGGCGATATCGCACACCTTGCGCAATTGTTCTGCGCGAAATGGTTTGGGCAGGAAATCTACCGCGCCCATAAGCATCAGCTCTTCTGCTTGGTCAATCGTGGTGTGTGCCGTCATGATCACGACTGGCTGGTTGGCGTCGATACTGTGAATCTCCATCAAAATATCGCGCCCAGATAACTTGGGTAGCATCACGTCCAGCAGTACCAGGTCCTGACGGCCTTGCACCCAGGCACGCAGGCCGGCGTCGCCTTCATTCGCAAATTCAATATCAAAGGCACCAGACAGAATGCGTCGAATTAAATCGGCGGTGTCGGGTTCATCTTCTACTACCAGCAGACGCGGCTTGGGTGTGATCGTTTCTTTTTGGCGGGTAAGATTTTTAACGACGGCCGGTAGTTGCTGCAGATGTTCCAGAGGGAGTAACTGATTGATACCGTATTCGCGCGCGGTCACTTCGGCGATACGTTCACACCAGGTTTGCGCGGTAATCACGATGGGCAAATCAACACGGCAGAGCAAAATACCGCTGCGTACCAAGCGCGATAGCCGCCAGCCATCCATATCGGGAATGTTTACATCTACAATTAATAGATCGATGGTTTGCTGGCGTAACACCCGCAGGGCTTTTTGTGCAGAGTCTACGCAGCTGGTGTTGGCATGCGCGAGTGTTTGCACGCTGGCGTTGATCATGGCCAGTGCGTCGGGGTCGTTATTAACGATGAGAATGTTAATAGGTGAGTCAGGTTGATTGGTGTTATCGATTAACACTCATGAGTCTCCGAATTAATATCCTTTTAGCCTAGCATAAACCGCTAAAACCTTTTCATTTGAAAAAGTTTTTCATGTAAATCTTCCCTGTATTCGCAAACGGTTATACCGGGCGTTTAACCACCCGGTGTTGCAGAGCCATTGACTGCCAGACCTTTAATGCGGTCGCCCATGGGCGGTACCTCTTCGCGGTCTATGCGTATATCCAAAAGTGTAGGCCCTTTTTTATTAAAAAGCGCAGCATAATCCAATTGTTCAAGCTGGGTTGGGCAGTCAATCACTATGCCATCTACACCCATGGCTTGTGCCAGTTGCGCGTAGTTCACATTGTTAAGTTCCCAGCCGATGGATTCCTGCTGGCCGAGGCGCTGGCCATGCATCACCATGCCCATCGCAGCATCGTTTAATACCAGAAATACGACAGGCAATTGTTGTTGCGCAGCGACGGTAATTTCCTGCGCACTCATCAAGTAAGAACCATCGCCAACAATACACAGGGTCGGTGCCGCGCGATTGCCAATGGCCGAGCCTATTGCGGCTCCAATTGACCAGGCCATGGAGCCATAACCCATGGCAATGCGATAAAGGCCATTGCTATTACTGCGACTCAAATAATGGGTAGCCCACGACCAGCCATTGCCGGCATCAATAAATATGCGTGTGTCTTGTGGCAGTGCACGTGAGAGATGACTCATTAGGCGCTGGGGTTTGACCGGGCGTGCGTTGGAAAGGCATTTGTGCTCGTCGGTCAGGCGGAAGAAGCCGCCATTCGCATTAGGGGTTGATGTGTTGCCGGGTAGGGTGGCCCAGGTGCGGCCCCATTTGCGGATCTCGCGCACCTTCTCCACCAGCCGCGTGAAAATCACATCGATATTGCCAAACACATGCAGGTTGGCCATGGGTGAGCGAGTGAAGTGTTCGATGGAGGAATCTATGTGCACTAACTTGGTATTGAGCAGGTCATCTTTCCAGCCGCTAGTACCCAATTCACCCAGCTCGGTACCCACTGCCAGGATCAGGTCTACGTCTTTGTTTTGCAGGAGTTCACGTGCGCTTTCGTGTCCGGCAAAGCCATAAACACCGCGATATTGTGGGTGGTGCTCGTCCACCCAGGTTTTACCCATAGGGCCTGTGACGAAGGCGGCACCCGTTAACTCGATAAACTCCATAATTTGCTGACTGGCCTTGCCCACGCCATTGCCGATATACATCACCAGGTTGTCGACCTTGCCCAGCTTTTCACACAAGCGGGCGATTGCAGAATCGTCGGCAAGAGCGAAGTCGTGGACCAACAGATCGCTGTGAATATGGGCGTTGATCGTCGCCGGCGAACGCAAAATATCCGCTGGAATACTGATATGGACCGGGCCATTGGGTTTGCGATGAGCGGCCATAATGGCGGACACCAGTTTGCTCTCCAATTGTTCATGGTGCGAAATCAGCGTATTAAACTGGGTGACATAGCGGAACATGCCGACCGTATCTATCGCCGTGCAACTGGATTCCTGCAGGGCGCGTTTGCCAAATTTGGGCAAGGGTGTCTGGGCGGTAATGACCAGCATAGGAACTTCGTCGGCCAAGGCAGACGCAACACCGGTAATCAGGTTAGTAGCGCCGGGGCCAGTAGTGGCGCAGACCACACCCATCTTGCCGGTTTCACGGGTATAGCCATCGGCCATAAACGCGGCGCCACATTCGTGACGGGCAACTACCAACCGCGGCCCGCCTTTGCGTTCGCTGCGAGCGAGCGAATTGAGCAGGGGTTCAATTGCACCACCTGGCACACCAAACACTGTGTCAATGCCCATTTGATGCAGGTAGTCGACCAGCAAGTCGGCGTAGGTTGTGGGTAATTCTGCTTGGGGGGGCAACTCTGAAACCGCTTCGGGCAGTTCGGGCGCCAAATAGGGGATATTGACGAGCTGTAGCATGGACTTCGCACCTTGTTTCCAAAAGTGAGTGGTCCGTCACAGTTGATAGGTTTTTAGTATGCTGCACAATATATACCAATGATGAAAAATGTGCCAATCATTTAATGAGCAAACTGTATAAAACCTGATCTTTTCAAGGCCTTAAGGTGCTAAAGAACTGCAAAGGGTATTTAAACAGGCATAAAAAAGCCCCGGCGAGCCGGGGCAAACAGAGGATATTTTCGCACCAATTCCAGCTTCGCGATGCCGATGAGGCACCGCCGGAGAGCAAGGAGGCTGCAACTGGCTACGAAATCATGCGACGCTTTTGGCCTGTGCAGGCGCGCCTTGTTCAGCTTGTTTCTCCGCGCGCTTGGCGGAGATAGGTTCAATTTTTTTTTGCTTTTCGTAGAGGAAGCGCAATACCGCCGAGCGATAGCCGTTGTATTCGGCGTTATCTGCCAGTTCCAGGCGATTGCGTGGGCGCGGCAATTTCACATCCAGAATTTCCCCAACGGTGGCGGCCGGGCCATTGGTCATCATTACAATACGATCAGACAAGAGAACCGCTTCATCCACGTCGTGGGTGATCATAATTACGGTGTTGCCCAACTCGTTCTGAATTTCCATCAGGGAATCTTGCAGGTGCGCGCGGGTCAGTGCATCCAGTGCGCCGAACGGTTCGTCCATCAGCAGCACTTGCGGTTCCATTGCCAGGGCGCGGGCAATACCCACGCGCTGCTTCATACCGCCAGAGATTTCATCCGGGCGCTTGTGCATAGCGTGGGTCATATGCACCAGCTCCAGGTTGTGTTCAATCCATTCGCGCATTTCTGCTTTGGTTTTCTTGCCTTTGAATACGCGCTTAACACCCAGCTCTACGTTTTCGTAGGCGGTTAACCACGGCAACAGAGAGTGGTTCTGGAATACGACGGCGCGCTCAGGGCCAGGTTCATTGACTTCGCGGCCATTCAATACCACTCCGCCGGTGGTGGCTTGGTACAGACCGGCAACAATGTTCAACACGGTGGATTTACCACAACCCGAGTGACCAATCAGCGATACAAATTCGCCTTTTTTAATTTTCAAATCCACATCGCGCAGTGCGCAAAAAGGACCTTTGGGCGTGGGGAACTCAATTCCAACTTTTGTTAATTCCAAATGAATCTGGCTCATGGTATTTCCTCTGTCTAAATCTGTAGTGAAATAATTTGTTGGTCAATGTAGATAACGCAATTTGCGTACCGTTTTGTAAGTGATTAACGGACTACGGCGCTCTTATCCCAATTCACATAGGTTTGAATCATTAAAATGGCGCGGTCGAGCAAAAAGCCGATCAAACCAATCACCAAAATGGCGAGACAAATACGACTCAACGAATCGGATGAACCATTCTGGAATTCATCCCACACAAATTTTCCCAGGCCTGGGTTTTGCGACAGCATTTCTGCGGCGATCAACACCATCCAGGCAATACCCAGCGAAATACGCAAGCCGGTAAACATCATCGGAATAGCGGAAGGCAATACAATTTTGATGACGTGAGTGAACCAGCCCAAGCGCAATACGCGGCTCACATTGATCAAATCCTTACTGACGCCAGCAACACCAACTGCCGTGTTGATCATTGTCGGCCAGAGCGAGCAGAGGCTGACCGTGAATAGGGAAATGATGTAAGACTTGGAGAAGGTCGGTGATTCGGATACGTATACTGCGCTAACAACCAGGGTTACCAGCGGCAACCATGCAAGTGGTGACACGGGTTTGAATAATTGAATCAGCGGGTTGATTGCGCCATAGAGCGTTTGGCTTAAACCGATAACTATTCCTACTGGTATCGCGATTATCGATGCTACAAAAAATCCCGACAGTACGGTTAGTAAGCTGGTATTAATTTTATCAAAAAAAGTCGGGCGACCGCTGAATGCGCGCTCATCCAATTTGGCATTGGGATCTTTTGCCAGCAACTCGGCATTGCGTTTTTCCTGACGTTCATAAAATTGTTCGGCGCGTGCCTGCTCGGATTGATATTCGTCTACCAAGTTGCCCCACTGTTCAAAAACTTGTTTTGGTTGCGGAAAGTTTCCGAGCGACGTTTTGATGTTCGGGGCCAAGGTGTGCCAAACGGCTAGGAATATTAATAAGCCCAAGGTTGGCATGGTAACGTTGATAATCACATCGCGCCATTTAATGGCTTTTAGTTGTTCTAACTTCAATGTGGAAAGTTTATTGCTCATAACGAAATCCTCTGCTAGTGCTTGCCAGGTCGTAACCCGGCAAGCTTATTTTTTACTTGCACTCGCTAACGTGATTAAATTTTTTCTTCGCCTTTTAAACCGATTTCAAATTGCTTTATGTAGTCGTTGGGTTTGGTTGCGTCGAAAGACTTGCCGTCGATAAATTTGGTGTCCTCAGGTTTGCGATAACCAGTAACTTGCTCGATCCCGGGGAAATCGGTCGCCTTCATTTTTCCTTCCTCGATCAAGTCTTTCACTGCGGTGCGATAGATTTCTGGGAGGAACACTTTTTTCGCTGTTTCGCTATACCAGTTGTCAGGCTTGGCTTCTGGAATTTGACCCCAGCGACGCATTTGAGTGAGATACCAAATTGCGTCAGAGTAATAAGGGAAGTTGGCGTTGTAGCGGAAGAATACGTTGAAGTCGGGTTGTTTGCGCACATCGCCACGATCATATTCAAATACCCCGGTCATGGAGTTAGCGATAACTTTATAATCAGCACCTACATAGTGAGATGCGGAAATCATTTTTGCTGCTGCAGTGCGGTTGGCGTTGTTGTTGTCATCCAGCCATTTGGCGGCGCGAATAAGCGCTTTAACGACATGAATATGGGTATTTGGGTTTTTGTCGGCCCAATCTTTGGTTACGCCAAATACTTTTTCAGTGAAGTTACTGTGAATATCATTGTTGGTAACTACAGGTACGCCAATGCCGCGAAAAACAGCTTGTTGGTTCCAGGGTTCACCAACCATGTAGCCTTTAATTGTGCCCGCTTCTAATGTTGCCGGCATTTGTGGTGGAGGGGTCACCGATAGCAAAACTTCTGCATTTATTTGACCGGTAATATCACCTTTATGTGGGGCGTAAAAACCTGGGTTAATTCCCGCTGCCGCTAACCAGTAGCGAATTTCATAGTTGTGTGTAGATACGGGAAATACCATTCCCATTGGAAATGGTTGGCCTGCATCCTTGCTAGCCTTAATGACCGGCTTTAACGCATCGGCTTTAATTGGATGAACTAATTTTCCTTCTGCATCGACTGGAACATTTTTCTTCATTTTCTTCCAGACATCATTGGCCACAGTAAGTCCGTTGCCATTTAAGTCCATCACGAATGCGGTGACTATGTGGGCGTTGGTACCAAAACCGATGGTAGAACCAATTGGTTGACCGGCAAGCATATGGGAGCCATCCAGTTCGCCAGTAATGACGCGATCTAAAACCACTTTCCAGTTGGCTTGGGCTTCGAGTTCCACGCTCAGGCCTTCATCGTCGAAGTAACCATTTTCATACGCAACTGCGAGCGGGACCATGTCAGTTAATTTGATAAACCCGAATTTCAAATCAGTTTTTTCAGCTGGACCGGTCGCCGCTTGTGTTGCTGCGACAAATGAAAAGCTTAGTGTTAACGCACTTGTAAATTTGGCGAGTGGTCGCAACAGTGTGGAAATTTTTTTCATTTTTGTGGTGGAAACTTTCATTTCTGGCTCCTGGCTTTTGGTGGTGCTTGAAAAAGTTTTCTGAAAAATATTTGGAGATTTTTTCGCTGCGAAAAAATTTCCAGTTTTTGAAAATTTATTTGAGTCGACGATAGGTCTTATTCAAACACTATGCCAAGTTAAGTGACGCACTTTTATGGCGCAGGGTTTTTTGGGGGATTAATTCGTTTTTGTGGGGGTTTGCACTTTGCTGATACACCGAAAATGCAGCTGCGTTTTTTTGGTGCCGCTATTTGCGGTGTGTGCGTGCGCTGAACCTTGGCTACTCAGGTAAAACGCGCACTTTTTTCGCGCAAGTGATTTTTTTCTGCCAGAAAACCAGACCACCCAGTGGGGGCGAGCCGATCGAATTAATCGGGTGAATAGAATAAATAGTCTTATAGATCTGTGGTTTAGCGTGACATTTGTGACGCGCCAACTGACGTGAGTGCACCTATACTTGAAGGCAGATTCAGTTCCATTATTTGGATAAATCCCATGAAAATATCCGTGGTTCCCTCGGTTTTGGTGGTTTTGCTGCTGAGCGCCTGTTCTTCTGTGGTGCAAAAAACACCCTTTTTGGCGGATAAGGGCCCTTTGGCCCAAGCCTTGTCGGGGGAATTGATTCTGGGGCGCAACTACAAGGCCGAAGAGCTGCCAAATAGGGATTTGTTTGGGTTAAGTCCTGAAATGGAGGCCTTTGCCGAGTCTGCCACTGCCGCCGTCCGCCTGCAGGATTCCAAAGCCGAGGCGCTGCATCTGGCGCTGATGAGCTCTACCGATGCTGGCGGACGAGGAGTCACCTACAGCGCTTATTACACGAATACTGGTGTAGAAGCATTCGAGCAGCGGCAGGCGAATTGTTTGAGTTATACCCTGATGTATGTGGCTATGGCGCGACATTTGGGGCTTAACGCCGAGGTGAATGAGGTGATGCTACCGCCCACGTGGGACATGCGCGCTGGCGATACCTACTTGTTTATGCGGCATGTCAACGCCAAGGTATTTATGCCACGTAAACGCAGTTTGCCCTGGGTGCGGGTGATGGAAACCGCTGATGTGGGCGATATTGTGGTGGATTTGGAAATGCGTCGCTTCAAGGCGCATTACAAGCAAAAGGTGATTGGTAAGGATTTAGTGGCCGCACAGTTTTATTCCAATCGCGGTATGGAGTTAGCGGCAGAAGGAAAAACTACCGAGGCATTTTTGTATTTGCGCAAGGCGTTATTAATGAGTGAGGAGCCGAGCTATATCTGGAGTAATTTCGGCAGTTTTTATCGCCGGCACAAATTTTACGCACAAGCTGAGGCAATCTATTTGCACGGATTGGCTATTAACCCGCGCGATTACACCATCATGCACAACTTGGCGGGAATGTATCAGGAGTTGGGGAACGACGCGAAACATCAGGAATATAAGCAACGTGTTCGTCAGCACCGCAATGCCAACCCCTACTATATGTTTAAGCGCGCCGAGGAGTTGGTTGCCCTGGGTGATGATGAAAAGGCGCTAAATTTGCTAAAAAAAGCACTCAAGAAAGAAAAAGGCGAACAGCGCTTTTTTCGTTTGGCCGCTGAAATATATGAGCGTCAGGGTGATACCCATAATGCCGAGCTGATGCGCGATAAAATATATCAACTCAGTACCATCAGGTTTTAACCTGGCGTTTAATGTGGTTTATCTTTCTGTATCACCAACTGCACGCTGCCGACTTTAAACCCCCATTTGCGTAGTGTGGATTCGTTCAGCAACGTGTTGTCGTCCACCAACCACATCCAATCCTCCACCTGTAATTGTAAGGTGGAGCCTTGGTACTTCACTTCCAACGTATAGTGTAGCTGCATCGCATTGCCGCGAGTCTGTGCACTACCAGGGCCAATTACATCACCAGCCGTTGCGGTGTACCCAGCAGCGGTGGGTGTGAGCGTCCAAGTGCGGTATTGAAGTTCTCCGTCATTAAACTGAAATACCTCCTCTAATGTGCCAATTTTCGCCCCGCTGGAATCTCGCCAGTAAGCATTTATACGCGCTGTAAAGTAGCGGGTAACTTTTCCGCTACGATTTTTAACGACCCCCTGTGCCGTTAACGAACCGTTAAAAAATTGTTCCGGTATCAGTAGGGGTTTGTTGGATGCATATTCATCCAGAGAGGTGGTGGAGCATGCAGTCAGCATAAAAATAATTCCCACTAATAACCAGTTACAGCGAAGGGTAATCATGACGATAAACTCGGATTGGCCGTTTGCAGTAATCTACGTTGGGGAATTAAATTTGGATCAAGAGAAAAAGGATGCCCGCACTGATGTGCGGGCGGTTGAAAACGCATGGCTTCGTTATTTGGACGTGCCGCGAGTAACCACATAGCCAAGCAGAGCTACGAGTCTGTCGAGCGCAAATCCGACCAAGCCAACGTAAATAAGTGCAAGAATGATGTCGCTAATGCGCGACGAGTTCCATGCATCCCAGATGAAAAAGCCTATGCCTACACCACCCACCAGCATTTCCGCGGCGACAATTGCCAACCAGGAAAGCCCTACACCGATACGCAAGCCGGAAAATATGTAGGGGGCCGCTGCGGGCAGCATAATTTTGTAAAAATACTGCCAGCCATTAAGCCTCACGACGCGTGCGACGTTGCGATAGTCCAGCGGAATATTGCGCACTCCCACGGAAGTATTAATGATTATTGGCCAAATGGATGTAATAAAAATGACGAACAAGGCTGAGGGTTGGCTGTCTTGAAAGCCCGCGAGTGATAACGGTAACCATGCCAGCGGGGGGACGGTACGCAATACTTGAAACAAGGGGTCCAGCCCGCGCATGGCCCATAGGGATTGCCCCACCAAAATTCCCAGCGCTATACCCGCAATTGCGGCGAGGGTGTAGCCAATAGCGACCCGCTTGAGGCTTGCCAAAAGCTGCCAGCCCATACCCACATCGGTGCCGCCGTTGTCGTAAAAAGGGTTTTGGATAAGGTATATGGTCTCTTCAACGACAGTGCTGGCA
The DNA here is from genome assembly GCF_008806975.1 of Cellvibrio sp. KY-GH-1. Lineage (NCBI taxonomy): Bacteria > Pseudomonadati > Pseudomonadota > Gammaproteobacteria > Cellvibrionales > Cellvibrionaceae > Cellvibrio > Cellvibrio sp. KY-GH-1. Next base: position 5,114,484 of record NZ_CP031728.1, read on the forward strand.
GACGGCAAGCTTGAACCGGGTCTTGAGCAGGAAATTTCCCAAATTCCAACTAATACGCTCAGGACGACCAGTGCGGGCACGACCCGAACCAACAAATATTGAAAAAGTTTTTTCAACGGTTGAAACAGTGAAAACCCTTTTTCTGCTGATTCACTTATGCTGCCATCGGCGATGCTTGCGTCTGCCATAGTTTAACTCCTCTATGCCATGTATTTGATGGTTAAGCTGTCGAGATAGGCTTTGGGGTTTTCCGGATCAAATACTTTTCCGTCAAAGAACTTCTCAACCCCACGTGAAGTGCTAGCGGGGATTTCAGCGGCGGGAACATTGAGTGCGGTTGCTGCTTTGCGCCACAAATCCTCACGGTTTACTTTGTCGATCAGGGCTTTGGTATCAGTAGCCGCCGGTAGATAGCCCCAGCGAATATCTTCCGTCAGGAACCAAAGGTCATGACTTTTGAATGGGTAGGACGCGAAGTCTTTCCAGTAGCGCATTTGTTCCGGGCTATCCTGCACTACACGGCCAGTACCGTAGTCAAAGTTACCTTTCAAACGATCAACCACGTCATTAAATGGCGCTCCTATCCATTTGCGATCGGAACAAATTTTCGCAACTTCTTCGCGATTTTCTTTTTTCTCGCAATACATTTGCGCTTCCATTACGGCCATCAACAGGGCCTGGGTTGCATTGGGATTTTTCTCAACCCAATCGCTGCGCATTGCAAAGGCTTTTTCCGGATGGTTGTGCCAAAGTTCGCTGGTGGTTAACGCGGTGTAGCCAATTTTTTGATTAATGAGCTGGCGATTCCAGGGTTCACAAACGCAGAAGGTATCCATACTGCCAACTTTCATATTGGCAACCATTTGGGCGGGCGGCACAACAATGGTTGAAATATCTTTGTTGGGGTCTATGCCCGCTGCCGAGAGCCAATAACGCATCCACAAATCGTGTGTACCACCGGGGAAAGTTACCGCAGCGTTCACAGGTTTACCGCTAGCTTTTTTGGTAGCAATCGCTTCTTTAAAGCCCTTTGCACTTACGTCGAGTTTTAAATTCGCGTATTCATTGCCTACGGAAATACATTGGCCGCCTAAATTCAATCTCGCCAGTATCGACATGGGTACTGGTTGATTATTTGCAGTCATTTTTCCGGTTGTAATTAAATAAGGCATAGGTGAGAGAATGTGCGCGCCGTCGATACCGTTGGCAGCCGATCCTAAAACGAGGTTGTCGCGTGTAGTGCCCCACGAGGACTGTTTTAAAACTTCAACGTCAGTCATTCCGTATTTCGCAAAAATGCCTTTTTCCAGCGCTACAAATAGTGGGGCGGCGTCTGTCAGAGCAATAAAACCTAGTTTTGCTTTAGTGGTTTCTACACCGCCCGTTGCAGCATAAACAACGCTGCGCAAACTTCCTGGCAACATGCCCAGTGCCGCTACACCGCCAATGGTTGTTAAGCCGGTTTTAATGAGTTTGCGGCGCTTGTTATCAATTTTATCGTCTGGAAATTTAGGGGTATCCATGAAATCAACCTCGTGCTCGTTAGTGTGGTCAGTAGGGTCTTGAGTGGTGGTTCTATTTTGAAATTCATTGGGGTAAAGGCATAAAAAATGCCAATCGAATTGCTTTTTTTAAAAACAAGTGAAATTCATGTTGAATTTAATGGTTTTGCATTGGTGTGGTGCTGGTTTTGAAATGGCTGTTAATTTGTGATGTATTTAAGCGCATTTATAGAGATCAAATTTTCACTATGATGATGCAAAAATGCCGTTTTTAATGGTGCGCAAAATTGTGCGTGCATTGGCATTGCTGCGGAAGTTATCCAAAATGGCGAGGGGAGATGGTGCAAGCTCTTCGACCATGTTCAAATAGAGTGCAAGTAAAGGTCTGTAATTGTTTGGAGCGAGATATGGACTCATTCGGTTTCTCGTCCTAGGCTGCGCTCCACAACGAGAACCACGAGGATTCGATATGAAACAACTACTACTGGGCATTTCTTTGGGTGGCCTTTTGGCTACCCACGCATGGGCAGGTGAATGGCAGAGCCTGTTTAATGGTAAAGACTTAACTGGCTGGGAAACCTATGTGAGCTACCAGCCGGAAACCAATGAATACAATCTGGTTTCCAAACACAAACCGCGCGGTGTTAATAATGACCCGAAGAAAGTATTTTCGGTGGTGGATGGTCAGCTGCGTGTTTCGGGCGAGGAGTGGGGTGGTATAACTACACTGGCAGAGTTCGAAAATTTTCATTTGAAATTCGATGTTAAATGGGGCGAGAAAAAATGGTCGCCGCGTTTGGATGTGCGCCGCGATAGCGGTGTTTTGTACTTTGCCGTTGGTCCTCAGGGGGCGCAGAGCAATCACTGGATGCGCAGCCATGAATTCCAGGTCCAGGAAGGCGATAGCGGCGATTACCACAGCCTGGATGGAGTCATTATCGATGTGCATGCCGGTGATGCCAACGAAGGTGATTGGAAGTTCTACGCCTACGACCCAAAAGGGCCTTTGCGCAAAGATATAGCGGCGCGGGTACTCAAACTGGGCCTTTACGAAAAGCCCTACGGTGAATGGGATACCATGGAAGTCATTAGCGATGGTAAAACCCTGATCCACAAAGTGAATGGTCACGAAGTATTTCGCGGCTTTAACTCGCGTGAAAAGGTCGATGGTAAATATGTTCCGCTGACACGCGGTAAATTGCAGATACAGTCGGAAGGGGCGGAAGTTTTCTATCGCAACATCAAGATCAAATCGCTGGATAAGCCGGCGGCCCAGTATTAATGCCAAGCCCAACTGCCGGGCGCGCTAACAATGCGTGCTGGCAGACGGAATCATCACAAACCGTCAATGGCGGTAAAAACAAGTTGCGTTCGCCCGTTTGCGCGGGCAGTCTGGGCTCATGTTTCACCCTCCCAGTTTATTTCAACGGAGTTGTGTATGAGCCCTTTCTATTCTTTCATGGCCGAGCGATTGAACGGCCAGCCGCAAAATTTGTCGGACTATGCAGGCCAATTGGTGTTAGTGGTAAACACCGCCAGTAAATGTGGATTCACCCCGCAATACGCCGGTCTGGAAGCCCTCTATCAGCAATTTAAGGATCAGGGGTTAGTGATTCTCGGTTTTCCTTGCAATCAATTTGGCAATCAGGAGCCCGGTGGCGCAGAGCAAATTGCCGAGACCTGTCAGATTAATTACGGTGTCAGTTTTCCCATGTATGCCAAGGTGGATGTGAATGGGGCAAGTGCACATCCGTTATTTCAATGGCTGACGAGTGAATTACCGGGTTGGTTGGGTAAATCCATCAAGTGGAATTTCACCAAGTTTTTAATTGGTCGCGATGGCAAACCGATAAAACGCTTTGCCACCATTACCAAGCCAGAGCAGATGGCTCATTTTATCCAGCAACAGCTTAAAAAATAATTGCTTGGATTTTTAAAAAAATTAATCGCCTCCACTGTTTATTAGAATAACGATGAGTGTAAAAAATACGATTGTGATTGCGGTAATCGCATTTGGCTTGGGTTACTACGCCAATGAGTATCGGCATGCGACAGATGCTATCTCTGTTGTTGGTGATACATTTGATGATCCATTAGTTAGCGATTCACCGGTACAGAACCTGCAACAAACTCTGGTGCAGCGATCGCCCGTAGCACAATCACCTGCACCGGAAATTCCCGTGCACGTATCACCCACGAATAACGCAGTGTCCTCGGCGCAAGCCGCTGTGGAACTATCGCCTATCGAGCGCGCACGCCAGCTAGTCGCTAATAGCGCATTTCCAGCGGCGGTAGTCGTACTGAATGAAATTTTGCAGCGGGATCCCGCCGATAGTGAAGCACTGTTGCTGCTCGCGCGAGTACTGGAAAAGCAGGGGAAGCATGAAGAAGCAGTGACTATCTGGTTTCGCTATCTGGATAGTGAAGTGGATGCAAAGAAAACTGAAGATGCATTGGCCTATTTATCCAAATATTTACTTCGTCTGGTGAATAACCCCGGCATTTTTGGTGCGAGCCGCGAATGGCTGATGGCGCAATTAAATGATTTGATCAAGCTCACGCCGGACAATGGTGAATTGCACTTGCAGCTCGCAGATATGCATGCAAAAGCAGATGATCAGGAACAGGCGCAATACCATGCGTTAATGGCGGCAAACCAGGATGAAACGCGCACGCGTGCCGAAGCGTTTCTTGCGCAATTAACCAATAATGCCATTGCAGCGCAAACCGATGAGCTGGAACACAAAATTTCGTTGGTGCGTTTTGGTACTCAGTTTTTGGTGCCGGTCACAGTGGAAGGAAGAAGTGTAAAACTGTTGTTGGACACAGGTGCGTCAATTAGTGGGTTAACCTCCAGCTTTATTAATCGCAATTACAACTTGGTAAAATCCCCCAAGCCCATTCAACTTAATACCGCCAGCGGTACTGTGGAAAGTTTTTTATTTGTGGTGGATACCTTGCAGATTGCAGATTTAACCTTCAGTAAACATATGCTCGCGCGTTTGCCCATGGAAAATTTCGATCACTTTGATGGCTTATTGGGGGTGGATATATTGGGCCGTTTTGATTTTGTGATCGACCAGGAAAAGGCTGAGCTGCGCTTGCGCAAACGGCAATGATCTGCTCTGGAATACCAATCCGTTGTCTAATAACCTCTTCGTAGCTGACAGGCACACGGCATCTTCATATTATTGTAACCACTAGATGCTTGCCTTTGGTGCTGTATGGCGAATAGTCATAAAACGTCCGCTTTTACTCTTATTTTACTTAGTCAGTGCGCAATATTATTTTTGGGGCTGGTGCTGACCTACTGGCTAAGTCCAATACACTCAGAGCCCACATTGGACGAATCAATTGCTATCGGCTATGGAGTTGTTCTGGCGATTGTAACCCTGATCATTTTTGTTGCTGTGTATCGATTAGGCGGAAACTTTTCCGCTCAGTTACTCATTGATATTCGTCGGGTGACCGGCCTCTTTATTGGTTACTCGTGGTGGCAACTTTTGGTCGTGTCTTGCCTGGCCGGTGTTGGGGAGGAATTACTTTTTCGGGCATTTCTACAAGGTTGGTTGACGAACTACTGGGGTGTTGGTTGGGCAATTCTAGTCGCATCCATTGTGTTTGGTGTTTTGCACTATCTGTCTTTTGCTTACTTCGTCAGTGCATTTCTAATGAGCATTGCGTTCGGATTGGGGTATTACCTGTCAGGTAGCTTGTTGATGGTTATAGTCTGGCATGGTTTTTACGATTTAATTGCGTTGGTTGTGATGGTTAAGTATCCTTCCTTGATAAGTGCAAATAAGTAGTGGTTGAGTGAAGTCTAATGTAAATCAATGAAGGAAATCATAAATGTTGCGAAGTATTGTTTTGTTAGTGGTTGGTGCTTTATTAGCTTTTAATGTTCATGCAAAAGATGTGGATTCCGATAAGGCTTCAAAAGAGTCCATTGAAAAGCTTCTGGTTATCACAGATGCAGGTAAAATGGTTGACTCCATGTATGCCCAAATAGAAGTGGTGTTTTCAAACATGGCGACTCAGTTGGGAGTTACCGAAAAAGATAAGCCCACTTTCGACAAATATATGAAAAAGCTAATGCAATTAATGTCGACCGAAATGTCGTGGGAGAAAATGAAGGCGCCTACAATAGAAATCTATGCCAAACATTTCACTGAAAGTGAAATTCAGGGATTGATTACATTTTATAATTCCGAGGTGGGACGCTCTACTATCAAAAAAATGCCTCTGGTTATGCAGGATTCTATGTTGCTGGGGCAGCAAATGATGCAAAGTGTATTTCCAAAAATAAAAGAGCTTTCAGATGAGTTGGGTGCGGAGATAAAAGCCTCTAGGGAGAAAAATAAGAAATAATTTTCTGGAGAAGAAAAAAGCCGCAACTTAGTGCGGCTTTTTAGCTTTTTATGCGGGTATCATTTTTCGGCGTGTTAAGTTTAATCCAATTATTCCCAAGCCCAATAAGATCAGTGAGGATGGCTCAGGTACCCGGGAAACAGCGGTGCGCACGTACCAGGTGTCGTACACATCTTCCAATGAACCAATATCAAAACCATTCGTAATATTTCCATTCGCAGCATCGCTTAAATCGATGTGATTAAAGTTGCTCCAGTATTCAGCGGCAAAACGATAAACTGAGTGATCGCTAAAACCCGATTCAGGGATTACGCTGGCGCTGCCAATAATGAAATCTGTCCAGTCCGGGCGCAGTGCCCATTCCTCGGCGGTTGCATAACGCCAGCCTTCGCTCGCTCGATATTCCGGCGCTTCAATATTGCCAGGCCCCCATTCGCCAGTAGCTATAGGACCTGCATAAACCCAATCCAGGCCGTTGAAGTTGAGCAGGATGTTTTCGTCAGGAATAATTGTTGATGCGTCGATAATTACTGCCTGGCTATTCAGGCTAACGAGTGTGCCAACGCTGAGTGCGATGGTTGCAATTAATTTTTTCATAGAGTGCTCCATAAATTTTTCCTACCGTGTCTGAATTATTTTGTGAGCCGCTATTTTTTAGCGGCTCTTTGTAAGCGGGTTGATGTAAGTGCTAGTTACAGTTTGGTAATGCGGAACCAGTTAATGTTCCATCCACCTTGCTGAGCGTAAATGCCTACATTAAATGTACCTGCGCTGAGCGTGACCGTGTGGCTTACGGTGGTCCAGTTTTGCCAATCGCCGGTTGCAGGAATGGTGACATTACCCAGCAAAATAGAACCGCCATTTAAATCCAGGGATAGCATTGAGCCGGTCGGGCTGGCTACACGGTATTCAACCAAATAGGTGCCGCTGGCCGGGAAATTGATGTTGGTGAATGCCATCCAATCGCCCGCATCTATCCAGCCAACGTCTTGTCCGCCGCCAATATCCTGTGTTGTCTCGGTTTGAACTCCGGCCATAAATGCGTAGGATTCAGCTTCAATTTTTTGACTGAATGCTGTTCCAGAACTGGTGCTGGATGAGCTGGCATTGGTTGAGCTAATTGCAACACTGCTGGCAGCCGAACTTGATGAAGCGGTTGATCCACTCATTGCAAATTCAACCCAGGGAGTGTCCATGGCGCCAATGGTTTGTGCGATGGTAAAGAAGTAACGCACAATCGCCCCTGCAGGAATACCGGTTAATTCATAACTGTTGGAATTATCTGCATTGTGTGCCATACGAATATTTTGTTGGCCGCCGCCATTCACAGTGAAGTGAATATCAGCCCAGGCAGCATTGTTTGCAAAAAACGTCACTGTGTTTCCGTTTGCAATGCTGTGACCATAATTTTCGTTAGCAACAGATGAGCTAGATTTTGAGCTACTCATAATTGATGAGCTACTCACAGCAATGCTGGAAGCCATTGAACTGGTTGCAGCAGAACTAGTGGATTTTGATGATCCAACACTGCTCTTGCTCGATGAACTCAAGCTGGTGGCGACGCTGGAATTACTGGAAGGCGTACAGCTGGTATTGGTCGGCAATGCGTCCGGTGTTTCCCCTGTGCGTTTAATACGGAAGCTGTTGGCAGGAACATTCAGCGTCATGCCATCAGAAAACAAAACATATTGTGCGCTGCAACCAAAGTTGTAGGCGATGTAAGTCATGCTGCCATTTTTATTAAACGCAACGGCCGTTGGGCTGCTTGCAGTTAAAGCGCCGGTACCCGTGGAGAGTTGGCCTAATTGTTTTAAGGTATAAATCCACTGATAGGTGTGCGCTTTGGTTTCACCCGCCTCCGGAACATAATTAAATCCGTAACCGAGTAAATCGTCGACGGCCGCTTGACCATCGCTCATCGCCCAAATATTCCACCAGACATCGCGCCATTGATCGTTGGGCAAGCCGGATGGTTTTCCATTGCTGGATTGGGTCATACCCAGATCAACATACTTGTCGAGATAATCTGCATGTTGACCGATATGAAACACTAATGGACTCAACGGAAGGCCCTGAATTCCTAAAATATGCGCGTAGGCACCACTGAACCAGGTGGAGAAAACATGGCCGTTGCCCCAAATAATGGATGTGGTCATTTTTGGATAAGCCGCATCAAAGTTGTCGTAATCGCCGGTTAAACCACGGAAACGGTCGATGTTATTCCAGTACTCCCAATAAGCGGCAGTAGATGAGGCATGTAAATAAATGCCGCGATCAGTAATGGCTTTATTACGCGTGATTTGTCCGTACAAAATCATTGCGCCGTAAGCGTTGGCGGCTTCAGATGTGGATTCGTTATTGTTGCCCAACACAAAATTTGCATGGCCGGACGCCCAGGAAAAACCATTGGCGGGATCAAAATTGCGCAGGTAGGGGAACATGGCGTCGTCACGCGCAGCGGCGTAATCGCGAATTAATAATTCCACCATAGGGCCGTAGTTAGCAGTGTTACACCAGGTTGCATCTACGCGGCAAATTTCTGCGGCAGCGCGGACAAAGTAGCCGTAGTGGAAATGGTGGTCGTTTAATTGTTGTTGAGCACCAAATGATTCGTCGTAACCGAGTAAGGTATTCCAGTTGCTGTCGTAGGAAAAATATTTGGTAGTGTCTAATCCGCCATTGGTATTTGCGCGAAACCAATCCTGCAGTTCGGCTTTGAGCCAATTAATTAATTGATCGGCTTCTGCGGTCATACCAATTGAGCGGGCGATAGCGGCCAGCTCGGCAACCTTGCCATAATTTTTTCCCGCCCAGTAGGTATCAGTTGCACTGTTCCAGCTTGCTGCACCTTGATTAACAAATTCAGTCACCAGTGTTTTTAACTGATTGTTATCGTAGTCGCCGATATTTTCCGGCAAATAAGGCAATACACCCACAAACGGAAGCGTGTAGCTGTAATTTTTCGTAGCTGCAAATTTGGTAATGCCGCGCGCGCTGCGAACTTTATAGCCACTGGTTGCCTGGGTGGAATTTTTCCATGCCATGGGCAGCATCCCGGCCATGGTATTTACAGCAACATTGTTAAAAAAGTACTGATGAGTCACAGTGACTTTATTATTGCTGCGGTTCACGCTGTAGTTGATGGTGACCTTATCCACTGGCTGAGTCGCGTATTGGATAAAATCCTGAATCATTGCAGTTGATGGTGTCGTCGCTGTGGGTAAGAGTGTGACGGTTACGCGTTTACTGCTATTGGTAATGCCGACCGTGTTGGTATTGGCATTATTAAAGGTGGTGGCGTCATGACCGGTCACCAAAAAGTAATTGCCGTTGCCGGCAACGTTGGTCCACACGCCGAGCGTATTTCCTTGTTGATAGAAAACTCCTTTTTCCCCGCTGTCAGCGGCTTTGGTACGCAATTGCAAATTGCCTTTTAATACCGTGAAGTAGGCGTACGCAGAGCCGTGTACAAAAGTGGCTTCCATTACCGGTGTGCTGCCACTGTTCCATTGCACGGTTACTGAGCCATCGCTGTAATCTTTTAAATAGGCTTCAAGGTTGTTGTAGTCGCTATTGCCAATTGCAATTCCATCGAAAACTTCATTAAAGGGATCCGGAATGGAATATTGTGTCGCCGTCGGCCCGGTGCGCAAACCGCCGGGAATGCCCAAAATGCGTACGCCGCGGTCGGTAATTCGCGCAGTCATAGGGTCGGGGGTGATGTAGCCGGCTCCGTTAGGATCACCGACTTTCATTTCACCCATAAAGGAAATTGATCCCCACCAGCGATGAGTCATGGTGGGTTTGCTGCTAGCCGGCGCGACTTTTTGTGGGAAGATTGGCGTAGGTGCGCCTATGGGGCTGCAGCTGCTAACCCCGGGCTTTACTATGCCGGCGTTGTAAATCCAGTTGCCGTGATCGACGGCGCATTTGTAACCAGCGGGGTTGGGGCTATCGCTGATATTGCCCGCACCATAATTTGTTATTGCGGCCGAACAGGCAGGTGCGAGCGCAACTACCCCTAGCAATAGGGCATGTCGTAGTAATTTCATGGAAGCGTCCTTTTATTATTGAGTAGATGGGTTGTTGGATCTGGCGTTTTGAGGCTGGGTCCTGGAAACCGGCCTCTTGATTGAGCGTTATTGTTAGTAGTGGTTGTGCAAGTCACACAAACCCTGAGCAGACTAAGGTGCCCGGTAGATTAAATCGTCCCAAGTTGAAAGTAATTTCAAGGTGGGAGGGTTCACTTTGCTGCTGGCAAAGCGGGAATCGAGTATAAATAGCACCGGTTTTTGGCCAAATCGCAATGTCTTTGGAGGAAAAGCAATGGGAAAGCAGTACACGGAAATCACCGAACCGCTTAAAGAGTTTATAGCGCGTCAGAAAATCTTCTTTGTCGGCACGGCGACTGATTCCAGTCGAGTCAATATATCGCCTAAAGGTATGGATTCACTGCGAGTTTTGGATGCGAATCGCGTGATCTGGTTGAACGTGACCGGCAGTGGCAACGAAACGGCAGCGCACTTGCAAACGCATCCGCGTATGACGGTCATGTTTGCCGCCTTCGAGGGCGCCCCCATGATCTTGCGTTTATACGGTAGCGCCAAAGCCATTCATCAGAGTGATGTGCAGTGGAGAGAGTTGTATGGAAATTTCCCGCCGAACCCGGGGGCGCGGCAAATTTTCGAGTTGCAGGTGGACCTGGTACAAACCTCCTGTGGCATGGCGGTTCCCTTCTTTGATTATGTGGAAGAGCGCGAACAATTAAATCAGTGGGCCGTCAAGAAGGGCGATGAAGGGATCCGCGAGTATTGGCGTGATAGAAATCAGGTAAGTCTGGATGGCGTATCGACGGGAATGGCGGATAAGCTTTAATCAATTCTGAGTGGTCGCATGCATCTATTCAATAACATGCATCTATTCAAAAAAAAGGGCCGCTAAATGCGGCCCTTGTTTTTGTGTGTTACCGAACGCTTAAAAGAAAATCCAATAAATCAACGCGATGTACAAGCCGTACTGCAATACATAATAAAGCGGCTTGTTAAAGGCTTTGATTTTCTTACCCAGAATGCGGATTTGATACAGGTAAGCAAACGCGCGATTTAAAAATCCGACTTTATCGCCCTTCACATTTTTGGTGGCCGCACCGGCTACTACCAGACGCGAGAACCCTTCGTTAATCCAATCTACCCATTTGAAATCCACCGGACGCTTAACATCCAAGAAGAGGATGATGCGATTGTGATCCGTTTTGTTTTCCGCATGATGAATAAAGGTTTCATCAAACATCACCGCTTCACCATCGCGCCAGGAGTATTTCTGACCGTCTACCGAGATATAGCAATCATCGGAGTTGGGAGTGATTAGCCCCAGGTGGTAGCGCAGCGAACCCGCGTAAGGGTCGCGGTGTTTACCCAAGCGGGCACCGGGTGGCAGCATGGTAAACATTGCGCCTTTTACATTAGGCAAGCTGTTAATCAACTCGACGGTCTTGGGGCAGAGTTGCTCCGCTGACTTCAAATTGGCGCCGTACCATTTCAGGTAAAAGCGTTTCCAACCGGTGCGGAAGAAGGAGTTAAAGCCCAAGTCATCCAGGTCGGCCGACGCTTTGATGTGTGCTTCCTTGTTCAGATTGACTGCTTCATCGCGAATTACTTCCCAGTTGTCTTGCAGTATTTTCAGTTCGGGAAACTTGTCTACATCGATATAGGCCGACTGGGTGTCTTTGGAGAAGAAATAAAACAGGCAGTTGATCGGCGCCAGAAAGTTGGAGTGGTCGGTCAGCTTGCGGGTGAACTTATCATGTTGGACAACTCCCCGGTTCTGCACATACAGGGCGGCGAGGACAAACACGGCGAGAACGATTAATCCCATAGGTAAAACTCCCGGTGGTCTTGGACAAGCCGGAACAATACCGATTGGTATGTAAAATTACAAGCTGATTAATGTCACCTTTTGTAGCAGCTTGTAACAATGTATAGCGAATTCGAATGTATATTTAGGTGACAAGTAACATTTTTGACAATAACTTATAAGAATTTCCTCAATAAATTTAATGTCTTTGGGTTATGTGTGGTTCAGCCCATACCGATCTGTCTATACTTTGCTCAGGCATTTGAGTGCCGCAGCGGCGGCCGATGTGCGGTTCTCTACCCCTAACTTTTTGAATATTTGCTCCAGATGCTTGTTAACCGTTCGCGGGCTCATTTCCAGAATCTGGCCAATTTCGCGGTTGGTTTTGCCATTGGCAATCCACAGTAATACGTCTGCTTCGCGGCCGGTAACCGCAAACTGCTGTTTCAACGCCTGGGTGTCCTGCTCGGGCTCATGGCCTTTATTGAGCCGAAGCAAGTATTCCTTGCCATCCATTAAGCTGAGAATTTCCAGAGTGAAGGTCTGCAATAGGCCGGTGAGCGTTAGTTGGCGACCAGCGTCCGGTTTATGGCTGAGCCAATCGCGCAGTTGGTTGCTGGTAGTGTTCAGCAATTGCGTGGATTCGCTAATTGCGCCACCCGTTTTTAGTAATTCATAAACTTGGGGTGTGGCCCACAATAATTGGCCGCTGGTATCCAGCGTTAATAAATATTGGCCGGCGGAATCCAGTGCGGCGCGCGCACTTTGGGTGATACGAGCATTCGCCAGATGAACGCGCATACGCGCAACTAATTCATCGGCTTTAATGGGTTTGGTTATGTAATCAACGCCACCGGCGCCCAGCCCCATCACAATGTGTTCGGTATCGCTCAGGCCGGTCATAAAAATAATAGGCACATCGGCAAGTTGAGGGTTTTGTTTCAAACGTTTACAGGTTTCAAAGCCATCCATATTGGGCATGATGGCATCCAGCAAAATAATATCGGGGCGAATATTCTGAGTGATGGTAAGGGCTTGGCTGCCTTCCAGTGCCACTAGCACGGTAAATTTTGCGTCCTCCAACACATCATTCAGCATGTGGATGCTGTCGAGCGAGTCATCGACAACCAACACAACATTACTGCTACTCATCATAATCGTCTCCGGAAATTCCAATGGTCAATAAGGCTCAGTGGCGGCGCTGTAGTTATCAATCAATTCGAGCAATTTTTCGAATTGAAAATTAGCGCTGTAGCTGGCGAGTTGTTGTAATAGTTCGGTAGCGGCAGCAGGGTAGATGCCGCTGTTTTGTAGTTGTTGAATTTTTTCGATTAAACCTTTTTTGTGACCGATGGCGGCGAGCCGCGCTAATTCATCCAAATCCGCATCGCTTAGCGTGCAGGTCTTGTCGCTGGCGATTAAGTTGGATTCTGTCTGCGCGGCTGCGATTGTTTGCTCATAGCACCACGTGAGATTTAACAAGCGGCCAATGTGATCCAACAGCAGAGGTACACGCACGGGTTTAATGACGTAAGCATTATGCAAAGGTGCTGCATCTGAATCAGAAAAATCGGAATCCTTCCCTTCGCTGGCATCGGCAGACACCATAATAACGGGTTGTTGGAAATGGCTTTCTCGCAGCAATTGCAGCAGCTGCCAGCCGTTCAAGCCGGGCATGGATACGTCCAGCATAATTAAATCCGGTGCGGTTTCGTTATCCTGCTGCTGTGCTAACCATTCCATCGCCAGAAGCGGATTGTCTAACTCTGCAATATCAAACCCGAGCGGTGCGAGTAGCGCGCGCATTAACTGGCGATGGGAAATATCATCGTCCACCAATAGTAAGCGGCGCACCGGTCCTTTGTAGCCATAAATAGTTTGGACAGGAATATTGAGCGAATCGCCAGCGGGATTGTTGATGCTGGCAAGCATTAAACTGGCTTTAAAAATACTGCCTTTGCCGGGAGTGCTGGAGACGGAAATATCGCCGCCCATAATATCGGCGAGCAGGCGCGAGATGGTTAACCCCAGGCCGGTGCCAGTTGCGGTAGAGCCGGGGTTGCGCACTCGCTCAAAGGGGCGAAAAATTCGTTCAATATTTTCAGCGGCTATGCCTTCACCCGTATCTGACACAGTAAATTCTGCAACCTGACTGCGATAACGAATTTTGAAAGTGACGCTGCCGCTGTGCGTATATTTAATAGCGTTGGATAAGAGATTAATTAAAATTTGGCGCAAGCGTTTTTCATCGGTGCGCACCAACTCGGGAAGGCGATCTTTGCACTCGTAAATAAATTGCAAGCCTTTGGCTTCCGCTTGCAGGCGAAACATTTGTACTAATTGTTCCAGCAAAATAGCAATCCGCACTTGATCGCGGTGTAGATCCAGTCGGCCAGCTTCAATTTTGGAAATATCCAATAGGCCTTCAATTAAATCGGCAAGGTGCTCCCCGCTGCGACGAATGACGCTCAGCGCATCGCGTCGGTGCGCTGGCATGCTTGGGTCTTTTTCCAATAGTTGCGCGTACCCAAGTACAGCATTGAGTGGCGAGCGCAATTCATGGCTGATACCCGTGAGGTAGCGGCTCTTGGCTTGATTGGCAGCCTCGGCCTCTTCTTTGGCTGCTTGCAGTGCACGGTCGGTGCGTTCGTGCGCCTCGATCTCTTCCATCAACAAACGCGTCTGACGTTGTGTTTCTTCCTGCGCGACCAAGCGGCTTTCGTGAGCGAGCACAAATAACCAGCTGACCACACCGGTGACTATAACGAGCAGGAAAAATACTTTCCACAGTGTTGCTTCCAGCAATGCTGCGGTTTCGGGTGCATCGATCGGTGTTTGGAAATAAATTAACGAGAGTAATATGGCAGATAGGCCGTTAATAACGGCTACCAGAATTAAGAAATGGCCGAGGCGCGAATTAATATTGTCGGTAATTGCCGCAGGTAAAAAACGTTTAATAAATTCACCCACTTGCTCGGTGTAATTCGCTCCGGGTTTACAGTGATCGTTGCAGCGCGCATCCAACGAACAGCAAAGTGAACAGATATGGCCTGCATAGGCAGGGCAATAGGTCATATCCTCAAGTTCAAATTTGTGTTCGCATATACAACAGGAGAGGCAAGCGTGTTTCGTATCCGCCAGATTTTTTTCAGCAACGAGATTGATCGTCGGGCGTGCGAGGTAATAACGTCCTTTCGTTGTCCAGGCAATTAAGGGCGCGCACACCAGAGCCACACCGAGTGCAATAAAATGAGAAAGTGCCTGCGAAATATCGCCAAGCAAACCGCTGTGACAGGCGATGCCGGTTATTGAAGCAATCAGCATTGAACCAACACCAACCGGGTTAATGTCGTACAGGTGCGCGCGTTTAAATTCGATATGCGGCGGACTAAATCCTAAGGGTTTGTTGATGACTAAATCCGCTACCAATGAACCTAACCATGCAACCGCAACTATGCCGTAGTAACCCAGCGTTTGTTCAAGCGCGCGATAAACCCCCAGTTCCATTAACAGCAACGCGATTGCCACATTAAATACCAGCCATACCACGCGACCCGGGTGGCTATGCGTCAAGCGCGAGAAAAAATTTGACCAGGCAATGGAGCCGGCGTAAGCGTTGGTGACGTTAATTTTTAGTTGACTGATAATGACAAAAATACCCGCCACAGAAAGCGCCACTTCCGGTGAATTGGCGATATAACTAAACGCCACCATATACATACGGGTTGGATCAGCCGCTTCGACGATACCAATGCCGTGATTCAACGCGAGCACCGCCAAAAATGAACCGGCCAGAATTTTAATGGTGCCGATAATAATCCAGCCGGGCCCACCCGCAATAAGCGCTGCCCACCAGCGCCATTTTTTGTCTGCTTGTGGTGCAGGCATAAACCGCAAAAAATCGACTTGCTCACCGATTTGTGCAATCAGTGAAAACACCACCGCGGAGGCCGCACCAAATAATAAAATACTCACCCCTTGTGAGCCGTCCGAATTTTGCAAACTGCCCGAAAATTCGGTCCAGCTTTCTACTGCACTGGCGTCGGCATAAATAATAAAAACGAAGGGTAGCAGCTGCAGCACAATCCACAGCGGTTGGCTCCACAATTGAAAGCGACTGATAAAGGTAATGCCGTGCGTGACGAGCGGAATAATGACCAGTGAACTGATCAGATAACCCCAGACCAGTGGAATGCGAAATAATAAATCCAGGGCCATCGCCATGATCGCCGCTTCCAACGCGAAAAATATAAAGGTGAAGGAGGCGTAGATCAGCGACGTGATGGTAGAGCCGATATAACCGAAGCCAGCGCCACGGGTAAGCAAATCAATATCGACGCCGTATTTAGCGGCGTAGTAACTAATGGGAATGGCCGTGAGAAAAATAATCAGGCTAACGGCACAAATAGCGGCAACGGCGTTATTGAATCCGTAATGCAGAGTAATCGCGCCGCCAATTGCTTCCAGTGCGAGAAATGAAATTGCGCCCAATGCAGTAGTAGCCACCCGTGCCGCGGACCAGCGTCGCGCACTTTTGGCGGTGAAGCGCAATGCATAGTCTTCCAGTGTTTGATTGGCAACCCACTGGTTATAATTTCGCCGCACGCGAAAAATATGTTGCTTGGCGGTCATGGTTTCCCCGTTAAACAGCTGTTCATCCGGGAACGTCTCGTTAGTGAATAAGTGGTCAAATAAAAATAGGTGCGCTTTTTGTGTGCAACACATTTCTTGCGAGTTTTGTTTTGGTGCGCCTTGCGGAAATTTAAATAGCCGCAATGGCGCAAGCGCTGACGTTTAAAGTTTCATGCGTTTCTCTAGTCAAGCGTCGTACCAACTTTGCCTGGTAGCCTTGTTCGGCTAGCACTTTCTTCTTTAATTCTTTTGGAAAATACGCAAATCCACACTCGCTCACTATGCGTTAAATGACGTAGTGCGGTGAGTTATTTATCGAATGGTTTGCCCTGTCCCATCCCTCTAGATTGGGAAGCGTGAAATCGCTTCTGGATTCGCCAATCGTAATCACTTGCTAATGACTAGAGGAAAGACCATGAATATGACCATGCGCAATACCCTGCATTCTGGACGGCCTGCGAAAGCCGTCAGCACTTGGAAGAAATGCCTGCTTACGCTCGCCGCCTCATTAGCGATAGGCAGCACTCAGGCTGCCGATG
Source organism: Cellvibrio sp. KY-GH-1 (assembly GCF_008806975.1). Classification (NCBI taxonomy): domain Bacteria; kingdom Pseudomonadati; phylum Pseudomonadota; class Gammaproteobacteria; order Cellvibrionales; family Cellvibrionaceae; genus Cellvibrio; species Cellvibrio sp. KY-GH-1. The sequence continues at coordinate 5,131,378 of NZ_CP031728.1, forward strand.
TGAATTCAACCGGCTTGGCGGTGACGGATACCAGTGTAAAAGTCGGTATCTTGCACTCGGTTACCGGCACCATGGCGATCAGTGAAACCGGATCGGTACAAGCAGAAAAATTAGCGATTGATCAAATCAACGCGATGGGCGGAGTGCTCGGGCGCAAAATTGAATACATCCAGGAAGACGGTGCGTCCGATTGGCCGACCTTCGCGGAGAAATCAAAAAAATTATTGGTGAACGACAAAGTGGCGGCGGTGTTCGGTTGCTGGACTTCTGCATCACGTAAAGCCGTGTTGCCAATTTTTGAACAATACAACGGCATGCTCTATTACCCAACTTTCTACGAAGGCCTGGAGCAATCGCCTAACGTCATTTACACCGGCCAAGAAGCTACCCAACAAATTATTGCGGGTATTGACTGGGTAACCAAAACCAAAGGTGCTAAATCTTTCTACCTGCTGGGTTCAGATTACATTTGGCCGCGTACCTCCAACAAGATTGCGCGCAAGCACATTGAGAAGTTGGGCTTGAGTGTTGTGGGTGAAGAGTACTACCCACTGGGCCACACCCAATTCAACTCAGTGATCAACAAAATCAAACTGAAAAAACCGGACGTGATTTACGCGATTGTAGTAGGTGGTTCTAACGTGGCTTTCTACAAACAATTAAAAGCCGCTGGTATTGATATGACCAAAGAGAAACCACTGGTGTTGACCATCTCGGTAACGGAAGACGAAATCCTCGGTATTGGTGGTGAAAACATGGTAGGTGCTTACGCGTCGATGAAATACTTCCAAAGCTTGCCAAACGACAACAACAAGAAATTTGTTGCTGACTTCAAAGCTAAATACGGTAAAGACATAGTAATCGGTGACGTAACCCAAGCAGCTTACCTTGGCCCATGGTTGTGGAAAGCCGCGGTGGAAAAAGCCGGCTCATTTGATATCGATAAAGTGCGTGCTGCATCACCGGGTATCGAGCTGACGACTGCACCTGAAGGTTATGTGAAGATTCACCCGAACCATCACCTCTGGTCCAAAACCCGTATCGGCCACGCACGTACAGACGGTCAATATGACGTAGTGTTCGAAACCAAAGATTTGATCGAACCGGATCCATTCCCGAAAGGTTATCAATAACAACAAAAGCACAACCAGCCTTCGGGCTGGTTGTTAGTTTAAAACCGCAATGCTGGGGAGTGAGGAGGATTATTTGTGTTAAAACCCTGTGCGGCATGGACGCTGATTTGAACCCACAAAGAAGTGTTTACCGCGCGTTTTAAAACAAATAATCCTCTTCGCACCGACGTGCAAATCCAGTAAAGAATTTTTTAAATCGAGATGAGGATACAGCCATGTTTGCTGAATACAGTACCTCGGAGTTGTTATCGATCTTTGCGATGCAAGGCGTGGCGGGATTGATATTATTTTCAGTGTTTGTACTTATGGCCCTGGGGCTGGCAATTATTTTCGGCCAAATGGGTGTAATCAATATGGCGCACGGGGAATTTATGATTCTCGGCGCTTACGTAACTTATTTAACCTCCAATGTGTTTTCGACTTACCTCCCGGATTTTTTCAGCATCTACTTTATTCTCGCGATGGTGCTCGCCTTCATTGTCGCCGGCGCCCTGGGCGCGTTTGTCGAATGGGCCATGATTCGCCATCTTTATAATCGACCGCTGGACACCTTGCTCGCGACCTGGGGCTTGAGTTTGATCCTGCAACAACTGTATCGCACTGTATTTGGTGCGCGCGAAGTAGGGGTGACATTGCCAGATTGGTTAATGGGCTCCTACCAATTGACTGACAGTATCGAATTACCAATTAACGGCTTATTCGTCATGAGTCTCGCCATAGGTATTTCACTCGCGGTGGCGATTTTAATGTATCGCTCGCGCTGGGGCACACAAGTACGTGCGGTAGTGCAAAACCGCGCAATGGCTGGTGCAGTAGGCATTAATACCGCCAAAGTAGACCGAATTACGTTCGCATTGGGTTGCGGTATTGCCGGTGTGGCCGGTAGCGCCTTCACCATGATCGGTTCAACCGGACCAACCTCGGGACAGTTGTACATAGTAGACACTTTCCTGGTGGTGGTATTCGGCGGTGCATCGAGTTTGCTCGGCACAATCGCCTCGGCCTTCAGTATTTCGCAAGCGCAATCCACCATGGAATTTTTCATGAGCGGCTCTATGTCCAAAGTGCTTACGCTCCTGTTTGTTGTGTTCATTCTGATGTTGCGCCCGCAAGGTTTGTTTACCTTGAAAGTGCGTCGTTAAGAGGAGTAGATGATTATGTCTTATCAAGGTTTTGCATCACTCTTTCCCAAAAAAGATACGCTTGGATTTTTGGTTCTCGCGTTAATTCTGGTGGTGGTATTGCCACTGTCTCTCGATATTTTTCGTCTTAATCTGGTGGGCAAATATTTAACCTACGCATTCGTTGCTGTGGGCTTGGTACTTTGCTGGGGCTATGGCGGTATTTTAAGTTTGGGTCAGGGCGTGTTTTTTGGCTTGGGCGGTTACGCCATGGCAATGTTTTTGAAATTGGAAGCATCAGATCCCGAGAGCACCAAAATTCAATCCACGCCCGGCATTCCGGATTTTATGGACTGGAACCAACTCACTGAGTTGCCACTTTTCTGGGAACCCTTCCACAGCTTTGGATTTACGCTGGCCGCGATTATTTTATTGCCCTGCATCTTCGGCTATATCATCGGCGTTGCCATGTTCAAGCGTCGTGTAGGTGGCGTTTACTTTGCGATTATTACGCAGGCATTGGCTGCCATTCTCACCATCCTGATTATTGGTCAGCAAGGTTATACCGGCGGTGTAAATGGTATGACCGACCTGCGTACCTTGCACGGCTTTGATATTCGCACCGACAGCGCCAAATATTTCTTTTACTTCCTCTGCGTCGGCATGTTGTTCTTGTGTTTGTTCGTGGCGCAATTTGTGCGCAAAAGTAAATTGGGGCGTTTGTTGGTGGCCATGCGCGATAAAGAAGACCGCGTGCGTTTCTCCGGTTACGACGTGGCCAACTTCAAGATCTTCGTGTTTTGCTTGGGCGGTGTGTTCGCTGCTATCGGCGGCGCCATGTTTACCTTGCAAGTGGGTTTTATGTCGCCAACGCTGGTCGGAATTGTACCTTCCATTGAAATGGTAATTTTCTGCGCGGTGGGCGGGCGTCTCTCGATTATCGGTGCGGTTTACGGTGCGTTGATTGTTAACGCCGCGAAAACGTCTTTCTCTGAAAGCTTCCCTGAACTCTGGCTGTTTGCGATGGGCGGTTTGTTTATTGCCGTGGTCATGGCGTTCCCCAACGGTTTAGCTGGTTTATACAACACCTACGCGGCACCCAAAGTGGATGCCTTTCTCGCGAAGCTGTTTACCCGAAAGCCGCCGGCCATAGTTGAAGCACCTGCATCGGCAACCCCGGCTGTATCAAGCAAACCTGTTGCAACCAAAACTGAAACGTCGGTTATGCCGCAAGGAGCCGTCCATGAGTAGTAATACTGATTTTGTGCTTGCCGTTGAGGGCCTGACAGTTTCGTTTGACGGTTTTAAAGCCGTGAATGATTTAACGTTTTATGTCGATGAACATGAGATCCGCGTAATTATCGGCCCCAATGGTGCGGGTAAAACCACGGTGCTGGATTTAATTTGTGGTCGCACCAAAGCAACTGATGGCTCGATCAAATTTCGTAATCGCGAATTAACCAAATTGCGCGAGCATGAAATTGTGAAAGCCGGTGTGGGGCGTAAATTCCAGAATCCATCTATTTACGGTGACCTCACCGTATTTGAAAATTTGGAAATTTCGTTTCCGCGCGGCCGTTCGGTGTTTGGTGCGCTGGCGTTTAAACGCGATGAGGAAGTGATTAACAAAGTGCATGAAGTGGCCAATATGATTTTCCTCGGCGACCAATTGGATCGCCAGGCTGAGTTGCTCAGCCACGGGCAAAAGCAGTGGTTGGAAATTGGTATGTTGCTGATGCAAGACCCGGACTTGCTGATGCTCGACGAACCTGTCGCGGGTATGTCAGTCGGTGAGCGGCAGCAGACAGCGGAATTGTTGCGCAGCATAATCAAAGACAGATCGGTAATTGTGATCGAGCACGATATGCAATTCGTGGCGCAAATCGCCGACAAAGTAACGGTATTGCACCAGGGGAAAATTCTCGCCGAAGGTTCGGTGGACAAAGTCAAGAATGATCCCAAAGTGATTGAAGTCTATTTAGGCCATTAATTCCGTGAGTTCACTCAAACGGCTTGGAAGAGGAATTGATTATGTTAGCTGTATCAGATTACCGCGTAAGTTATGGCCAAAGTGAAGTCTTGCACGGCTTGAATTTTGAAGTGAAACCGCGCGAAATTGTTGCGGTAATGGGGCGCAACGGCATGGGTAAAACCACGCTCATGAAATCCTTGATGGGCGTTATTCCCAGCTCTGGCGGCAGCGTAAAACTGGAAGGTCAGGAAGTGAGCCAGCTAAAAAGTTTTCAACGGGTCGCCAATGGTTTCGGGTTTGTGCCTCAGGGGCGCATGATTTTTTCCAGCATGACCGTGAAAGAAAACATCGAAACGGGTTTAACCACCACCAAAAAGCGATCTGTACCGAAAGAACTTTACGATATGTTTCCGGTGTTGTTGGAAATGCGCAATCGCCGCGGCGGCAACTTATCGGGCGGGCAACAGCAACAATTGGCAATTGCTCGCGCGTTGGCAAGCGATCCGAAATTACTGTTTCTGGATGAGCCCACCGAAGGGATTCAGCCATCAATTATTCGCGAAATGGGCCGCACGTTAAAAGCCATTCGCGACCAACGTGGGCTGTCGATTGTGGTGTCTGAGCAGGTGCTAAGTTTTGCGCTGGATATAGCTGATCGCATCCTGGTGATCGAGAAAGGCCAAATCGTGCATGAAGAGTTGCGCGAGTCGGTCAACGAAGCCAAGGTGGCTTCTTATTTGTCGGTGTAAATCGTTAACAGTATTCTCCGGTAGTACTTCAGCTTCAGCCAGCTTTCGCTAAGTCTCGGGCGATTGCTGGCCTTTTTTATCTCCGTGTTTCTTCAATTAATTCAACGTAATTTGAGTCAATCGCTACCTGGGTTAATCATTTCTATCGGGTGGCGGTTCGCGCCCATCGGGCCCTCCTTGTGGTTCTGGCATATTGTCGGGGCGGCAGGCCAGGCTGGCGGTTGCGTCGGCGTTTGGTGGCGAGCTGCAAGTGCCGCTCATCAATTCATCATTGCGCCCGGCGAAGCTGCAGGGGTCATTTTCCACCAAACCCTTGCAGGCCAGTAGCGCCTCTTCCGGTGGACCAAACTGTTTGCCATTGCGTTCCGGGCGCTGATTTTCGGCGGCGTAGACCGGCTGCAAAAATACATTCAAAAAAATACCTGCTATGCCAGCGATTTTAAGTAGTCGAGTTGATGTCATCGGTACCTCATGGTGTTAGTGATTCGTTAACAACTATTTCTGAGATAAATATTTCACCGGTTGGTTCGGTGGTGTTTGGCGCTATCACAGTCTTTGCACAATTGTGCGGGTTGGTCTTTGTCTATGGGTTAAATGACGTAGTTGCGCGAGCTATTTGTCGTATGGTGGCGCCAGCGACTGGCGTAGATACTGACCCCGTTCTGTGACGAATTGTCCAACCCACACCAGGAGTCAGACCATGGCTGAAACGATTATCAAAATAGATTTAAAAAAATCTCCCTACGAAAATGAAATGATCCACAACCGTTGGCATCCGGACATTCCAATGGTTGCGACAGTAAAACCCGGTGCGGACTTTATTATTGAGTGTTACGACTGGACAGGCGGGCAAATTAAAAATGACGATTGCGCCGATGACGTGCGCGATGTGGATTTGTCGCAAGTGCATTTCCTTTCTGGCCCTGTGGGTGTGGAAGGGGCCGAGCCAGGCGATTTGTTGGTGGTTGATATTTTGGATATCGGCGCCTTTCAGGAAAGTCTCTGGGGTTTTAATGGATTCTTCTCCAAAAATAACGGCGGTGGTTTCTTAACAGAACATTTCCCCGAAGCGCAAAAATCCATTTGGGATATTAATGGGATGTTCACCAAATCTCGCCATGTCCCCAATGTGGAATTTGCCGGTTTGATTCACCCGGGTTTGATTGGTTGTTTGCCTTCCAAAGAAATGCTGCTGGAGTGGAACAAGCGCGAAAAAGAATTGTACGACACTGAACCGGATCGCGTCCCTGCGTTAGCGACTCTGCCTTACGCGGACACTGCTCACATGGGCAAAATGACTCCGGACGCCGCCAAGGTTGCCGCTGCTGAGGGCGCGCGTACAGTGCCACCACGTGAACACGGTGGTAACTGCGACATTAAAGATTTGTCGCGCGGCTCCAAAATTTATTTTCCGGTGTATGTGAAGGGCGGTGGTTTGTCAGTCGGTGATTTGCACTTCAGTCAGGGCGACGGTGAAATTACTTTCTGCGGTGCAATTGAAATGGCGGGTTGGATTCATTTACGCGTGAATCTGATTAAAGATGGCATGTCTAAATACGGAATCAAAAACCCCATTTTCAAACCAAGCCCCATTGCTCCCAAGTATGATGACTATTTGATCTTTGAAGGTATTTCCGTTGACGAATACGGCGAGCAACATTATCTGGATGTTCACGTGGCGTATCGTCAGGCGTGTTTGAATGCGATTAATTATTTAACCAAGTTTGGTTACAGCAAGGCTCAGGCCTACGCCATATTGGGTTGTGCGCCGGTGCAGGGGCATATCTCCGGAGTGGTGGATATTCCTAACGCCTGTGCGACCTTGTGGTTACCGACGGATATTTTTGATTTCGATGTAAATCCTACCGCTGAAGGTCCGACTAAAAAGGTTACCTCGGGAGTGGATATACCTTTGTCGAAAGATAAATAAGCCTTGACCCCTCCCAGCCTCCCCCTTGAAAAGGGGGAGGAGCTAAGAGTTCCCTTCCCTTATGAAGGGGAGGGCTAGGATGGGGTAAGGTTTTCCATCCCTTTATGAAGGAGCGGAGCTAAAAGTTCCCTCCGCTTAAATTAGGAGAGAGCTAGAGTGGGGTTAGCCTTGAGTTAACCAAGCTCGCTCGAATCAACACCTAACAGCTACATAAAAATCGGAGTTAGTCATGCCTGTTTACGACTACAAATGCGCTGACCATGGTTTGTTTTACGAATTGGCCGCAATGGAAGATTCCAGCAAGCCTATGGCGTGCCCGACCTGTGCGACATTGTGCGCGCGTGTAATTATGCTCGCGCCCGAATTTTTGGATATGAAAAAAGAAAACCGGTTTGCGCATCAGCGCAATGAGACGGCAGTGCACGCCCCGGTACTTTCTACGCCTGAGTATCGCGCGGAACAAAAAGCCCGTCGCGAACATAAACACGGTAAAGGTTGTGGATGCGGAGATAAGCCAATTCGCAAGTCCAATCTGCTGTTTACTGCCGAGGGCAATAAAATGTTTCCGTCCATGCGGCCCTGGATGATCAGTCACTAAGCTTTCTAATTGTGTTTCGGCGCACGTAAGGTATCGATGTATTCATTAAGTGTGCCGAACAAATCACCGAGAATTTCCGGTTCTTGCATGCACTTTGCCGCACCCATGATGCCTTGGTAACTCGCCATGAGGAACATGGCAATTTTGGTAGGATTAATATCGCTGCGCACATAGCCCTGGGTTTGGCCAATTTCCAGCGCCGAGACTATCGCTTGATAAATTGCAGCCATTACTGCCTCAAGCCGTTGGTGAAAGCCTTCGTCAATCGCCGCCATTTCCTGATTCAAATTATTAAGCGGGCATCCGTTGAAGCGTTGTTCATTTTTATAACAGTCTGCTTTCCATAAAAAAAGCTGCTGCATTGCGGTCAGTGAATCGGGGTGTTTTTGCGCAAATTCATTCCATGTCGCATGGAAGTGCTCCATGAGAATTTCGTCGACAACGGCATAGCCAAGCGCTAACTTGTTGGGGAAATGATGGTAGAGCGCGCCCTTGGCTAAATTGGTTTTCTGTAGAATTGCCTCAATACGCATGCCCTGATAACCATTTTCATAAATTTCTTCATGTGCGGCTTCTAGAATCCGGGTGCGAGTTTGCTCGGCATTGCGCTCAGTAACCATGATGCGGCTCGTAAAAATGGGCGATTGGTAATGCTTATTATGAGTAGGTGGTTGGTGTAGATGCCTTGCCAATACACGTAGGTATTAAGTTAAAGTTAAACCGACCAACTGGTCGGTAAACATTAATTGAAGCCCGGCTAGCTTGTCAATTCCCCGGTATTAATTGGTTAAACAGGTTGGCGCATCTAACCTTTTCTTAAGCTTGATTTAAGTGAGTAATGCTAGGTTAAGTGACGTTAACAGGCTGATTTAACTCATATAAGCTTGTACACCCATCACGCCTGACGTCGTCCTGACGAAACGGTGACGGTTAACAAATGATAATAACTGAATAGATAAAGAGGATTAATATGAACGCACCTTCTCCGATTACCCGTTATACATCGCTGATGATTGGTCTTCACTGGCTGATGTTTGTGTTGCTGGTTGCCGTTTATGTCGCGATGGAATTTCGCGGAATTTTCCCCAAAGGCAGTGAGCCGCGCGAGCTGATGAAAGCCCTGCATTTTATGTTGGGGATTTCAGTGTTAATTTTAGTGGTAGTGCGTATAGCTGTGCGCTTTTCCAGCCCAATTCCGCCGATAGTGCCTGCACCCAAACCATTAGAAAATGTTCTTGCGAAGATTATGCATTTATCGCTGTATGCTTTTATGCTGTTTATGCCAATTGCCGGGTGGATTATTTTGAGCGCAGAAGGTCATGGGGTGCCTTTTTTTGGTTTGGAGTTACCGCCTTTGACTGAAAAGAATCATGATCTCGCAGAGAACGTTGAGCATTGGCACGGTCTGGTTGGTGAAATAGGTTACTACCTGATTGGATTGCACGTTCTGGCTGGCTTGTTTCATCACTACGTAAAACGCGACAATACGATGCTGCGCATGTCGTTAATTAAAAAAGAATAACTCCAGTTTACCGATTACTTTTTTGCGAGAAATAGTTATGCCCCATCGCCATCATGAACGTCATAGATCCCACCATTCCGGTTGGCTGCGCGCCGCCGTATTGGGCGCGAATGATGGCATTATTTCTACCGCGAGTTTGATGATGGGGATGGTTACTGCGGGCGTTTCATCCTCGACCATTTTGTTAAGCGGTGTTGCAGGTTTGGTCGCGGGCGCTATGAGTATGGCGGCGGGCGAATATGTGTCGGTCCGCTCGCAGGCGGATACCGAAGCGGCGGATATCGCGCGCGAAACGCTCGAATTGGAAACCAATATTGAAGGCGAACATCGCGAGCTGGAAGAGATTTACGTCGCGCGCGGCTTGCAGCGCGAGCTTGCACGTGAAGTGGCGACCCAACTCATGGCCCATGATGCGCTGGGTGCCCATGCTCGTGATGAGTTGGGAATTACCGAGATTTTTTCGGCGCGCCCGTTAGAAGCGGCAGTGACTTCCGCATTAACTTTTTCGGTCGGTGCTGCAATTCCGTTGTTGGTTATATTGCTGCATCCGCCACAATATCTTGCGTTTGCAATTACGTCGGTTTCATTAATTGCGTTAATTGTGCTCGGTGGCCTTGCCGCAAAAGTGGGTGGGGCCAATGGTATTATTGGCGCTGCTCGCGTCGGGTTCTGGGGCGCTGCCGCTATGGCAATGACAGCGGCTGTTGGACATTTTTTTGGCGCAGTGATCTAGTTACTCAATTCTGGCCTGCGTCAAAAGCGCTCAGGTTCAATCAAAAATATAGGCGATGACTTCGCTCATAGCGCGATTAATCCGGGCGAATTTATCCGCGTCAGCCATTATGGTTTCGGCACTCTGTGTGTAGCGCGAACCATCAATATCTTCAGCACAATGTGCGATTAATGCGGCGGCGGATGCCGGTGTGGTTTCCAAATGGAATTGAAAACCAAAAACCTTGTCGTTAACGACAAACGCCTGATTTGCACAGCCATCACTGCGCGCTATGTGTAGCGCACCTGCGGGAATTGCAAAGGTATCGCCATGCCAGTGGAAAACCTCGGGGAATTTTGCCAGGGTTAGGGCAATGGGGTGAGCGCCAGCCTCCGGTAAAATCTGCAGTGGCAACCAGCCGATTTCCTTAAACGCATTACGTGTGACTTTGCCGCCCAGCACATCGGCGATTAACTGCGCGCCCAGGCAGATTCCAATCACAATTTTGCCCGCATCAATCGCCGCTTTGATGAGAGTTTTTTCATCCGCCAACCAGGGGTAAATCGCTTCATCGTAAATTCCCATCGGGCCACCCATCACAATTAACGCATCAAAACTGTGCAGGTCCGGTGTTGTATCGCCGCGGTACCAGTGAGTACAGGTAAGGGAATAGTTGCGCGCTGCAAAGTCGCTGGCCATGCTGCCAATATCTTCAAAGGGAACGTGTTGCAGACTATGAATGCGCATAAAAAACTCCGTTAAGCGGGCAAGTGGGTATAAGCGGGCACAGATTATGCAGAAATCTGGCCAATTTCGCTGTTTAATTCCCTAAGTTACGGCCCTTAGGCGACGGATTGTCAGGCGATTGGTGTATACTCAGGCCATTATTTGTGCGTTATAACCTGTGGTGATGAGATTGATAGGCTTTTTTAAAAAATTAATGGGCTCCGGGACTGATAAGCCCTCCAAGCAAGAAACTGCGGTAAAGACCCCGGAGAAGTCGGGTGGTGATAAAGGTTCCGGTCCACGTAAGCACCCTCGTGACCGCCATCAGGATCAGCGCCAACGCAATGCGCGCAATCAGCACGCCAAATCCGATCATGGCAAATCCGATCATGCAAAGGCAGAACAAACCGAAAACGCGCCCCGGTTCGAAAAACCGCGTCAGGCCAAACCCGAAAAGCAACACCACACTAAGCGCCCTGTAAAAGTTGATCACGGGCCTTGGGATATTTCTGAATTTCAGGTGGAAGCAATCGACGGTAAAACCCGCTTCCATGATTTTGATTTGGAATTGCCTTTGCTGCGCGGCATTGCGGCGCTGGGTTTCAAATATTGTTCTCCTATACAGGCGCAATCCTTACCCCATGCACTGAAAGGCAAAGATGTGGTGGGCAAAGCCCAAACCGGTACTGGAAAAACGGCCGCGTTCCTTACCGCAATTATCGATGACCTGTTAAAAAACCCCATTACTGAAAAACGTTATGCCGGTGAAGCGCGCGCATTGGTAATTGCACCTACGCGCGAACTGGTAATGCAAATAGCGGAAGACGCCAAGGCACTGTGCAAGTATACGGATTTAAAAATTCATACGCTGGTAGGTGGAATGGATTACGCCAAGCAACAGCGCCATCTGCACGAAGATCTGGTGGATATTCTCGTGGCGACTCCCGGTCGCTTGCTGGATTTTTGCGGCAATAAAGATGTGTATCTGGATCAACTCGAAGTATTGGTTATTGATGAAGCAGATCGCATGTTGGATATGGGTTTTATTCCGCAAGTGCGCCAAATTGTTCGCCAGACTCCCAAGCGGGAAGAGCGCCAAACCTTATTCTTCTCTGCAACTTTTACTGACGACGTGCACAACCTGGTACAACAATGGACTTACAAACCCGTAACCGTTGAAATTGAGCCTGAGTCAGTGGCCAATGCCCGTGTTGATCAACATGTGTATCTGGTATCCACCGAAGAAAAATACACGCTGCTCTACAACCTGATTCAACAGGAGCACGCGGAGAGCATGATTGTATTTGCAAACCGTCGCGATGAGTGTCGCGATCTTCATGAAAAATTGTTGCGTCATGGTATTAAAGCCGGATTGTTGTCGGGTGAAATTACCCAGAACAAACGTGTCTCTACGTTGGATGCGTTTAAAAACGGCGAGATCAAAGTGTTGGTAGCTACGGATGTGGCTGGCCGTGGGATTCACATCAGTGGCATCAGCCACGTCGTGAATTTTACCTTGCCGGAAGAGCCGGAAGATTACGTGCATCGCATCGGTCGAACCGGCCGTGCGGGTAAAACCGGAACCTCAATCAGCTTCGCGTGTGAAGATGATGCGCTGCGACTGGAGCCGATTGCGTTGTTGCTGGGTAAACCGATTAAGTGCGAGCAACCACCGGAGCCGTTATTGCTTGAGCCGCCAGCATTGTCGCCCGCGCCTCCGCGTGCACGTAGCAATGAACGCTACACCAATCGCTCAGTGGGCAATCGCCCTGGCGGAAACCGTAATCGTCGTCCGCGTCACTGACTTTTCGTAGTAGCGAACACGCGCGTTAACATATGAATGAATTGCCCGGCCAATGCCGGGCAAATTATTTTTACCGGATGGTTTATGTCTGCTGCATCACCGGCTAAATCTGCATTGCTAACCTTGCACTTCGGCGCCTTTATGATGGGCGCTACCGGATTGTTTTCCAAACTTATTCAACTCCCCGCGTGGGATATTACCGGTTACCGCACCTGGATTGCGGCAGCGGTTTTGTTTATTTGGGTGTGGTGGCGCGAGCGCAATATTGCGTTAAAAGCCCCGCGCGATTACGGACGCATGCTGGTGTTGGGTGCCTTACTTGCGCTGCATTGGGTTACGTTTTTTTACTCGATGCAAGTCGCGAACATCGCGGTAGGAATGATTTCACTCTACGCCTATCCGGTAGTGACCGTTTTCCTCGAACCCTGGATCAAGCGTACCAAACTCGATTGGCGCGATGTGCTGAGCGGAATGTTAGTGCTCTGCGGTATTTATTGTTTGGTGCCGGAATTTGATGTGGATAACAACACGACCCAGGGTGTGATTTGGGGAGTGGTTTCAGCGGTGACCTTTGCAGTGCGCAATTTATTATTGAGCTATTGGTTTAGTAACCAATCCGCCGCGCGCTCCATGAGTTACCAGGTGTTGATCGTCGCATTACTAATGACCCCGGTGCTGTTTCTGTCGAATCATCAACCCAGCGAAAAAGATTGGTGGTTGTTAATTTGTTTGGGCATTATTTTTACCGCCGTTACTCATACCCTCTTGGGGTTTTCGCTGCGCTATTTGAAAGCTAAAACTGTCGGGTTAGTCGCTTGTTTGCAACCGGTCTACGCGGTGGTATATGAAATATTTTTACTTCACGAAATTCCCGACAGCGGCACTTTAATTGGCGGGGCCATTATTATGGCGGCGGCGATTTATGAATCGGTCCATGAGCACCATAAAACCCACTCGACTTAACTTCATATATTGGATAAGTCTCCGCTATTAGAATTCAACTAAACTTCTGTTTGTCTCTGGAGGTTTTTATGAATAGCAAATCCTTAATGCCGGTTGTATTTGTTCCCCACGGTGGCGGCCCTATGCCCTTGTTGGGTGATGCGAGTCATCGCGAGCTCACTGTCTTTATGCAAAATCTTGCACAGGATTTACCGGCTCCCGCTGCAATTTTGGTGGTTAGTGCTCACTGGGAAGAAGCGCAAGCGAGTATCTCCAGTGGTGCGCAACCGGCAATGATATTTGATTACTACGGATTCCCCACCGAAAGCTATGAGTTTCGCTACCCGGCACCTGGCAGCCCCGCATTGGCTGAAACGGTTGCGCAGTTATTACGCGCAAAAGATATTCCGCTAAAGCTGGATAACCAGCGCGGTTATGACCATGGTACTTTTGTGCCGCTCCTCTTGAGTTATCCGCGTGCGGACATTCCAGTGGTGCAGCTGTCGTTACTGCAATCGCTCGACCCGGCAGCCCATATTGCAATGGGCGAAGCCATTGCGCCATTGCGCGAACAGGGCGTATTGATTCTTGGCTCGGGTATGTCTTTTCATAATATGCGCGCCTTTTTTTCGCCCAGCCCAACCGTAAAAAGCAAAAGCGACGGATTTGATCAATGGTTGAATAACACCCTGACCAGTCCTTCGTTAGAGTATGCACAACGAGCGGAACAATTGGTTAATTGGGTGCATGCACCCGAAGCGCGTTTTTGTCACCCGCGTGAAGAACATTTGCTGCCCTTGCATGTATGCGTTGGTGCAGCAAAAGCATCGCCCTGTGCGCAACGTAATTTTGGCGGTTATCTGCTGGGCACGAAGGTCAGTGGGTTCCTCTGGCAATAATTTGGCGTCCGTGCGATTTTGGCGCATTTTATTGATTCTTGACTACACTCAATAATTATTCACACTTAATTAGCTGTGAAAAAATTATTGAGAGTCTCTTCTAATGAAAAAAATTCTCGTCGTTGAAGACAGTGAAATGGTAATGAAGGTGCTGCGTCATTTGGTGCAGTCATCCGCTTTGGCGTATGAGGCTGTCTATGCCACTAGTTTGGTTCAGGCCACCAGTTTGTACGAGCAAAGCCCGCAAGATTTTTTTGCGGCGCTCGTGGATTTAAATTTACCGGATGCACCTAACGGCGAAGTCGTTGATTTTACGCTCAGCAAAAAAATTCCCACCATTGTCTTAACCGGCAGTTATGACGAGAAACGACGCGAGCAATTGTTCAATAAAGGCATAGTGGATTATGTGACTAAAGAGGGACGCTACGCTTATAGCAAGGCTATTGGGATGATCAACCGCCTGGAGAAAAATCAACATATCAAAGTGTTGGTGGTGGACGATTCGGATATGTCGCGCAAGCACGTGAGCAATTTGTTTCGTCGGCATTTGTTTCAGGTGTTGGAGGCAGTTGATGGTGTTGATGCCATTAAAGTACTGCTGGAAAACCCGGATATTAAATTAGTGTTTACCGATTACAATATGCCGAAAATGGATGGTTTTGAATTAGTGCGCAACCTGCGCTACAAATACGACAAAACCGATTTGATTATGATAGGTGTTTCCGGCGAGAGTAGTGAGGCACTCTCTGCGAAATTTATCAAGCACGGCGCCAATGATTTTCTGCGCAAGCCCTTTCACCCGGAAGAATTTTACTGCCGTATTATCCACAATATTGAATCGCTTGAATTGATTGAGCAGATTACCTACAACGCGCAGCGCGACCATTTAACCGGGCTTTTCCATCGCTCTTATTTCTTTAATGCTGCGCGTGAACTTTATCGCCAGGCAACGGAAAAAGCATCGCCCTTGTCATTGGCGGTTATCAATATTGATCATTTCAGCCAGGTGAACGAGCAACATGGAAACGCCTGGGGGGATGTTGCACTCAAACATATTGCCAGTAGTTTGCACAATATGCTCGGCCGATTTTTACTGGCGCGCGCCGATAGCGATGACTTTTTTGTGCTCATGCCGGGTTTGGATCATGAGAAAGCAGCCGCTTTTTTAGCGAAGGTGAAGCAATTATTATCCGCAGAAACCTGCAGCATTAATGGTGTAGACACCCATTTCTATTTTAGCGCTGGTATTTGTGATCAGCTCCATCACAGCCTTGATCAACAATTGGCCCAGGCAAATATCTATATGCACAGGGCGAAAGAAGCGGGTGGCAATATGATAGTGGATGATGGTGACGAATAAGCCAGCTTCTTGCTCTGCTCTTCCTTGACCTCCGTTTTTCTGAGGTCTCCCCCTCAAACAATCAATTGGATCTCTCGTTGCGTCAGAGTCATAGTGATCGGGTGAAAGGCGGCACTATGAGTTCCGCCAAAATATCTGGTCGTTGATTCGAGGAGTTTCCAATGATTGCTAAAAAATATACCTCTTTTGTATTTTCTTTTTTTATGGCGTTGTTGATGTCCGGGATTATGTCCCTGGTAATTAGCCTGTTTAATTTGGGTTTGGTTGATGGCATTGCGCAGCGCTGGTTACATGCGTGGGTCTTTGCTTTTTCAGTGGCGTTGCCAACCATTATTGCGGTGACACCGTTGGTGCGTCAGTTAGTGGCAAAAGTCGTTCGCGACTAGTCATCGAACCGGACGATTTGGCTAGGCCAACGCGGAGAATCCTATGTACAACCCAAGTGAATTAATGTTTGCCATACTCGTTGTAGGTGTTGGAGCGACGCTGGTAATGGATTTGTGGGCGCTGTTTTTAAAACGCGTGCTGGCAGTCCCTTCGTTGAGCTATTGTCTGGTAGGACGGTGGGTTAGCCATATGGCGACGGGTGTTTTCTGGCACACTAAAATTAGTAATGCCGATGTGCGCGCGGGTGAATGTGCGCTGGGGTGGGTAGTCCACTATTTAATCGGAATTGCTTATGCCGCAATATTGTTAGTGCCGATGCAAGGTGTGTGGTTGAGCTGGCTTGATCAGGCACCACTGTCGGCATTCTCGATCGCTCTGCTATTTGGATTGACCACCGTTGTCTTTCCATTTTTTATTATGCAACCGGCATTGGGGTTTGGTATAGCAGCTGGTAACAATCCTAATCCCGTGCAAGCACGCCTGAAAACCTTGGTGACTCACAGTGTTTTCGGTGTGGGACTTTTTGCGGCAGGGTTCATCTACCAATGGTTACAACCTTAGCTGAGCGTGTTGTTGAAGTAATTTTCAAAATAGTGGAATTCAAATGGAAATTTATCAGCTAAAAACCTTTGTCACTATTGCGCGAGAGGGCAGCATCACGCGCGCTTCTGATAGCCTGTGTTTAAGTCAACCGGCGGTGAGTTCTCATATCAAGGCGTTGGAAGAGGAGGTGGGATTTCATTTGTTCGAGCGCAATGCGCGCGGCATGAGCCTCACCCCCCAGGGCGCCACATTGTTGTCGAGCGCTGAACGTTTGTTGGCATTGCACCGGGAGATGGTAGAGCAGGCCAAGCGTATCCGTCAGGGGCTGGGCGGGCAAATTCGTCTGGGCTCAAACCGCGCGCCCAGCGCCTTGCTATTAGGGAAATTACTCAGCCATATTGCTGAAAATGTTCCGGATGTCGATGTGCATGTGCAGTACGGCAGTTCAATGGAAATCGAACAGGCGATAATAAATGGCGAATTGGATGCGGGCTTTTTTTCAGATTCCGGATCGCACAACAGTGAGTTGTTGAAATACCCGGTAGACAGTTTTGGTGTTTACCTTGCTGCCCCGAGTGGATGGGTAATTAATCCGGCTGAACCGGATTGGGACACCTTGGCCAAAATGCCCTGGATTTGCCCGGCGCCGCAAAGCTGTTGCGGAAATGTTGCCGAGCAATTATTTCAGCAGCACCAATTTCGCCCGGCCAAACAAATTAATGTAGATCACGAAAAAGTAACGCGCAGTTTAATTGCCGGTGGCGTAGGCTTGGGGCTGTTGCATGCTGATACTGCGCTGGATGCGAGTGCGAAAGGCGAACTGGTATTGGTTGGCGAGGAGCAGCGAAAAGTGCCGGTATATTTTGCCGTGAGATCAGTGCGGCAACAGGAGCCCCTGATTGCCGCACTACTTAATTACCTCAACACTTCAATTTAATGCAAATTGCGCTGTGTTAGTTAGTGTTGAGTGTTTTGGATAATACAACTCTGTAATTTCCCGTACTTGCATTCCCCGTACTCGCGTCACGAATTAGCACCGTAATCTTTCCTGCCTGAGTTGGAGACAGATTGAGAAGTGTCGCCGTGTTTTGATTCCAACTTTGCGTGAAATAGGTACCATCCGGATAGTAGAGAGTAATCCTTGGAATGAAACTATTGTTATCAAGGTCGGTAATAGTGATGCTGATTTTTTCACTCAGCGACACTGAAAAGTGGAATGTGTCTATATCTCCTTTGTCGATAAATCCGAGCAGCGCTCCGCCGTTGAATAACTCTCCCAGCTCAATGGCTTGAGGTGCCTTGGCGTAATACAAATGGTAATTGCCCGTGCTGGCGTTGCCGGTACTGGCATCGCGAACAATCACTGTGTAAGTTCCGGTTTGCGTCGCAACGACGCTATCGACTACCGCCACATTCTGGCTCCAGCTTTGTGTCAGGTAAGTACCATCCGGTTTGTAAATAGTTACCCAGGGTATTAAGTTCGTGTTATCGACATCAGTGACATTAATGTTGATTCGCTCGTTGGCATTTGCGGAAATTTGATAGGTATCGATATCGCCTTTGTCGATAAACTCGGCACGTATTCCCCCGTTAATTAAATCGCCCAATTCAAAGGCATTAGGGGCTTTGGAATAATAGAGGTTGTAATTGCCGGTGCTGGCGTTACCGGTACTGGCATCGCGAACAATCACTGTGTAAGTTCCGGTTTGCGTCGCAACGACGCTATCGACTACCGCCACATTCTGGCTCCAGCTTTGTGTCAGGTAAGTACCATCCGGTTTGTAAATAGTTACCCAGGGTATTAAGTTCGTGTTATCGACATCAGTGACATTAATGTTGATTCGCTCGTTGGCGTTTGCGGAAATTTGATAGGTATCGATATCGCCTTTGTCGATAAACTCGGCACGTATTCCCCCGTTAATTAAATCGCCTAATTCAAAGGCATTAGGGGCTTTGGAATAATAGAGGTTGTAATTGCCGGTGCTGGCGTTGCCAGTACTGGCATCGCGAACAATCACTGTGTAAGTTCCGGTTTGCGTCGCAACGACGCTATCAACCACCGCTACATACTGGCTCCAGCTTTGCGTCAGGTAAGTACCATCCGGTTTGTAAATAGTTACCCAGGGTATAAAGTTCGTGTTATCGACATCAGTGACATTAATGTTGATTCGCTCGTTGGCGTTTGCGGAAATTTGATAGGTATCGATATCGCCTTTGTCGATAAACTCGGCTTGTATTCCTCCGTTAATTAAGCTTCCTAATTCCACGGCATTAGGTGCCTTGGAAAAATAAATTTTATAGGCGCCAATACTGGCATTGCCGGTGCTAGCATCGCGAACAATCACTGTGTAAGTTCCGGTTTGTGTCGCAACGATGCTATCGACTACCGCCACATTCTGACTCCAGCTTTGTGCCAAGTAAGTACCATCCGGTTTGTAAATAGTTACCCAGGGTATAAAGTTCGTGTTATCGACATCAGTGACATTAATGTTAATGCGTTCATTTGCGTTGGCTGCAAAGGTGTAAGAGTGCTGTTGCTGTGGAAGAATAATTGCGCTGGATACTACTCCACCATTCACTAACGAATCGGCGTTGCTAAATGTGGAAAAAGGGGTTAACAGCAGAACGGTAATGTAAAGGATAATTTTTTGTGGCGAAAAATGGCGTTGATAATTAGGTGCAAGTGAGCGTAAAACAGAAACGCAGAAATTTGAAATTGACATGGAAAATCCCTCCAATAGTGAAACCCTGAATGTCGGTAAATCGCGTAACGAAGGAAGTGCTGGTAATATTACGAAGGCGTTGTTGTAAGGTTTGGTGTCAAAACCTGGTGTCAGTAAAAGCAACAAAAACGGCGTGCCTGATTAAGATTTCATAGGCCCGTGACAATTCGATGAAATTTAAATTGCTGCTAAGGATTTAAAATTATGGAAACTAAGTCAAATAATTAAACGAGATATGTAATTCGCTGCGTATAGCCTTATTCGAGCGAAAGGCGGTAGGTCGGGTATGGCGCAGAAATATGCCCACCGCTTGGGCGCGGTGGGCAAGAAATGTTAAACACTCAAATACCGCTGCACCAATCCATCATTCAAATCAGCAATCGGCCCAGTGGCCACTACGCTGCCTTTTTCCATAATGAAAAAGTCGTCGGCAACACGGCGGGCGAAAGGAAGTTTTTGCTCAACCAGTAATACAGTTAAACCTAATTCGCGATTCAGTTTGCGAATGACTTCGCCGATGTCCCGCACAACATTTGGCTGAATTCCTTCGGTGGGTTCATCCAATATTAGCAGTTGCGGGTCCAGTACCAGTGCGCGGCCAATGGCGAGTTGTTGTTGCTGGCCACCGGATAAATCACCACCGCGTCTGTGCTTCATTTCTTTTAGCACGGGGAATAATTCATAGATCAACCCGGGAATAAAACGCGATTTATCTTTGCGCGCCCCGAGCGATATCTTTAAATTTTCTTCCACGGTTAGCAGTGGAAATATTTCGCGGCCCTGAGGTACAAAACCAATGCCACCGCGTGCGCGGTTTTCGGTAGACAGTTTGTTGATGTCGTAACCGTTTAGTTGGATGGAACCGTCGCGCACGGGCAATAAACCGGTAATGCATTTAAGCAGGGTGGTCTTGCCAACGCCGTTGCGACCAATCAAACACCCGCAGGTGCCTTTCTTCAGGTTAAGCGATAAATCCCACAGGATATGGCTTTGGCCGTAGTATTGATTGATATTTTTAATTTCCAGCATCTTGATTCACTCTTCGGCGTGTTGCCGCTTTTTCCGGATAATTACTCGCCCAAATAAACTTCAATGACTTTGGGATCATTTTGCACCTGGTCCATAGTGCCTTCGGTTAAGACCGAGCCTTGATGCAGTACCGTGACCTTGCGTGCAATGGAGCGAACAAATTTCATATCGTGTTCCACCACAATCACCGAATGCTTCCCCGCGAGTGACAACAACAGCTCAGCAGTTTTTTCGGTTTCTTCGCCCGTCATACCGGCAACCGGTTCGTCCACCAACAACACGCGCGGGCTTTGCATCAGTAGCATGCCGATTTCCAGCCATTGCTTTTGCCCGTGAGAAAGGGACCCGGCATTTTTGTAGCGATGCTCCGCCAATCCGATTTGTACCAGTACTTCGTCGATGCGATATTTCTGCGCACTATTCAATTGTTGGCTCAGCGTCCACCAAACGCGCTTGTCGGCCGCTGTCGCCAGCTCCAGATTTTCGTAAACCGTCAGCGCTTCGAAAATCGTCGGTTTTTGAAACTTACGGCCTATACCACCGCGTGCGATTTGATGTTCAGATAGTTCGAGTAAATTAATTTGCTGACCAAAAAAAACGCTGCCAGCATCGGGTTTGGTTTTCCCGGTAATCACATCCATCATGGTGGTTTTACCGGCACCGTTTGGGCCAATAATGCAGCGCAATTCACCTTCATCAATATAGAGGTTCAAATTATTGAGTGCGCGAAAACCATCAAAACTGACCGTGACGCCCTCAACGTACAATATCGTTCTATGGCTAGTATCCAGTGGTGCACCGAAATTCGGGTCTTTCATTCCGATGGTGCGTTGATCGCGAGAAAATATATTCATTACACTGGCTCCTTGGCGGCAGAGTCTAACGGCGAACTATTCTCTTCCTGCGCTTTTGGCGTGGTTTCCACGGCAGCGGTAGGGGTAGCGCTATTTCCTTTTGCGTTTAGGTTGTCGGCGGATGCCTTTTTACCGCGGTTAAATAAGCCCACCAAACCTTTTGGCAGCACCAGTGTTACAACCACAAAGAGCGCGCCTAATGCAAATAGCCAGGTTTCCGGTGAATAGGACGTGAACAAGGTTTTACCGTAGTTCACCGTAAATGCACCCACGATGGCACCGAATAAAGTGCCGCGCCCGCCGGTGGCAACCCACACGACTAACTCAATGGAATTGAGTGGGGAAAATTCACCGGGGTTGATAATGCCGACTTGCGGTACGTAGAGTGCACCGGCAATTCCGGCGAGAATGGCGGAAAATACAAACAACCATAATTTATAAGATTCAACCTGATAGCCGCAAAAACGTGTGCGACTTTCTGCATCGCGAATGGAGACAATAATTTTTCCCATGCGCGAAGTCACAATATAGCGACAGGCGAGGTAGGCAAGCATTAGCATAAATCCTGATGCGAGAAACAATGAAATGCGTGTGCCGTTAGCGGCGATAGGGAAACCGAGAATATCTTTAAAATCGGTGAGTCCGTTGTTGCCACCGAAACCCATTTCGTTGCGGAAAAAGGCAAGCATTAATGCGTAGGTTAATGCCTGGGTGATAATCGACAAGTAAACACCGGTAACCCGCGAGCGAAACGCCAGCCAACCAAATACAAACGCGAGAACACCCGGAATTACAATAATCATCAGTAACGCAAACCAGAACATGTCGAAACCTTGCCAGTACCAAGGCAATTCTTTCCAGTTCAGGAACACCATAAAATCCGGCAGTATTGGGTCACCATATTGGCCGCGCGGGCCAATTTGCCGCATAAGATACATGCCCATCGCATAACCCCCCAGCGCAAAAAAAGCGCCGTGGCCGAGCGATAAAATGCCGCAATAGCCCCAGATTAAATCCACTGAGAGCGCGAGCAATGCGTAGCATAAAAATTTACCCAGCAATGTCACCGTAAATGTGGAAACATGCAGTGCAGACGTTTCCGGCACTAATAAATTACAAATAGGCACAACTATCATTGCCAGGAGTACCAGCCCCAGCACAATCATGCCACCGCGATCACTGAGTAATAAACGTTGGGTTAACATTTTTTTCTCTCTTTATTAAATCTTACTGTAGGTTGGTGGTGAGCTTGCGAACCCCAACATGACCATGTTTCCAAATAAACCAAAATGAATAATGTGCGTTGTATTTTTTTATTCCAGCAATGTGCGTTTTGCAATTGCGAATGTTGGGGTTCGTTCCTCACCACCAACCTACATGAGCGCTCCGGTTCCTCCCCTTTTTAAGGGGAGGTTAGGTGGGGTTGCATCTCCTCCCTTTTTAAAAAGGGGAGGCCGGGAGGGATTAATTAATCCGCAGCAGCTCTGCCTTTCTGCGGAAATATTCCTTTCGGTCGCTTTTGGATAAACAGAATCAACAACACCAGTACCAACACTTTTGCGAGTACCGCGCCGGCGTAAGGCTCCAAAAATTTATTGATAATGCCGAGGCCCATAGCGCCGACTAGTGTGCCCCACAGATTACCCACGCCGCCGAATACCACCACCATAAAGGAGTCGATAATGTAGGCCTGGCCGAGGTTTGGGCCGACGTTAGTTAATTGCGAAAGAGCAACGCCGGCGATGCCAGCAATGCCAGAGCCCAAGCCAAAGGTCATGGCATCTACCCAGTTGGCACGCACACCGACTGCACGCGCCATGGCGCGGTTTTGGGAGACGGCGCGGACTTTTAAGCCGAGCGAAGTTTTTTTCAGAATGACCAACAATGCAAAAAACACCAGCAAACCGAAAATGAAAATATACAAGCGGTTGTAGGTAATGGAGAGCACCGGGTTGATCTCCATGGAGCCACTCATCCATGCTGGCAATTCCACCGCGCGATTGAGCGGAGAGAAAATGCTGCGGGCTGCTTGCTGCAAAATCAGGCTGATACCAAATGTCGCCAGCAGGGTTTCCAATGGGCGGCCGTATAAAAAGCGAATCACTCCGCGCTCAATCGCAATCCCTACCAAACCGGCGACGATAAATGCGGCGGGAATGGCAATCATCAAACTGTAAGCAATTTGATTGGGAAACATTTGTTGCACTACCCAGGTTACATAGGCGCCGATCATCATCAACTCGCCGTGTGCCATATTAATTACGCCCATCACACCAAAGGTGATGGAAAGGCCAATGGCGGAGAGCAGTAGCACTGACCCCAAACTCAGACCAAAGAAAATGTTTTCCGCGAGGCGAAAGGCGGCAACGCGATCATCAATCGCACTCAGCGCCAATTGCGCCTGGAGTTTTACTTTTTCGTCAGCATCGTTGCTCGCGATTTCACTTAATGCGGTGCGTACTTCTTGCTGTAAGCTGCCGCGCAGAATTTGTATGGCATCCAGACGAACTTGCTGTTCCGTGCTTTGCAGGTTGAGTAGGGCAACGGCGCTGGCAATGGCATCGCGCACATCGGCATCCGGCTCAGTTTTTTGACGCTCTTGTAAAAGCGCGATTGAGTCTTCATCGACACCATCGGCAATCATCCGCTTGACCGCATCCAAACGAATGGCGGAATCCTTGTGATTTAAATTGAGCAGCGCGAGGAGTGTACGCAATTGGGTGCGCATGCTGTTGTTGATCGGGACCCGTTTTATTGAATCCGAATCCCCCGTGAATTTTTCGCCGCTAATGGCATCGGTATAGCTGTCGCCGTTGGCGATGGCAACGCTGGGGTTGTCGCCTTTGCTGGCGTAGAGGTTGCCGGTTTGCAGGGCTTCTATAATCTGTGCGGTGCGCGGGTCATCCAGCGCCGCTAATTTTTTTGCGGTTTGCGCGCGCGCGGGCAAACTGCCTTGAGTCAGTGCTTTAACCAGTTTGTTAAATTCTGGTTCTACGTCAGGGCTTGAATCACTGATAACGCTATTTGCCGAAGCCTCGGCGACTGATTGTTCAGCGTCTTGCGAAAATACCGAGGCTGAAACGCAAATTGATACCAGCAATATCAATTGCATTTGCCATTGACCCAACGGCTTAATTAAATTTCGCATAGTTTCGTCTCGTTAAATCCAATATTTTTGGCGTCTTTGTGGTTGGAAAAGAATAGTGGCTAGTTTCAGGTGCGATTCTTTTCGTCCGCCAGAGTATTTTTTTAATTTCCTCCCGAGTGAGGGGCCCGGGAGGAAATGTATTGCGAAGCGTTTTAGCGAAGTATTATTGCGCTGCAGCACCTAAACATTTTTTGGTTTTGGTGTTGTAGTTACCGCACTTCAATTTGATCCAATCAGATTCCAGATCTTTTGAACCTTCGAGGAAGTCAGACCATGCATCGCCTGGAACCAGAGAATCGGTTTTGGATACGGTGAGGAATTGACCATCTTCCTGAATTTCGCCAATCAATACGGGTTTGGTGATGTGATGGTTTGGCAACATTTTGCTTACGCCGCCAGTCAGGTTAGGCGCTTCTACACCGATGATCGCATCAACCACTTTATCGGTATCGGTAGTGCCGGCTTTCTCAACCGCTTTAACCCACATGTTGAAACCAATGTAGTGAGCTTCCATTGGGTCGTTGGTTACGCGCTTTGGATTTTTGATAAAGGCTTTCCATTGTTTAATGAAAGCGGCGTTAGCGGCATTGTCTTCACTCATGAAGTAGTTCCATGCAGCCAAGTGACCAACCAGTGGCTTGGTGTCGATACCAGAGAGTTCTTCTTCACCCACAGAGAAGGCAACTACCGGGATATCTTCTGCCGTTACTTTTTGGTTACCCAGTTCGCGGTAGAAAGGCACGTTAGCATCGCCGTTGATGGTTGATACCACGGCAGTTTTCTTGCCAGCAGAACCAAAACGTTTGATATCAGACACAATGTTTTGCCAATCGGAATGACCGAAAGGGGTGTAGTTAATCATGATGTCTTCTTTGGCAACGCCTTTCGCCATCAAGTAGGCTTCCAGAATTTTGTTGGTGGTACGTGGGTATACATAGTCGGTACCGGCCAGTACCCAGCGCTTCACTTTCATTTCCTTCATGAGGTAATCAACTGCCGGAATCGCTTGTTGGTTTGGTGCTGCGCCTGTGTAGAACACGTTGCGTGACGATTCTTCACCCTCGTATTGCACCGGATAGAAAAGTACGCCGTTCAATTCTTCAATTACGGGCAGAACGGATTTGCGCGATACGGAAGTCCAGCAACCGAAAATAGCGGCTACTTTGTCTTTGGTTAACAGTTCACGGGTTTTTTCCGCGAACAGTGGCCAGTTGGACGCTGGGTCTACTACCACGGGTTCGAGTTTTTTGCCGAGCAAACCGCCTTTTTTGTTTTGCTCTTCAATCAACATCAACATGGTGTCTTTCAGGGTTGTCTCGGAAATTGCCATAGTCCCGGAAAGCGAGTGCAGAATGCCCACTTTAATAGTGTCTGCGGCTGCCGCACTGAATGAGGCTATGGTTAAGCCGGCAGCGATACCGAGTGCCCCGACGTGTTTTGCTATTTTCTTCAGCTTCATGGGTCTTGCTCCTAGATGGTTTTAATGACTCAGTGGTTGTAGTTAGTGATGCTCAAAATATTGAGTGCTCACGTTTCCGGTAACGCCTTAACGCGAATAGTGGGTGACTGTGTTTCTTCCCTAATCACTTTTTAACGACTTTGCTCGTCAATCGTGTTGTCACTCTCATTTTCTTTATTGCGATTTTTCTAGTTTGTTGCTTTTGATGTTGCTTTATAGTTGTACTAACTTCTTCGACTTGTTTACTGCTTGCTTCTTAACTCTTTACCTTACTGATTAATGGGGGTTTTGCTGCTGCGCCTCATAAAGCATATGCAGCGTAATTTTCCGTACTTCGGCCTTGCTCGCTTCAATGTGCGTTTTCAAATAGCTTTTAACATCGTCCGCACGCCGTTCCATAATGGTACGCAAAATTTTTGCGTGCTCGTCGTAAGTCGCTTCGATGCGGTTGCGCTGGGTAAAATCGATCCTTCGAATAATGCGCAAGCGCTCGGTAATTTCATGGTGGATACGGGCCATTTCCCTATTGCCAGTTGCTTCAATTAATTGTTCGTGAAAGCGTTCATCCAGTGCGCAGACTGTAGGGCCATCTTCCAGTCGCTCCTCCGGTTTTACCAGCCAGGTATTTTTTAACACTTCCAAATCCGGTGCTGGTTCCATTTCACACAGTTTTTTTACGGCGGCCAGTTCTAAAATAATGCGCACATCATAAAGTTGTTCAAATTGTTTGAAATCAAACGGCTTTACTTGCCAGCCGCTACGAAAGGATACATCCACAAAACCTTCGCGTTGTAAACGGGCCAAGGCTTCTCGCACCGGTGTTCTACTCGCTGCCACTCGATCGGCTATTTCATTTTCACTAAAACGATCGCCCGGCAATAAACGGAACGAAAAAATATCGTCTTTAATGGTTTGATAAATCCGCTCGGTTAAATTGGTGCGCGGCTCTTCGGCTTTCTTTTTTGTCTTGTCGTGTTTGACCATTTTCATATCGTTTACCGTAGGTTTTGGCGGGCCACGCAAGCTGAGCGAAGCGAACCGCAACATGACATTGCTCATCATTTTCGCGTTGCTTGTGTTGGGGTTCGTTCCTCACCGCCAACCTACAAAGTGCGTTAAGTTAATCCGCCTCCAACACCACCAACAAATCTCCTGCATTCACCTGTTTGCCGGGTGCTACGTGAATCGCACTGACTTTTGCACTGCGATCCGCGTAGACAGAAAATTCCATTTTCATTGCTTCCACAATTAACAAGGGTTGATCCGATTCAACCTGTTGGCCCGGCTCCACCAGTAGCTTCCAGATATTGCCGCTGATGTCTGCCGTGATCGCATGACCGTCGACTTCGATGGGGCCAGTGTTAATTTTGGCTTGTAGTGCTGCATCCACGTTGGCGGCCTCATCGGCTTGCCAAAGCGCAACTTCACGGGTGAAGGCGGCTTGTTGTTTTGTTTTAAATTCCGCAATGCTCGCGGCGTTTTCTTGTAAGAATTTTTCATGCTCGGCGAGACTGAAAAAATCCTCTTCTATGCGCAGGCTCAAACGGCCTTCGCGGAACGCTTCACGTTGTGCGGTAAGCTCTTCTTCGCTGACTTCGTAATAGCGCACCCGGTCAAAAAATTTCAGTAACCAGGGTTCACCATCTTTGAATACGGGGTTTTTCAAAAATTTATTCCAGATGGGCAGGGTGCGGCCAACCAATTGATAGCCGCCGGGTGAATCCATACCGTAAATACACATGTACACACCACCAATACCCACAGTGCCTTCGGCGGTGTAGGTGCGGGCGGGGTTGTATTTTGAAGTAAGTAAACGATGGCGCGGATCAACCGGAACTGCGCAAGGTGCACCCAGATACACATCACCCAAACCCAATACCATATAGCTGGTTTCAAACAGAATTTGTTTAACTTGGCCGATGGAATCGAGGCCGTTAATGCGTCGCATAAACTCAGTGTTGCTCGGTAACCAGGGCGCTGTGTCGCGCACAGATTGGCGATAGCGAGATACTGCATCCAGTGTTGCGGAATCTTCGAAGGCCATTGGCAAGTGAACGATACGACTGGGCACTTTAATATCGCGCGCATCGCCCAGGGTTTCTTCAATTATCAATAAGCGATTAATCAATTCGCGCTGGTGAATGACACGGCTATCGTAATTAATTTGCAGCGAGCGCACACCGGGGGACAATTCAATCACGCCGTCAATGGGGGCTGCTTTTAGTGCTTCCATTAACGCGTGCACACGCAAGCGAAAACTTAATTCAAGGATGTTGTCACCGTATTCAAGCAAAATATATTTGTCGCCGGCTTGGCGATAGCTCACCAGCGGACGGCTGCCGAGTGGTGGCAACGAAGCAACGACACATTCAGAGAGGGTATTTTCCGGAACAACAATTGGGGCGGGCAATACCGCCGGTTGCACGCCCAGATTTTCAATGGTGCGATCAATCGATAATTCCATCGCCAGCGCAGTATCAAAACTCAACCGCTTGAAGCGAATTTTATCGCCGGGTTTTACCTGGCCGACTTTCCACAACTCGGCTTTAACAATAGTGACCGGGCAAACAAATCCACCCAGACTTGGGCCATCTTTGGTGAGGATGACCGGCATGTCGCCAGTGAAATTAATTGAACCGATTGCGTATTCAGTGTCGTGAATATTGGAGGGATGTAAACCGGCTTCGCCGCCATCACTGCGCGTCCAGGTTGGCTTGGGTCCATTCAAGCGGATGCCCAAACGGTTGGAGTTGTAGTGCACTTCCCAAGCGGTGGAGAAAAACATGTCAATCGCATCGGTGGTGAAAAAATCCGGCGCGCCGTGCGGGCCATAGAGCACACCAATTTCCCATTCATTGGTGCCTTCGGTTTTCAGAAAGTACGGCGGAATTAAACTTACCGGCGCTGGAGCTGCTTCATAAACGGGTGCTGGCGTTGTACAGGCGGCAATCGCCGGGTTGCTGATGGGCAACATATCGGTTGCGCGCAGGGTGCGACCGGCGTGACCGCCAAATTGGCCAAGGGCAAAGGTGGAGCGGCTGCCGAGATAAACGGGCACGTCGAAACCATTACGCACGGCGATATAGCCGCGACAACCTTGTTCGGCTTTGCCAATATCAAGAATTTGTCCGGCTTTAATGGCTACCGGTTGCCAGAAGGGAATTATTTTTCCATCAATTTTTGCCGGTGAATTTGCACCGGTGAGTGCGATAACAGCATCGCTGTGGAATTTTAATTTTGGACCAATAATGGTGTATTCGAGCGCAGCGGCACTTTCATGGTTGCCGACAATGCGATTGGCCAAACGAAATGCGTAATCATCCATTGGGCCAGATGGCGGAACACCTATGCTCCACAGGCCTACACGGCCTGGATAATCCTGTACGCTGGTGTAGGTGCCTGGCTGCACAACTTCCACGACCGGTGGCAAATATTTAAAACTGGCGAGTTTATTGGTAGCTACATTACCTGATGCAAAAAAATCTGACGCAATAATTTGACGCAAATAATCCAGATTGGTCGCGATTCCGGCTGCGCGTGTTTCATTCAATACAGCGCCCATTTTTGCGATTGCATCGGCGCGGTCTTTGCCATGCACAATAATTTTGGCAATCATCGGGTCGTAGTAGGGTGATACTTCAGTACCGGTAGATACCCAGGTATCAATACGCGCTGAATTCGAAAATACTACATCGGTTAATACGCCGGGCGAAGGTTGGAATTCGCGCACCGGATCTTCCGCGTACAAACGCACTTCAATGGCGGCGCCTGTGGGATTGATGTCGATATCCAGTTTTGGCGGAGTACCCGCTGCAGTGAGAATCATCCACTCAACTAAATCCACACCTGTGCAGGCTTCGGTGATGGGATGTTCTACTTGCAAGCGGGTATTTACTTCGAGGAAATAAAATTCATCGCGCGCTGGGTCGTAAATATATTCAATGGTACCGGCGGAACGGTAGTTTACCATTTTGCCCAAGCTTACCGATGCGGCGAGTAATTTATCGCGTGTTGCGGCTGGTAAGTTTGGCGCTGGCGTTTCTTCAACGACTTTTTGGTTGCGACGTTGCAGTGAGCAATCGCGTTCACCCAAGGCCAACACATTGCCGTTGCCATCGCCAAATAGTTGCACTTCTACGTGGCGGGCGTTATCCACAAAGCGTTCGAGGAATACGCCTGAGTCGCTAAAAAAGTTTTGGCCTAAACGTTTTACGCTGTCGTAAGCATTAATTAATTCGGCTTCATTGTTACAACGGGTTAGGCCGATACCGCCACCGCCTGCCGTGCTTTTTAACATAACGGGGTAGCCAAGGGTTGCCGCTGATGCGATAGCTTCTTCAACGCAATCCAATAAGCCCGTGCCGGGCGTGAGCGGTACACCAGCTTGTTCGGCGAGTTCGCGTGAGGTGTGTTTCAAACCGAATTGACGAATTTGTGCCGGCGTTGGGCCGCAAAAGGCGATACCTTCAGCTTCGCACTGCTCACAAAATTTGGCGTTTTCAGAAAGAAAGCC
This sequence comes from Cellvibrio sp. KY-GH-1, assembly GCF_008806975.1. Classification (NCBI taxonomy): domain Bacteria; kingdom Pseudomonadati; phylum Pseudomonadota; class Gammaproteobacteria; order Cellvibrionales; family Cellvibrionaceae; genus Cellvibrio; species Cellvibrio sp. KY-GH-1. The sequence goes on from NZ_CP031728.1 coordinate 5,161,502, forward strand.
GTAGCCCGGAATAATTGCTTGCGCACCTGTTTCCTTCGCGGCAGCGAGAATTAAATCTGCTTTCAAATAACTTTCTGCTGCCGTATTTCCGCCCAAACAGATTGCTTTATCGCAGGCTGCCACATGCGCTGAGTTTCGATCTGCATCTGAATAAACAGCAACGGATTCAATACCCATTTTTTTCAGGGTCTTGGCGATGCGTACCGCGATTTCCCCGCGGTTGGCGATTAGTACGGTTCTTAACACACTTCTTCTCCGACTGTAATTTTAATCCCCTCCTTGCCTCCCCTTTTTCAAAGGGGAGGAAGTCTCCAGCGAGATTTTGTGTCGCTTCACCTTCATATCGTTGAAGCAATATTTTCGCTGTTTCTCACTTGCTACAAAGTGAGAGTCCAACTCCCTCCCTTTGAAAAGGGAGGGCCGGGAGGGATTTTTATTTCTGTAGTGATTTGATATACGCGCGCCAACCGCCCAAATGGGTAATGTCCTTCGCCCCTGTCACTGCTGCACCTTCGCAAATAAATCCTTTTACTTCGCGCTCATCAATTAACGTCAATGTTCCTATGCCCAGCGGAGCAGGAATCAGTGCGACAAAACTGCCGAAGTGTTGAACGGGCACATCCCATAATTCCACGATAATTTCTGCGCCTTCGGTTTCTGTACGAATTAAACCGGGTTTGGGTGGCGTGGTATTGGGTAACGCATACAGGCGATAATTTTTTGCGGTGAATGTACTTTCAACAAACAATGCGTTGCGCTCTTGCAATTGCACATTCAGCGGCATGCCGGTCAGATGAGCACCCACAACGGCGAGCCGCACATAACCTTTTGGTGATTCGGTAGTAGTAACTGGTACCGCTTGTTGTTTGTCGATAGCCCCCAAAGTTAATTGGGTTGCCGCATGCCATTTTTTTCCAAAAGCGAGCAGTGCGGCATCTTGCCAGGCGGGCGCAATTAGCGTTACGCCAAAGGGCAAACCATCAGTGCGCATTGCGGCAGGTAAAGCGAGTGCGCAACAATCAGCGAGATTGACAAAATTGGTATAGGTTCCCAGTTGGCTGTTAACGCCGACGGGATCCGCAGCGACCTCTGCAATTGTTGGATGACGCGGTGATGTAGGAACTAATAACGCATCAAAGCTGCTCATTAATGTTTGAATTAATCGCGCGAGATTAGCGCGTTGATATTCTGCGCGGAAACAATCAGTCGCTGAAAAATTTACCGCTTTTTCTACAATCGAACGCACCACCTCATTCATGTCGCTCGCGTGATCTTGCATAAATTCGCTGATCGCCGCGTGACGCTCAGCCACCCAAGGGCCGCCGTAGAGCAATTGCGCGAGGTTAAACATGGGCGTGAAATCAATGGCAGTTAATTCCGCACCAAGTGCGCGTATTTTCTCAAGCGATAATTCCCACGCCGCTTGTGCCTGAATATCACCAAACCAGTTGGGTGCGGCGGGAATTGCAAAGCGGGGGGTTGCCGAAAAATACGTCGCAGCGGCAGGCGCTTTGCGCGAATAGCCATCGGCTGTATCAAAACCCTCGATTAACGAAGCAACCAGTTCTGCATCATCAAGCGTTAATGAAAAAATCGAAACACAATCCAGACTGCGACAAGCGGGCACAACGCCTTGGGTACTAAAGCGACCCTTGGTCGGCTTCAAGCCAACAATATTATTGAAGCCGGCGGGCACGCGGCCGGAGCCGGCGGTATCGGTACCTAAACTAAAGGGCACAATTCCATTGGCGACAGTTGTGGCTGAGCCGGAGCTGGAGCCGCCAGAAACATATTCCGCTTTAAAGGAATTGGGTACTGCGCCGTAAGGGGAGCGTGTTCCCACTAACCCTGTGGCAAATTGGTCGAGGTTGGTTTTGCCCAACACGATGGCACCCGCCGCTTTCAGACGCGCAACGCTGGTCGCATCTGTTTCAGGAATATAGGTAAATGCGGGGCAAGCGGCAGTAGTAGGAATGCCTGCCACATCAATATTGTCTTTTACCGCGAAAGGCACAGCGAAAAGCGGTAGATTTTTTGCATCGGTAGTTTTATTCAGTAGTAGCGCATCCAGTTGGGCATCCAACTCAGCAGCGGAGACAATATAAATCCAGGCAGTATCGGAGCTACTCAATTGATTGCGCAGGCTGTGTAAAGCCGCGCGCGCATCCAGCCCCTGGTGGTAGGCCGCCAGCCATTCAGAAATAGTCCAGCCAGTGGTTGTTTGACTTGGTAACTGCGTCATTAAAGTTCCCGCTAAAAATCTTAAATACAATCTTGGATACAAGTTTGTATTCAGCAGAAACTGTGCCAAGTAAAAATCAGCTTTACCGGTTCCCGCTGTAAAGAGCACAAAAATCTTTATATTCAATGAGTTAAATGACGTAGGTGCGCCTGTGAAGGCGGCTGGCACCGGGTGTTTTTAACAAAAACCTATGCGCTGAAGTTGTGCGGTTAAATTTTTCTTGCGAGCCAAATTGGTGCGAAGAGCGGCGGCGATTAATGGCGATTCCAATTGAGGGCTCAAGATTGCCGTAAATATTGGGGGGCTCAAGTGAAGAAGGTTGCGCCTGACAAGGCGCAACTTTTTAAAGTCGGTGATCGATAACGGAAATTGCCCGGTTAAATACTTTTAAACCTCGTCAGGATTTCAGCACAATCCTGACTTGTTTTTAGCAAGTGCTGTTGATTCTCTGACAGGTTTTTTTGGATTGTGTCTAACAATTGCGCGCCTTGGCTATCACCTTCCGCTAACTTCATCACTGCCAGTGTCAAACCAGCGGTGTAGACAATATTGTTGTTGCGCTGGAAAGTTACGGCGTCCAGCAGGATCAGGTTGACCGCATTTAACGCCGCAAGGTACGCCATAGATTCTTTGCAGTTTTTCTGATGGGTATCTCCATCTGACTCGTTACCCTGCTCCATCTTAAGCTCCGTGAGATTCAGATTTTAATTGCTCCAATTGCGCGGTTAATGCATCAATTTGCGCTTTTAGTTGTGCATATTGGGTTGGATCTGCCGGTGCGCCCTCAGTTGCACCTACTCCTCCATTGTTAAACAACTTGGTAACCCCCAATGTTGTGGCGGCCTGGTAGGTGACGTTCGCTTGCTGTTGCGCGTAAACGGCATTGGCCGCGGCCATTGCGACGGAATTGCCAATTGTTTGATATAGGCTGCCCATCGCCATTGCAGGAGCTTCAGCAAGTACTTTGGTGTTGGTTATTGTAACGGCATCGATAACTGCGCTATTCACTGCAGTGGGTTGAGTTGATTCAGGCATATAATTCTCCTTTTAGAAGGGTTTGCGGGAGCTGGGAGTTTAGTTGTGTGCTCGGGGTATCGCCAATTACAAGGTATTTCGAGATGGCTAACGAGTGTTTTTACGCCGGATTACCCTAAAATAGTCGGTAACCCAACAATGAAAGTCAGGGATACATCTATGCCAATGAACTGGAGTCAACTGCTCTGCGCCGACCGCTTGGGGAATCGCATTGCCAAACACGAGGAGGGGCGATCGCCTTTTCACTCAGATCACGACAAAATTATTTTTTCCGGTGCGTTTCGTCGCCTTGCACGCAAAACGCAAGTGCATCCGCTTGCGACCAATGATCACATTCATAATCGTATGACCCATAGTCTGGAGGTTGCTTGTGTGGGGCGCACTTTGGGAATTCGCGTCGGTCAAGCGTTAAAAGATAAAGGTGATTTGCCCGCGCAATTTTTACCAACGGATATCGGCGATATTGTGCAGGCAACTTGCCTCGCTCACGATATCGGCAATCCACCGTTTGGCCATACCGGTGAAGACGCCATTCGCAACTGGTTCCAAAAAGAAGGTGCGGAGTTCTTGCGCGATTTATCGCCCTCTGAGCAGGACGATATACGAGTGTTTGAAGGTAATGCTCAAGGGTTGCGCGTACTCACGACATCCGAGTATCACCAGTATCACGATGGAATGCGTTTAACTTACGCGACGCTCGCTTCATCGATTAAATATCCCTGGACCTCGTCGCCTACGGTATTGGGGCAGCGGCCGAAAAATGCCAAGTACGGTATTTTTCAATCAGAAGTTAATTATTTTCACGAGATTGCACAAAAAACCGGATTGATTGAACGCGGCAGTGATTGGTATTGCCGGCATCCATTGGTGTATTTAATGGAGGCGGCCGACGATTTTTGTTACGGCATTATTGATCTGGAAGATGGTTTGGAAATGGGGATTCTAAACTGGACGGAAATCTATGAATTATTGCACCCGGTCATTGCGGATTCTGCGCAGCTGGCGGAACTCGAGCGGCTGTTGAAAAAAGTCAACGACGGTCGCAAGCCGGCGTTGGTCCGCGGTAAAGTCATTGATGCGTTTATCAATTCCGGCACTGCTGCTTTTGTTAAACATCAAGATGCGTTTTTGCGTGGTGAAGTGGAAGGCGATTTAATTTCTCTGTGTGATCCGCGCGTGCGCGATGCGGTACAGGCGGCGAAAGATTTGGCCAAGCGCAAAATCTTTAATCATTCACGTCGTGTCGAATTGGAAATTGGTGCCTATACCGTAATAGGTACGCTGCTCAATACCATTTGCTCTGCAGTTTATGCATCGCTTGGTGAGCAAGCGCAGATGACTTATAAAGACAATCGCGTAATGGCACTGATTGGCGAAAACAACTTCCATCCCCAGGTGAGTAAGCGCGAGCAAAATTATAAGTATCTGGCATTAATGGCGGTGATTGATTACATCAGTGGTATGACAGATAACTATGCGACCAACCTCGCCAAACAATTTAATGGTATGGGTTATTCGCAATATTAAAGATAAAAAATCCCGTTTGAATGCCGGGATTTTTTTATCACTTAAGAAACAGGTCAACAATTGGCGAAGTTATTTCTTGGGTGGAAATGAAAAGAATATTTTAGTCGCCGCGACGCCAACGCCTTTACCTGGTTCGTTGCCGGTTGGATCAAAACCGGTAGTTTCATACTTGGTTCCAGTGATGATTAAGCCGTTGGTGGAAAGTGCCTGCCATGCCAAGGCTTCCTGCTCACGATCCAGATTGGCTTTTTCCAATGAAAGGTCATGAAATTCGCTACTGGAATCGCTGTTGAGAATATTGGCTTTGAAGTAAGGGCAGGGGGTTGTAATACACATTATTCCGGTACTGCTAATGTTCAGGTAGGAACCAACCGGAGTGTTTTTATTGGCACCAACCCAGGCTCCGTTTACCGTCAGTGTTTGCGTTTGAGCGACTGCCTTGCGGACGAGTTGTTTAGTGGTTTTTGGCGTGTTGAGGATGTTGCCGCGCAGGAGCGCTTGCTCACTGCGCATGGCGCTTTCCAGTTCCGCAATTTGCTTGGTTGTTAAACCCAATCGTTTGTAATTGATATAGGCTACATAGATGGTGTTTGGCAAAAGCGCGGATGATTCATAAGCTTCATCTTCAGTTTGCAGCGCCAGGGAATATTGGTTTACCGGTGTTAAATACCAGCCACCGCATAAGGGGAACGCGCATTTGCGGTAGTCGGGTTTAACGGAGTAAGTGACGCCGATTGGCTCTGGCTTAATAATTGTCTGCGCTTGGCTAAAAGGTGCGATCACTGCGACGCCAGCACCCAGAACCGCAATCAGTTTGATGCTACCGGTGCGGGTTAGTTTGAGTAGCGATTGTAGATAGCTCATGGGGAAATTCCTGTTATCTGTGCATGTTATTGTGCGTGTTGTCGGGAAATGTTGTGGCGTAGATGGGTACGCATTTGTGCCAAAAATCAGGTTCGCATTCGGCTGCCGCTGAATGTCACTCCATGCTAAACCTTGCAAAGCTTCCGTTATCAGAGCTTGCCAAATGAAGCGGCACAGCGTTGTAATAATTTGTTACATCTCTAGTAAATTGTGTACGTTTATCCGGTGATTTGAGGTGCGGGGTTTGAAGAGTTTCAGGCGTTGGTTCTTGCTGGTCATGTTGGTTCTTATCTGCCCATTATTCTTTGTTGGTGGGCCCGACGTTTATTCT